>DATIZX010000065.1:0-14238 GCA_035516795.1 Verrucomicrobiia bacterium
AGTCGGCGTTCCCCATTTGAACAAGCACGTCTCGCCGACTCGCAGAGTCGGCCTACAGTTGTGAAGGACTGCACCTAATGTCTAGACGCCCAGCGCCCGAATCGGTAAAGTCAGCGGCCTCAGATGAAATTCACCTACAACTGGCTGAAGCAGTGCGTCGAGTTTGATTGGTCGCCGCAGGAGCTGGCGGAGAAACTGACGTTTGCGGGAATCGAGGTTGAGAACGTGGTCGAGATCGGCGGCGGCGCACTCAAAGAAGTGGTCATCTGCCAGATTCTGTCCAGCGAAAAGCATCCGAATGCTGACAAGCTCAGTGTTTGCCGCGTGACCGATGGACAGACCGAACGCCAGATCGTTTGCGGCGCGAAGAATTATAAAGTCGGCGACAAGGTGCCGTTGGCCTTGCCGGGAACGACGTTGCCCAACGGACTGACGCTCAAGCTCGCCAAGCTGCGCGGCGTCGAGTCGCAAGGCATGATGTGTTCGCCGGAAGAACTCGGATTGCCAAAAGGCGACGTTGACGGTTTGCTAATTCTGCCTGCGGACACGCAGGTTGGCATTAAGCTGAGCGAAGCGCTTGGCGGCGCGGATACCTTGTTCGATATCGAGGTGACACCCAATCGGTCGGATTGGTTGAGCGTGATTGGCATTGCTCGGGAAGTGGCGGCCCTGACCGGGAAGCCATTGCGGCTGCCGGAGATTTCTATCAAAGAGGGCACAGAAAACACAGAGAAGCTGACGAGCGTGAAGGTGGAAGCGCCAGAACTTTGTCCGCGTTACACAGCGCGGGTGATTCGCGGGGTGAAGATCGGGCCGAGCCCGGGGTGGTTGAAGCGGACGCTGGAGAAGGTCGGGATGCGGTCGATCAACAACGTCGTGGATGTGACCAATTACGTGATGCTGGAATGCGGTCAGCCTCTGCACGCATTCGATTTCAATTTACTGGGCGAAAACCGGATCGTGGTGCGGCGCGCGACCAGCGGCGAGAGATTCGTCGCCATCGACGACAGCCAGCACGAGCTTTCGTCTGAAATGCTGGTAATCGCCGATGCGAAAAAGGCCGTGGCATTGGCCGGCGTCATGGGCGGCAAGGAAAGCGAGATCAACGCCGGCACGACCGACGTGTTGTTGGAGAGTGCGTATTTCACGCCGCCGAACGTTCGTAAGACTTCCAAGAAGCTCGGGCTGTCGAGCGAGTCGAGTTATCGGTTCGAGCGCGGCGCGGATATTGACGGTGTAATTTGGGCAAGCAACCGGGCGACGCAATTGATCCAGGAAACGGCTGGCGGACAGATCGCTCGTGGAATCATCGACGCGCTGGCGAAACCGGTTGTGAAGCGGAAGGTGCGTTGCCGGTTTTCACAAGTGAACCGGTTGCTCAGAATCGAAGTGCCGGCGGAAGCGGTGAAAAGGATTTTTGTGGGCTTGGGAATGAACGTCGCTTCATCCACAACCGACGGCGTTGAAGTCGAGGTCCCGACGTTTCGCGTGGACCTGGAGCGCGAGGCGGATTTGATTGAGGAAGTGTGTCGGATTTACGGCGTCGAAAAGATTCCCGCCAAGATGCAACCGGCAACGGCAGCGATATCGGAGTTCGACGCGAGGTGGGATCGGCTGACGCAAGTGCGTCAGACATTGACCGCGCTGGGATTTCACGAAGCGCAGAATCAGACGCTCGTCAGTGAGGGTGAGTTGAAATTACAGAATCCACTGAACGCCGATCAGCAAGCATTGCGCTCGGCGCTGGTGCCGGGGTTGCTGGCGAATTTGAGAACGAACGTATCGCGGCATTTGTTCGATGTGAAACTTTTTGAAATCGGGCGTGTCTTTGCCGCGGACGGCAAGGAATCATTGCGTTTGGCGTTGGCGGTGACCGGGCGTCGGGAGCCGCATTCGTGGGAGACGACGGTGCGCGAGGCGAAGCTGGATTACTACGACGTGAAGGGTGCGCTGGAAGTTCTGGGTGCTTCCGGCGAGATTCGTCAGATTTCGCCGTCACAGGCCAAGAAGCTGGATTTACGCGACGCGGTGTTTGTCGCCGAATTGGAGTTAGCGCCGTTGATTTCGAAGGCTGAGCGCGAAACAACATTCCGTGAATTGCCCAAGTTTCCCGCGGTCGTGCGCGACATGGCACTGGTTGTTAACGAGGCGGTAACCCATGCCGACGTGATGGCTGCCATCGAGAGGAATCGAAATAAGTTCTTGGAGAAAGTGGAAATTTTTGATATTTTTCGAGGGAGTTCAATACCGACGGGTAAGAAATCCATGGCGTACTCGTTGACGTTTCGCGCGCCGGACCGAACGCTGACGGATGCGGAAGTCAATCAGTCCCATGAACAGTTGAAGCGTTGGTTACAGCAGGCGTTGCAGTGTGAGATACGTGAGAGTTGACCGGCATGTGCGGGGTTGCTTGCGGAGCAGAATAGTCTTGAATTCGACAGCTAAAGAGTTTAAAACAAATGATGTCGAGGGCGACAAAGGTCGCCGGTGTTCTTTGTTAGAGCAAGATTTTCGGAATACCCTGCCATGCTCGTGACAAACGAGGATTCTTTGAGCCAACACCGTCATTGACGGAGCTCGGGGTTCGGCGGTGGACTGCATGCCTTTTCAGGAAGCAGATAAATCGTCGACAGAGCGTCCCTTATTATTAGGGGTTCAAAGATATCGTTGAAACGGCATTACGGCGGGGTATTTCGTTTTTAGACCACGCGGCCTCGTGCCGGCGGCTCTCTTCATGTGGCATTTCGCACCGTGGACGAAGATTGGTGCCATGTCCGAGAACCTCTTTTCAAAGCAGTCGATGGAACCCGCCTCGGGGTTGGAAGCGGTCAACCTCAGGAACGCGCCACTGGCCACGCGGATGCGTCCGCAAACCCTCGAAGACTTCGTCGGACAACGCCATATCCTCGGTCCGGGAAAGTTGCTCTGGCGCGCGATCAAGGCAGATCGGATTAGCTCCATCATTCTCTACGGGCCGCCGGGAACCGGTAAGACCTCCCTGGCCTACGTCATCGCCAATGTTACCAAGTGCAAATTTGAGCGGCTGAGCGGTGTCGAATCAAATGTCGCCGATATTCGCCGCGTTATTGCCACCGCCGCCAACCGCTTGGCCAATTCCGGACAGAGGACGATTCTTTTCATCGACGAAATCCACCGGTTCAACAAGGCACAACAAGATGTATTACTGCCCGATGTGGAGAACGGAGTCGTGCGACTGATCGGCGCGACAACACACAACCCCTTTTTCTATGTCAACTCGCCCCTCGTGTCGCGTTCGCAGATTTTTCAACTCAAACCGCTGACGCCGGAAGATATCAAGGAATTGTTGAAGCGCGCATTGGCCGACAAGGAGCGCGGCCTCGGCAACCAGAAAGTGAAGCTGGACTCCGAGGCGCTCGAGTTTCTCGCGATTGCGTCGGACGGCGACGCACGCAAGGCGCTCAACTCACTCGAGGTCGCCGCGTTGACGACAACGGACGGTCACATCACCAAAGTGGTCGCCGAAGAATCAATCCAGAAAAAGGCGGTGGTGTACGATGCCGACGAAGACGAGCATTACGATACGATCTCGGCTTTCATCAAGTCGATGCGCGGGAGCGACCCTGACGCAGCACTTTATTGGCTGGCGAAGATGGTGGTGGCCGGCGAGGACCCGCGATTCATTGCACGGCGGATTGTAATTCTGGCAGCGGAAGACATCGGTCTGGCCGACCCGCAGGCGCTGGTCATTTCGGTCGCGGCGCATCAGGCGGTGGAGTTTATTGGTTGGCCCGAAGGCGAGTTGCCACTGGCGGAAGCGACGGTTTATTGCGCGACGGCGCCGAAATCGAATGCGAGCGCCAAAGGGATTTGGAGCGCGAAGGCCGACGTGGAACAGGGCCGGACTTTGGAAGTGCCGCAACGTCTGAAGGACACGCATTACAAGGGCTCGGCCCGGCTCGGTCATGGGAAAGATTACAAGTACGCCCACGATTTCGAAGGACATGTGGTCCAACAGGAACATTTGCCGGAAAAGCGTACGTATTACGAACCTGGCGATCAAGGATTCGAGCTGAAGGTTCGCGAGCGCATGGAGAAGTGGAAGCAACAATTAGCTCGGAGGAGCGGTTCGTAGGCACGACCGATCGCGAATGGAATCGGCTCCTCCAAGAAAGCAGGACTTGCGCAACCGGATGCGCCGACAGTTGGCCGCATTAACGGAGGCAGACGTGCGCAGTAAGAGCGCAGCGATCTGGGAGCGGCTGGCAGTGCTCGAAGAGTTCAACGTGGCCAAGTGCATAAGCGCATACGTATCCACCCGTAACGAGGTGGAAACACGCGGCTTGATCCGGCAATTGCTGGCGATGGGCCGGCAGGTGTGTGCGCCGGCTTTCGACGGCGAGTGGTACCGGTTAGCGGAGATCCACGATCCGGATGCAGACCTGGCCGCCGGCAAATTTGGAATTCTCGAACCCAAGAATGGGCAGGTTGTGACGACCGAGCAGGTGGAGGCTTGGCTGGTGCCGGGCTTGGCGTTCGATTTGACGGGAAATCGGCTGGGGCGAGGGCAGGGGTTTTACGACGCATTGCTGCGCGGAGCGCACGGCGCCAGGATTGCGCTGGCCTACGATTTCCAAATACTGAACGAAGTCCCCGCCGAAGCGCACGACGCCCGGGTGGATTTCATCGTGACCGAAAAAAGAGTGGTTGAAACCAAGGGTAACTGACCATGAATAACATCATTATTGTTGGTCTCATCGCCCTTGTGGTCGGCGTGGTGATTGGCTGGTTTATCAGCCGCGCCAAAGCAGACGCCGATACAAGAAAAGCGGGCGGGATCGTCCAAGCCGCGCGCAAGGAAGCGGAAGATACGGTCCGCGATGCGCGATTGAAAGCCCAGGAGGAAACATTCAAAACGCGTGAGTTGTTTGAGAAAGAAATAAAAGACCGTCGCCAGGAACTTAGTGAAATCGAAAAGCGCGTGATGCAACGCGAGGCGATTCTGGACCGAAAAGTGGATCTGTTCGACCGCAAGATGGAAGAGGTCACCACAAGGGAAGCGCGGGTTGTGGACCGCGAGAATGAGTTGCATCGGTTGCAGACGGAAATCGAGGATCTCAAACGGCTCACGCAGCAGGAGTTGCAGCGCACGGCCGGTCTGAGCGTGGAAGACGCCAGGAAACTGCTGCTGTCCCAACAGGAAGAGGATGTGAAAGCCGAAGCGGCAGCCATGGCGCGCCGGATTATCGACGAAGCGAAACAGGAAGCCGAACGGGAAGCCAAACGCACGATCACGACCGTCATCGAACGTTGTGCGTCCGGTCACGTGCAGACAGCGACGAGTTGCACGATCACCTTGCCCAACGAGGAAATGAAAGGCCGCATTATCGGTCGTGAAGGGCGCAATATTCGCGCATTCGAAGCGGCTACGGGGATCAACGTGGTCATCGACGACACGCCGCAAGCGGTGGTCCTCAGCGGGTTTGATCCCGTGCGACGCGAGTTGGCGCGGCAGACTTTGGAGCGGCTGGTGACGGATGGCCGCATCAATCCAGCCCGCATCGAGGAGGAGGTTGCCAAAGTCAAGGAGGAATTGGAGGGATTGATCCACAAGGAGGGCGAGAATGCCGTCATCCGCCTGGCCTTGCAGAAGGTGCATCCGGAAGTCACCAAGCTGCTCGGGCGGCTGAAATTTCGTCATAGTTTTACTCAGAACGTGCTCGATCACTCCATTGAAGTGGCGGAGATCGAAGGAATGATGGCGGTGGAGTTGGGTCTCAGCCAGCAGATCGCCAAGCGCGTGGGTTTGTTTCACGACATCGGGAAGGCGGTGGACCATGAAATCGAAGGTTCGCATGCCACAATTGGCGCGGCGTTGCTCAAGAAATACGGTGAACCGGAGGAAGTCTGGCAGGGTGTTGCCTGTCACCATCACGAAGTCGAGCCGATGACGATCTATGGCGTTCTAGCCAGCGCGGCAGACGCCATCAGCGCAGCGCGTCCCGGCGCCCGAACCGAGAGCATGGATCTGTACATCCAGCGGTTGGAAAAGCTCGAAGCGCTGGCCAATGGATTCCCGGGGGTGGAACGGAGTTACGCCTTGCAGGCGGGCCGCGAGATTCGCGTTTTTGTTCAACCCAATTCCATTAGCGATAATGACGCCGTCCAACTGGCGCGCGACATCAGCAAGAAAGTGGAGAAAGAGCTACAATATCCGGGGCAGATCAAGGTGACGGTTGTACGTGAGACCCGGGCGGTCGAATACGCCAAGTAAGTGGCGAGTCGATTTCATTCCGGGGACTGTAGAGAGCCGGATTTGTTGGCGGTATAGCAGTCCGGAACGGTTCTGCGTTCTGCTCCGCTGCTTCGCAAGCCAGAAGCCCGTTTTGATTTCCTATTTGCCGTACAGGTTGTTCAGCAGAGCGGCGAGACGGTAGCCCGCCAATACCAATTGGTGACGTGCTGTGCTCTGAGCAGTCGTGACGTATTTTTCGGTCAGTTTGATGTCACGTGCACCGTACGGTTCTCCCAGCGTGCCATATACCTGCTGGCAGGCGATTTCATGTGAACCCAACGCCCACTTCTTCGGGTTGAACTGCAGGTCGGGGTTGGTGGGAGTGTCGGCCTTCAGCTCCTTCATCCACTCCTTCATCTCCGGACTGCCGACTGCAGTCGCTTCCTGTAGCGGGGGGGTCGCAATCACTTCGCCGTCCTTGTAAGACCGGCGGTAGGCCTCATCCCAAAACGTGTGAAGGTTTTTCCCCCAAGGGGTATCGGCAAGGTTGGCCACGGACACGCCATTGCCGCCGGCGTCATCCCTGTATCTGTCGTCTGGCTTCGGATGGGGATTGTAGCGCGCGGTCGTGTGCAGCGGTTGGTGAATGTCCCCCACAAAGTGCTCAACCAGAGCGAGCGCCACGGCTTGGCTTGGTACCAGGTCCGTGGTCTTCTGGTTCTTGATCAGATCGACGCAGTAGTTCAACGCGCTAATGACATCGCCGTTGGTTGCGGTCAAAGCGGCGGGGTGTCCGAGCACATCGGGGTCCGTGGGCAGGCAGCCGATATCGATGTAATGCCATGGCTTAAAGTGGCCATGGAGCGGAGAAGGAAAATCTCTTCCCTTGATATCATCAGCCCAGCAGGCAGCCGTGACGAAATTGTAGTGCACCTCGTTGCTGGTAAGTTGCGAGGCCAGCGCGTCGACGCGGGCGCGCGCCTTCTCGCTTAGCCGGTCGTGTGCGATCTGCGCTACCAGCATGTGGCCGGTGCCGTCCCAAGCGTGAGCGTTGAACGCAGCGGCCATTCCCATCGTACAACCGAGGGCGATACAAATTAGGTTTCTGATTTTCATCCCGTTGCCTCCATAAGCCGCCCCTGCGAAAAGGCGTGCCTCCATCTTTCTTTCATTGAATTTGCCGACTCGCAGTGTCGGCTTGAGACAAGGCCCCCAAATCGAGTTCAGTATCCTTGAGCTTGGAGGAATCCTTCGACCTGACGCAACCGTGTCGGGTGCCGCATCTTGCGGAGCGCTTTGGCTTCGATTTGGCGGATGCGTTCGCGGGTGACGCGGAATTGGCGGCCGACCTCTTCGAGCGTGCGGCAATAGCCGTCGCCCAAACCGAATCGGAGCATGAGCACTTTGCGCTCGCGTTCGGTGAGGGTGTCCAGAACATCGTTGAGCTTTTCTTTGAGCAGGGAATAGGACGCCATGTCCGACGGGTTCTCGGCGCTCTTGTCTTCAATGAGATCGCCAAAACTGGTATCTTCGCTGTCGCCGATGGGGGACTGCAACGAGATCGGCTGTTGGGCCATCTTCAGTACTGCGCGCACGCGATCCACCGGCATCTGCATTTCCTCGGCAACCTCTTCGGGCGTCGGTTCCCGGCCGAATTCCTGGAGCAGTTGCTTTTGGACGCGCATCAATTTGTTGATCGTTTCGATCATGTGCACGGGAATGCGGATGGTGCGGGCCTGATCGGCAATCGAACGGGTGATGGCCTGGCGGATCCACCAGGTGGCATACGTGGAGAACTTGTAGCCGCGCCGATATTCGAATTTCTCGACCGCTTTCATCAAACCCATGTTGCCTTCCTGGATCAGGTCGAGAAACGACAGGCCACGATTGGTGTACTTCTTGGCGATGGAGATGACGAGGCGCAAGTTGGCTTCGACCATTTCGCTTTTGGCTTGCACCGCCTTCTTCATCCAGGATTTCAATTCATCGTGCGCCTTGATGAATTCTTCGGTGGTCATCCGCGCGGTTAGCTCCAGCTTCTTTAGTTTGCGTTCTTCGTTGCGGACCTCGGATTCGGCCGCGGGCGACCGGCGGAGGTTTTCCAGTGTTTCAATCTGGAACAAGGTCTCATCGAATTTCTCGCGGACCTCATTGGCTTTCTCGACGAATTCTTCGAGAACTTTCTGTTTGAAATAGAATCGTTCAAAGAGCTTGTGGATGGCCGTGTCAGCCTTCTTGAAGTCGCGGTAGAGCTTCGCGCACTCGCGCTTGCTCAGGCCCGAACGCGTGACCTTTTCGTAGCGGCCGTCCACCTGGGCATCCATCTTTTCCACCTGGGTCAGCAACCGTGGGAGGATGCGCATGTATTGTTCGCGGCTGTCGATTTTCTTGTCGATGATGACACGGTCGAAGCGTTCTTTGCCCGTCAGCAATCGTCTGGCCAACGCGACGTGTTCTTTGGCGGTAAAGCCGAAATTGTTGATGATTTGGCGGACATGGGTCTCAGCGGTCTCGATGCGCTTGGAAATCTCCACTTCTTGTTCGCGTGTCAACAACGGGACTTGGCCCATCTGTTTCAGGTACATGCGGACCGGGTCGTCGAGAATATCGAGGCGGGAATCAACCTTTTGGGTTTCCTTCTCTTCTTCGGCTTCCCTTTTGAAGCGATCCACCTCCGAAGCATCAATGATCTCGATATCCATTCCGCGCAACAGAATGAGAATGGCATCGAGAGCGTCGGGGGAAAGGATGTTCTCCGGCAGGATATCGTTGACGTCGCCATACGTGAGATATCCTTGTTCCTTGGCGAGCTTGATCAGCTCCTTGATCTTTTCGTTCCTCTCCTCTCGATCGAGCTGCGGCGGTTCCGTCTTCGCAGACTTCTTGCGATGGTTATTCTTGGACATAAGGTTGCAACTGGACAGAGTAAATTACCTGTTCTCCAACGAAAGTTGCGCAATATGGTCTAGTTTGCGGCGCAAGTCAAGCCTCTGCTGAAGAAGTCGATTTCTTTCCGCCGCCTCCAATCCGGGGTGCTCCAACTTCTTCTGGAGTTGTCGAAATCCCCGCTCCAGCCATTGTCGTTCCAGCGTCGCCAGACAATCGGCTGCGACGACTTGGGGACGTTTGGTTACCTGCGGGGTCAGCAGCAACTCCGACACAAGCCGGCTCGCCTTTTCGTTTTCCGGTTGATCGAGCACCGCGCCGGGACCCGTCCAGTGACCAGTATGGTAAAGGCAGAGCGCGTCTTGAATCGTTTGGCCCGCCACGCTGTTGCTCAGCCACGCCTTATCCAGGCGCTCGGCAACCGTTTCGATCACGCGTTCGTCCGCCAGCATGGCCCGCAGCAACATCTCCTCTGCGGGCAGGCCGCGAGGCCGGCTCTCACTGGGATCGGTCTCCGTCTCAGCGGTTTCGCCCGTGTCAAGTGGCCCATGGCGTTCGCGTCGATTGCCGGCCGCTTTGCTGATTTCCTTCCGAAGCACGTCCTCGTGAATGTCGAGTCGCTTCGCGGTCTGCTGAGCATAGGTTGCCAATAGGATGGGTGTTGGAATTCGTGCGAGCCATGCAGCCATTTGCCGGGCGATCTGCAGTTTACCGCGTTCGGTGCGTGGATCGTGTTGCCGGGACAATCGGTCGAGCAGATAAGCAAAAAAACTCGGCGTCTCGGCCAGCAGATGTTTCAACTTCGCAGCTCCAAAGGTTTTTATAAAACTGTCGGGATCGTGCCCTTCGGGGATCACAGCTACCCGGATGATGACGCCTGCCTCCCACAAAGGCTCGGCGCTGCGAACGATTGCGTTCTGGCCAGCATCGTCGGCGTCGAACATCAGCACCACTTCCTCCGCGTAACGCTTGAGAATGCGAGCGTGTTGCTCCGTCAAGGCGGTGCCCTGCGGGGCGACGACGTTCTCGATTCCACCTTCATGGCAGGAAATGGCGTCCACCTGGCCTTCACAAACGATGGCGTACTTTTCCTCGATGATCGCCCGCTTGGCCCTGTCGAGCGCGAACAAGATCCGCCCTTTTTGGAAGATCGGTGTTTCGGGCGAGTTGACGTACTTCGGTTGATCTTTGGCTTCGACCAGGATTCGGCCGCTGAAACCGACCGTGCGTCCCTGTTCATCACCAATGGGAAACATGAGCCGGCCGCGGAAGCGGTCATAAAAACCCGTGCCGCTTTCCCGGCGCAACGCCAATCCAGCAGTTTCCAGCGTTCCAGGTGCAAACTTTTTCTTCGTGGCAAACTGCAGGAGCCCATCCCAGGCGTCGGGCGAGTATCCGAGTCGCCATCGTTCGGCGACTTCGAGAGCGATCTGGCGCTTTTTCAAATACTCGCGGGCCGGCTCTGCGCCGGGATGCTTCAGGAGATTGTGGTGGTAAAAATTCGCAGCCAGTTCGTGAACCCTGAAGAGCTGTTCCTTCAAATCAGGCGCCGCCTCGCCCCGCCTTTCCTCGAACTGGAGCTGGATGCCGGCACGCTCGGCCAAACGACGGACGGCGTCGACAAACTCGAGGTTCTCATATTTCATCACGAAGCTGAAGACGTTGCCGCCCGCCCCGCAACCGAAACAGTGCCAGATTTGTTTCTGGGGATTGACGTTGAAGCTCGGCGTTTTTTCCTTGTGAAACGGACAGAGAGCGCGAAAGTTCGCGCCGGCACGTTTGAGCGGGAAATAGGAGCCGATCACCTCGACAACATCGTTGTTCTGGCGAACCTGTTCGAGAACTGACTCAGGGATTAAGCTGGACACGGCTTGCTAATGGCCTGTTTTTGATGTTTGGGTATTCGTCGAACCGGTCTGCTCAAAGTCGGGATCGGGGGGTCGTTTCAAATCACTCAGCCAGGATGGTTTGCGGGGGCCGCTTTCCTTAACCAGATTATGGATTACGGGGATCCGATTAACGACAAAGGCGCCAAATCGCGATTCCTTGCTAGCAGTGTACCTCCAGAAATCACTGTTGGAGAGGCACAGCAACACAGTCAGCCAGGTCATAATCACCACCATCCGAACCACGCCGGCGAAACTACCTCCAACGTTTTCCACCATGGCGGCCAGTTTTAGTTTCTGCATTTGCTTATGCGTGGCCAGTCGGGCCGACAGCGCCGTCAAATGCACAACCACGGCGATAACTAAAAATGCGATCAGATAAGCCAACTCCCCGCTCATTCCAGAATGCGCATGGATCCAATTGCCGAAAGGCAGATAAAGCTCGATGGCCAAGACGATCATCAACACCAAACCGATCACGCGGATGATTTCGCCACTCAAGCCAGCGCGCAGTCCGCTCCACACGCCATACAGCAAAGCGGCAATGACAACGAAGTCGTACCAGTTCAGTGTTCCCGACAAGTTGACTCACCCTCACATGCGCACTCAACCTACAGCAGGCGTGCCCAGAATTCTACACAATTCTCCGAAAGATTCCCGCGGAACCTCACGAGGCAAATGTCAGTCGGTTTGCGCCGTCAAATGCAGGATGTAGTCTTCGAAATCAGACTGCCAGCGATTGCTATCCCGACCAAAGCGATCTTGGAAACTCTTGATGTCGTCCTTGCCGAACTTGAGGTCCTGCAGATAACGGCGAAACTGGCTCTGTTGAAACCGGTCATTCTGGGAATTCAAAAGATAATAAACCAGCGCCCAGCTCATCGGGTAGGCAACGTTCGCGTTTGCGTAGAATGTCGTCCGATCCCACTGGATCAATTGGGTTAGCGGCGGTGCCTGCTTCTTGAGGATCAGATATTGCGCCAGCGCCAATTTGGCCCGGCTGACCTGGCCGACGTTGAAACGTGTACCAGTGATGGAGCTGGTCTCGAAATACTGGGCCATTCCCTCGTTCAACCACATGGGGATTTGCTGGCCAAGTTCATAGCCGATAAACTGGTGAAATCCTTCATGCGCCAAGACCCGCCATAGATTCCGTTGTTGGTAGGTGACCAGTTCATAAAACTGATTGCCGGCTTCGTCGGTCATAAAATGACAATAGCCCTCGAGGCCAGCATGCACCATGGAGACCGAATTACTGGCATATTGGCGGAAGTCGGCAGGATTATCGAACACCACGACCCGGGCCCCGGGCTTGCCGGTCCAATTGTTAAAGAATTTCTCATACTGGGTCAGCATGGCGTTCATGAAGATGTTGACTTCAAGCCCGATTTGGCGGCCACCCTGCGCCAGCACCTGGTAGCGTCCCCGCGTCACATTCGCAAAATCGGCAATTGACGCCGAGCCATTGCCTTGCGCCCGGACTCGATTTGCCAACAAAAGCAGTATGACGGCTGCGAATCTTCGTATCATGTTTTCAGTATACCTCAAGCTCCTGCAAATACCATCTGACACTCCAACTTACCAAAGCGCTGACGAGAATTTGCGTTGCCCGCCCCAACCACAAGGGCTATGCTGCGGAACGGCATGGAACCGACCAAGGACCTGACCAAACCGCGGCTGGAAAAGCGGGAAAAACTGCTACAGATGGGAATCGATCCCTATGGAGGACGATTTGAAGTTAGCGAATCCATCGCCGTCGCGCGTGAGGATCCCACAGCGGACCGCGAAGTTCGGTTGGCGGGTCGCATGTTGAGCCACCGGGATATGGGCAAGAGCTTGTTTGCCGACATCAAAGACTCAAGCTCGAAAATTCAAATCTACGTCCAGAAGCAGGCCCTTAGCGAACAGCAGTTCGATTTGTTCAAGCACTTTGTAGATTTGGGCGACATCGTTGGGGTGGCCGGCACTTTGTTCACAACCCATGCCGGCGAGTTGACTGTCAAAGTGAATAGTGTCACCCTGCTTAGCAAGGCGATTCAACCATTGCCGAAGGAATGGTACGGAATCCGGGACATTGAGACTCGTCTGCGGCAACGGTATCTCGATTTGATCCTCAACGACAAGGTTCGGGAAACGTTTCAAGCCCGCAGCCGGATCGTAGCGGAAATCAGGAGTTTTCTGGAGGCGCGAGGTTTCATCGAGGTGGAAACGCCGATGATGCAATCCATGGCCGGCGGTGCTGTGGCCAAGCCGTTCAAAACGCATCACGAAGCGCTGGACGTTGACCTTTTCTTGCGCGTGGCGCCCGAATTGTATCTCAAACGGCTACTCGTGGGTGGATTCGAGCGCGTCTATGAGATCAACCGCAACTTTCGCAATGAGGGTGTCTCCCGTCGTCACAATCCCGAGTTTACGATGCTGGAAGTCTATCAGGCGTACGGTGATTACGAGACAATGATGGATTTGGCCCAGGGGCTGATCATCTCAGTCGCCGAGAGCACGACGGATTCGCTGCTGATCAAACGATATGATGGACAGGAGATCGACCTCACTCCACCGTGGCGCCGGGTGAAATACCGCACATTGGTGGAGGAGCACCTCGGCAAAGAATGGTTTACGCTCAAGTCCGAGGATCGCAAGGCGCGGGCGATTACCATGGGCATCGAGATTCCGCCGGGGACTCCCGATTATGAAGTGACCAACGCCATCTTTGAGAAGACCATCGAGCCGTCGCTGATGAACCCAACGTTCGTCACTCATCTGCCAGCGGAACTGGTGGTTTTGGCCAAGCCGAACAAAGAGGACCCGAGCGTGGTGGATGTTTTCGAACTGGTGATCAATGGCCAGGAAATCGCCCCCGCCTATTCCGAATTGAACGATCCCGTTGTTCAGCGCGAGCGCTTGTTGGCGCAGGCTGCCGGCCATGCCGAGAAGCTCGACGAAGATTTTCTGCGGGCCTTGGAATATGGTATGCCGCCTGCCGGCGGAATGGGAATGGGGATTGATCGTCTGGTCATGATGTTGACCGGTGCGGAGAGCATTCGCGATGTGATCTTGTTTCCGCAATTAAGACCCAATTCTTAGAAGACAAATTCGAATCCTAAAATGCAGGCGGATTCCATTCTTGAGAATTTCGTGATTCGAAGTTCGACTTTTGGATTTGCTCTTCCATGACCCGTCTACCTTTTGAACTGTTTCTCGGTCTACGCTACCTCAAGCCCAAGCGCACGTTTGTTTCGGTTATTACTTTGA
>DATIZX010000066.1:0-47566 GCA_035516795.1 Verrucomicrobiia bacterium
CGACAGCTCTCACTTCGCTGGCACGTAGCCGCTCTCCCGGACCACCGCTTGACCTTCCGGGGAGACCAACCACGCGAGTAATTTCATCGCTGGACTCTTGGACGATTCGTCGGTCCGGTAGGCAGCGTACACTTCCGTCACGTAGGGATACTTGCCCGAGGCAATCGTCTCCGGGGTCGGCTCGACTCCCTCGATTGCGACCATGCGTGTGTAGGGGCTCAACGCCATGTAGTGTTCGTAGTAGTAAACCGAGTAGCCGAGGCTTTGCGGGTCTTGCGTCACGCGGTTGAAGGGTCCGGACATGGAGTTACTGAACATTCCCACCCACTTGTCTTTGGGCTCGGGGATCGGCCGTTGGTCTTTGGTGACGAGTGCGTCAAACAACTCGCGGCTGCCGGAATTCCGGTCGCGCCAGAGCGCTCGGATGGGCCGCGCGTCGCCGCCGACTTCGTCCCACTTCTGAATCTCCTCCGTGTAGATGCCCTGGATTTGCTGACGCGTAAGCGACCGGACTGTGTTGTTCTGGTTCACGATAAACACCAGCGCATCGCGAGCAATGGGCTGCAGTTCGATTTTGACGCCTTTGTCCTCGGCGAGCCTGGTTTCATCGGCCGACATGGCCCGGGCGGTCAGATTCAGGTCGCACCGGCCTTCGATCAGGTTTACGTAGGCGTCGTGGGTACTGCTGCTGGTCGCCAGGAGGCTGTTGATCATCTTTGCCACGCGATCTTGTTCGGGTCGCTGCGGCTTGGCCACCGTCCGCGAGGCGGCGAGGTTGAACTCGTAGTTGTCGCGACCGAGCACGGCCGGCCCGCTGCCGGGCACGGTATCCATTCCCAAGAGGAAGAGTCCTGCCGGCACGTTTGGCCGGTTGTGCCACGGATACCCGGTCGGCTCGGGGTAAATCCACTCATAGGCCGTGCCCAACACGTGACTGGCGATAATGACACTTAAGGGATGCGTGGAGGTCGAGCCGTCCACGCGTGGATACGTCAGCACATCGAATCCCAAGCGCCGCGCGCCCGGGCGCTCTTTCGTCGCCAGTTTCAGCAACTCGTCGTGCCGGGCCGCATAGAGCTGTCGTGCGGCCTCCGCGACAGCCTTCCGCGCCGCCTCGTCGGCGGCGGTGCGTTGCTGTTCGAGTTCCTGTTGCTTCTTCTCGTATTCCCGGTAGGCCTCGGTCGCGCGGAGTTTGGCGTACTGCTCCTGCAACGCTTGGCGTTCTTTCTCCTGCTCCTTGTACGTGGCGTTGATCTTCGCGTTCAGATCCGCGATCTCCTTGCCGACCGGCGTTTCGTCAAGCTTCCGGAACTCGTCCTCGATCCGCTTGGCCTCGTTCATCGAATCAGCCGGTTCCGCGGGCGAGCCGGGCTCTGCCAGGGCAACGGTGCAAACGACGACAGATAGACACATAACCAGCCAGTTCCTAATTGCCTTGATTGGCGCCCGCTGTCTTGACGGCGTATGGAGAAGGTTGAACTGGAGTGTCCGGCGATTCATGCGGCCAAGTCTATTTCGCCAAGAACTGGCAGTCAAGGTGCCGAGTTGTTGCCGGGCGTAGCCGACGCTGAAGCCGAGTTCGACGAGACGCCGTTCGTTGTCCAACGGCAATCATGTCGAAACAACCTTCGGGATATTTCGCGGAAATCGCATCGAAGCCGAGTGCAGCACTGGCTGCACGAGACGCCGCAACATCGTTTTGCGGCAAATGGAAAGGCAATTGCCTTGGTAGAGCCAAATTCCATGCTCATCATCGCGGTAGATGGGTTGAAGTGTTGTAGAGTGCGCTGTCCCCAGTGGCACGAGGCCGTCGAGGGGGCTCTTGCGGCCGAGCGGGGAAAGGAGGCGTTCGGGGTTTGTTGGATAATGGATCTTCTTAACACCGCAGGCAGGGACGCCTACGCTACCATTAACGACGGCAGACGACGCGCCTACGTCAGCAGACTTTGGCTGACTGCTGAGAACCGACCGCTGAGAGCTTCGCTTCTTCGCCTTCCTACCCATGATCAGGATCGATCACTTTTGATCGAAAATGATCAAGATCTTTTTTGTGGAAAAGCGTGAACGACGGAGATTCCTCCGCTGCGGACAGCGGACGCTACAACGGCTCCGCCGGGACAGGGGACGCAGGCGTAAGCCGAATGCCGCCCAAGCGGCTGAGACGCCGCCATGTTGTTTTGGCGGCAACCCTGCGGCTACAAAGACGTGGAGGTCGCAAAGGTCGGAGATTCTTCCGCCGGGACGGCGGACGCTACAACGGCTCCCCTGAGACACGGACGCAGGCGTAAAGCCTGCGGCTACAATCCCAGCGTCTTTCAGCACGGGAACTGACAACTGCTCCCCCTTCTCCTCAATTCGGCTCGACATCGGCCGGCCCGGAGACTATGAGGGAGCCAATCACTCAAACCAAGGAGAGCGCATTCATGAAACCATCCTTTGTGGCAGTATCCATCGCCCTGTTGCTGACCGCCGGGTCCAGTCGGGCACAAACCAACTCGTTCCAGGTGAAGATCAGCGGCACCATTACCTGCGATACCAATAAATTCCCGGTCAAGACCGCCGATCTGCTGTCGTCACCCAGCAACATCGTGGTCCTGACGACGATGGCAACGAACAATCCTGCCGGATTCTTCATGATCAGTATCGACGAGGTCGATCCCGCCATCACGGGAGGCGGAACCAATGTGGTGCGGCATCTGTTCGCGAATGGCTGGGACGGCGTCCAGGTGCGCAAAGGCAAGTTTACCAGCTTGTTGTTTGGTTACTATGGGCAGGTGACCTTCACCAACCTTCCCAGCGAGAACGGTGGCCTGATGATTGTCGGCAAGCTCAAGATCAAGAACGATGAAGTCCAGGGGCTTTCCGGCACGATCAACGGTTTCTGGAAACACCCGCTTTGGGACCCGACGAATGAGCCAGCGGCGCTGTTCAAGGGGACGATCAAGACCAAGGCGCCGGTGGACATACCGGTCCCCGTTCCGGTTTCGTGGGTGGACTAGTGTTGCGACACGCCGGCTTACGGGTGCGTGGGCGGGAGAAAGCTGTACGTAGTCGCACCCTTGACGGGTGCGGGGACGAGGCGCAGGCGTAAAGCCTGCGGCTACAGCGAAGCGCGGGACGGGGAAAGCCGTACGTAGCCGCACCCTTCACGGGTGCGCGGGGGACGAACGCAGGCAGGTGAACCTGCGGCTGCAAAACCACCTTTCCAATGAAGTTGCCCGCCGCGGATTGAAGGGAACGGCGCGAAAGTCGGAGCCATTTCCGCTCGGACGAGAGGCACTACAACAAATCCGCCGGGACGGCGGACGCTACAACGATTCTTTGAGTTTTACTGCTTGGGCATTGCCACGGCAGGGTCCGGTGGTGGTTCGGCGGAGGCGTGGTCAACCAGATACACCCAGCGTCCGTTGCGTTTCTCGGCCACCTCGGTAAAGCGCGCCAGAACCTCACGGGTCTTGCCGTTCGAGTTGTTCTCCAGCGTCAGCTTGATCGTGCCCCAGCCAACGGAGAGCTTGCCGGCCCGCTGGTAATGCGTCTCCATCAACTGCGCGTCCTGGATGGTCTCCTCGTGCAACCAATCCGTGTAGGAGGCGCGGATCGCCGCTTTGCCCCGATGCTCGGGCTCGCCCGGAAACCAAGCGATGGCATCGTCAGCGTAACACGCCACCACGTCGTCGACGGAATTGGTTTTCATCGCTTTCACCCACGCCTGGTCCACCGCCGCCCCGGTATCTTCCGCCCGCAACACACCGGCCAGTCCGCACCCGACCATCACCAGCATTAGCACACGACTTTTCATGACGCGCCTCCCGAAAGTTGAGTATTGTCCGAACGTCAGCGACTTGCTCGAGACGGAGATGATACCGGTAATGATTCCGAAACGCAATTCCTGAGAACTCACGAACTCCGCCGGGACGGCGGACTCTACAACTGCGTGAACGCTCTTCGCATTGACTTTGCGCTCGCGAACGATAAGGATTCCGGTCATGACCATTATCGACGGATTGGTCGCTGATCACCGGATTTTCCTGACGCTGTTCGACGAGATCGAACACGCGCTGCCCGACATGAAGACCGTGGGCGAAGTGGCTCTCGTGTGCCGGCTCCTGGCCGGGCTGCTCAAGAATCATGGCGCGATCGAAGACGACCTGGCCTACATCACTCTCGATCATATGTTGCATCAGCAAAAGCGGGTCAATCGTCTGCACCACGACCACCAAGAACTCGACGGGCTCCTGGAGGAAGCGGGAGCGATCAAGGATCTCCCGACGGCCCGCGCGCGGCTGCAGGCGGCCCTGGAGGCGTGTCGGGCCCACTTCGCAGAGGAGGAACGCCACGTGTTTCCGTTGATGGAGAAGACGCTCCAGCGCGAGACGTTGGTAGTGCTGGGAAAGATTTGGAAATCGACGGTGCGATGAAGGACGAACGGAAACATCTCGCTGCCGTCGGTGGAGCGTTGGCTGTCTCAGCCGAAATCCGAATGTCGAAGCCGAGTCCGCGAGACCTGCGCAGCAAATCCGAAAGGAACAGCAGGTCCGGCAAAGATGGGAACGGAGCTAATTCCGCCGGGACGGCGGACACTACAACAGCTTGGTTAATGCGAGGGTGGCAGTATCAAGACGCAGGCCAATAGGATCATAGGGGGGCCGTAACATGGCTGAGAATCAACCACCCACCGAAATGGAGACGAAAGATTCGGGGAACAATCTCACCGCCGCTGAATTGAAGGCCATCGAGGAGCACAAGTATTACCTGTCGCAAAAGCGTGGGGTCGAGGTGACCATCGAGGAGGCCATTGCCGATTTCATTCAGAATATTGCGGAAGCCTGGCGGAAAGAAAAGCTGAGACGGGACAATCTGGAGCAGCGACAGGAGATTGAGCGGCACAAGTACCTGCGCTCGATGCAGGAAGGGCGGGACATCGGCAAAAGCTCGGCCGCGGAGGAATGGTGCCAGAAATACGCCCACATCTGGCGCGCGGAACGTGAATCCCTCGAACGAAACGGTTTCAAGACATTGCTGGTGACGGTCCAGAACGAGGAAGGACTGCATTTGCGGCCGGTTTCCTCGGTGGCCGAACTGGCGTCGAAGTTCGATTGCGACATTTACGTCCACCGCCAGGGCATGACGTACTACAATTTCCTGCTGGAGGGATGTCCTTACATGAACGTGCGCTCCATTCTCGGTCTGTTATCGCTGGGAACAGCCCTCGGAGATAAACTCGAGTTCATTGCCACGGGTTCCCAAGCCGAACAAGCCTTGCAGGCGCTCAAGGAATTGCTGACAGAGCGGAAGCAGTAAAGTGGAACGGGCGTCTCGCCCGTTCTCCCGTCCCGGCAAAGGGCACAGGTAACACCCGACATCACAGGCAGGGATGCTTATGCAACACCAACAGCACAGGCAGAGACGCCTATGCTACTGGAGGGAGGCTTGGTCAGCGCCGTTTCCTTTTGACTTTTCATGCAAAACACCTAAGTTGCCGCCCATAGTTGGTGACCAGGCGTGAGCGGTAGGCAGGTAATCGGAACTGAAACGTTCAGCGAATCCAAGCAAACCGAAAGGAGAGCAGCAACCATGAAGAAAATCATCATCACCGCAGTCGCATTGATCGCAGCCTTGTCCGTGGTGCGGTCGGGTCAGGTCAAGGCCGTCAGCAGTCCCGTCAAACCCGTTCCACAAGCCAAAAGTGGGGTAGCCGTCGCTTTTGCCAATGTGGATATCCTTGATGGAAGCATTTCGTCCTTTGGGGGCAAAGGCACAAAATCCGCCTTTGTCAGCAACACCGATAGTAATTCGTACGCCGAGGTCACGTTCACTGGCCATTATCCACATCTCACGACACCCGGATCTGTCGTTGTCAACGCCACCTGCCAATCAACAAGTTTGGGCGTGGCGAGCGCCAATGTTAACAGTGTCAGCCCGACGCAGCTCGTGATAACCGTTTATGGCTGGATCAGTAATACCGGAACGCCTGATAACGAGACCATCTCCGTAACGGCGTTTCTCGGAAATTTCCCACCGCCCTTTTAGGCTGCGTCCGTTATCCGCCGAGCATTTTGGCGATAATGAAAACTATAATGGCGCCGCCAATGCCTCCTCCAAGAAGGAGGTAGAGTAATGACCAACCAATGGCGGCGAACATCGGGATAAACGCTGCGATCGTCATGCGATTTATTCTCCTATTCTCTTGAGTCACCATCGCCGGGCGCCGTTCGAAAGCTATGGGTGGATTGCCTGATTCAAAGGAGGGCGAAAAGGACTAACCGGCTACGCATCTTTTGCCCAGTGGCAAGGCGAGCTTTGTGCCCTTTGCGGGAAGATTGAATCTGATATACTCCCGACGACTTAGGAGCGCCCGTGGTTGCGCGGGTGGGAAGGTTGTATGTAGCCGCAGCCTTCATGGCTGCGCGGGAACGGGGCGCAGGCGTAAGCCGAATGCCGCCCAAGGGGCTGAGACGCCGCCATGTTGTTTTGGCGGCAACCCTACGGCTACAAAGGTTTGGGGGGACGGGACGCAGGCTAAAGCCTGCGGCTACAAAGGTTCAGGGAACGGGACGCAGGCTGAAGCCTGCGACTACAGTTTTGAGGTGAGTTTCAGGAGGCGTGGAGATATGGCAAAGTTTCAGTTACCAGATGCGTTGAAGGCGGCTGTGCCTCAAAATATGTGGGGACGGATTCTGGCGGCGACACCCGTGGTGATGACGGTGATTGCCACGGCTTTGGCGGGATTGGCTTCGAGTGAGATGACCCGCGCCCAGTATGGCCGCTCTCTCGGAGCGCAGCAACAGTCCAAAGCTGGCGATCAGTGGAATTTCTTTCAGGCGAAACGGCTGCGGAGCGCGTTGCAAAAGAATGCGCTCGATATTCTCCAGGGCACGACCGATCTGCATCCGTTCACGGCTCCCAATCTCGATCCGCAGACGCTGGCGGCATTGACGAAAGGCGAGTTGCCACCCATGCCTCCGGCCCCTGTTCTGGATCCCAGCATCAAGACGGCACTCGTGGCCGTCGAAAACCAGAAACCGGATGAGGAGACGGCCAAGCTGCTGATGCAGGTGAAGGACAAGACTCTCGCGGAAGCAGTGCAGGCCGCGCAGGACCGCGCCCAGGCGTTCGATAAGGCCACCAGTCCCATCAATCAGGTTATTGACCAATTGGACAAGAGCCTTACCAGTGGCGAAAAGACCATTAGCAGGGATTTCACCGCGGCGCGGTTGCGGTACACGGCGGCCCGGTACGATGCCGAGGCGCGGTTGAACCAGGCGATTGCGAATTTGTACGAGTTGCAGGTGCGCAGGAGCAACACCGAGGCGGAACGGCATCACCGGCGCAGCCAGCAGTTCTTCTTCGGAATGCTGACAGCGCAGGCGGCGGTGATCATCTCGACGTTCTCACTGGCGGCCCAGAAGCGGAGTCTGCTCTGGTCGCTGGCGGCGGCGGCGGGCGCGGCGGCGATTGCGTTCGCGGTGTATGTGTACCTGTTTGTGTGACAGTTCTCCCGCGAATAACGTGAACCTGACTCAGAACCGCCAACAAAAATGTAGCCGCAGGCTTTAGCCTGCGTGAGAATTGCTCACCCGTAAGCCGAGTCAGATGAGGCGCGTTTTCCGGACGCACCCGTAAAGGGTGCGGCTACAGAAGGGGCGGTTTTGACCACGAATGTTCTTGTCGCCGCTGGCGGTTACTGTCCCCGGTGCACCGTCGTGGACGTCATCGTGATCGAGTCGATGTATTGCAGCCACCGCAAGCCGACGCGGATGCGGGCGCGGAGTTGAAAGCCTGCCAGGGGTTTGACGCTGTAGTCATTGGCGCCGCTGTCGAGCACGGCCTCGATATCCGCCACTTTGGTCGAATTCCCCAACACATGGATGTACACGTAGGGCAACATGTATTGGGCGCGGATGGACTGACATAACATGATGGCCGAAAAGGTGTCGCTGAAATTCAGGTCGGTGATGATGTAGCGCGGGTGACGATATTGGAAATTGTCCCAGATTTCCTTGGCGGAATGGAACGGCAACACCTCGAACCCCTCGGTCACCAACTCGGTTTCAAGGCGGGAACTCTGCAACGGCCTGGCGATGGCCAGGCAGATCGGGAACTTCAGCGGGTTGGCATTCTTCTGCATAAGAACAACGATGCGATGATAGCATTCTCGTCAAGTTTTGGCGAGGACGAGGAAGCGCAAGCGAAGCATTAGTGAATCTGACCGGTAGCGGTGAGAGCAGCGCCTTCCCCCAAGCCGTGGGGGAGGGCGGACGCGCAGTCGTTTGCGCAAGCGAGTAAGGACATCTGACTACGGGTATGGCGCTGTACGTGTTCGTTCTCTGATGGTTTGTTTTTTTCTGCAATTTCTCGGAAACCAAGTGGAATTTGGCTTGTGTGACCGTGAAGAACCCGCTAAGGTACGAAACTTGCCTCAACTCACGACGGGAGAGGCGAATATGGGACTTAAACGAGAGGACTCTGGGATGAATGGGAAAGCAATTTTAACTGGTTCTCTTCGTTTGCTCATCGCCACGGTTCTCTGCCTCGCCGCTCTTTCCGCCCAAGCCCAGACCAATGTGCGGATCCGCGTGATGGCGTCCAATTTGACCGGCGATAGTCAGTACTATGGGACGCCGGAAATTGACATTCTGCAGGGACTGAAAGCGGACGTGGTGGCCATCCAAGAGTTCCAGTACTCCAGCATAACGAGCAATGGCGTGAATACTCCGGCGGCGATCCGAGAGATGGTGGACAGAGCATTCGGAACCAACTACTTCTATTTCCGCGAAAACTACACGGCCAGCGGCGACATCCCAAACGGGGTCATCAGCCGCTACCCCATCCTTTCCAGCGGTTCGTTTGTGGACACGCAAGTTGCCAACCGCGGCTTCGCCTGGGCGCAAATCGACCTGCCGGGCACAAACAATCTTTATATTGTCAGCGTCCATCTGCTGACTTCCTCCTCCGGTGCGCGCGCCACGGAAGCCAGCAACCTGACGACGCTCATCCATGCGAATTTCCCGAGCAATGCTTGGATTATCGTGGCTGGCGATTTCAACAGCGATTCCCGTTCAGAGGCCTGCGTAACCACGTTCAAAACCTTCCTAAGCGACTATCCCATTCCGGTGGATAATCTCGGCAACTCCAATACGAGCGGACCCCGCAGTAAGCCCCACGATTATGTTCTGCCGAGTTTCCCGATGACGAACTTTCTCACATCAGTAGTGTTGCCTTCTCACACTTTCCCTAGTGGTCTGGTGTTTGACTCTCGCGTGTATACGCCTTTGAGCGACGTGCCGCCGGTAGTATCCACAGACTCCGACAACGCCCAACACATGGGCGTGTTCAAAGATTTTTTTGTGCTGGACTCACTGGTGCCGGGAACATTGCTCTCAGTGACTCCGGTCGGTGGCCTGTCCAGTTCGGGTCTCACCGGAGGGCCATTCAATCCTACCAACCAGATTTATAGTCTGGCGAATTCCGGCACTTCGAATATGAATTGGGCCGCCACGAAAACGGCTGGTTGGCTGACGATTTCCCCCACGAATGGCACTTTGGTCAGCGGCGCCAGCACGAACGTGACAGTCTCCATCAACAACACTGCCGAAAGCCTGTCGGCGGGTAGTTATTCGGACACGGTTATCTTTACCAACAAAACCGATGGCGACGGCAGCACCACTCGTTCCGTGAGCCTGACCGTTAATGCCACTGCTCCCGAGATCGTCACCAATGGCTATGCATTGACCGCTGAGAACTGCGCGCCCGGCAATGGCGTTGTGGATCCGGGCGAAACGGTAACGGTCAACCTCTCCGTAAAGAATACCGGCAGCGCTGACACTTCCAATCTTGTGGCCACGCTGGTCGCCAGCAGCGACGTGTTGTTACCCAGCGACCCGCAAACTTACGGCGTCGTTTCGACCGATGGCACGCCGGTGTCTCAACCCTTCACTTTCACCGCGGGCGGCACCTGCGGCGGCACCATCACTGCCACTCTCCAATTGCAGGATGGGGCCACGGATCTCGGCACGATCGACTTCATCATCCCTGTGGGAGTGACCAGCAACGTGTTCGCCCAGAACTTCGACTCGGTCTCGGCCCCGTCCCTGCCCGCGGGGTGGACGACCTCCGCCTCGGGCGCGCAATCGAGTTGGGTTACATCCACTACATCGGCAGACACGGCGCCCAACGCGGCTTTCTCGTCGGATACGAACAGCGTGGGCATCAACGAACTCGATTCGCCGTCGATCGCGATCAACAGCAGCATGGCCCAACTGACGTTCCGGCAGAATTACAGCCTAACCGTAAGCTCGACCAATTCCGCGCTCGGCTACGACGGTGGCGTGTTGGAGATCAGCATTGGCGGCGGCTCGTACACCGATATTTTGGCGGCGGGCGGCTCGTTCGTCAGCGGCGGCTACAATGCGACACTCAGCGGCGACTACAGCAATCCGTTGGCGGGACGATCGGCTTGGAGCGGCGACGCGGGCGGATTTGTCACCACGACGGTTAATCTGCCCGCCGCGGCCTCAGGGCAAAACATACAACTCCGCTGGCGCTGCGCGACGGGCAACACCCCGGCTCCCGTGACCTCGTCTGGCACGCTGGCTTTCTGGAACTTCGACACATTGAGCAACTCACCGACCACGAACGCAGCGAATCTCTTGGTGACACCTGTCACCACCAACAATCTTGGCTCGGGAGCAACGTTTACCTTCTTCGGCGGAAATCCGGGCTCAGCAACGGCTGCCGCCGGATTCACAACGAGTGCTTCGTTGCCCACACCCAGTTCCCCTTGCTTCGCTTTTTCCATCACGGTGTCGAATGGTGCGCAGGCGGACCTTTCTAACTTGAGCTTTGATGACCGTGCCTCCAGCACCGGCCCGACGAAGTTCGATGTCCAGATTAGTCAACAGGCGAATTTCTCCACGAGTATCTTCGACAGTGGAGAACAAAACTGGCATGGGGTCAACGTGTGGGGCACGGACAGCTTCCCGTTGAGCCTTTCCAATCTCACCGGGACGATCTACTTCCGACTCTACGGATACGCAGCCGGAGCCGGGGCCGGTACTTGGCGCATTGATAATCTGAACATTCAGGGCAGTGTGACCAGCGGCGGCGGCACGGTGGGCACCGGTTGGTACGTGGATTCGGTATCCGTTCAAGATGCTTTTTGCTGCACCAACATCCCCAACCCGCTCCTAGCTGACTTCAACGGTAGCCCGACCGAAGGTGCGGCGCCGTTGGCGGTCACATTCGACGATGCTTCCACCGGTACGATCACCAACTGGCTCTGGGATTTCGGCGACAGCAGCACGACCAATGTCACGACCAACTCGGTGGCGCATACTTATGCTGCGGGGACTTACGACGTGAAGCTGATCGTAGAAGGTCCGGATGGAGTGAGCACCAACACCAAACCGGGCTACATCACGGCTTGGACGCCATTCCAGACCTGGCAGGTCCAGTATTTCGGGAGCATCGATAACCCGGCCGCCGACGGCAGCGTCGATGCGGATGGCGACGGCCAGAACAATCTGGCGGAATATCTGGCTGGCACGGATCCGACCAATAGCATATCGGCGTTGCGCATTACCTCGGTGGTGCGTCAGGGCAATGACCTGCAAGTGACCTGGAGCACCGGCCTCGGGAAAACCGATGCACTGCAGTTTACTACGGGCACCTTGAGTGGCAGTTTTTCCACCAATTTCGCCGACCTGTTTGTGGTCACGAACACCACGGGTACAGTGACGAATTACCTCGATGTCGGCGGCGCCACTGGGGCGACGCGTTATTACCGGGTGCGGCTGGTACCCTAGGGTTGGATTCTGTCACGTTGAAACCGACGAAATGCCAAGGTATTGCGCTTTGCCCTGTGCGAAATGCTGTTATTATCAAGATAACGTGAATGAAAAGGCTGCTCCGAGCATCTAAATCCATAGAGGAGCGGGACTTTATGAAGCCTTTCTTAATGAGTTGGCTACTGGTTCTCGGTTTGGCAGTGGTCGCTGAAACCAGCCCTGCAGCCAATATGCGATACGACCGACAAGCGAATTCGCCGCAACAGCAGCAACAGGCTGGGCCTTCCACCCAGAATGCGCCTACGCCGAATCAGCAAACGCCGGTCTTTCGGCCGGATCAGCATTTTGAGCAAAATCGACCAGTGCCGAACGTCCGGCTCAAGCTGTCGGGCACATTGAACGTGCCTTCTGGAGTGCTCACTCCACCGGGCGTAGTCGGTACCCTGTCTCGCGAGAATCATACACCACGGCAAAACTTTGTCGGCGGCCAGAGAGATTTTCGAATCCATCACGGGGGAGTCGGCTCTGGTAATTTTCACCGCGAGCGAGGCGGAGGTGATTTCCACCATCGGCGCTCCAATTTCATCATTGTTTATGTGAATGGCGCACCTTGCTGGTATCCGGTGTATACGGCCTATCCGTATTACTACGATGCGCCCTTGGCACCGAGCTACGACAGTGGGGATTCCTCAGCGACCACTTACGTGCCTTCGGTTGAAGATGACGGCTCTGAAGCGCCATCGAGTTACGCGGATGTGGGGCGTGAGTGGGGACAGGATTTGCGACGGGAAGTCGCCACTTGGGACCAATTTGTTGACTACCTGAGAAGCTACATCGTTGGGGCGCCGCCCGCAGCCCAAGCCGATTTTCGCGAAGCGTTCATTGCCAGCTACGGCATCAACGGCGCCGCCGCCTACGATAAGGCAGCACAGCAGGCCGTCGGACCGTCCGCCCCAACGCCTAAAGTGATTACTCTTCAACCCGGTTCCTGATGTGGAATTGAACAACCTGTTGTAGGGTGCGCTGTCTCAACGCAATCTTAATTTCAGCGGGAACAGCCAACGTTGCATCGGCGTCCATCTCGGAATGCATCGCCCATTTCCTGTCCCCAGCCTTTTCATTGGCAGTTCCCCTACGCAACGGCTAATCTGCCGTTGCCCATGGTCGAAATCAGCATTCCGCAGATTGTTTTTGAAGACGATGACCTTCTGGCGGTGGATAAGCCCGGCGGGATGGTTTGTCATTCGGCGCAACGGCCTGAACAGAGTTCGCTGGCGGCCTGGCTGCGCGAGCAAGGGGTGAATACGCCGCGGATGATCAACCGGTTGGATCGTGAGACAAGCGGATTGGTGGTGGTTGCCAAAGACGAGCGCGCAGCAAGAATTCTGGGCAAGGCGGTCCTGCGGCGGGAGATTGAAAAACAATACCTGGCGATTTGTCACGGTGACCTCGAGCAACAACAAGGAATCATTGAGCAACCGATTGCAGTGAGCCAGACGGCCGCCGTTTACACCAGGCGCGTCGTGGACGCCGTGAATGGCAAACCGAGCGTAACGGAATTTGAAGTCGTGCAGCGGCTTCGGCATGCACCGGCAGAGACGCCCGCGCCACCAGAGCCAGGCTTTTTCTCGGTCGTGAGGCTAAGACCGCGGACCGGGCGGGCGCACCAACTCCGGGTGCATATGGCCTGGTTGGGACATCCGATTGTAGGCGACAAAATATACGGACCGGACGAAACCTTGTACCTGCAATTCATCGAACATGGCGTGACGACGGAGATGCTGGGAAAACTGTTGATGCCGCGGCAGGCGCTTCATGCGGAACGCGTGACGCTGCGTCATCCCCAAACGGGGGCACGTTGCGAGTTTGAGGCACCGATGCCGGAGGACATGCAAAGCTTCATCGAGGAGCATCGGTAAATGCGCGCCGTGCTGGCCAATGCGCGATTCCGTCGCCTGTGGGTTTCCGCCATGGGGGTGGCTCTCGGAGACGCCTTTATGCAGATGGGGTTGCTCGAGTTGTTTCGGAGTCATCATTATGACGAACGCGTTGAAACAGCGAAGATGTTGTTGGCGGTGGCGTTACCGGGATTTTTGTTGGGACCATTTGCGATGGCCTATCTCGACCGGTGGCAGCGGCGAAATGTGCTGATCGTTAGCGATGCCTTGCGGGCCCTGGTGGTGGTGATGATTGCGTCCTGGCTATTGCCGCTGGTGACGGGACGCCTGGAACAGGAGCATTTGTTCGTGGTTTACGCGCTGATTTTCCTGATCGGGGTGCTCACAACTTTCTATTATCCGGCCCGCTCGGCCCTTGTGCCGAATTTGGTCGCGACAGACGATCTGGTACCGGCGAACACGTTGTTTGCCGCCAGCCTCGCGGTGGCGACGGTCGGCGGACGGGCGTTAGGTGGATTTGTGGCCGAAGTGATGGGTCTGGAATGGGCGGTGATGGCGAACGCGTTCGCGTACATCGCGAGCGTGATCGTGATTTGGGGGCTGCATGTCGAGCCGCATGCGGATTCTCTGGCAGCCGGAGGAAAGGCCAATGCTGGATGGCACGACCTGAAGACAGGCTTGGTCTATCTGGTTCAACATCGACTCGCATTGCCTTTGGTGATCTTGTCGGCGTTGTTCGCCTTCCTGCTGGGGGTCTTGGTGGTGATTTTCGTGGGGTTCGCCATGAACACACTCCAGCTCGGCACGGGCGGTCTCGGCTATTTGCTCGGAGCTGGCGGCGTGGGAGCCGCGCTGGGCATCGCCGCGTTCGGGCGCGGCAAGCCGTGGACCCGGGCCAGTTGGCTGCCGTTCGTGCAATTGGTCGTTGGCGGCGTGGTGATGCTGCTGATGAGCCGGTGCCGTAATGTCTGGCTGACCGTGCCACTGGTGGTTGTGCTGGGCAGCGTCTCGGCGACAATTTTGATTCACATCGATGCGAAACTGCAGGAACAGGTCGCAGATCAGCGGCGGGGCGCGGTGTTTGCCGCGCGCGGAATGCTCACTTCGCTGGCGATGATTGTGGCGTTTTGGCTGCAGATTGAAACGAAGATCTTCCGGGATACAGCGCCGCCGACGGTATTGTATTGGCTCGGAATTGGTTCGGTTGGCGCCACCGTCTTGATGGCTTTGCTAATGCTGAGCCGCCGTCGCCAACCGGGGACAGCTTGACCCAATTACGAGACCTCGGTACAGTTTTTGCAGTGTACAGATCCGCATAGTGCAGCAAGGAACGCATGCTCCAGTACGTCCTCTCATTTGTGGCGGGCAAAGATCATGGACGTGAATTCCCTTTGCCGCCCGACCTGAGCATTGTGATCGGTCGCGTCAGCGACGTCGATCTGCTGCTCTTGGACGAAAAAGTCTCGCGCAAACACGCCAAGGTGGTGACTCATGGCGGCAAGGTCTTAATTGAAGATCTCGCGTCGAAAAACGGCACGTTCGTCAACGGCGAGCGGATCCGAACGAAGGAACTGAAGGAAGGCGATGAGATCGTCATCGGCACCTCGAGAATCAAGTTGTTGTCAGTGGACAAGGCCGGTCCCCGCACGCCTTCGTCCCTGGCGGGGGAGCTTTCGCGGCGCGCCGCCACGGGCGTGCCGGATGAAACGGTGCCGCTGATTGCCGGATCGATTCGCGAGATGCCGTTGCCGGACTTGCTGCAACTCTTCGCCAACTCACGCAAGAGCGGCGTCCTGACGATCAAGTCGGGCGATACCGTAGGAAGGATTTACGTGCGGGACGGGCAGGTCTATTCCGCCGGATTGGACGGTCATCCTACCGTGCGGGCCTACAAGGCATTCTACCGGATGTTCACCTGGACCGATGGCAAATTCGAGCTGCACTCGCCGGCCAAACCGGACGTGCTCGAAGAGATCACCGAATCGACCACGTCGCTGGTGTTGGAGGGAATGCGTCAGTTGGACGAGATACGGTTATTGGAAGCGAAACTGCCGCGGTCTGGGGCGCGGCTGGCTGTGGCCGAGCCGTTGCCGGGCAACCTGCGGGATTTGGCAACGGAAGAAATCCAACTCTTCCAACTCGTGCTGCATCATGGGTCACTCGAGGCCGCGATCGACAGTTTCACGGGAACCGATTTCGAGGCGTACACCTGTCTGCTCGGGCTGATGCGGCGAGGATTTGTGACGGTCGGGTAACGGCTACCGCTTTTTCGGGCGATAAGGCGTGTAGAGATTGAAGTAAATGCCGCAGAGCGGACGGTCGCTGTCGTTCTCGCTCAGCATGATGGTGACGTGCCGGTCCAGCGCGATGCCGTGGCGCAAGCCCGGCGCCCGATTCTCGAACGCGTTAATCGCCTTGCCCATGAGCGACTGCAGGCTTTTCAGGAATTCGTCGGGTGTTTTCTCCACGCAGATGACGAACTTGTCATAATTGCGGGCCGCGTCGTCAATTTCCTGCTGAAAATCTTCGATTTTTAGCGCCATGATCGCGTGATTATTATCCCACCGGCCGCCGGTCCGCAAGAACGCGCGCGGGCAAATGCCTCTACAGCTCAGTTGGGCAATCTCTAACAAGCTTCTCCGGCTCCGCTCCGAAGAGAAAGCCGTTTCAGGACGTCTCCGCATCAGACTTAGTGGAATTCGATATCGGTAAAGGTCGATTTGGTGAGCAACAACGCGTCGTGGCTCAGAACAAAAAACCCGACGACTCCTTCTGCGGCTGCGAACTCTGGCAGGTCAGCCGACTGTCTGGCAAGAGGTTGAGCCCCGGCATCTAAAGCCGTGGCCTCAAAATGTGTGCCGTTGCGAACCAGACGAAGTGCTTGCGCCTTTCCTTGAAATGACAAGCGGGTTTCCGTGATCCGTGCTCCGGGTTGTCGGCGAAACGCAAACGTGCAGGTGCCGTCGGGGAGCAGGCACGTGATGACAATTGGCGCGTCGGCTTTCAGACTTGTGCGATACATCAGTCCAGCTTTGGCGTAGGTGTGTGTGTCGAACGGCGGAGTCACCGCTGCGCCAAGTTCGAAATGCTCCTCGGCCTTTCGCCAGACGAAATGGCATTCGTCGTTTCCCTCGAACACGTCGCGTCCCCCGCCAAACATGACCACGCTGTCATTGGTGAGCACGTGTTGTCCTCCCTTGACAAACGGTTGGCCGAGGTCGGCGCTCTTCCAACCGTCTGGCGGCACGTCCTGGGGCGCCGGTCCGGAAATGATCGGGTATTCTCGCAGAGCCAAAAACGGAGCCTTAACGCTGGTCAGTGCTTGACGTAATTCGTCGTCCTGAGCGTAATCCATTGTCCCAAGTTTTTTGAAAAAGCTTTCGATCTCATCTTTCGAAGCCGTACGAAAGTCGGGAATCGAGAGCGGATCGCGGTTCGTGACCATGTACCAGTTATCGGGCTGACAACCACTGTCGTGCTTGACGATTTTGTAGGACCACATGGTTGCCGCCCAATGGTTGCTGGCGGAAATATCGTAATACCGTCGCATCATGGCGGAGCCGCCCGCCCGCTCAAATACCACGTTGAACTCACCTGCCAAGAAGGGGACTTCCCATTGCCGGAGCAAATCGGCCGTGGCACGCAAGTCGCGGCCGATGAACCGGGCGTGAACATCCGGTGTTCTCTCCCCGCCTCCAAATACGCCCGGGTAAAAGTGCTCGGTGTAGCCGATGTTGTCCCATCCGCGCGAAGACGGTGGCCCATACATCATAATCCCGTGCTGCGAACCCGCACAGAAGATCAAATGCTTTTGATCAACTTCCCGGACGGCATGAACCAATTGATCCATGGTTTCGACGAGCGTGGCGTCGTTGTCCACGCCATACGGCTCGTTCAGCAAATCGTACGCGGCGATTGTTGGATTCTCCCGGTAACGTTCGGCGATTTTTTTCCACAGGAATGCAGCTCGTTTTCGGTTGTTCGGCTCCCAAAGTTTGTTCTGACCGCTGTGACCGGTGCATTGGTCGGTGCTCTGCCCGCCGGGAGCCCCATGCATATCGAGGATCACATAAATCCCGGCTTCCGCGGCCATCTCGACGGCGCGATCGAGCCATCGAAAGGCGTCCGGACGAAGTTTGTCGGGCGCGGCATCGTCCTGCAGCAACGTGTAGTTGAACGGCAGGCGGACTAAATTGAATCCCCAGGTCTTGATGATTTTGAAATCGCGAGGGCGGATCCAATACTCCCGAAAAACATCCAGCAACCGATTCTCCTCCTGCGCCCCGAAGCGTTGCTTTAGCAACGCTTCCATCTGCCACTGGTCCTTGGGGTCGCCGCTGCGCCACATCTGCATCATCCACATCTCGTTCAGAAGCCAGTTGCCCAAATTGCAGCCGCGCAGCGTTACGGTTTGCCCCTGGTTGTCAACGATCGCCGCACTCCTCGCGTGAAGTTGTGGAAGTGGTGTCACCGTGGGGGAAACTGCGGTGGCGCTATGACAGGCAACCAGCGGTCCCAAAGAAAGAGCCACGGCAATGGCTGTAATTCGCTTCGAAACAGGGAATTTTCGGATCATGATTTTAGCCTTTAATACCGGTCATTGAGATTCCTTCGATGAATGTTTTCTGGGTGAAGAAGAAGAGCACAATGATGGGCAACGCCACCAGCGTACTGGCCGCCATCAAATAATGCCATTCCGTCCCGCCATGTTGGCTTTGGTAAAACTGCAGTCCCAGCGCGAGGGTGTAGTTTTGCTGCTTGGTCAGGAAGATCAATGGTCCGAGGAAATCGTTCCAGGTGAACATAAATTGAAACAACGCAACAACCATCAACGCGGGGCGGCAAAGCGGCAGGACGATTTGCCAGAAAATGCGGAATTCGCTGCAACCGTCAATGCGTGCGGCTTCGGACAGGTCTTTCGGAATCGTCATGAAGAACTGCCGCAGCAGAAACACGTTGAACGCGCCGGCAAAAAACGACCCCACCCAAAGCGGTTTGAGCGTGCCGATCCAACCCAACCAGCGGAACAGACAATACAAGGGCACCATCACCACGGGAAACGGTACCATCATCGTCGCCAGCGCCATTACGAACAGTTTGTCGCGCCCACGCCATTTAACGCGCGAGAAACCATAGGCGGCTAGGGCGCTGGATGAAACCGTTCCGATTACCGTCAGAAAACACAGGATCAACGTGTTCTTCAAATACAGGGGGAAGTACTTCATATACTCGATCGCCTTGGCAAAATTGCTCCAGCGCGGCGCGATCTTTCGGACAATCCTTGCCTTCGGATACTTGTCCAAATCTTTCTTCGCGATCTCTGTGAGAACGCCGTTCTGTTCCACGTAGAGCCGGTACGGGATCCACGTGGGCGGCATGGACATTGTTTGGTCCTCGGGCTTCAACCCCGTGGAAACCATCCATAACAGCGGAATCAGGCAAGTGACCGCGCCAAGCGTGAGGAGCACGTAGATCAGTAGACGTTGGAACAACCGCATGCTCATTCGCCTCCGTAATAGATGAGCCGTCGCGTCGAGCGTGTCGCGACCCAGGTGAGGAACAAGATAATCAGAAACAGTATCCACGCCATCGCACAGGCATAGCCCATTTGGTGATAATCAAATGCGTTCTGGTACAGGTACACCGTGTACAAGAGAGCCGAACGATTCGGCCCGCCACCACCGAGCAGAATGTAGGCTTGGGCGAATACCTGTAGTGAGCCGATGATTCCCATGATCAAATTGAAATAGATCACGGGCGAAATCATGGGCACGGTAACATGACGGAATTTCGACCACACATTGGCCCCATCGATTTCCGCCGACTCGTACAGGGACCGGGGCACATCCTGCAATGCAGCCAGGTAGATGACGATCGAGTTACCGCATCCCCAGACGGCCATGAGGATCAGCGATGGTTTGGTCCATTTCTCGTCGGCCAACCATTGTGGCCCTTGGATGCGGATCCAATGCAAACAATAGTTGAGGATGCCGAAATTGCCGTTCAAGATCCACATCCAGACCATGGATACGGCCACCACCGGGATCAACGAGGGTAGAAAGTAGATGGCCCGCAGCATGGAACGACCCCGTATCGGCTGGTTAAGCAATGTCGCCACCACCAACGCCACCACCAGGCACAAGGGCAATGAAAACACCGTGTAATACAGCGTGTTGTACAACGATTTCCAAAAGGCCGTGTCGCTGACCATGTCCTGGTAGTTCATCGTGCCGATCCAGACCGGCTTCGACAACACGTCGTAATCACAAAATGAATAATAGACCGACGCGCAGACGGGATAGAGCGTGAAGGCGAGAAAACCAATGATCCAGGGGCTGATGAACGCCAAGCCGATCCAGAGATTGCGCCGTTCACCGTGGGTCATAGCTGCTCCATTCCTTGAGGCGCTCCGACTGGACGGCGTCCCAGCGCCGCGTGACACGATCCAAGCGCCATTGCATTCGTTGCTGCACGGCGTCGAGTGCGGCCTGCGGGCTGGTAATCAACCCGATTACCTGATCGACGGCGACATTCATCTCATCGTTGTATTCGGCCCAGACGGAAAGGCGGGGTGCGAAGTGCGCATTGGGACTGTTGGCGAGTTGAATGAACGTTTTGATATACGGGTTCGGATGGTTCTTGATGAAACCGTCGCTCACTTTGGCCAACGGGCTGAATTTTCGCTGACCCAGGCAGAGTTTTTCCATCGGGCCCTGCGTGTTCACGTACCGAATGAACTCAAACGCTTCTTTCACGTGGCGCGCTCCCTTGGGAATGACCAAAACATCCGTCTCGGCCAGTGTGACCAGCGGATACTTCTGCGGATCCTTCGCCGGGAACGGCGCCGCTCCCCATTGCATCTGCGGAGCGTACTGTTCGATAAAGTTGTACATCCACTCGCCTTGAAACGTCATGGCAATCTGTCCCGTCAGGAAAGGGTTCTGGGGCGAATCGAAGTTGCCGTATGACGCGCCGAGGCTGCGCCGGTTTTCGACGCCATATTTTTCTGATTGCGAGCGCAGCCATTCGAAGCACTGGACATTGCCTGGGTCATTGGCGGTGATCCGCCGCTGGCCATCCCACAGCCGCCCGCCGAACCAATAGACCCAGAGCGGCATCCACCAGCCCGGCTGCTGCGGGTCCTGGCCGGTCTGCACCAGTTTGAAGTTCTTCACCTCTTTCTCTTGTTCGGTGAGTTCCGGATAACGAATGTGCATCACCTTGTTGCCGCGCCGGATGTCGACGATCGTCAGTTGCTCGGACATCTTCTCCAATTCGTCGAGACTCTGCGGAGGCTTTTCGGGATCCAATCCCGCTTCGCGGAATAGTTTCTTATTCCAATGGAGCGCAGCGGACCAGGGAGTGCTCGGCAGCGCCCACAAGAATCCGTGATTCCTGCACTCCTTCCAAAATACCGGAATGTAGTCCTCCGCCTTGATGCCGGCCCGAGCCGCCAGTTTGTCCAGTGGGGTTAGCGCTCCTTTCTCGGAAAAGCCCGTGATTGTGGAATCAAATACACCGGCGACATCCGGCGGGTCGCCACCGGCCGTGGCCAGCATCAATTTGCGCTCGATTTCACCAACGGGAGTGTACTGAACGAGAATACGATTTTGGGAATGATTGAAATCATCAACCACGGCTTGCATGGCATCACTTTCGAAGCCGGTCCACTTCTCCCAGTAATCAACAAGGATGCGTCCATCGCTGGTCCGGGTGTCGGACGTACGTGCGCAGCCTCCCAGCAACAACAGGGTGCAAAAGAAAAAAACGGCCAGTTCAACGACTTGGAGTCTTTGGTGTTTCGGTAACTGTTTCCCTGGGGTCATCGGCGGGGTCGGTGGCAGTCTATTGGTTAAATCGGCTTTCCTGAAAACCAGAGCCCCGCGGAGGCCCCGGTTTCAATCCATCTAATGTAATTTCCAAATGCATCTCCCCGTCATCGACGTCCTGACATATGCCAGAGTTGGTGCAGCGCAAGATTCCGATGATGACCACCAAGATGCAACTTTCAAAGCGCCGGTGTCAACGAGCCTTCGCAACTAATCGATTCTCAGCGCTTCGCCACCGCGCTCCAGCGACTACACCAACCTACTGCCAGCCGTCGGACCAGAACCCTGAATACAAGTCGCCCGGGGTGATTTGAGAAAAGTACGTCTTGCTGGAAACCCATTCCGCGTGGCCGTCCACGTATCCGCAGTTGAGGCCATCATGCGGCAGCCAAGCCGGCTGCCAAGCGGGAAATGCCATGTCCGCCACTAGCTTGGCGGAGGAGGGCTTGGCGACGTTGCTGATTCGACGGCCCGGCGCGGTCCCTCTCGTTACGCCGTACCGGGTGTCATGAGATGCCCAGTAACAATTGTATCGATAGTCACACGCGTTCGTCTCCAACAGCCAGCGTGGGTCGGGATCGGTCGGAATGATCTGCGCATTCGGACACTTGAAGACTTTTGTAATGCGGTCCGGAACGTTGGCGATTTGCGGGCCAATGATATCCTGCAAAAACGGATCCGCGGCGGAAATGTTTACAAACGACAGGTCCGCCGCGTTGGGGATGACAATAGCAAAAGGCAGGCACCCATCGTTGTCATCTGCGTACATGGTGCAGGCCAGGACAATCTGCTTCACGTTATTGAGGCAGGCAGCACGTTTACCGGCCTTCCGCGCTTTTCCCAAGGCGGGCAACAGCATCGCGGCCAAAATCCCAATGATGGCGATGACCACAAGTAGTTCGATCAATGTAAAACCGACTGGACGGCGACTGCTTCCTTTGATCGTTGCAAACGGCGATCCGTCATTCATAGTGGCGCGTCCTTTTCTACGAAGGCGCACTTTCCAAATTCGCCCGGATTGGCCCGATAAGCATGAGATACCAATTAGACGACGGAGTTCGATTCAATTACCTTCGAATACCAGTCTCCACTCAATTTGGGCGTTCGTTTAAGCGTCTTGTAGTCGACATATACAATCCCAAAACGTTTGCTATATCCTTCGGCCCATTCGTAGTTGTCGAGGAACGACCACACAAAGTATCCCCGCACATCGAAACCTTCGTGGATGGTGCGGTGCAGTGCGATCAGGTGGTTGCGGAGGTACTCCCGTCGACCGAGATCGTGAATCTGCCCGTCCGCAAGAACCCGATCAAAATACGTCGCGCCGTTTTCAGTGATATAAAAGGTCTCGACTCCATATGCTTCGCGCGCGTGGCGTACCGCCCAGTAAATTGCTTGAGGCATGATGCTGAGCCAGGAAAAGTCCGCCTTGGGGTATTGGGGTGGTAGCGCAATCCGTTCCACCCGTCCATCTGTACCACGCCGGACAAATTCGCCAAAATACACGTTCAACCCCAGAAAATCCGTTCTCTGCGAAATCAATTTGAGATCACCCGGTTCCACTTTCGGGGCATCGGAACCTGCCGTTTGAAGAAACGATTCGGGATAGGCTCCCAAGTACAACGGCCCCATCAGTTGTTTGTTTTCCGTGACGTACTGGGCTCGAGCAGCTTCAATGTCTTCCTCTGTCTCGGTCACCGGTACCGGCGTCACCGGATTATGCGCCAGTCCGATCCGCGCCCCTTCTCCGCCGAATTGGCGAACTGCCTTGACGGCGTATCCGTGGGCCATCAGCGCGTGATGATAGATCTGATTGATTACTGCGGGTGTTTCCGTCGCCCCAGGCGCATCGTGGCCCCACGCGTAACCTGCAGGCACGAACCGCAGAACCTCGTTCAGCGACATCCAGTTCTTGACCCGATCTCCCAGCTGCCGGACGACCAATTCCGCGTATCGGCCAAAAGCTTGTGCTGTGGAACGGACCCGCCAACCTCCTCGATTTTCGAGCGCTTGCGGTAGATCCCAATGATACAGCGTGATCCATGGAGTAATACCGTGGTCGAGCAACGCATCGACAAGCCGATCGTAAAAGTCAACCCCCTTGGGATTCACCTCACCGTCTCCGATCGGAAAGATACGAGGCCATGAAACAGAAAGCCGATAGTTCGGGATACCAAGCGCCTTCAACAACGCAGCATCTTCGAGATAGCGATGGTACTGGTCGCAGGCCACTGTTGGCGCTTCGATTTTGCGTGTCTGGGCGAATCGATCCCAAATCGATTCCCCCTTGCCCTCCTCAAAGGCGGCGCCTTCGACCTGAGCAGCAGCCGTCGAGACCCCCCACACGAAATCCTTCGGGAAAGAATACGGTCGGGGAGGTTTCTTGCGTCGCTCAGCCTCGAAAGAAAGCGCTGGCCGGCTCGCTGTTTCGGTCGTGGCGATTCCTGGTGGCATTGTCGATTCAGGGTGGCGAAATAGTTCTTCCGAGAGACGCATCAGAAGAGCTCATTTATTAATTCTCGATTTTTCAGTTGACCGGGTCGGCATCAGAATCAAGAGCGCGACTGCTGAAGAATTCACCGAGTCGTGAACGAAGGCATTGGTTGTTGCCCTGACTATTCTTCGCGGCGGTCGCGCTCTGAATGTATTCATTGTCAAACCTATGGCACCTGGCGCACCCGGTAGTAACGCGCCGGTCGGTTCGTTGCACCAGAGGAATCCATAAAGTTCGTCGTGACGTTACCACTGCCGCCGATGATCATCTGAGCGCTGATATCGGCGAAACCATTTGTACTGAAGTTGCCGTTGGAACCGTTTGTGGCCTGCACCACGTTGGTCGTGCCCGCTGTCGTATTCCACGTCAAAACAATGCTCGGGTACGGGGACGTATTCGTGACCGCAATGGACGTGATGTTGAACAGGTTTGCGACGACTGACACGGCAGGAGTCACATCGGCGTAGTTGGTTCCAATGCGGAGCTCATCGAAGGTCGCTGCTGCCCCGTTCTGAACTTGGAGGGCGACCCCATTCTGCTGGCCGGATTGTGTATACGTATAAGTCACGTCCGGGGTGGCGGGCTCCGGCGCGCCCGGTGTCGGGTTTACATAGAGCTGGACTGTGAACGGGCTGCCCGCCGGGGCATAATTGGCGCGCACGACCAGAAACGCGGTTTGATTGGACACTACCGGCACAGTGGAAAGAACTTGGTTGGTTTGATTCTGCAGGCCCCAATACGGACTTCCAAACAAGTAGCCAGCGTAAAGATCATTTCCACTTGGCTGTCCGAAAAACTCAAAAAAGGCGGCGCCATTGGAAGGCCCCAAATTATCAGGCCGGACGAGGAAGCTGTAATATGTGGGGTTCGCATTCGTGCTTCCAGTCAGCGCCGTGTAAAGATTGTATCGTCCCGCAAACGCTTGATAGGTGGTCTGCGGCGTAACAGCTTGGATAGAATTACCAACGGTGGCAAGCTTTCCGCTGGGATCAGAAAGACTGTTGTCAATAACGCTGAAATTGGTGCCTCCACTGCCGAGGAATTGGTCCCAGTTAACGTTGTCCCAGCCGTAACCGCCGCCTTGATTGTCGAGCAACGTCACGTTTTCGCTGGCCTGGGTGTAATCGAACGGCTCGTAGGCTATCAGGTTCGGATCGAGTGCGGACGTCGTCGGCGTCACCGAGGCAAAAGTGGCACCGATGCGGATTTGACCGAAACTGGCGGCTCCACCGTTTCCCGTGTTCAAGGCGATGCCATCCTGCGTACCGATATCATTGGTAATAACCGCATCCGGGGTCGCCGGCTCGGGATTACCGGGCGTCGGATTGACATACAGACTGAAAACGTCCGGCGCCCCTTCATAAAACACCACGCGCACGACAAGGAACACGGTCTGGTTCAGGGTTGCCGCCACATGGGAAAACGCGTCCGTACCCACGCCCGCTTGCAACCCCCAGTTGAGCCCGTCGCCATTCTTGCCGACGAAGAGATCGACTCCGTAGCCGGTGTTGGCATTATTGCTGAAGATCTGCAAACCGTAATAGTGATTCGTTGCGGGTGTGTTATTGGGGCGGATGAGAATACTGAAGTAATTCGTCGTGCCGGCCAGGGCCCAGTTAAACGGCTGCGCAAAAAAGCGCCCTGTAAAACCTCCGAGCGTGAACACACTGTTCGAGGTCGTATACAGCAGTTCGCTGGGATCGGAAAGGGCAACGTTGGTCACGCCATAAGCGGGTTGGTCGCCAAGGAACTGCCCCCAAGAGGTTGTCCAATAATTCGAGTACCCATTCTCTCCGTCGATACTGAGCGGGAGATAGTTGAAACCTTCATAGGTCACGAGGGCCGCTTGCGTTGCGGACGCAGCCGCAAAGATCACCGCTACGATTCCGCCCCGGAATATATTGACGAGGCACCGCTTTCGGGCAGGAGGGGTTGTCTGTGGCACATTGTCCGAGTCTACCAAAACGGTCCGCTGCCGTGGAAACGGGGCAGCCAGTCGATTGCCTTTCATTTCGGTCTCCTTCTTTTCGAAGCGTCTTTTTTCCCAGTGGCAGCGTTATCGATAACACATTCTCTGTTGGCCGTCAATAACAAAATGCAGGATGTTCGCGCCTCAGTTGCGAGCCGACGCGTCTTCGGTCCCCAGGGGCGATTGAACAGCAGCCATCCGCTGGATGTTTTGTGGCCGCGCCTCTGCGGAGGCGCGAATAACCAGCCGCGCGGCGAGTTTGTTGTGCATCGTCGAGGGTGCGTCGACGCCGTCCAGCCACCCCAAAAGATAACCGGCGGCAACCTGCCCGAGCTGTTTCATGGGTTGGGCCATGGTGGTCAGCGGCGGGACACATTCGGCAGACCCTTCAAGGTCATCAAACCCCACCACTGAGAGATCTTTCGGTACGTTCAATCGCAGCACTTTGGCCGCATCCAAAACGCCATAAGCCATGAGGTCATTCGCTGCAAAAATGGCCGTGGGCCGATTCTCTCGGGACAACAGATCCACCGCGATATGGAATGCTTTCCGAATCTCATAATCGCCTTGCACGATCCATTTCTCGTTGACCGGCAGAAAATGCGCGCGCAACGTTCTTCGGAATGCTTGCTCGCGGCTCGCCGCATCGCGGCGGTCGCTGGCACCGCCCACAAAACCGATGTGACGATGCCCCAGACGGACAAGATATTCTGTCATTGTCGACGCCGCGCCAAAATTGTCGACATCCACAAAACTGACAGTTTGCTGGCGCAACGAACTGCCCACGACGATGAGCGGCATTTTGAGATTGGCGAACGTCAATGGAAAGCGGTCGTTGCGGCCAGGCGCCACCACGATTAGTCCGTCCACACGTCGCTGGCGGCACAGATTGGCACATTTGCGCCCATCATTAAAGTCCTCGGACTGACTGTCAAATAGTGCCAAATGATAGCCCGTTCCGGACAACACCCGCTGAATTCCTTGCATTACTTGGCCAAAATAATAGGTCCCAACCAGACCGCTAAACGGGGCGATAACGCCCAGCAAATAGGTGCGATTGCTACTCAATTGTCGAGCTAGGGTGTTGACGTGGTAATCGAGCTTTTTGGCCGCGTCCATGACCAGCTTTCTGGTGTGATCAGAACAATAGCCCGTATTTGAGATCGCTCGCGACACTGTCATTCTGGATAATCCGGTTTCGCGCGCGATATCGGCCATCGTCGCCATTTTCATGTCAGGATGTTACGGGTAACATGGAATCGCGTCAACCGCGATCCGGTGGGAACCATGTCGCCCGAGCCAATTATGGAGAAGGACGATTGCGCCGTGTCCGAACGGATGCGGACATAGGCCCGTTCGGCGGCGACGCTGAGGACCGAATCACCAATCGGGTATGAAGTTTTTGATGCAAGACCGAGGATACATTTGACTTGTCTAAAACTTCCAAAAGATATCGGGCGGCCACGCGTCCGATATCTTGCATCGGTTGCGCGATAGTCGTCAGTGCGGGCACAAACTCGGCGGATCCCTCGATATCGTCAAAACCACCTACGGAAAGATCCTCGGGAACCCGCAACCCAAGAATCTGAGCTGCATCAATGACGCCATACGCCATTTGGTCGTTAGCGGCAAAAATCGCAGTTGGACGATCACTCTGAGCGAGCAGTTGCAAGCAAATATGGAATGCCTTTCGCAGCTCGTAGTCACCTTGCATAACCCATTTTTCCTGCACGAGGAGCTTGTGCTTCGCCATCGTTTTGCGGTAACCAAGTTCACGTTGCGAGGCATCGTGCAGTTCGCTTGGCCCCTTCAGGAACCCGATTTCTGTGTGCCCGAGCCGAATCAGATAGTCGGTCATGGCACAGGCGCCCCCATAGTTATCTACGTCAACATAACTGGTGGACTGATGCTCGAAAGGACGGCCAACGATAACGAGCGGCAGCTTGAGATCGATAAAATTACTGGGATACAGCTCGTCCTTTCTCGGCGCAACGACGATTAATCCCCCGGCGTGGCGCTCACGGCAAAAACTTGCACATTTTTGCGGGTCGTCAAAATCCTCGGCCTTGCTGTCAAGAAGCACCACATGATAATCCGTTCCCGTCAAAACCTGCTGAATGCCCTGAAGGACCTGTCCGAAATAATGTTGGCCAAGCAGTCCTTCAAACGAGAGAATTACTCCCAATTGAAATATCTGGTTGGCCTTAAGCTGACGGGCAATGAAGTTGACCTCGTAGTTCAATTTTTTCGCGGCCGCCAGGACTCGCTTCCGCGTCATCTCGGTCCCGAATTCATCGTCGCGAAGCACCCGCGAGACGGTCATGGTCGAAAGGCCGGTGACGCGCGCTATATCGCTCATACTCACTTTCTTGACAACCTTACCCTGCATAGCGATTTGTCTAACCTTCAGCCGGTTGAGTGTCAAGGTTTCACGCGCATATCTAGGGATTTGCATTCCATTGGCAAGTTCGTTCTGCCAACTCAACGCATAACGGGCGCCGCGGTCGGGGATGGCATCGGCTTTGTTGGGCACGCAAGATCTCTGGTTTTTGTCATTTTGATGTTGACACAAGGCGGAGTTTTATGTTACCGATAGCGTCGCGAGCGAGGGATAGCTTAAACAGGAGAAGTAACAAATGAAAAACACCTTGGCAGTGTATTTGATGGTGATGGGTCTGACAGCCAGTCTGGCCAATGCGCAAAATCTTCTGAGCAACGGCGATTTCAACGATCCCAATTCCACGGCGGCTCCTGCTGACTGGAATCTTTGGAACTATGGTGGCGGGTGGGCCAACCACCAAAACAACACCAGCGGACCCCTCGATGGGGTGGACGGAACGTATTATATGGCTGATGGGGGAGGGTCTGACGCTGGGGGTGGAGAGTATCAGATCGTTTCGGGTGCACCGGGATGGACGTATACGTTAACCGTCGACAGCGGCGCTCAAGCGTGGTGGTTGCCTTATGGTGAAATGAGAATGTTTTTCCTTGACGCCAGTTCCAATCAACTAGCCGAGGCCTTCACGCCCACGGTTGACCCGGCGGACTACGGGCAGAATTACGATATACCCCACGCTTGGTCGAATTATACGTTGACCGCCGTTGCTCCGGCCAATACAGCCTTGGTAAAGGTCGAACTCGCCGAGCCAAATGGAACGGGAACGGTTTGGTTTGACAATGCGGTTTTAACTGCGGTACCCGAGCCCAGCACTGTCGGATTGGTGATGGGTGGATTATTGTTCGTTGGCGTTTGGATTCGGCGTGGCATTCGGCGGTCTTGAGTTCTCATTGCGAATCCAGCCAGCAAAATTGCCCTGGTGTTGAGTGCCGCAACCGCGTTGACGATCCGGCTGGGGTGACGTACATATTGACAACGGTCAGAATGTTTCACAGCCAGCATTCAGCGCAGTCACCCTCCGGCTCATCTCGATGCACATCTGGCATGAGCCGGCTTCTTTACAGACGGGAAGATTGCAGAGAGAAGCTTATGAGCTTGAGTTGGCGCGGTCGTTATCTCTTTTTTGTCGTGCTCGCTGCGGCAGTCTTCGCCGTTTCCAAACCTGCAGACGCTGCTTCGGCTGCGAGCGATAACGCCTGCAACGCACCCTACAACGGCACGATCTGGAACACGGGCCAAGATGGTGGCACGGGTTTCGGTGCCTGGACGTTGTTCCAAACGGGGAGCGGGACCGCGACCTTTTTTGCCAGTACTGCAGGTAACAACGGTTACGGCTGCTCCAGCGGCCACGGGATCGATGCTGATTGCGGCAAGTCTTGGGGCAGTTTTGCTGGCAACGGAGCCATAGCCAACGCCCGGCGCAGCTTTACCGGTTCACCGAGTTGTTTGCAAGTAGGCCAAAGCTTTGCGTTCTCGATCGACAATGGTTACGTCAACAACAGCGGCGGAGCGATCGGCGTGGCGTTGGAGAATTCGAGCAGCAACACGGTTTGGGAGTTTACTTACGTTGGTGGAAATCCGGGCGGCAAGTACTGGATTTACGACGGCTCCGGGACTGTCACAACGAGCGTCAGCTACACCGACGGTGGCTTGGCCGTGACCTTCACTCTCACGTCGAGCAACAGCTATTCGGCGACCATAACCCCGGTGGGTAGTTCAACGCTCCTTGTAACCGGCTCGTTGAAAAACCCGGTCGGCGGCCAAGGGATCGGCCAATTCCGCTTCTATAACAATGAGCCCTTAAGTGGTAACGGCTGCAATTATAACTGCTATCTCAACAACCTGAGCGTCAATTGTCCGACCTCCTCAGTATCCGCTCCAGCAAGCCAGAGCGTTTGCTTGGGAGACCCGGCATCGTTTTCCATTATCGCGAATGGAGCCTCTGCGCCGAGCTTTCAATGGCAGGTCAGCGCCGACGACGGTGCCACGTGGGATCCTGTTGGTGATGGCTCGGGCGGGACGACAACGAATTACGTGACCGGCGCAACGACAATGGACGATGACGGCAACAAGTATCGATGCCTCGTGGCGGACGTCTGTGGCAACTCGTTGACGAGCGCGGTCGCAACACTCAGCGTTCTCACGAATGCAATGATCACCACACAACCCACGGGCCAGATAGGTTACATCGGCGGAACTGCCAGCTTCTCGGTAGTTGCGTCGGCCATGTCTTATCAATGGTACGAGGGCCCAGCAGGAAGCGGCGCGCCGTTGAGCAACGGAGGTGCGGTCAGTGGAGCGACCAGTGCCACCTTGAATCTTGGTAACCTCACGATTGGCGACAACGGCGCGAATTTCTACGTGGTTGTCAGCGGCTGCGCAGGGCCGCCACAGACATCCAGCGCCGCCGTGCTAACCGTGACGGGTTTCGACCCGTTTCTGAAAGCCAACGGCCTTAACATCCGCAATGGCAGCGGGACCGGCGACATCGTTCCTCTGCATGGCGTAAACCTCGGGGCGTGGTTGCTGATGGAAGGATGGATGTGCCCGATGGACAGCTCCGGGTTGGCCGACAATTATTCCGTGATTCAAACTCTTGATAATCGCTTCGGAGTCGCAACCGAGCAAAGCTTGATTCGAACGTACCAGAGTACGTGGATTAGCACCAATGACCTGGACAATATTCGCGCCCTGGGCATGAACCTCATCCGTGTGCCCTTCTGGTGGGCAGATGTCGAAACGTTGAGCGGCAGCTGGCGCACCGATGCCTTCGACTGGATGGATTGGGTTGTCAGCAACGCCTGGCAACGCGGAATCTACACGATCATCGACTTTCATGGCGTCCCCGGCGGGCAATCCGCCTCGCAGTCTACGGGTCAACAAAACCTCAATGCGTACTGGACGAACGCCACCGACCAGTCGCAAACGGCAATGATCTGGTCGAATGTAGCGGCGCACTTCGTGGGCAACCCGGCGGTCGCCGGATATGATTTGATGAACGAGCCCTCTGGCGCGCCAACGCAAGCCGCGATCTGGAGCACCTATGACAGCTTGTATCACACAGTCCGCTCGGTGGATCCCGATCACCTTTGCATTATGGAGGGAGCTTGGAGCGGTACAGGCAGCAACGGCCAGTGGCTAAACTGGCAGTGGGATGTGTTACCAGCTCCTTCCGCATACAACTGGAGCAATGTGGTTTACTCCATGCACGCGTATCCCGGCGACACTTCGTACACCGGCGTACAAGCCGAAGTCGACAAGCAGGTGAATGACTTCCACAACCACCAATCGTGGAATGTGCCGGTCCTTATTGGCGAATTTCAAGCGTACGGTGTCTCAACCTCCTGGCAATACGCCGTTACGCAATTCAATACGAATGGAATGAACTGGGCGAATTGGGCCTACAAGGCGAGCAATGGTACAGTCGGAAATTCTTGGGGAATCTATGATCCCACAGGCAGTGGACTTCCGCGTCCCAATATACAAACGGATTCGGCAAATACCATTTCCAATAATTGGCTCCAGTGGAAAACCAGTTCCGGCTTCGGCGTCACTTCCTACCTGCAGCGATATCTTGGCGAACCGTTGGCGGTCGCGGATTCCTACAGCGCCACGTCCGGTGTGACATTGGTGATCGACAACGCCTCGGGGGTGCTGGCCAACGACATCGACATTAACCAAGGCCAGCCCGGCGTCCAACTTCAGGCAGCCTTGGTGGAGGGACCGTCTGCGGGTCAGCTAAGCCTGAACACGAATGGTTCATTTTCCTATATCCCGAACCCCGGTTTCACTGGAATCGACACCTTCCGATACAAGGTTTATGACCGCTATGCCTATTCCGTGAATGTCGCACCGGTGGTGATTCAGGTGAATCCCGCACCGGTCCCAGCGACGCCGACCGGAGTGATGGCTACAGCCGGCGACGGCCATGTGACTCTGAATTGGGACAGCTCAGTGGCCGATGGCTACAACGTCAAGCGCGCAATCATCACCGGAGGGCCGTATGAGACGGTAACGAACGGATTACTCAGCATCTCCTTTACGGACTCCAGCGTTGTTAATGGAACCACGTACTATTATGTCGTCACCGCGTTCAACACGTATGGGGAAAGCTCGAATTCAATGGAAGTCAGTGCCCTACCCTTATCCCCTTACCAGCAATGGCAGATCCAGTACTTCGACAGTCTTACCAACCCTTTGGGTGCAACCAATATGGATGCCGACGGTGACGGGCAGTCAAATCTGCAAGAGTTTCTAGCGGGGACCGACCCGACCAACCCCGCAACGGCGTTTCGCATCGTCAGTGTCGTGGGAACCGGCAACGACGTTCTTGTCAGTTGGCTGACGGGCGTCGGCAAGACCAACGCGTTGCAGGTCACTGCTGGTGCGGACAGCGGCGTCTATAGCAGCAACGGCTTTGCCGACCTCTTCATCGTCACAAACACCACAGGATCGGTCACCAACTACTCTGACAGCGGCGCGGCAACGAACTCGCCTGCTCGATATTATCGCGTGAGGCTGGTGCCGTAGAGAGCCCCGCGATCTGTCGTTTTCAGGCTCCGCTTGACTTGCCGTCCTTTCCGCTTAAAAATCGCACCATTAATACGTGTCCGGCCGGTGCAAAACAGATTGGGGCGACTTGCTTGAGCCGCTATTGTCGTCGAAGGGTTGACGCGTTGGCATTCATCGGTTACTCGAGTCATACAATTCGGCCATGCTTGGCCGTGCGAACTGAGACGGATTGACGTCCAAGGTTGCCAACGCGCCGACGGAAGAAACTGTAAATTGTTTAATGCGCCTGTAGCTCAGTTGGATAGAGCATCGGATTTCTAATCCGGCGGTCGCGTGTTCGAATCACGCCAGGCGCGCCATTTTGACGGAAGGACAACAACAGGTGAATTTATGAAGAAAACGAACAAGCGATTCGCGCGGCGGCTTAGCACGATGGCGGCGTGTCTAGTGCTCGGTTTGGCGGTAGCCGGGTGTATGGCCATGGACAAGACCCGGTCTTCATCGAGTGCGGCGATTCAGCCTCCGCCCTCAGAAGTGAAACCGGCGCCCTCCCAGTTCGGCGCCGGCCCCGCAAAAATTGTATCGGTCAATCCGGAGTTGAAATTTGTGGTGGTCGATTTCAGCTCGCGGGTGATGCCGCCGGTGGGGACACGCCTGAACGTGTATCGGGGAGACAAAGTTGCAGGCACAATACAGCTCACCGAGCCAGTGCGGGCGCAACTGGCTACCGCGGATATTCTACAGGGCGAAGTGCGTGTTGGCGACGAAGCGCGTTAAGGAGAGTTCAAATGGTGACGGTCGCGGAGGCTGGTGAGATTATTCTTTCTGCTGTATCGGCCCGCGAACCACGGATTCTCTCGTTGCCGGAATCGGCGGAATGCGTCCTGGCCGCCGATATCACCTCGCCGATGGATCTGCCGTTGTGGGACAACAGCGCCGTGGACGGTTATGCGTTACGGTGCGCCGACGTCGCCGGGGCCAGTGAGAATAACCCCATTCATTTGCGGGTGATCGGAGAAATCCCGGCCGGAACGGCGCCGGGAGCCGAAGTGTTGCCGCAGACGTGCGTAAGAATTTTCACCGGCGCACCGCTGCCCACTGGGGCTGATGCGGTGGTCATGCAGGAAGACACGAAACCGCATCATGAAGGCTACATTGCGGTTCTCGAATCGGCCGACCCGGGCGAGAACGTTCGTCGCGCAGGCGCGGACGTAACGAAAGGGGAGGTTGTGTTGCGGGCCGGCACGCTCGCCGGGCCGGCGCAGTTGGGTCTCGCCGCGGCGATTGGGCTCGCCAAACTCGCCGTCCGACCGCGGCCGCGGGTGGGCATATTGGTGACCGGTGCGGAGATCGTTGAGCCGGCGACGCAGTTGCGCGCCGGGCAGATCCATGATTCGAACAGTTATGTTCTGACTGCGTTGGTGAGGCGTGCGGGGTGCGAAGCTGTGGATTTGGGAATTGCCGACGACACGTTCGAGGATTTGCACGAAAAAATCGATTATGGACTGAGCGAATGCGACGCGGTGATCACGGTGGGCGGCGTCTCAGTAGGGGAACACGACTTGGTGAAGCAGGTGCTGGGGGAATTGGGCTGTGAGCAGAAGTTCTGGAAAGTAGCGATGCGTCCCGGCAAACCGTTCGTGTTTGGTATCCGCGGCGACCGGTTTGTATTCGGCTTGCCGGGCAATCCCGTCAGTGCCGCGGTGACGTTCTTGGTCCTCGTCCGGCCAGCATTGCTAAAATTGCGAGGCCTGACAAAATGGAACCTGCCAGAGTTCGAAGCCGAAGCAGCGGAAGATTTCATCAATCACGGCGACCGTCTGCATTTCATGCGAGGGCGGTTGAGTAAAACCGATGGCAAATGGGCAGTGATTCCTCTCCCGAAGCAAGACTCCCACGTGATCTCCTCTCTGGCAGATGCCAACTGTCTCATCCCTGTGCCGGGCCAAGGAACTTTGAGGCGTGGCACGATGGTGACGGCAATGGTTTTTGATGAACTGACGTTTAGGACTTCCTGAACTGATCAGTTTCGTTTCACCCGGGTGCCATCGTTGTCCGCGACAAGCACGTGAGTTTCGCAGCGGATTTGCTGGTGAACGAACACATTGGCCATGGCTTCGGCCACCGCCCTTTCCTTCTGTTCGGTCAGGCAGATGACACCGGGACCCGAACCGCTCAACCAACCACCGAGCGCACCGGCGTCCGTGCCGGCGGCGATCACGTCCTCGAATTGCGGCACGAGCTTCTTCCGGTAGGGCTGGTGCAATTTGTCGCCGAACAATCCACGCAATAACGAGAATTCGCCAGAAGCAAACACCGAGGTAATCAGGGCGACGCGATTCAGGTTTTCGACGGCGTCGCGCAACGCGACCTGCTTGGGTAGCAGACTCCGCGCTTTCTCCGTCGACACCTGAAAATCTGGCAGACAACAGACGAATTTCAGTTGTGGCGGTACACTAAAGCGCCGGTGGCGCAGGGCACCGTTGATGCGCCCCGAAACGACAAACCCCCCAAAGAGGGCCGGGGCACAGTTATCGGAATGCCCTTCCAACTCAGCCACTAGGTCGAGCATCTGCGCATCGGAAAGCGGGCGACCATCGGTTTCGTTGAGGGCAAACACGATTCCCAGCCGCACAGTCACGCTGGAACCGAAACCGCGGGAGATGGGCACTTCCCCTTTGATTTCGACCTGAATGCCGTGCGGCTTGATTTTGCTGCGCGCAAAGAACGCGTCGGCGGCCCCGCGTACCATGGTGAGTGTCGCCGGGGAGTCTTTGGCCGGAGTGGCGCCGACCAACTGCACGCCGGATTCGTCCATTTCGCGGATGGAAACCTGATTGTGCATCTTGAGAGCGATGCCCAGCGTGTCGAATCCCGGACCGACATTTCCCGTGGTTGCCGGCACGCGAACAGTGACGGAAGGTTTTCTCATCGGGGCGCGATATTGCATGGCGTGTTGCAGCAAGTCAATAGTCGGAGAACATTTATGTGGAGAAAAGCTTCAGGGTTGATGATGGAAGCGCAATCAGGCATGATGACGGCACCGGCCGGATTGCCGGCGAGCGAACTCATGAAATACGTAATCATTCTTGGCGACGGCATGGCGGATTATTCGCTTGCACGTCTGGGCGACAAAACACCGTTGCAGGCGGCTCGCAAACCGAACATGGATCGCATTGCCCGCGAGGGCCGGTGCGGTTTGTTCAAGACGATCGAACAGGACATGCCCACCGGCAGCGAAGCCGCGAACCTGTCCGTGATGGGCTACGATCCACGCCAGGTATTGCAGGGCCGCGGCGTGCTCGAAGCCGCCAGCATGGGCGTGGATATCCGCGACGACGACATGGCGATGCGTTGCAACCTGATTTGCCTGTTCGATGACGGCCGCATCAAGAATCATTCCGCCGGACATATCAGCTCTGAGGAGTCCGATGAAATCCTCCGCACTCTGCAGAGCGAAATCGGCGGCCCCGGCCTCAATTTTTACACCGGTGTTAGCTATCGGCATTTGTTCGTCGGCAAAGGACTGGATCCTCGTCTCGAATGCGCCCCGCCACACGATCATCCGAATGAACCGGCCGAAGGGCTTCTCATTCGGGCCAAGGTTCCCGAAGCGCAAAAAACCGCCGACCTGCTCAACAATTTGATCCGCCGGTCGTGGCCGATCCTAAAGGAGCATCCTGTCAACCAACGTCGTCGGGCGGCGGGCAAAGATCCCGGCAATTCCATCTGGCTCTGGTCGCCCGGTAAGCGACCGAAAATGTGGACTTTCCCCGAGCGGTTCGGCGTGAGCGGTGCCGTGATTTCCGCAGTGGATCTGATTCGCGGCATCGGTGTCTACGCTGGTCTGGAAGTCCTCAAGGTCCCGGGCGCCACCGGCCTATTCGACACCAATTACGAAGGCAAAGCTGATGCTTGTCTGGCCGCCTTGGAGCACTGCGATTTTTGTTACGTTCATGTTGAAGCGCCTGACGAAGCCGGCCACGAAGGCAACGTGGATCTGAAAGTCCGCACAATCGAAGATTTGGATGCCCGGCTAATCGGGCGGATCCTGCAGGGACTGGAGCAGCGGAAGATGGAAGCGATCGTGGCGGTTTTGCCAGATCACCCGACGCCAGTGGAAAAACGCGTCCATGTCCGTGATGCAGTTCCGTTTGCCATTCGCGACCCGCGAAAGACACCGGACGGAGTTGAGCGCTACGACGAACAAAGCTGCGCGGCTGGCGCCTTCGGCACGGTCCACGGCGATCAGTTTATCCGGGCTGTCTTTCAGAAATAAGGGGCAGCCGCACGATTTTGCGATGTTCAGCCAAGCCACTCGCATCAATTCCGAGGCGTTACCCAAATTCGTATTGACTCGCCTGTGAGTGGATGGGCAAAGTTACAGTTATGGTTGTGGGCCACACCGTGCGAAGCTTGATACTCACGGTATTAAACTGCTTGTTTCTGGCCGGAGGTCTGGGCGCGACGGAAGTCAAGCTCAAGGACGGACCGGTTTACCATGACACGAAAATCTTGGAACGCGACGATTTTAGTATCCGCATCACCGTGCCACACGGCGAGGTCAAACTCCCTCTTGCGCTGATCGAGAGCATTGACGGCATCCCGGTCGAAGCGCCTCCCATTGTTACGAGCTCCAGAGCGGACAATATCCAATCTGCCGTTGCGGCTCTGCCATCGCCTTACGTCCACCGGTGGAGAATGGATTTGTTCATCGCGATCATCGGCTTGCTGTCTGTGGCGTGGATCGGGACGATGGTCTGGGTGCAGGGCGACATCAAAGGAATGCCGGAGACGGTCCGACGCGTCAATGCCAGGGTCTTGTTGTTACCGATCGGAGGATTTGCGATGTATTTGGTGCAGCGCCGCCGTCGATTGCGGAATGGCCAGCCGTCGACTCTCGGGGGGCGTGTGGCCGGTCTGAAAGCGGAAGAAGTCCCGAAGAAACGGGGTTTGTTTGGCGGACGCACAAAGATTGCCGCCACCCTGGCGGCCCGGAAGCGCCGGGTGGAAATCGAGTTTCTGGATGTGAACAACGACCCCATTCAGATCCGCCAAGATATGCCGGAGATGACCGGCATCGAGGCGGCGCGCGAGGTTCTCGAGGAGGCCGTCAGTGAGCGGGCCAGCGATATTCATTTGGAGCCGCAAAATGATGGTTGCCGGGTTCGTTTCCGCGTGGATGGGACGTTACAGGAGCGGCTGACCTTTACCCGCACGGATGGACTGCGCGTGGTGGCGGCACTGAAGGCATTGGCACAGATCGACGTGGCAGAAAAGCGCAAGGCGCAGGATGGCCGATTTCGCGTGCGCACCGGCAATGGGGACGTTGATTTCCGCGCCGCCACGACGAATGCGATTCACGGCGAGAAAATGGTCCTGCGGATTCTCGACCGCAAGAGCGGGGTGATGAGCCTGGAGCAACTCGGAATGGACCACAAAATGATGGAGCATTTCGAACGGGTGATCCACTCGCGGAACGGTATTATTCTCGCCACGGGTCCGACGGGTTCGGGAAAAACCTCGACGCTCTATGCCGCACTGAGCCGGTTGGACAAGAAAAAACTGAACATCATGAGCATTGAGGATCCTGTCGAATACGAACTGGAAGGCGCGACGCAAATCCCGGTGAACGTCAAGGCCGGCGTCAGCTATGAAGCAGGACTACGTTCCATCATGCGGCAGGACCCGGACGTGATTTTCGTGGGCGAAATGCGCGACACCGAGGCGGCCAGAATCACCGTGCGGGCCGCGTTGACCGGCCACTTGGTATTCAGTTCCTTACACGCGAAACACTGTGTGGGTACGATCGTGCGGCTGGTGGACATCGGCGTGGAACGTTATCAGATTGCGTCGGCACTGCTGATGGTCGTGGCGCAGCGGTTGGTGCGCGTGCTCTGCAAGAAATGCCGTGAACCTTATTCAGCGACGGGCCAGGAGTTGGAGGAGGTTGGTTTGGCGCTGAAGCCGGGGAGCCAACTGTATCGAGCGATCGGTTGCGAGGCTTGCGATCAGTCCGGCTACCAAGGTAGAACGGGGATCTTTGAGTTGCTCGTGATGGACGAAGCGTTGCGCAAGGCCGTCACGGACGGAGTGGACGAGCAGACGTTGTTTATCATGGCATCGGAGCGAGGGTTGCGCTCGTATTATGACGATGGCGCCGAGAAGGTTCTCAAAGGAATCACGACGGTTGAAGATGTGATCCAGGCGATTTAATCATGTTAGAACTCATCCTGAGCATCGCGGCGATCCTGGTAATTCTGTCGCTGGCCCGGCTGGGGACTGTGTTCGGTGTGTTTTACGAACTGACCAGTGCCCTGTTGCTGTTCCTGGCCATGATGATCACGCTGCGCTACTGGTACGAAGCCGCCCGCTGGGTGGAAACGGCCCTGCCGGGAGCCGGCGCTTATGGTGTTTTCGGCGCTTACTGGGCCATGTTTCTGGTCGGATGCCTGCCGTTGATTCTGGTGCTCAATCGCCTGACGGCCCAATCCGTACCTCGTTACCCAAAATATATCGACATGGCCTTGGGCGTGGTCTTCGGATTCATTGCGGCCCTGATTTTGGTTTGCTGCGTTTTCACCAGTTTGTCCGTCATTACGCCGAAAATCTGGGAACAGTATCATCGGGAAGCGCTGACCCTGCCGTTTGACGAGTATCCCATCGATGCCTATCAATACATCGAACGCCGCTGGCTCGGCATCCCTGAAAGCGATCCCGGCCATACGCGTTTTCCGACGTTTGAAAAGGCCGACGCCGACAATTTTCAAAAGTATTGGCGATAAAAATCGTCTGCGGCAGCTTTTCCGTCAGTCCTTGGCGAAACGCGACATCAGAAAGAGAATCGCCAGGAGGGCGATCAGCATTCCCGGCCAGTTCTTCTTTACCCACGCGACCAGGGATACAAGAACTTCCGGGGAATCCGGGGACGGGGCTGGCGTTGTCGGCTGCGCCGGAGCCGCTCGATGCTCCAGCGGCGCACCGGTCACGTCCCGTGCCTGTAGCTCTAGTGCGGCCATTCGTTGCGTCACGTCTTCCAGTCGGTCCTGTAAGTGTTCAAACTCATCCAACGCCACGTTCAATTCACCTTGAGGTTTATCAAGAGGAACCTGAGCCGGCGAGACAGATGCCGAGTTAGCATCCGTGGGTTCCATTGCCGGCCCGTTGGTCGTTGGAGACTCGTTTTTCACCTGCGTCCGCGCGCCGGTTTCGGCCTCGTTGACCACCCGCCGCGCTTCCGCCACCCGGATACTCGCGGCCACCAGGTCGTTCGACAACTGCTGAGCTTCGTGCTCCAGCGAAACGAATGCCTGCTGGTAAGCAAATCCCAGCAATGGTTTCGCTTGTGAGGCCAGTTCCGGATGTTCCTTCATATAAGCCACGACCTGAAGCTCGGGAATCGCTGACTCGAAACGGCGCTCTGATAGGAGCCAACGGGCCTGGCTCAACATTTTCTGACCGCGTTCCCGGTTGATCAAGGGTCCCACCTCTGCCGCCGGTGACCACCGTCCCCGAAATTTGATATTGCCGGCGCTGACCAGAGCCCGCTCCGCCTTCCAATCGGCAATGCGCGCGGTCACGTTGGAGGCGTAGGGGGAATCCGGATAATCGTCCAGGAACTTCTGAAACACGCGATCGATCGTCTGGTCGTAGTATTCGAGCAAATAACTGTCCTGCGAGTTGAGTCGATACAATTGCAGCCGCTCGTAAGCGTGCTGCATCCGCCATTTTTTCTTCTGCTCGGGCGTCCAGCGGATGATTTTGGCAATGTCGGCTTTGTTGATACGGCGCGTTTGAGTGATTGTTCCATGCGAGAACTCCAGATAGATCGAAATCGATGAGTTATCCTCGGCGGTGACCTCGCCTTCGAGCACGGTGCCATCTTTCAGCTTGAGCGTGTCGGCCCGAGCAGCAATCACAGCCAAGAACCAAACCAGACAAACATACCTATACATCCGCATGATGGCTCTTATTGGGCGCGGTGGATCCGCACGGATACGTAACGGCTCCGTGGGATGCTAAACTTCTTAACCTCAACGCTGACCGCCGATGCATATTTGAGCTGAAGAATGGAGTCGGCAATTTCTGCGGCGACGGTTTCAATCAACTTCCGCGGTTTTCGGCTCGTAAGCTCACGAATCATGTCGGCAACCAGGTCATAACGCGTGGTCGCCGCTTCGGTATCGGAGCGACCGGCTTCAATCAAATCGCGCTCCAATTCAACGGTTACCAGTAAAGGTTGCGACCGCGCCCGCTCGGCTTCACTAACACCGATGTGCGCCTCCACTTCGAGATCTTTGATGACGATTTTATCCACGCACAACCTGTTTCCCGTCGAGAATCTGCTGAAGCTCGCCGAGATGTTCACAAATCATATCGGGTTCCATCGCCCGCAGCTTGGCGGCGGCGTTGTAGCCGGTCAACACCGCGCAGGTGTGGACACCGCCGGCTTTGCCGGCCTCGATATCATGTTCCATGTCCCCCACGAACATCGTCTCGTTTCGATCTAATCGGTTCTCGTCGAGAATGTGATGAATTTTCGCAGTCTTATCCTCAATGCCGATGTAGGGTTTGGTGACAAAGCGGTCGATGCCGAACCGCCCGGATTGCGTCTGGTACGTGTGCGGATCGACGGTGCTGGCAATGTACACGCCCATTCTTTGCTCCCGGCAAAACCGCAAAAACTCCAGCGTGTGTGGCAGCAGAGTGATCCTCTCGTGATGCCTGGGATATTCTGTGAGGAAAATCTCCTCCAGCTTCGCTTGCGGCACCTGTGGCAACCGGTGCTCGTAGAACTTGCGAATTGGCAGGCAGAACTCGGCGCGAAATTCCTCCAGTGAGATCGGCGGCAAACCACAAGTGGCGAACACATGGTTGGTCGTCGTCAGCACCGGTCCCAAATCGTCCACCAACGTGCCGGACCAATCGAGAATGACGTTACGGATGATCACCTCGCGAGAGTAACACAAAACGCTTTGCTGGGGACAGGAAAAGACGCGGCGTCTTAACGAACGCCTCTTGCGAAAAGGCTGCGGGCCTGTTACAAGAAAAAGACACCAGCCACGGTCAGTCCACATATGTCAGTCACATCGGTTAGAAAATCTTTGGATGCTTCCATGAATGCCGCGCAAGTGGATCTCTTCGTGGCCAGCTTTCTCGCGCTGTTTATGGAGGTCATGTTCATCCGCTGGATTCCTTCTTACGAACGTGTGCTTGCCTATTTCACCAATTTCGTATTGATCGGCACTTTTTTGGGGCTGGGACTGGGGGCCATGATGGCGCGCTCCCGTCGCACCTTGCTTTCGTACCAGTCTCTTCTCCTAACCTTATTGGTGACGGCGGCGCTCTGGTTTTACGCGTTCGCAAAGACGCGACCGGCGCACCACGATGTCATCTACAGCGAATTTTATCGCCACGCAGTGGTGACGGTGCCATTAGTGGTTTGTCTGGTGTTCTTCTTCTCTTTGATCGCCGTCGTGTTCATTCCCATCGGGCAAACAATCGGGCAGAACCTACGGGCAGTGACACCAGTGCTGCGGGGCTACATCCTCAACATTGCCGGCAGCCTGCTCGGCGTTATCGCCTTTGCCGTCGTCTCCTTTTGGGAGATCGAGCCGGTCTGGTGGTTTGGGGGCGCCTTCTGTCTTTTGTTATGGCTATTGCGAAAGCATCGCTTTGCCTGGTGGGCCGGACTCTGCGCCTCAGTGGTGACGGTGTTTGCCGTGGCGTTGGCAGGCCATGGTTTCATCTGGTCGCCATACCACAAGCTGACCGTCTCCAATCTGGCGGTGTTCGCGCCCACGCAAGAACTCCTGCCGGTCGATGAGGTCCCGGATCCGCAGCTCAGCACGATTCTACCGCTCACGGTTGGATTTGACGTCGCCGTCGATGATGATTTCCTGCAGATGGCCCTTGATTTATCAGACGCAAGCCTGGCCGCCCGGCCGTATCTCAAGGATTTTCGCAAACAATATGACTGGGCCTACTCCATTCCCCACGTTCATTATGACGACGTGCTGATCGTCGGCGCGGGGACCGGCAATGATACCGCCGCCGCCTTGCGCCACGGAGCGAAGCACATCGACGCTGTCGAGATCGACCCGGCGATTGTCCGTCTGGGAACAGAATGGCATCCGAACCGCCCGTATAAAGATCCGCGGGTGACGGTGTATGTTGATGATGCCCGTTCCTTCTTCCATACGGCTCCCCGAGAATACGATCTGGTGGTGTTCGGATTGCTTGATTCGCATCGCCTGTTCTCCAGCATGTCCTCGGTGCGGCTGGATTCGTTTGTGTTCACAGTCGAGAGCTTCCGCGAGGTGCGAAGGTTGTTGAAAAAAGATGGGATGGTGGTGGTGGAACACGGACTCGGCGCGCCGTTCATGGGGGCGCGCATGTTCGAGATGCTCAACACAGCGTTCGGCGCCCAACCTTATGCCACTCAGATCGCGGGAATTCCGGGCGCGACCTATGCGGCCGGACCCGGCAGGATGAAGCTTCTGCCCGCCCAGCACACCCTCGTTACCATGCCGGTCGAGAAAGCTACTGATGACTGGCCGTTCTTCTATCTGGAAGGTCGTTTCCTGCCAACCGAGTATGTGCTCGCGCTGCTCACCATGTTCGCCGTCACGCTTCTGGCCATGCTCATCTGCTCCCGCGGCCAGATGCGGCGGGTCGATGCGCATTTCTTTCTGCTCGGAAGCGCATTCCTGCTCATCGAAACCCTCAGCGTGACCCGCTTTGCCCTGCTGTTTGGCTCTACGTGGATGGTCAACTCCATCGTGTTCAGCGCGATTCTGGTGGTCGTGCTACTGGCCTGCTTTTGGATGAATCGCGCTTCGTCGCTGAGCGTCCACCTGCTTTACGTACTGCTGGCAGCAGCCGTCGTCGTCAACTTCGCATTCCCGATCCACGTGTTGCTTGGCACCGGACTGGCGGAACGTCTTGTTGTTTCCATGATTCTGATGGCGTCACCAATCTTTTTTGCCAGTCTGATCTTTGCCCGGTCATTCAAACAAACACCGAATCCTGAGCTGGCTTTCGCCTCCAACCTGCTCGGCGCTGTCTTGGGAGGTTTGCTCGAATACAGTTCGTTGGTCATTGGCTTCCGCAAACTCCTGCTGATTGCGCTGGTCCTCTACGGCTTGTCCTACGTCGCCCTTTTTCTCCAGCCTCGAAAAGCCGCTCCCGCCTGAAGTCACCGCGAGATCACTCTGACCGCTAACCGCGCCCGAATGTCATCGGAAGCCGCGCCGACCAACAGTTCATACCGACCGGGCTCGACGACATATTGCTCTCTGGTCGTACTCCAGTACCGAAATCGCTCCAGCGGGATATCCATCGTGACCGGGATGGTTTGTCCTTTGCCGAGATGAATGCGCTCAAAGCCGCAAAGAGCAAGCTTCGGTTGGGGCACTGCCGATTTGACGTGACGAAAGTACACCTGCACCACTTCATCGCCGTCGCGCGAGCCTGTGTTTGTAAGCTCGAACGCCAGTCGCAGGATACCGTTGGTGGCGATGCGGGGTGTGTCCAATTTGGCGGCGTGATACTTGAATCGCGTGTAACTCAAACCATGACCGAAGGCGAAGAGCGGTCGCCCCTTGAAATAGCGGTACGTACGATTGCTCATCGAATAATCGTCAAACATCGGCAACTGATCTGTGGAACGGTAAAATGTCACGGGCAGACGTCCGGCAGGATTCACCGCGCCGAACAATACCTCCGCAACAGCGCGTCCGCCCGATTCGCCTGGATACCACGCCTGTACGACTGCTGGCAGATGTTTTGCCGCCCATGGTATGGCGACCGCGCTACCACTGCAATTCACAAACACCACCGGCTTTCCGGTCGCTTGCAAGGCTTTCAACAATTCCAACTGCACGTCCGGCAATTCAATCCGCGTCCGGTCGCCGCCGCTGAATCCAAGGTAATTCACCTTCATCTCTTCGCCTTCCAACTGCGGGCTGATGCCGCCCACGTAAATGATCACGTCGGCAGAACGCGCGGCAATCAGCGTATTGGTCAGCATCTTGGCGCTGGGTTTATTTCTCCCATCGTTGCGGAGTGCCAAGGGACATCCCGGCGCATCCACCACCTCGATGTTATCTCCTGTCGCGCTGCGGACTCCCTCCAGAATGGTAATGGGGTTCGACGGCGTACCGTTGTAGTTCCCTAACAGCATGGCGACGGAATTGGCATTCGTGCCGATGACCGCGATGCGTTTGATCTTCGAACGCTGAAGCGGCAGCAGGCCGTTATTCTTCAATAGAACGATGGATTCGTGCGCCGCCTGCAAGGCCAAGGCCTGATGTTCGGGACTGTCATTTTGCGAGAGGGGGATTCGCGCGTAAGCGAATTCGTTCGTGGCGTCGAATAAACCCAGACGGAACCGGGCTTCGAACAATCGACCCACAGCCGTATCGATTTCCCGTTCCGAGATCAACCCGGCTTTCACGGCCCGCGCCAGGCTATTGAAATCGGTGCCGCAACACAGATCGCAGCCGGCTTTCACCGCGCGCGCCGCCGCTTCTTCCGACGTGGCCACCACCTTGTGATTGGCGTAAATGTCATAAATCGCCCCGCAATCCGAGACCACGTGGCCAGTGAATCCCCATTCTTTCCGCAACAATTCCGTCAGCAAAAAGGGATTCGCGCAGGCCGGTTCTCCGTCCACGCTGTTGTAGGCGCCCATCACCGCGCCCACGTGTCCTTCGCGAACTGCCGCTTCGAAATGGGGCAGATACGTTTCATAAAGATCGCGTTCGGAAGGAACCGCATCGAAAGTGTGACGCTCCGGCTCGGGTCCGCTGTGCACAGCGAAATGTTTCGCGCAGGCCATCGCCTTGACGTATCTCGGATCGTCTCCCTGCAAACCGCGAATGAAGGCCACACCCAGTCGCGCGGTGAGGAACGGATCTTCACCATACGTTTCCTGACCGCGACCCCAGCGCGGATCACGGAAAATGTTGATGTTCGGGGTCCAAAACGTGAGACCGAAATAACGCGCACTGTCGCCGTCGTGAGTGCGGACGTATTCGTTATGCTTGGCCCGTGCTTCCGTGGCGATTGTGTCCGCAATCTCATGCAACAGGTTCGTGTCCCAAGTGGCCGCCAGTCCGATCGCTTGAGGAAACACCGTGGCGATTCCGGCTCGTCCCACGCCGTGCAGACATTCGCTCCAATAATTATAGGCGGGAATGTCCAGCCGCGGAATAGCCGGGGCATCGTTGCGCATTTGCTGGACTTTTTCCGCCAGCGACAGTCTGCGCACCAAGTCACGGACTCGTGCTTCCAGCGGCTGCGATTCCTCTTTCCAGATTGCCGGCTCGGTGGTGATCGGCGGTTTCAAGGTTTCCTCGTCGGCGTTGATCAAATCCGCCGCACGAAAGGAAACGATAGAGACTCCCGTCGAGTCCTTCAACTCAAACGTATTCAACTTGGCCGTGCCTTCTCGCGCGGTGAATGTAATCGTCAACGGCCCGTGCAAAGCGTCGCTTGGATGATCGACTTGCGCGGTGATGAAATACACTTTGCCCGCGCCACCAGCCGCCGCGAAAATGTCGAGATTGCTTGCGAGAATCTGCTCGCCGCAAGAGATGTCGAAGATTCGCTGTCCCGGTTTCAGGTAATCCACTTCGGCCAGACCAATCCGGACCGTATATTTGCCGTCGGGAAGATCGGGCACCGAAAACGAGAAATTTGTCCCGTAGATCTCCTCACGAAACGCTTCCTCGCCGCGACGGGGCGCGCCCTCAATCGTCAGGCTCTCGTGTCCGCGACCGTGATGGACATCGCCGCTGACCAAAACCTTCCGTTCACACGGCACGCAAGCTTCATCCGCACTGCCAACGGCGGGAGAAATTCCGCAAACGATGAGAATCGCCAAAGCCCCAAACCAAATCGCGCGCATCTCTTGGCTATACGCAAGTTGCTGCCCGTAGGCAATCCGTTTCGTTGCATCGGCACGGATGCCACGGACCATTTTCACCGCGAACTCCGTAAACGACACGCGAGCAGGTGAACACGAATTGACACGATGGGAATTGCCGGGCGCGATCGCCCGAAAGGTATCGCGCCGTCCTCTTCTCTGTCATCCTAAGCGCAGCCTGCGTGTGCCAGGGTTCCAGCGGCTAATCCAGAATAACGAGATGCGAGCCTGCGGCCCCCTCTCCATGGTCAAGGGATGGCGCTTGTGAAAACAAAGAATGTACTTTTTGATCCAATAAGCATAGGCTTGCTCCGTGCGGAGGCTGTAGTGTCTGAGGCGACAAGTATCGCGAAGACGGTCCAAGAGCTTACGCTTTGGCGCGCCAAAGCCAGAGAATGCTTGGCGCGTCGCCGGATAAGTTGGACTTGCTTGAGGAGAATTCATCGCCGCGCCTCGTGCCGCCTTTTCCCGATCCAATACGCAGTCGCAAGTCTACGTAAACGCTTGAACTTCAGCCCCAACGCAAGACAATTTAACGAAAACAACGAATTTGTTACACGGCGATTAGGCCGTATAAACATAAGATAGCATGAGTGAGAAATTCAGAGTCTATACTGCTCCCCTTGAAAGATGGCGGTGAATTTGAGAGTCCTAAAGGCAGGAAAGGACTCGATGAAACGCAGGAAATGGACAGGCAGGGAGAAGCTGCAGATTGTGCTGGAAGGCCTGCGAGGGACAGTTCCCCTGGGG
>DATIZX010000067.1:0-3599 GCA_035516795.1 Verrucomicrobiia bacterium
GGTGCAAGGGGCGACTTGACGAGATCGCCCCGTCTTTCTCACTGCAAGCCAGCACTCAGCCGGCCTTTCGCGTTGCTTCGACCGCCCAAAAGCCTGATCCCAAGAGGCGCAGTCTGAGCAAGAGTTCCAAGCCGCACACCACCGCTCGCAGGCGAATGACCCATCGGTTTCCTCCGGGGGCTTTGATGGTTGCCGTTGCCTTTGTACAGGTGCGACTGCCCTTCAGCCTAAATCGCAACACGCGACACAAACCGAGCATCCGTTCGAAAAACTGCGCCAGCAAACCACCGTAACCCCATATTCGCCCCAGCAGAAAACCATTGCGCTCAAGTAAATCCATTAGTTCCGCACGGGATATCCCGCGGCGTTGAACAAAGTTCTTGGGCAACAACCAGCGCGGCATCCGGTACAGCAAATACGCTCGCGAGGGTACAGCTAAAAAGAGTTTGCCTCCGCTGGTCAGCACGCGCGCCATCTCGGCCAAAGCACGTCCCGGACTGGGTGCCTGGTGCAACGCGAAGCTGGACAGAACCACAGAGAAACGGCTTCCTGCAAACGGCAACTGTTGCATATCACCAATGGTCACTGGCTCTGGCGCGCCAGCGAGGTGGTCATCATCGATACCCTCGTAACGAACCCTTTCACCAAACAGCTTGCGATAGGGCATGGCGCCGCAACCAATATCGAGTACAGAGCCAGACAGGGAATGCTGGCTCAAACTGCTTTCCAGAAACCACCCGAACTCGGCATGATAACAACTCCATTGCCTTAGTTCGCGCCAACCTGCACGGCTTGGAGGTTTGTTCATTATTGGTATCCGGGGTTTACGGTGGCTCCACGGTCGGCTGCGCCACAGGCGCGTTCCGCCAAAAGGTCACCAAGTTCACTGACGGTGAAGTGCTTTCGGTCGCCAAATTGTTGCAGCGAGGTCAAGAACGATTCCAATTGTGAGGGGCGCAGCATTGTTCCGCCGTAGTTATGGGCCGAAATTGTAAAAGGAATCCCCAGCGCATGCAAGCACTCTACGTCTGCGGCTTCCGTCGGCCATGCGACTAGGCGCGAAACGTATAACAACCTCTGGTCAGTCGGTGCCCGCTCGCCCAGCGGCGATGGGTTCTTGCATAAATCCCCGCCGGGAGCGAACTGCTCGAAGCCGCAATCGGCGGCAAAAAACTCCAATCCAGCCAGTGCTGCCGACTTCTCGGTGCCATCGTCCCAGTTGTGTGCGCCTGGCGTAAAGGAGCGAATTCGACACCCGAAAAACTTCGACAATAATGCCATCGAAATTTGGATGTGTTCCAACTGCGCTTCATCCGAAATTGAACGCCGCCGCAGGTCGTCGTAAAACTCCCGCGTCGGATTGTGCTGCCGGTTGCGGCGACGCCCCAACCATTCGCGGAGTCGCGATGGAGCTGCGCGGCCAATCGTCAAGTGCGTCAGGCCGTGACAGCCAATCTCGATACGCCCCGATGAAACTCCACGATGCAACTGCTCAAAAATGCCGTCAAACTGCCGCGTCCACTCCCACCAAGGTACGAAGTGCTTCCCGTACGGAATCGCAGGCACACACATCACTGTCAATTTGGCATCGAATTGCTCTAGGATGTCCAGAATGCGACGGTAATCATCAGCCTGCAGTATCTGCTTCTTGTGTTTCAGCAACCACCACGAGGCGGGCGGGTCATCAATGCGCAAGCAGACTGGCCAGATGGACCGTGGTGAGTGCTGTGGCGACGTGCGGAATTGGCTCACCAACGCTGCCAAACGAGGCATCGTCCGCGGGACGCGACCACCGCCAAACGGATATTTCACGGGCGGCAGAACGAGGTCGCGTTCCAAGACCGCGCTGAAAACTGGAACGCTTCCGGCGACTGCGCGTAACGCCTCTTGGCCCGCTCCGGGAAAACGGTCCCGGCCATCCAATGCTGAAAGCAGGAAAATGGCATCGAAGCTCGACAGAGAGGGGACTTGCTCCTCGGCGCTATTCACCAGCCGAGATTTGAGATCAAAAACAAGGTCGTAAAACCAACGACAATAGCGTGCCGCCACCACGGAAGCGGGACAGCGATCATCGTAGAGGATGCACAGGTGCTCAGTCATGCAGCAAGTTTTGGTAGAGAGTGTAATAACGGTTGGCGACGCTCGCAATTGAGAAACTCCGACATGCCCGGTCCCGGGCGCGTTCGCTCATGCGATGCCGCAACTCGGCGTCGGACAAAATCCGGGAGATTGCTTCTGCAAGGGCGACGACTGATCCGATCGGCACTCGGAACCCCGTTTCGCCATCGACCACGATATCTGCGACACCGGCGCTGTCGTAGGCTACAATCGGCAGGCCCGAAGAAGATGCTTCCAGTAACACGTTGGGCATGCCTTCGTTCTTGCTGGCCAGGCAAAAAACGTCGGCGCACCGCATCAACACATCCACATCTTCACGTTCGCCCAAGAAGCTGACGCGCGACGCGATTCCGAGTTCGTCGGCCAGTTTCTTGACGTCGACAACAAAAGCTGGCTGGTAGACCAAAGGTCCGGCAAGCAATAAGTGCGATTCAGGCACCGCTTGCACTGTCTCCGCCCAAGCGCGCAACAAGTCGTCCACGCCTTTACGGGATGATACTATGCCCACAAATAGCGCTATCAACTGCGTGGAGGACAGCCCGAACTCCTCCCGCAAGGCGTGTTTCTCTTTGTTTGTTGCCGGATGAAAACGATCGGTGTCCACGCCGTTGGGGATTTTCAGGACACGGCTATTCCAAGGTGATGGCGCCTGTTCACAAAGTTGGCGTGCCTTCTGTGAGGGCGCGATGATGACGCTGATGTTCTGATGCGCCCAACGTCGCAGCGGGCCAAGCCGCCCCACAAATAACCCAAGTGGGTCGTCAATGCCAACCATGGAGATCTTCTGCAGATTGGGTTTGTTTAGCAACCTCAGGACGGCCAAAGACAAAAAATAAAACGGCGGATAACCGTGCGCATGCACCAGCTCATAACGATTGCGCTCACAAAACAATCGCCACGCGAGACGCAAGTTGAATGTGAACGCAAAGAACACCCCGTGCCCGAGACCAGCCAGGCGGTAAATACTGATTCCATTGCGCTGTTCCGTTGGCGGGGATTTGTCGTGCCGCGCCGTGAGGAAAAATATGTCGCAACGATCGCGCAACTGACCGGCTAAGGTCATGGCCTGTCGGCCCGCCCCCGAATGGACCGGCGGCAAATAATAGGCGATCATGCATACCCGCAATCGCTTCGGCGGTCCATTCATGTTGCGACCGCGCTACGACGCTGAATTCCCAAGCCAAAATGCTCGTTGAGCAACCTAATCTGTTCCTCGGTTACTTCTTCCATGGTGAAACGCCGCGCTGTCATCAAGCCCGCGTTGATAATGTGCTCGCGCAGGGGCACGTCGGCAATGATCTCCTCGATCGCGGCGGCCAGTGCCTGCGGCGAGCCGGCGCGGACCAGCAGGCCGTTACTCCGATCTTGGATCAAGGTGGGGATCCCGCCCACCTTGGATGCAATCACTGGAACGGAGCGGGCTTGGGCCTCCAGGATCACTTTGCCTTGAGCCTCGGACAACGATGGGAGAACAAAAATAT
>DATIZX010000068.1:0-37733 GCA_035516795.1 Verrucomicrobiia bacterium
ACTTTGGCGGTGAATCCGTTCGGCGGAAGCCATTTGGCCAGCGCGTCGGCGTCGAGGAACGCCCGATAAATTCTCTCCGGCGTCGCGCGCAGCACGCGGTGAAGTCGGATGGTGTTTCCTGCCATAACTCGTTCTTCCTTATTTCGCCTGGTCATTCCTTTCCCAGCCTCAGGCTTTCTTTTTACGTTTGTGCAGTGTGAGCCGGTTCCCATCCGGGTCGGCAATGACCACCATTCGGCACGATGGAAAATCGTGAGGGCCCATGACGATTGGAATTTGCCGGGCTTTGACCGTTGCCAGCGTTTGGTCGAAATTCTCCACCTCCAGCGCCGCGGAAGCGCCTTTCGGCGACGGGTCCCACATGCCGGGCGCGCAGCCAACACCCAACGTTGCTGGACCGATGTCGTATTCGACCCAGTTCGGGTTGCCAGAACCATCGTATTCCGCGTTCGGTTTCAGACCGAGCACGCCTTCATAAAAGGCCCGGGCCTTCTTCATGTCGCTGACCGCATAGGCGAAAAACGCCACCTCGGTGATTTTCATGTTCGTCTCCGCTTGGCCGCTGCCTTCAGTTTCCGAATGTCGAGCTTCACCATTTTCAGCAACGCCTGCACGACTCGGTGCGATTTCTCGGCGTCGCCCCCGAGCAATTCGCCCAAAACCGTGGGCACGATTTGCCAGAACAATCCATACTTGTCCTTGAGCCAGCCGCATTGCACTTCCTGGCCGCCCGCCGAGAGTTTTCTCCAGAAATAATCGATCTCTTTCTGCGTTTCGCAGCTCACGACGAACGAGATGGATTCGTTGAACTGGAATTCCGGGCCGCCGTTGAGCGCGATGAAACGTTGTCCCGCCAACTGGAACACTACGGTCATAACCGTTCCCGCTGGGCAGGGAGAACCTTCCGGATACCGGGACACGCTTTCGATGCGCGAATTCTTGAAGATGCGAGTGTAAAACTTCGCCACCTCTTCCGCGCGGCCATCGAACCACAAGAATGGTGTGATCTTCTGTTTCACGGCAAACCGGAGATCTCCATCACCGGTCGCACTTCGACCGTGCCCCAGCGCGCGGCGGGAATTTTGCTGGCGATCTTGATGGCCTCGTTGAGGTCGCTGGCCTCGACCATAAAATAGCCGCCGAGTTGTTCGCGGGTTTCGGCGAACGGTCCATCGGTGATCGTCGGTTTGCTGTTGCGCAACCGCACGCACGTCGCCGTGGCGACCGATTGCAACGGACTGGCGGACACGTACTGCCCACGAGCGTCCAAATCCCGGCAAAGTTGTGTGGACTCCGCGTAACATTTCTCGCGTTCCGCATCGTCCAAGGATCTCTCCTCGGCATATATCAGCAGCATATATTTCATGCATGCGCCTCGACAGCCGCCCGGATGCGTTCCTGTTGCTCTCCGAGTTCGTGAGTAAAGCGTTCGGCAAAATCTTCCGGTTCGTGGACTTGACGGATCTCAACCTCGCCGTCCTCAAACGGCGCGCGCTTCAGCCACTCAACTGCCTCCTGTTTCGATTTGCACTTCCACAGCCAGAATCCGCCCACCAACTCCTTCGACTCCGCAAACGGTCCGTCGGTCACCGTCCGCGTCTTCCCGGCAAACTTCACGCGTGCACCTTTCGAGCTCGGGGCCAATCCCTCCAACGCCAACAGCACTCCAGCGTTGGTCAATTCCTGGTTAAACTTACCCATCGTTGCCAGCTTTTCCTTGCTCGGCAACTTACCCGCTTCACAATCCTTGCCTGCTTTTACAATCACCATGAATCTCATTGTTGTCTCCTGTGGTTCACTCATTAATTGTCTGTATTTCAATTCTGTCTGGGTCAGGTCTCTTCCGTCATTACGATCACCATCCAGCACACGCCAAAACGGTCGGTGACCATGCCGAAGCGCGGTGAGAAGAAGGTCTTGGCCAACGGCATCTGTACCTGTCCACCCTTTTCCAAGGCCGCAAATCGCCGGTCGGCCTCGCCCTCATTCGGCACGATCAGCGACAGCGCAAATCCTTCGAAGTTCGGCTTTCCACCGCAGCGCCCGTCAGAGGCCATCACCATCGTCTCACCGACACGGAAGCTGGCATGCATCACCTTGTTGTCGGAACCCGGCGGGCTCGTACCGGGCTGGGGCGGCTCCGGGCTGTCCTTGAAGCGCATGAGTCTCGTCACCTCGGCGTCGAGCGCTTGGCGGTAAAACTCGAGGGCCTCTTCGCAGCGGCCATCGAAAAACAGATAGGGTTGAATGAAGCCGTTGTGTTTTGTCGTGCTCATGTCTTTTCGTGTCTCCTGTTGTTTGTAATTTGTTTCACCCCATAGTCGTTCGGCTGTCACGGAAATCGACAGCGACCTTCATTTCATTCAATTCGCGCAGCCGGCCCTTCAAAAAACGCCGTTCTGGCTCCTGTTGCGTCAAGGCCAGCGCGCGTTCGTAGGCAGCGCGGGCCTCGGCTTCTCTCCCCAATCGTCGGCATAAATCCGCGCGTGCGGCATGAGCGAGATGGTAATCCGCCAAATCCCCACGCTGGAAGACGGCGTCAATCAGTTCCAGTCCCGTCGCAGGGCCATCGCGCATCGCTACCGCCACGGCCCGGTTCAACTCGACCACAGGAGACAGTTGCAGTCGCAGAAGCGCATCGTATAATTCAACGATTCTGGCCCAATCTGTTGCGGCGGCGGTGGTCGCTCGGGCATGCACCGCCGCAATGGCGGCCTGAATCGTGTACGGGCCAAACCGCGGTGACGACAACGCCCGTTCCGTCAGCGTCCAGCCTTCGACAATTTGGTCCCGATTCCAAAGGGAGCGATCCTGATCTTCCAGCAGGATAATGTCGCCCGTCGGCGAAGTTCGTGCGACACGACGAGATTCCTGCAACAGCATCAGCGCGAGAAGTCCCATGACTTCGGGTTCCGGCAAAAGCTCCAACAGCAGACGCCCCAGTCGGATTGCTTCACCGGAAAGATCGGGGCGCGTCAGGAAGTGACCGGAAGAAGCTGCGTAACCCTCGTTGAAAACCAGATAGATTACCTGCAACACGGTTCCCAGTCGGTCGGGCAACTCGGCCGGCGATGGCACTTGATACGGAATGTGCGCATCGCGGATCTTGCTCTTGGCGCGAACAATCCGCTGGGCCAGCGTGGACGGAGTCGTCAAAAACGCATGCGCGATTTCTTCGGTGGTCAGACCACAAACCTCGCGGAGCGTGAGTGCAACACGAGCTTCCGCTGCAAGAGCAGGATGACAGCAGGTAAAAATCAACCGCAATCGGTCGTCCTCGACGCTTTCCTCGTCCTGCCCCGGTTGCGTGATGGCTTTCTGGGTCTCAAGCTGCTGCGCAATTTCGCCCAGCGACGCATCGAATCGAGCACGCCGACGCAGTGCGTCGATCGCCTTGAAACGGCCGGTGGAAACCAGCCAAGCCCGTGGATTGTCGGGCACGCCCTGTTCAGGCCATTGCTCCACCGCGGACCGAAAGGCATCCTGCAATGCGTCCTCGGCAAGATCAAAATCGCCCAGCAAACGAATGAGGGTGGCCAGAATTCGCCGCGACTCCGACCGGTATAAGTCGTCGATTATCCCAGGTATTTGTTCGGCAATGGTCTGGCTCATGGCGACGATTTCTCTGTCGTCTTGGGTTCACTCAGGGCGGCGCAGACCAGCGCCAGCACCAAGTACTGCCAGTTGGCAATCACGTCGGGCTTCATGAGGATGGTTTGACCGATGGTCAGGAGAAACATGAGCAACGCCGTCAGCGTCCACACCAGCCGCGCTTTTGCACCCGAGAGAATCGCCACAGCCAGCACCGGCTCCGCGATCAGAATCAACCACGCCAACAGCACGTTCAGCGCGCGGGGCGACCACGTCTTGTCAAATTGTGACGCGATGTAGCCGACAAATGTGCCCGGCCCCATGACGAACCATTTCACGAGAGCCACGTACAACAGCCACAAACCAAAGAAGAACCGTATCCCGAAAAGGAAGAAACGACGCGCCTCGTAATTCAGACACTTCATCTTCAAGATTTCCTTCTTGGCCAGTGGCCTGCGACCAGCGACTAAATCTAGTTACCCGATGTCTCCACCGAGGTCAACTCCGCCCTTGCGGTGGTAATGTGTCCGTTCGGGGACCGTAGCGGCGGATTGCCACCTTGACCCCTCGGCCTCTGCCGAGTGCGACCGCCGAATATCGTTCGATAATGTAGCCGCACCCTTCACGGGTGCGTCTGCGCAGGCGTAAAGCCTGCGACTACAAAAGCTACCCTGTTTCCAATTCCCCCGCCTCTTCCCGTGTCAATCGGAAATCCATCGCACCGATGATGCCTTCCACCTGCTTCGGATTTCGTGCGCCGACAATGGCGGCGGTCACTGCGGGATGATTGAAAGTCCAGGCAATCGCCACTTCACCGGGCGAACGACCGTGGCGGGCTCCGACGGCGCGCAAGCGTTCCACGACCGCGAGGTTCTCGGATAATTTCGGTTCCTTGAACGCCGGGTTGTTGGAGCGCCAATCGTTCTTGGGCAACGAGGCGATTCGTTCGTGCGTCATCGCGCCGGTCAAGAGACCGGATCCCATCGGCGAATACACAATCACGCCGATGCCTTCGCGCTGGCAGTACGGAAGCTGAGCCGATTCCACTTCGCGGCGGATCAGCGAGTACGGTGGTTGTAACGAAGTGATCGGCGCAATCGTCTGCGCCTTCTGCATTTCTTCCACGCTGAAATTCGAGACCCCGATCCAACGCACCTTCCCTTCCTTCTGCAGTTGCGCGAGCGTCCTCCATCCTTCCAACGTCTCGTCGATCTCATCCGCGGGCCAATGCATCTGATACAAATCGATCACATCCGTGCCAAGCCGACGCAGACTCGCCTCACATTCGCGGCGAATAGAATCAGCGCGCAGCACTTCGCGCACTTTGCCTTTCTCGTCCCAAACCATCCCGCACTTGGTGAAGACGTACGGACGCGGGCCCGGCCATTGACGCAATGCCTCGCGCACGACTTCCTCCGAATGTCCCAGTCCGTACACCGCCGCCGTGTCGATCCAGTTGACGCCGAGTTCGAGTGCCCGATGAATGGCGGCAATGGATTGTCGGTCGTCCTGTTCACCCCACCCATATTGCCAATTGCCGCCCACCGCCCACGCGCCGAAGCCCATCGGCGTGATGTCCATGTCCGAATCTCCCAGCCGCTTGCGTTTCATGATACGGACAAGCTAACACAGCGCCAAATCCTGTCGAGTCGCCGAATTGAAAAACCAACTCACCGCAAGCGAGACGCTCGCGCCACCAAGCGGATAGATGGTTACGTTGACGCGCCACTGCCGACTGCTATAATTCCCGCATCATGAATTTTCCACTGACGACCTCCTCTGTCTTCACCCAAAAACAACCGGCTGCCCTCCTCTTCGCTTTTGAAAATGAGCACCTTGGCGGTCCTGTGGCATTCAAGAACTTGTTGCGTCGGCTGGGTCCAAAGGAATTCCGTGGCCGCGAACGGCAACTGTGTCTCCTGCACACCGCCGGCAAACTCGCCCCGCAACGCATCCTCCTCGTAGGTCTCGGCAAAGAGAAAGAATTCACCATCGAGACCTTGCGCCGAGCCATGGGCCCGGCGGTAAAGAAACTGCGTGAGGTGGGCATCGAACGCGCCGCCGTGCAGGTGGGCGGAAGCGAGGCCTGCGGGCCTGATGTTTGTTTGCCCGCAATTGTTGAAGCGACAATGTTGGCCACATATCGGTTCAGCCAGTTCAAACCCGACGAGAAGGACAGCACTGAATTGAAGTCGTTGACGCTTTGCCTGCCGGCGGGCGTGGACTTGAAACTGGCAAAGACGAACGTGGCCAAAGCGGAAGTGGTTGCAGGCGCCACGAACTTCGCACGGGAAATCGATAATCTTCCAGGCAACGTGGTCACGCCGCGCGTGCTGGCCGAATACGCCCGCGCCATCGCGAAAGAACAGAATCTGAAGTGCACGGTGTTGACCAAAAAGGAATTGGATCAGGGTGGCTTCGGCGGCCTGCTGGCGGTTGGCGGCGGCAGCGCCAATGAGCCGCATCTGATCGTGCTGGAATATGACGGCGCGCCCGGCGGTCGCGCCCTACCGGTAGGGACAGACCGCCGGGCTGTCCGCCCCATTGCTCTCGTTGGCAAAGCCATCACGTTCGATTCCGGCGGCATCTCGATCAAATCTGCGGACAAGATGGACGAGATGAAATTCGACAAGTGCGGCGGCGTGGCCGTGCTCGCAATCATGAAAGCCATCGCTCGATTGAAGCTTCCTCTCAATGTGATTGGCGTCGTCTCGTCGGCCGAGAACATGCCGAGCGCGAACAGCTACCGGCCCGGTGATATCGTCACCAGCTACAAAGGGCCCGACAAACGCGGCGTGACGATTGAAGTGCTGAACACGGACGCCGAGGGACGCATCGTGCTCGGCGACGCGTTGTCCTACGCCCGCGAACGGAATGCAGCGGCGATTCTTGATTTCGCCACGCTCACCGGTGCGTGCGTGGTTGCGCTGGGTAGTTTTGCAGCAGGCATGATGGGTAATGACGACAAATTGCAGGCGAAGGTGCTTGCCGCAGGCGAGCGCACCGGCGATCGTGTCTGGCCACTGCCACTCTGGCCGGAGTACAAGGACAAGATCAAGAGCGATGTGGCCGATATTAAGAATACCGGTGGCCGTTACGGCGGGGCTATCACCGCCGGCGCGTTCCTCGCAAAATATGTCGGCGATACTCCGTGGGCACACCTCGATATCGCCGGCACGGCGTGGACGACGGAAGAACTTCCGTACCTGACGAAAGGCGCGACCGGTTTCGGGGTGCGACTGACGGTCGATCTGCTGAGTCGGTGGGAAACGAAACTGTAGCCGCAGGCTTTAGCCTGCGTGGCTGCGGCGCACCCATAAAGGGTGCGGCTACGCGATAAGGCCATGCATCCTTCACGCAAGACACGTCGTTGGCTGATCGGTCTGGCGTTGGGTTTGGTCTTGGCCGGATTGCGGTTGCCCTGGCGCAATGCCGACGGTGGCAACTGGGCCTATTGGTCGTACGCTTTTTTTGTCAGCGACGAGCAGTTGTACACCGACGGCGGCCGCCTGGCGGTTCTCACCTCACGGTTCCTGGATCCGGAAATGGGCGACCCGCCTTCCTTTCTCGGCTCGTGGGGCATGCATTTCCTCGCTTATCTCGGATACCGGTTGGATGGATTCACCTTGAGTGCGGAACGTTGGCCGACCATGATTCTGGCGATCCTGGGCTGGTTGGCGGCCTACGTTATTGTGTCGCGCCGCACGGATGCTTTGCTCGCCGGGATTCTCGTGCTGCTGATCTCCAGCAATCCCGCGAGTCTGACCTACGAGCGCGTGGCCAGCACCGATATAGTCATCGGCACGCTGGCTGTGATCGCCTATGCGCTGGCGACCAGTCGCGCCCTCTGGAAAACGTGTCTGGCGGGATTCTGCATGGCGTTCGCATTGAGTGTAAAGCCGACGGCTCTTGCATTCCTGCCCTTGTTCGGACTTGCGATTCTGGTCCGTAGCGACCAACGCTGGAGAAGGTTGTTTTTTGGAGTGGCAGCGTTGCTGATATCGTTCGGAGTTCTATGGGCTGCGCGCCAAGCATGCATTCACGCCGTGGTCGGCAACGGCCATCCGCAGCCCGTGCTGGTGGAGGCCGGTCGCGGCGCCTCCATGCTCGACAATCTGGATTATCATCCTTCGCACTGGCTCAAATCCCTTTCTATTTTCCCGCGCTGGCCCATCGTGCCCCAACTGGGACTGCTCGCCACCTGCTTGTTTGCTCTCCCCGTCTGGTTTCTATGTCTGCATTGGCATCAGACCGGCAGGATTTTTTCGTCGAGGACCGTTTCCGCCTGGGGACTCCTGTTCTATCTGCTGCCCTTTGGCACCCAGTTCTTAAATCCGCTTCGGTATTTTCTCGCAGCGGTTTTCCTTCTGCCGGAAATCGTGGTCGCATCAAGGCCCGCCGGCCGTTATCTGCGGCAAGCGCGTCCTCGCGCCGGTTGGTTTCTGGGCGGGGTCGTGATCACCATGTTCTTTCTGTACTGGATTCATGGGAATCAAAGCGCCACCGCCGAAATGTTTCGAGCGCATCTTTACAATGAGTTCACTTTGCCTGCCGAGTCGGCCTGGGGCGTGCTTGGAATCCGCCTTGGGATCAGCTTCGTCCTGATGGTTATTGGCATTGGATGGATCCTGCGGCGGCAATCGAAACGCCACGCGTGGCTGGTCGTGCTCGGTTTGGCTTTGGCGTTTTCCTGGATGTTCTTCAACAGCTATACCATCTCGCTGTTGACCAATTCTGCGGAATTTGCCGGCAATCAATTCCTGTTCCAAGCCGGGCTGATCGTAACCCTCGGCCTCCTGCTGTATGTGCGGAGCTGCCGCTGGTTAACCTGGTATCTAATTTGGGCCGCGTGCTTTCTGGTTTTTGTCAGCGCGAACACGTACTGGCGAACTGGCTATCGCGACGTCTGGCGGCGGCAGTTTTACGTCCGCGACCTCTCGCAGGAACTGCAAAGACTGTTGCCGCCGAACAGCATGGTAATCGGCCGGCGCGCGCCGTTGCTGTTGCGCAATACAAAACTCCGCATCGGGTTGGAAACCTTCGCCTACAGTCCAACCGAATTCCTGGGACGCGTCCGCCACCTGCTCGATCGCCATCCCGGACGCCCGCTGTACTGGCTCATTGATGGCGATGGTTGCCCGACCTGGGACGATTACCGCCAAGAAACAAATCACAACTGGACGGTCAAGCTCGTGAAGACCTTCTGGATTCCTTCGGGCGATACGTTGGACATGCAGGCGGTGGAAGGCGACAAATTGCCTCTGGTTCCAATTCAACTCTTGCGGGTGACAAAACCGTAGAGCCGCTAACAAAACTGTAGTCGCCGGCTTCAGCCTGCGCGGGGAAGGCGCACCCATAAAGGGTGCGGCTACAGGGAAATGCGTTTTGTTAGACACTCTTAAGCTCTCTTGACGATAGAGACCGCCCCGGATGAGATGCTATCGCCCGACCGGCGACGTGCGCGCGTGCCAGATCACGACCACGATCACCACAACCACGAGCAGGCTGAGGAAAAAAAATCCCCATGCGGTGAAGTTTGCCTTGAATTCGCGGCTTGGTTTCATGTATCTGCCTTGAGAGAGTTTAGGCGGGCGGCATGGCAAACACAATCACGCAACTCGACATTCCCGGCGTCAAGAAGCTCAAAAGCGGCAAGGTCCGTGAAGTCTTCGATCTGGGTGACGCGCTGTTGTTCGTGGCCTCGGACCGGATCAGCGCTTTCGATGTCATCCTGCCGAACCCGATCCCCGAGAAAGGCCGCGTCCTCACCGCGCTCAGCGAGTTCTGGTTCAGCAAAACCAAACACATCGTCGAAAATCATTTCATCACGAGCAAGTACGAGAAAATCGTGGCGCGGACGTCTCGCCTGCGGTCGTTGGATTCGCAACCGGGACGGTTGCGCCACCAGTTGGAAAACCGTTCCATGCTCGTGTGGAAATGTCAGCCGCTGCCGATTGAATGTGTCGTGCGCGGTTATCTCGCCGGCTCGGGCCTGAAGGAGTACAAACAATCGCAAACCGTCTGCGGCATCAAATTGCCGGCCGGTCTGGTTGAGTCGAGTCAACTCCCCCGCCCCATTTTCACGCCGGCGACCAAGGCGGAGAAAGGCCACGACGAGAACATCAGCTTCGAGCGTTGTGCCGAGATTCTTGGCAAACCGCTCGCCGAAAAGGTGCGCGACACGGCCCTGGCGCTCTACAATTTCGCCCGGGACTACGCCGCCCAGCGCGGCATCATCATCGCCGATACGAAATTCGAGTTTGGTGTAGTAGCGCCCGGCTCGGGCGCATCTTCTGAATCCGCCGCCGTCCCCAGCGGCAAGCGTGAGTCTGCAGTTGTAGAGGCCGCCGTCCCCGGCGGCAAAAAGCTCCTGCTCATCGACGAAGCGCTCACGCCGGACAGCTCCCGCTTCTGGCCGGCGGACTCCTACGCGCCCGGCAAACCGCAGCCGAGCTTCGATAAACAATTCGTCCGCGATTACCTCGAAACGCTCGACTGGAACAAGACCCCGCCCGGACCCGTTCTTCCCGACGAAGTCGTCCGAAAAACTACCGAGAAATACGTCGAAGCGCTGTCGCGGCTGACGAAGTAACTCGTTCAGTTGCCCCGAATACTCTCGACTTTAGCCCCATTTTGTGATTTGCTATCCGCCCGCTAGGGAAGCGAGCGCAATCTGCACGCCTCCAGTCTCGGACGCAATGGTGGTAAAACGAGATGAAAGCAATTGCTTGCACGGTGCTGATCAGCTTGGGCATTTCGACTCTTGCTTCTGCCCAAACCAATAGTTGGATCAACCCCACCCGAGGTTACTGGGACGACTACACCAAGTGGTCGCTGGACGTTGCGCCGACCAACTCCCAGACCGTTTACATCACCAACGACGTTTCCAAGACCGTTACTATCGATGATTTTACGTCAGGCGTGTATCCCGAGACGCTGACTGTCAGCAACTTGTTTCTGTCTGCTCCCGCTGGCGCGACCAATACTTTGGAGTTAGTGGACGCGGGGACCATCACGCCGTTGTACGTTCTGGATACTTTCAGTGTTTCCAGCGGCGGTTTGGTACGCTTAACGGGGTCGGCGTTACTTACCAGATCCCTTACCAACGGTCTTACAAATTGCTTTCTGACCATCGACGGCCCGCTCGTTGCGAGCAACAGTTGGCTGGCGGTTGATAGCGGAATTTACGTTGGCGTCGAAACAAACGCGAATGGTTCCGTGTCGCTCGTGGATGGGCAGTTGATCCTTTCCGAGCCATTGCAATACGGGATAACAACCACAAACAGTTCCCCTTCTCCGTCGGCGATCGGCATCTACGGCAATGGTCAGATGACCATCTCGAATTCCCAGGTTCAAGCCCCGACGACGTTCCTCCTGGTAGGCGCAGGGAGCGGGTCGCAAGGCACGTTGACCGTGGTCGGCGGCAACACAAGTTTCTCGCCATACTCTCGGTTGGTGGTGGGAATGGAGTCCAACGCCCGTGGTGTGGTGACCTTCAGCAGCGCGCAGTTCGCAATGACCAATTCACTCATCACGCTCGTGGGCGGTGATGGAACCGGCCAACTCAATCTCCTGGGTGGAACGAACACTTTTGGCCCGATGGAAATCGGCGCGAGTGCTGGCTCGCAAGGCACATTCACAATGACTGGCAGCAAAAGTGTTTTCCAGCAGGCGCTCATCATTGGCGCCAATCTCAATGCGACCGGCACCGTGTGGATGAACGGTGGAAACGTGGTGCAGACAAATCTCTATCTGGTTTCCGGTATGACCAACCGCTGGCCAACGTATGTCGGGGAATGGGGCTCAGGCCGGTTGACTTTGTCGAATGCGAATTGGCTGGGCGGCGCGATGATCGTGGGCACGGAATCCAACGGCAACGGCGTGGTGAATTTGATCGGATCGACGACGACGCTATTGACGAATTTGGTTGCTGGGAGCTGCTCGAATTCCATGGGAATTGTGAATCTGATAGGCGGATCGCTGGCTGTGACCAATGCTGGTATTTATGTCGGTGAGAGCGGCACCGGGCAGGTGTCGGCAGCAAATACTTCCGTCCTCGCGGGGGATGTGCTGGTGGGAAACGCTCCGGGTTCGAGCGGCAATTTACTCTTGAACAACAACAGTTCCCTCGTGGCCAGCGGAATTGTTTCCGTTGGCGAGAGCGGTTTCGGGCAGATGAACGTCGCGGCGGCTACTATGCAGGCGTCGAATCTGATTGTCGCGAACGGGGCGAATTCCTCCGGAGAGATCGTTTTCGATAGCAACAGCACGCTCATTGCCGACGGCGGCATCTACGTTGCCGGCGACACCAATGCGAGCGGATATTTCTGGTTCAAGAATAGCGGTGTCGGAGCCATCTCGAATTATCCGGCCGATGTCGGCATCGGAATAGGTGGTTTGGGCCAGGCGGTAATTTCCAACAGCACTTTCCGAAGCTCCGGGTCCACAATCGTCGGATCGAGTGCCGGATCGCAAGGAACGTTGACGGTTGTAAACGGGGACTACGTTTTCTCTCCGAACTCGCGGCTGTTAATCGGAATGGAGTCCGGCGCCACGGGAATCATGACACTGACCAACGGTAATCTGGTCATGACCAATGCCCTGATTACGCTCATTGGCGGCAGCGGCTCCGGGCAGCTCACTCTTCCCGGCGGAACGAATACTTTGGGCACGGTCGAAGTCGGCGGCAATCCGGGGTCGAGCGGCACATTCACCATTGCCGGAGGATTCAACACGCTGGAAGTCGCTCTGTCCGTTGGCGCCAGTCCTCAGGCAACGGGGACGGTGTGGCTGACCGGCGGACAATTGATCGCCACAAACTTGACGACCTGCGTAGCGTCTTGGGGCTATGGATTGGTTACGGTCTCGAATGGTAACTGGCTTGGAAACAATGTCAGCCTCGGCTTGTATTCCAATGCCTTGGGAGCGGTTGATCTGAATAGCGGAGCAACAACGTTTCTGTCGAGTCTTCTCATCGGCAATTGTCCCAGCGGTGGCGTGGGCGTAGTGAACGTGTCAGGTGGCAACCTATATGTCACCAATGCGGGCCACAACGCGTTCATCGACGTGCGCCAAGGGCAATTGAATCTCAATGGCGGCGTGCTGCAGACCGACAATCTGGTCATCACGAATCCATGTGCCTTGTTTGTTCGCAGCGGCGGAACGCTGATCGTGAGCAATCTGGTCCTCGACCCGAATCTGGACGCCGACGGCGACGGCATCGCGAATGGCTGGGAGCAAGCGCATGGGCTTGATCCGTTGGACGCCAGCGATGCGCACTTAGACCCGGACGGCGATGGATTCTCCAACCTGCAAGAGTCCCTTGCCGGGACCGATCCGCTGGATAGCGCTTCGGCGTTCCGCATCAAATCGATTTTGCCGGAAGGAAATGATCTGCGGATTACGTGGTCGGTTTCGACGGGCAAAACGTACGACGTACAGGCGATGACGAATTTGGTGGGCGGAGACTTCACGAATCTGGCGACGGTGAACGTGCCGGCAACCCCGGCAATATCCGAAACGAATTACCTCGATGCGGGCGCGGTCACTAATGGCGAACCGCGCTTTTACAGGATCAAATTGAATACGCCATAAGAAACGGCCGCAAAATGCACACGAATGGGAAACGAAGAGCTGGGTTCACACTGACGGAACTCTTGGTATTGATCGGAGTCGGCTCGGTCTTGGCGGGATTGCTCGTGGCGGACCTGAACCAAACGAAAGTGAAGTTTTATCAGCAAGCTTGTGCCGGCACTCTCAAACAATGGGGGCTGGTGATCGACTTGTATACGCAGGACTACGACGGACACTACTTTTATGCGTACGGTATATATGATTGGTCTGACGTAGGAGGATATTACGGCGGATTGCCCAATCCATATATGAGCTACCTAGCTGGGCCTCAGGACATTGGCTCGCAAGTCCTTCGCATGCGTACGATGAGGCAATGCCCCTTCATCAATCAGTTCTACAGCGAGACGCTCATTGAAGGTGGCGACAACGGGATTGGCTATTCGTTGGCTAAACCTCAAGCAAAGGGAATCAATGGAGATCCGAACTACATTGACTGTGATTCGGCGTACCCAAGTCCTTATGTAATCAGCAATAGTACGTTGCCTTCGCTCAAGGACGTGCGAAAACCAGCGGAGTTCCTTTTGTTGATGGACGGAGGCAACTCGCTAAGTTGTGGTCACTTGGTTAACCTAGCGACCACAATACCAACCCATGGTCCGCCCATTAAGCCAATCGATCGTCACGGTGGTTACGTGAATTGCTTATTTGGGGATCAGCATGTGGAACTTGTATCCGCGCAGACCCTCACCAATCAGGATGCGATGGGCGGATGTGGTAATAGCACCGGCAACCCGTGGTTCAGGATGAACTAGGAGCGAACGAATGATCAGGAAACGATTTTTCGGGGCGACAGGTTTCACCCTCACCGAATCCCTTGTCCTATTCGGCGTCGGGTCGGTGCTAGCCGGCGTCCTTCTGGCGGACCTGACGCAGGCCCGGGCAAAACTTCTCCAGCAAGCCTGTGCTGCGAACTTGAGGCAGTGGGGTATGGCCATTGATTTGTACACCAAAGATAACGACGGAACGTATTACTATCGAGTGCAAGCGGATGATTGGGCGGATGTGGGTAGCACACGGACAAATCGGTATGTGCCCTATCTGGGCGGAGGAGATCAAAAGGGCACGCTGCGCAACATGCGAATCTGTCCAGTAGTCGCCACGTATTTGAGCCAGTCGGCGATCATTAACGCATCCTTCGGGACCATATACAGTTATTCGATGGCCAAGCCGCAAGCGAAGTATGGCGGCGCTCCGATTTATCGAAACATCGACCTGGGCGGTAGCCCTTTTATGGATCAAAATGGCGGCATTTGGCCTACGTTGAAATACGTGCCAAATCCGTCGCAATACTTGCTGCTCATTGAATCCTCTGGACACACGCTGAGTTGCGGCGGTTTGGTGTTCGCAGTGACGAGCGTGCCTACGGTAGGCCCGCCTTTGAGGGCCATCGATCGCCACGGTGGTTCTATCAATTGTCTGTTCGGAGACTTTCATGTTTCGAGTGTTACCACGCAAGCCCTCATCGCTGCCGATATGGGTGGCTGCGGCGGTCCGAACGGCAATCCGTGGTTCAATATGAATTAGGATCGTGCAGCAAACCACAACCGAGCTTCGATAAACAATTCGTTCGCGACTACCTCGAGACCCTCGATTGGGACAAAACTCCGCCCGGACCCGTTCTCCCCGACGAAGTCGTCCGCAAAACCACTGAAAAATACGTCGAAGCGCTGACCCGGCTGACCGGGTAATCTGCAAAGTGGGACAGGCGGTTCGCTTGTCGCCGTTGCCGTTCCTGTTGTAGTGGCCGCCGTCTCGGCGGCAATCATGGCCGCGAAGCGTCCTCCCCGTTTCTCTGGTGGCGCAAGCCCTGGTCGCCTTCGGCGCCGCCAAAGGCGGGTTAACCTCCGTGCTAGTGCTCCGTCAACCTACATCGCAAGGGTTGTTGGTAGGGTCGGACCGCCGGGCCGACCGTTGCGGCGCGCCCGGCGGTCGCGCCCTACCCTTCCATTCAACTTTGACGGAGCACTAGTGGTCGGTATTGGGCGCATTTTGATACTACCGAGGGGTGGCCGGTATTGTAGGCCGCCTCTGCGAGGCGGCGCTCCGGTCGGCATAGAATATCACGCCGACTCACAGAGTCGGCCTACAACGGTGGTGGTGCCGAGACGCACCCGGCGGTATTCTTACGGCGAACTTTTCCTTGATTCCGCGCGCCGGAGTAGCAAAATCGCTGGCCAGCGAGGAGAGCGCTTTATGAACCGCATGATGAGGAAGGACCTACCAGCGCGTCCCGCGGATCGAATTGAGGAGTATATCTACACGGTGCGCGGCCAGCGCGTGATCTTGGACGCCGATTTGGCTGCTTTGTATGGAGTGACGACCAAACGCCTCAACGAACAAGTCAAACGCAATGCCGAGCGGTTCCCGGACGATTTTGCCTTCCAACTTACGCCCCAAGAGTCTACAAACTTGAGGTCGCAAATTGCGACCTCAAGTTTATCCGGCAACCGGTCGCAAATTGCGACCGGTTCGTACGGTGGTCGTCGCTATCTCCCGTATGCATTTACGGAGCACGGCGCGATCATGGCGGCCAACGTGCTGAACAGCCCGCGCGCCGTGCAGATGAGCGTGTTCGTTGTGCGAGCATTCGTGCGGATGCGGGCGGCGCTGACGGACAACGGCCCACTGGCTCGAAAACTGGCCGTGCTGGAAGAAGAACTCAAGGACCGACTGAACCTGCAGGACGCTGTGATTGTGGACATCCTGCGACGTTTCATGAACATCATCGATCCGCCTGCGTTGCCCGTGCCGCCGAAGAAGGGCATCGGATTTCACGTGAAGGAATCATCCGCCAGGTACAAGGTCCGTGGCAACCGAGCGCGCCGTTGACGCCCTTCTCTGTTGGCTCTTCTCTTTTTTCGGTCATTCATTCCTCTTGTTTCGCAAACTGGCTTGGGTTTACAGTGCTGCGAGCGAGTGAGGTTGATCTTATGGCGCGACCGAAGACGGAGAAGCGAGGAAACGGCGGAGCGAATCTCGGATTTGAGCAGACGCTCTGGCAAGCCGCCGACAAGCTGCGCGGGCACATGGACGCTGCCGAGTACAAGCACGTCGTGCTTGGGCTGATCTTCCTGAAATACATCTCCGACGCGTTCGAGGAACAGCACGCCAAACTCGCCAAAGAAAAGGGCGCTGACCCGGAAGACCGCGACGAGTATGTGGCGGTCAACATCTTCTGGGTGCCGCCGGAAGCGCGCTGGACCTATCTCCAAGGCCGCGCCAAAGACCCGCTCATTGGCAAACTGCTGGATAACGCCATGGTCGCCATCGAGCGCGACAATCCTTCGCTCAAAGGCGTTTTACCCAAGAATTACGCTCGGCCCGACTTGAACAAGCAGCAGTTGGGGGAAGTGATCGACCTCATCGGAAGCATCAGCTTCCGACCCTCACCCTCCGTCCCTCTCCCAGCGGGAGAGGGAAGTAACTACCGGGGCGGGTACAAGTTTGCAGGACTGGTCGAACGAGCACGCGAGTTGCGAAAGAAGCAGACGTCCGCAGAAGAAATCTTGTGGGAGATGCTTCGCGACCGGCGATTCTTGAACCTGAAGTTCCGTCGCCAGCACCAGATCGGCGATTACATCGTGGATTTCTGCTGCGCGGAAGCGAAGCTCGTCGTGGAAACACATGGCCCGATTCACGAGCGCGAAGCCAAGAAAAGGCACGACCATGGCCGTGATGCCTATCTCGAAGCACTGGGATACCGAGTGCGCCGCTTCAAGAATGAGCAAGTCGAGACCAACCCGCAAAGCGTGCTGGAAGAAATCAAACGCACGGTTGAGGAAATCCCCTCTCACTCTGGGAGAGGGGCCGGGGGTGAGGGGCACTCGCAAACGGACACGGGACAACAAGGCACGCGTTCGATGGATGTGCTCGGCCGAGTCTATGAATACTTCCTCAACCAGTTCGCCAGCGCCGAGGGCAAGAAAGGCGGGCAGTTCTACACGCCCCGTTGCGTCGTCCAACTGCTCGTCGAGATGCTTGCCCCCTACAAAGGCCGCGTGTTCGACCCCTGCTGTGATTCGGGCGGCATGTTCGTGCAATCGGTCCGGTTCGTCGAAGCGCATGCGAAGGGAAATGGAGACGGCGACCCGACTTCGCCAAGGCTACGACGGGTAAACATCAGCATCTTCGGTCAGGAGAGCAACCCGACCACGTGGAAGCTGGCGAAGATGAACCTCGCCATCCGCGGCATCGAAGCCGATCTCGGCGACGAAAACGCCGACAGTTTCCATCGCGACCTGCACAAAGACCTCAAGGCCGACTACATCCTCGCCAACCCGCCCTTCAACATGAGCGACTGGGGCGGCGACCGGCTCCGCGACGATCCCCGGTGGAAATACGGCGCGCCGCCCGTCGGCAACGCCAACTTCGCCTGGGTGCAACACTTCATCCACCATCTCGCCCCGACCGGTTTAGCCGGCTTCGTCCTCGCCAACGACTCGATGTCCTCCAACAGCAGCGGCGAAGGCGACATCCGCAAGGCCATCATCGAAGCCGACCTCGTGGATTGCATGGTCGCGCTCCCCGGGAAAGCCGGTGACTCCTCTTGCGAGTGCACGATGACCCTGATATGAATTGACGAACCCGATATGGAAGAAGCAGCAACAATCAAGAAGTACGCGACCGGCAAACTGAAATCACACGCAAAGCCGAAGGCAAAAGCTAAGGCGGGCCTTTTATTACGCGATGATCCCGCACTCTATCTTGCGGAGAAACCGGCTGCCAGGACGCTCGCGGCTCCGGTGTCATACCGTGGGCTTTACGCCTTTCATAAGTACTGGGGAAAAAAACCCTCTGAACCGATGCGCTATCTTATCCAGCATCTTTGCTCCACAGGCGGTTTGGTGGTTGACCCGTTTCTTGGTTCCGGCATTTCTGCGCTGGAAGCCGTTAATTTGAGGCGACGGTTCGTTGGCATGGACATCAATCCCGCCGCTGTCAGGATTGCGCGATTGCTAGTCTCGCCACCGTCAGCTCATGTTGTGGACGAAGCTTTGAGGCGAGTTTCAGTGATAACCAAGAATGCGATTCTCGAAAGCTACGCGACTGAGCAGAAAAAGCCCGCCACACATTATGTCTGGCGTAATGACGTAATGGAGAAGGTTTGGTTCACGAATGGGGAAAGTCGCACTCGAATCGAGTCGCCGCCAACTCCAGGAGATGTCACGCTTGCGGAACGGTTCGCATCCTATCAGCCGCAGGCGTTGCGCGCGCCGCGGTTCTTCACTAATTCGCGCATCAATTCTTCTCCCTCGCTCACATTAAAAAGTTTGTTCACAGGCCGGGCACTCAGAAATATCGAACTTCTACTCTCGGCGATCGATAACCTTCCAGAGGCGCTGCAAGAGCCATTGCGGCTTTCGCTCACGGCGTCAGTTGGCCAGATGAGCAAGATGGTTTTTGCAATCACAGGCCGTGGCAAAACGACAGGGGTTAGCGACGAGCGGATGGAAGTAGGCTCGTGGGTGATCGGCTACTGGCGACCGGAGCAACATTTCGAAGTTAACGTGTGGAATTGCTTTGAGCGCCGCGTTCAGAAGCTCAGCAAGGCGATTACCGACTCCGAACAAACGCATCTCGAAGCAAAACCTGGAGATGCCGCTTCGGTGTGTAAAGGCGACGCTGATTTTGCATTGGTCAATGGGAATGCGCTGCAACTACTCCCAGAATTGCCGGACAGGTCGGTCGACTTAGTCATTACCGACCCGCCGCACGGTGATCGCATTCCCTATCTGGAACTTTCAGAAATGTGGAATGTCATTCTTGGCGAAGAGCCTCCATTCGAGTCGGAAATTGTGGTGTCTAATGCGAAGGAGCGTAAGAAGACGACGCATCACTACAATCAAGCGATGTCGAAATTTCTGGAGGTCGCTAGTCGCAAGTTGCGCGACAGTGGTTTTCTGGTCCTGTTTTTCAATGCACGCACCGAAGCGAGTTGGAAATTCGTGACAAGTTTTTCTGGCAGCGCGAACACGGCCGGAATGACTTACTGCGGATGCTTTCCGCTAGTTTATTCGGCTTCATCCGTTGTTCAAGACAACCGAGAGGGAGCATTGCGAACTGATTACGGTCTCGTCTTTTCCCGCTCCGCTGACGCGGCGCATTCGCTGTCAGAGATCCCGGGATGGATGTCTACTCTGCCAACAACAAAGAAATGATTTATGCCGCTGACTTTTGCTCAAGCCGACGCCCTGTTTCGCCAAGACAAGCTGAACGAGCTTGTTGGCGATCCTGAGGGACGGCGGTTTCTCAAGTTGCGATCCTTGAACCGCACGGAATACCTCGAACGACTATTCCAGTCGGCGGGCATTGTACGGCCTGACGTAGGCTCGCGTGAACTATTCGATGCCGCCTTTAATGCCGGTATCAACACGGCAGCCATTGAGTCGTGCGCCCGTGAAATTTACCGTGAGCAACGCGAATGCCGACGGGCTAACGAAGCCGAGTTGGTGAACCAGCTTTACCGAGTGCAGGAGTTTAACTGGGGTGGTCTTCACCAAAACAGCCTTGAGAAGACAATCGTGGACAACTACGTGAAGAAGATCACAAACTACGAGGCCCTCTGCCGGTGTGTAGAAAACGAACTGCTAACCAGCATGCGCGGCTACGTCGTCTGTTCTTGGTACAATCATTGGACATCTATCATCATCGAAGACATTTTCAAAGATCACGCAAGCGTCCTACCGGCCGTCGGACTAGTGAAGAAAATCGATTTTTTCGTCAAGAATACCCCGTTCGATTTGAAGGTAACGTATTTACCGGAGGGATATCTAAAGGAGAAACGACAAGCTGCGAATGTTCGCCCCGAACTGACATTGCTGAAACGTGCTGCGCGCAGTTACAGTCTGCCAATTTCCGCTGGCTTGGCGGATGCGGCATTGCTCCAAGACCTTTGGGCAAAGGTGTCGGACCATCCGTCGCAGGAGTGCAAACAACTCATTGCGGAACTCATGAATTTCCGAAACGCGCTCGTCGAAGACATTAAGAGCGATCCGAGTGAACTGATTTGCTGGCTTTACGAGAATCAAGGTGAGCGTCGATTCGACGCCTCAAATCGTCTGTTCCTCTTGCTTGTCGACCAACGAGATTATTTTTCCTCTTGGAAGCTGAAGCGCGCTAAGCCCCTTCTGGAGACGTCGATCAGAAATTACCTTGATCATTTTGACGAAGCTTCAGACCGAACCGTAGAATTCGATTGGGAAGGGACAACATACATGGCCGTTTCTGATGCGATCGTTATTACGCAACCATAACTTTAGGCTCACCTTATGAGTACATCTACTGATGTTTGGAAGTTCCTAACAAACCACGGCTTTACCATTATGGATCCGGCGGAGTGCGGCGGTGAACAAATCACTCCGTTAAAGATTCCTAGACGCTCAAAGAACGTAAGAATCGCAACAAAATCCGGACGTTCAATGTTGCTCTACGTTAAGATGAATCACTATGGAGACACAGTTTGGAATGTAAACGCCAACATCATAGAACTGCTGGTAAAACAGGAGCTTGCGTGGGCGCTTGTTTTGCTTAGCGGGGACTGTTCTCACGGTTTCTGGTTCACCGCTTCTGATGCGCGGGCGGCGTCGGAAAGAGTCTGGAGTTTTCGGGGTGGCAAGTATGATTACAAGATCACAGAACCTGACGATTTGGCGAACGCGATTCGTTTCGAATCAAGCGATGAATTCTTTTCACTTATTGAAGGGTCTTTGAAGGAATCCGTCCGGGTATAGTCCCTTACCGCAACGATCTGGACGATCAATTGTTCGGGACGTTCTCGCGATGTCATGAACTGTTGCGGCAGCGGTCGCAACAGGCGGAGACCCGCAGCACTCCAAAGCCCCGGCAGATCACAATAGCGTGCTTTGCGCCTCGGCCTGAGCGAGCGAGCGCTTTCTTGCCTTCTTGGTGCCTTGGTGGTGATTGCCGCTGCCTTCAGCGGCTACGCGCTCGGCCGCAACTGCACAGTATTTCTTGGAGAGATCGATGTGCATGTAATGCCGGCCGGTTCGGCGGGCTACTGTCGCGACCGTACCGATGCCACCAAACGGGTCGAGGACGACATTGCCCCGGTAGCTGTAAAACTTGATCAGCCGATAAATCAGTTCTTCGGGGAACGGAGCGGGATGGCCTTCCGCCTTCGCCGAGGCTTCGGAGGACACGTCTGGATTCTGGCTTCTGGCTCCTGACTTCTTCCTCCTCGGCGGATACAGGCTTTTCAAAAAAGGTTGCCGGCCACGCGTTTCGGGCGCGATTTGCCAGAAGGCGTCGGAAAACTTGATGAATTCCCCGCCGGTAATGTCGGCATCGGCTTTGTTGCCTTCCAGCGTCCATGAGCCTTTGGAGAACACAAGCACGTATTCCCAGCTCGGCACCATGTGCGGATTGCGTGGACTTCTCCAGGAACCCCACGCGGTGCGGCGCCGCATGGTCTGTTTGTACCAGAGAATCTCGGTCCGCATGATGAAGCCGAGACGAACCAGGTCCCGCGCCATGTCGTAATGGATCGGACGGAAATCTTTGATGCTGGTCGGCGCGATGTTGAGAGCGAAACGCCCGCCCGGGACCAGGACACGCTTGAGTTCACTCCAGAAACCGGTCAGCCACTGCAGATACTCGTCGTACGGCATCTTGTCGTTGTGGGAGTCATAATCGAGGCCGACGTTGTAAGGCGGTGAGGTAATCGCCAGATGAACGCATTCATCCGGCATGGCGTGCAGGACGGCGCGGGCGTCGCCGCAAATAATCTGGTCTTTCCACCATTCGCCGTCGGTGGACGCCGGCGGAAAGTTGAGGACCTGTGGTAGCTGCTTCATCAAAACTCGCAATAGCCTTTCGATTCTTTTAGCAGAGTCCCCACGCGATGCCAGCAAGAAAATGATTCTGGAAAGCGACGGGGCTTACCTGAGCACTGCCACGGTAATTGGTGAGTGACTGGTAGGGACGGACCGCCGGGCGGTCCGAACCTATGAAAAAACGCGGCGCGCCCGGCGGTCGCGCCCTACCATTCTGGGAAAAACAACCGTGGTCGCCTACGAGATGGACGCGACGCAGCGCGTCCCTACCGCCGCGGCATCTTCAATTTGCCTGCTGGAGCAACGTGACCTTCGCGGCTTTGTGGACGTAGTTGGTGCCGGCCAGATTGACGGCGGCAACCCGGTAGACATACGTCCGACCGTATTGAGCGGTCGTGTCCGTAAAGGTGGTCATGTTGCGGTCGACTTCGGTGATGGGTTCGAACTCGCCGACGAGTTTCCCGTTTTTCACGGCGCGCTCAACGAGAAAGCCCTGTTCGTTGCTCGAACTGTCAATCCAACTCAGATCCACACCGCCGGTGTCGTTGGCCCGGGCGGACATCCTCAGCGGCGCGTGGGGCGGAGTGACCAGTTGCGGCCCGATCTGCTGCACGGCGGCGAGAAAATCCACGCGACCGTGTCCCGCCCATTTGGGGCCCCCATCGGGCCAATCCGTTGGGTCGTCGCCGAGTTTCGTCGCGGAGGTGAGGATGACGCGTTCGATGGTTTTGGCGCTGATGCAGCCGTCCAATCCGAGTTCGTGCACGCGGGCCAGCAACAGTGCGGCCTCGCCAGCCACCAGTGGCGAGGCGAACGAGGTGCCGCTGCCATAGAAATAGCTATAGCTGCCGGCCGGTCCATAGCCTTGCAGTTCGTCCGACTCGCTCAGGACGGCGGTACTGACGATATCAACGGCGGGGGCAACGACGTCGACCGCGCTTGGACCAAATTGCGAAAAGCTGGCACGCCCGCGCATGGCCGCGGGGCTACCGGTATACGTGCTGCCACTACCCGAGCCTCCGACGGCAATGACGCCGTGGAATCCGGCCGGGTAGCTGGGGCGACGCGTATTCCCGTTGCCAGCGGCCGCGACCGGAATAATGCCCGCATCCAAAGCCTCTCGAAGAGCGCGTTTAATGATCCGGCTGGGGAACGGGCTGCCGAAACTCATATTGATGACGTTGGCGCCGTGATCGATCGCGTAATAAATGGCGTCGGCAATGGCCGAAGCCGGGGCCCCGCCCGCATTGGTGAACACTTTCAGCGGCATGACCTGGCTGTGCCAGCTTGCGCCGGCCACGCCCTCCTGGTTGTCGCTGACGGCGGCGGCGCACCCGGCAACGAAGGTGCCGTGAAAGACGTTGCCGTCACCACTGACGCCATCGCCAAGGTCCGGTGTCGGATCGTTGTCGTCGTTGTAGAAATCCCAGCCGTGGACGTCGTCCACGTAGCCGTCGCCATCATCGTCGACGCCGTTGCCGGCGATCTCGCCGGGGTTGGTCCAAATCTGGGCGGCCAGATCCGGATGGCCGATGGCGACGCCGGTGTCGATAACGGCGATCACGACATTGGAGGAGCCCGTGGTAATGTTCCAGGCGGCTTCTGCGTTGAGATTGTGATCGTCGCCGATGCCGTTGAAGTACCAGCGTTGGAGTTCGGAAGGTCGGTTCTGATAGGCGGCGTAAAGTTCGTCGTTGGGCATCGCGTCGATGTAGTGGAGGATATTGGGCTCGACAAAATCGATCTCTGGCAGCTTCGCCAATTCATCAGCGGCGTCCGCCACCGAGAGCCGGCGCGGGAGGGCCACCAGATAACCGCCCCGACGCATCTCCAAGGTGCGGATGATGCGTCCCCCGATGGCTTCCACGATTTCGTCCTGGCGAATATGCGAGACTCCGCCGCGGAAATAGACAATAAGCTGGCTCGGCACGTAATTCGGCCGACCGGCGTCGTCACGTTCGGGGATGTCGCGGATCGACGCGTACGTCACCTGTTTGTTGCCGACGGGACTGCCGCCAAACGGCTGGTTGTTGGCCTCGATAGCGTGCCGCAATTCAATGTTGGAATTGCGATCGAGCTTCTTCGAGAACGAGTCCCCCAGCAAGGCGTGCTCGATGTGCTCGAACGAAAGGACCGAAGCGATACACGCGCTGTTCTGCCTGTATCCGCGCCCCAACGTCATCAGCGTGACGAACAGCACAGCGGAAGCCCCATAAACAAACAGGCGGCGAACGACAGTGGGTTTACGGAAAAAATCCATTAGCGTGCTCGGTTGAGAGGGCCGGGGGCGAGCCAGCTCCAATGAGGATCCGAGGCGTGGTGAAATCTTAGCGCCGCTTGTTTCCCGGTTTTCTCGGCAACAGACTGAACGCTCGCAGGAGGTACCGGTGTCGAACCAAGGTCCGAGACGTAGTTCTTGCCGCAGAGAAGTAACCACCGGGCCAAACTCGCCAGGCAGACAGGACCATGACGTTTTGCGTCAGGTCTGAATGATGTAGAAAAAAAACTCTCGCAGTTAAAATCCATGCGCAGGCAGGTCAAAAAGCACCAAACATGCCCGTGCCGGATGTACAATAGTGTAAGCCGTGCTTTTGCTGTTGACCGATTTGAGAGGCTTCTCTACAGTCTGCCGGTAAGCCACTTCTCCGTGGAACGGAGACGTAGCGCAGGCCCGCAAAAAGCAGAATGACGCATCGAATGCTGACACTAACCGGGGGAAGTGCCCGTCGCGTTTTTGATAGCGGCGAGTCTCAGTTTTGTCGGGGACGCAGCTTTGAGCGCCGTGCGCAATTGCAGAATCGACGCGGCCCAAGCCTCAGGAAGCTGTGATCGATGCCGGAATGATAAGTGAAATCTGATAACTCATGCTAGGTTCTGACCGCATTATAGCGCTGGATATCGGCGCCTCCACAGTCAAGATTGGGGAATTTCAGGCGGGCAAGGCTCACGGCTTGCGCCTGACCAATTTCAATTACGCCGAATTGGGAATCGATCCCGAACACGAAGAAAACCGCAAATCGCTGGTGGTCTCGACGATTCGCAATGCGCTTCGGGAAAAAGGCATCAAGAGCAAGCCGGTCATCTTCAGCGTCTCCGGTCAGTCCGTCTTCACGCGTTTTGTGAAACTGCCGCCGGTGGATGAATCCAAAGTCGTGCAGATCATTCAATACGAGGCCCAGCAGAACGTTCCCTTCCCGATCGACGAAGTCATCTGGGATTACCAGTTGCTGGGCAACAGCCCCCAAGGGGAACTGGAAGTGGTGCTGTTGGCCATCAAGAGCGACATCATCGAGGAACTTACCGATGGCGTCCAATCCGCGGGACTGCGCGCCGAGATGGTGGACGTGGCGCCCATGGCGCTGTTCAACGCCGTGCGTTACAACTACGGCGATTTGGAAGGCTGCACGGTCGTGGTCGATATCGGCGCGCGTACGACCAACCTCCTGTTCATCGAGCAGAACCGCGTTTTCTCGCGATCGATTCCCATTGCGGGAAACGCGATCACCCAAAACGTCGCCTCCGAATTCAGTGTCCCCTTCCTCGAAGCCGAGCAAATGAAGAAGGCGTACGGGTTTGTCGCGCTCGGCGGCGCCTACGAAGAACCGGAAAACCAGACCCAGGCTCGCGTCAGCAAAATCATCCGGAACGTGATGACGCGACTCCACGCGGAAGTGGCACGTTCGATCAACTTTTATCGCAGCCAGCAGAGCGGCGGCGCGCCGACGCGATTACTGCTGTCGGGCGGCAGTTCGATCATTCCCTACACCGACCGCTTCTTCAAAGAGAAGGTCCAGATCCCGATTGAGTATTTCAATCCGTTCCGCAACGTGGAAATCGACCCGCAAATCTCGCGGGAAGAACTGGCTCGTTGCGCCCATTTCTTTGGCGAGGTGGTCGGGCTGGGGCTGCGGAAACACAGCGAATGTCCCATCGAAGTGAATCTGGTTCCCAAATCGCTGCGCATGCGTGAGCAACTGGAACAGAAACGTCCCTATCTCGCTGGTGCCGCCATTTGTATTTTGGTGATTCCGCTCTGCTGGCTGGCTTATACCAGCAAGATCTCCGCGCTCAAGGCCCAGCAACTTCAAAAGGTTTCCGAAGATGTCAACCGGCTCAGCGACCTGAGCCAAAAGTTGACTCACGAACAGCAGGCCCTCACCGATATCCAGGGCAAAGCCGACCAGATCGTCTCTCTGGTGCAACAGCGTTCACTCTGGCCCGAGATTCTCCAGGATATTAACGTGCGGATCGGCTCTAATCTTTGGGTGGTCTCGTTGACTCCCCAAGGCCAAAGCGTACAAACTGGAGGCGGCGGAGGTCACGCTTCGCATGCGGCACCTGCGATCGGTCGGGGGCACCCCCATGCCATGGACGAGGACATGGGGGAACCCGCGCCGGAACCCGTCGTGGGGGGAGGGGCAAAACCGACAGCCGGCCCGAGGACGATCGCCGAATTGCGTATCGAAGGTGCGGGCGCACACCTGGCTCAGAACCCCGGACGTGATATTCAGCTTGTGGAAGATTTCGCAAAAAGCCTGCGCCAATCTCCTTTTTTCGACAAAGCCGGCATCGTCATCGATGTGTACCCCAACCCGGCAGTGCGCGGACCAACGTTTACGTTCTTGATGCGGGCGAAACTCCAGAAACAGATAACCCTCTGAAATGAATACCAAGTGGCTCAAAGATAACATCTTGTTACTGGGCTTTTTGACGGTGTTCCTGGTCATTGTCGGTGGTCTGGTCTGGCTGCAGCAAAGGGCAGCGGCGAAAGTGCAGGAGATGGACAATTCCTTGGCGGAACAGAGCGCTCAGATCAACCACCTTCGCGAAATGAAACCGCCACCGACCCCGGAGAATATCAAAATCGTCAAGCAGAGCCGTCAGGAATTGGAGCATCTTTATCAGGATTTGCTCGGCGTCGTCAGTCAGAGCCACGTCCAGACACAAGTAGTCACTCAACCCGGGCAGTTTCTGCAGTTGATGGCCTCAAAATTCGCCTCGTTACGCCAGAATCTCGAAAAGTACGGGGTGAAAGTGCCGGAGGGATTTGCCTTTGGCTTCAGCCGTTATGTGGGGACCTCCTCTGCGCCTCCGGCCGCGGGATTGTCCGAACAACAGACCACGAACGTGCTGACACAGTTGACCAGACAGTTGGATGCCATCCAAAAGATCAGTGATTTGCTAATCCAGAGCAAGCCCGACGAAATTACGCAGATTCTACGAGTGGAGGTCGAGCCGGGAGCCGGCAGCGCGGACGCGCTGGACGTGCCCGGCAATGTCCCGAAGGGATTGTACGAAATGTTGCCGTTTGAATTTCATTTTAGTGGAACGAAGGATGCCTTGCAGGCTTTTCTCAACAGCCTTTCCCAATCGCAATGGTTTTTCGCCGTGCGTAGCGTCGAAGTGGTTGGCGAACAACCCGTCACCGGCGCCGGCTTGGGCACCGAGCCAGTGCCATCGGAAACCGCGGCGGCCCCCAAGCGCACCGTTCTCAAGGTCACGACGCGTATCGATTTGATCGAGTTTCCCCAAGAACCGGCCCCCAAGCCGAAGAAGACTTAGAACATCCAATGGACTTTCTAAAAAAGTATTACGACAAGCTCGTTCTAGCGACAGCGTTGCTTGCCTTGATCGCCTCGGCGGTCTGGTTGTCGCTCAAGATCAATGGTGTGAATTCGGAATTGACCGCCACACAGGTTCCCCATCAGTCTCGAATTGAGGCCTCGCCGCACGTAGATATGCAGGGCTATTCCAATGCCATCGCTTTGCTGAAAGACCCTCCACTTTGGACTAACAAGTCCCCCATGTTTTCGCTGAGTCCCTCCAGTCAGCCGGAGGTTACAGTTACGAATTTCCCCGTGATCTTGATGAGCGTCGTCCGCGAACCATTCAAGCTGCTTTTCAAGGCATACTCGTATGATTCACAAAAGAAGGAAGGTTATAATTTCCAAATCAACTTTCAATTCCGTCGCACCTTCTTCGTCCGGGCCGTCGGCGACGAGATCAAGGACCGGTATGGAGACACGGGGTACCAACTGACAAAATTCGAGCGGAAATTTACCACTGTCTACGACCCCACCGTTGGCGGGCAGCGCGAACAGGACGTGTCCGAGTTGACGGTCCAGCATCCGGGTGAAAACCCCGTGGTGCTGGTATATCTGCAGGAGACGGAGGAGCAAGAGCCGGTGGCCATCGTACGTTGCGGGCCTACGGGGACAGATTACAAGTACCGCCGCGGCCAGCAAATTTTCTGCAATAACCGAACGTACAAAGTCGTTGACATCGATCTGAAGCAGATGGTAATCGTTGACGTACAGACGGAGGAGCAGCGCGTCATTAAACCTCAAACATAGTCTGATTCGTCGCAGTTCCCTCAGGCTATGTTAGGAGCGCGAGGTGATGGGCGCTGTTTCGCTCGCGCGAGAACGGAACGGAGAATCGTCTATGATGAGAATGCTAATGGTACTGTTGGCGGGAGGCTTGTGCCTCAATACCGTCGCCGTTTCTGCCGCCTCAAACCAGCCATCCAATGCTGCGGAACAGTCCGCCCGAGAGGAAGTCATCCGCCGTCAGGAAGCCCAACTCTCCGCCCGACGGTTGATCGATCAAGCCCAAAAATCTTACGCGGCGGGCGATTACCAAGAAGCCATTGGCAAACTGGAACAGGCCGTGAAACTCCTGCCGCGAGCCAAGATGACCGAGTCGGACCGTAGCCACGCGCTGCGCATGCTCACCGACTCCTACTATCGGCTTTCTGAAAGCGCTTTGCGCACCGGCGACACAGCGCAAGCGCGGACGATGGCTGAAAAAGCACTGGAATTCGACCCTCACAACGGTTCCGCTGAAGCCATAATCGTCAAGGTGAGAAAGGCAGAAACCGAGGCCCAAGGCGGTGTCTCTGGCAAAGCGCCAGCCCTGGACACAACGCCCGAGTTTCTCGCCAAGAAAGATGAGGTTAAGAAGCTATTCCGTGAAGGCAGAATTCTTATGGACTCCGGTCAATACGACGAAGCCGAACAGCGATTTCAGCAAATCCTCCTTCTCGATCCTTACAATACCGACGCCTCGGCGCTTTTGAAATCTGTGGCTCAGACTCGCATGGAGATCGCTGATACGGCCGCCGATGCGTCGCGAGCGCACCTCCTTGAGCAAGTGGAGGAAGCCTGGGTTCCGCCCATCAGCCATGAAATCCAGGCGCCGAAACACGAATTGCCGGCCACCGTTGATCGGGAAGCCGCTCGCCAAGCAGCTCTTACAGAAAAGCTCAACAAGATTATCATTCCCGAGGTGAACTACCGCGAAGCCGTGGTCAGCGACGTGATCACGTTTTTGAGCGAGGAAAGCCGTCGTCTCGACCCTGACCGGGTAGGCGTCAATATCGTCCTGAGCGCCGGCGTTTCCGCGCCCGCAGTTGCCCCTACCCCCACTCCGACGCCTCCCGCAGCGGGCGGCGCTGCCGAGAATCCGCCGTTGCCTCCTACGGGAGCCGAAACTCAGGAAGGTCGTAAGATCACACTTTCGTTGCGCGACGTGCCGCTTATCGACGCCTTGAAATACGTCACCACGCTGGCGGATCTGAAATATCGGATTGATCCCAGCGCTGTGATCGTCCTGCCGACCAATGCGCCATCCGGAGACATGATCACGCGCTCGTATCCGGTGAACCCGGGCGTGTTTATCCCGATGATGGTGCTAACCAATCGCGGCAGCGCCCAACAGCAGACCGTGCAAACCGGTGGTGGCGGATCTGGCGCGACCGCATCGGCACCTTTGGTCCAGGCTGGACCGTCCACCGTCCTCCCCGATACTAGCATCGCCGTTGATAGCAGCAATCAAATCAAACAGATCTTCATGAACGCCGGCGTGGACTTTCCCCCGGGCTCGGCCTTTTTTTACTACGACCGCACCAGTACGATCGTGATCCGCAATACGCCGGAGAATTTGGAGACCTTTGATCGTGTGTTATCCGTGCTCAATGCTGTGCCCGCGCAGGTCGAAATCGAGGCCAAGTTCGTCGAGATTTCACAGAATGACCTGGATGAACTCGGATTCCAGTGGAGTGTCGGCCAAAAGATTCTGGGTAGCTTCGATACCAAAGGCGGTAGTCCCTTGGATGTCTTTGAGACGGGGGCCGCCAATCCGAATACTTCAGACACGCTCGGCGGTCTACGCGGCGCCTCCGTTATCCAAGGCAACGCCGTCGATTCGCTGCTGGCTGCCAATGGCTTCGGATCGTCTGGCGGCGTCAACGATACCTTGGCGACCATTCGTGGCATCCTGACGAACCCGCAGTTCCAGCTTATCATTCAGGCCCTCTCGCAAAAGCAGAGTTCTGACGTGCTTTCGGCGCCCAAGATCACTACGATCAGTGGCGCCCAAGCGCAAATCCGCGTGGCGCAGGAATTCATCTATCCCACAACCTTCACCCCGGCCACTGTCACCGCGGGAACGAGCAGCGGTACCGGAGGTGTCGTTACTCAACCGGCCATAACACCCTCCACTCCCAGCGCCTTCGCGAGCCGGCCCGTTGGCGTGGTTTTCAATGTAACCCCGATGGTGGGCGCGGATGGGTACACCATCAATTTGACCCTGATTCCGCAAGTCACGGACTTTCTAGGGTTCATCAATTACGGCAACACCATTGTCAACGGTGGCGTCACGGTACCCAATGACATCAAACAACCGCTGTTTTCCACTCGCGATATTATGACCAGTGTGGAAATCTGGGATGGCCAGACCGTCATGTTGGGCGGCCTCATTCGCGAAGACCTGCAGAAGATTGACGATAAGATTCCGTTCCTCGGCGACATTCCACTCCTCGGCCGGCTCTTCCGATCGAAGACCACGCAGCGTAACAAGCGTAACTTGTTGATTTTCGTTACCGCTCGGTTGGTTGACCCGGCGGGCAATCCCGTTCATCGAACCGAGTCCGCCAGTTTACGGTAGTTTCGTTTCGCGGCGGCCAGTTTGCGGTGATTGGTTCCTGCTGGTTGTATGATTCCCACAGGCGTGATAATCTGTTCCAGCGATGCCTGACACCCTTCTGTTGCTCGACGCGTACTCGCTGATTTACCGCGCGTTTTACGCGATTCGCTCCCTGACCGGCCCCGATGGCCAACCGGTTAACGCGATTTATGGCCTTACGAAAATGTTGCGCAAGATGGCTGCGGACTACCAGCCTGCCTGCTGGGGAGCGGTGTTTGATCTGGGTGCTCCCCAGAAACGTCTGAAGATACTGCCGAGTTACAAGATCCAACGTCCCCCTACCCCGCCCGATCTGGACCGACAATTGCCGGCAATTCGGGAAATCCTCACGGCCATGCGTGTCTCGATCATCGAAAAGGAAGGCGAAGAAGCCGACGATATTGTCGCCACGCTGGCCGTGTACGCCGCCGGAAACGGCTACGACGTTCTCATCGCCAGCAACGACAAAGATTTCATGCAGATCGTCAGCCCACAGGTTCGTTTGTTGCGACCCAACGGCAAAGAGACAGTGATCTGCGACGCGGGCGGCGTTCAGGAGCGCTACGGCATCCGACCGGATCAGGTCATCGACTTTTTAAGTTTGCTGGGCGACGCCGTGGATAACATTCCCGGCGTGCCCGGTGTCGGAGAAAAAACCGCGGCCCAACTCCTTCAGCGATACGGAACGCTCGAAAATCTTCTGGCCCATGCCAGCGAGATCCCCAAGCCAAAACTGCAGGAGGCATTGATGGCCTCGGGCGAGCAGATTCGCGCCAATCGGCGCCTCATCGCCCTGCAAACGGACTTGCCGTTACCGGTTACCATCGAGGCGCTCAAAATCATGCCGCCAGATACGGTGGCGCTGGCCGAGCTGTTTCGGCGGTTTGGTTTCAAATCGTTGCTGGCGGAATTGGAGAAGCCGGCGGCTCCTTCGTCCGGCGCAGATTTGGATTTATTCGGTTCGAAATGAGGCGGCGGCCCCGCGAATTTCGTGAGACCGCCGCATGAATTTCTGCAATCGCGATTCGACTAACCGCTCAACTGACCGATGACGCTGATCAGCGGCAGGAACATGGCAATCACGATGGTGCCCACGATCACCGCCAAAATCACGATCATGATCGGTTCCAGCAGCGAGGTGATGGCACCCACGGCGTTGTCCACTTCGTCATCGTAAACGTCGGCGATCTTCATCAACATGTCCGGCAAAGCGCCGGTCTCTTCTCCGACATCCACCATGCTGATGACCATGGGGGGAAACACTTTCGAGGCTTCCAGCGGCTCGACGATCCGCTCGCCTTCCTTCACCGAGTCGTGCACCTGGGAGACCGCTTTGGCGACGACGGCATTGCCCGAGGTGTCGCGCACGATATTCAACGCCTGCAAGATGGGAACGCCGCTGGCAATCAACGTGCCGAGCGTGCGCGTAAATCGGGCGATACTAACCTTGCGAATCAGTTGTCCGAAAACGGGAGCTTTCAGCTTGAACAGGTCCAGGTAGTAACGACCCTTGACGGTTTTCCCAAGGAGTTTCAGGGCGATAACCAGACCGGCGATGACGCCGGCGACCAGCAAAAACTGATCCTTCACGAGATTGCTCACGGCCATGACAAACAGCGTCAGCGGCGGCAACGATTTGCCTTCCAATAGATCGTTAAAGATCTCCTGAAACTTCGGAACGATGACGATCATCAAGAAGGTCACGATGGATATCGCCACGAAAATGACCACCGTTGGATAGACCATGGCGGAGATGACCTTGTTTTTGATCCGCTGCGCCTTCTCTTGAAATTCCGCCAGCCGGTTCAAGGTAACGTCGAGCACGCCGCCCGCTTCTCCCGCACGCACCATGTTGACAAACAGGCGGGTGAAAATCTTCGGGTGTTGGGCCAAGGCCTCACTGAAGGTGCTTCCCGCCTCCACGCTGTCGGCCAGTTGCTGCAAAGTTCGTTTCAGCGTGGGGTTCTTTTCCTGCTTGCGCAGAACATCCAAACCGCGCAACAGCGGCAAACCCGCGTCGATCAGCGTCGCCAATTGCCGGGTGAAGGCGGTCAGGGCTTTGGACTTGACCTTGCCACTACTGAGAAACTTGATCTCGATCGAGCCCAGCCCCTTTTTGGGCGCCGCTTTGGCGGCGGCTCCGGTCACGGGCGCGGGACCGGCTTTGCGGCCCTTCTTGCCGGCTGCCTTATCGGCTTCGGTGATGTTGGTGGGGAAATAACCCATTTCCCGAATGCGGCTGATCGCCGACGTCGAGTTGTCGCTCTCGAGCACGCCGGTGATCTCCTTGCCGCGGGGATCCAGTGCTACATAATTGAATTTTGCCATGACCAACCTCCCGCGCGGCGTCGCCGGCATCCGCCAGCAACGCCCCGCCACTAGGTGTACTTGAGAATTTCTTCCACCGTTGTCAGCCCATCGAGAATGCTGCGGATTCCGTCTTCGCGCAAGGCCCGCATCCCCAATTCCAGGGCCCGTCCACGAATGACACCGGACGGCGCGCGCATATTGATCAGCTCGCGGATCGGCTCGGAGATCACCAGCAACTCAAACAATCCTTTGCGGCCCCGGTATCCGGTTTCGTTGCATTCCACGCAGCCTTTCCCATAATAGAAGGGCCGCCCCTGGGTGTCCTCCTTGGTCAATCCGAGTTGCGACAACACCGCTTCGGGTGGCTCATAAGCCACACGGCATTTCTTGCAGATCGTGCGCACCAGGCGCTGCGCCAGTATCGCTTCCAGCGTCGAACTGATCAGGAACGGTTCCACGCCCATGTCGATCATGCGCGTGACGGCGCCGGGAGCGTCATTGGTGTGCAGCGTCGTAAACACCAAATGGCCCGTCAGCGACGCTTGAATGGAAATCTGCGCCGTTTCCAGGTCGCGCATTTCGCCCACCATAATGATATCCGGGTCTTGCCGCAAAAAGGAGCGCAACGCGCGCGCAAACGTCAACCCGATCGATTCGTTGATCGGGACCTGCATGATGCCTTCAATATCGTATTCCACCGGGTCTTCCGACGTGAGCAGCTTCAGGTCGATGGTGTTGATCCGCTTCAAACAAGAGTACAACGTCGTGGTTTTGCCCGAGCCGGTCGGACCGGTCACGATGATGATCCCGTTCGGAATCCGGATTAATTCCTTGAGCTTCTCAAGAACTTCCGGTGGCAACCCCAAGTTTTCGAGTTGCAGATTGACCACCGTGCGGTCCAGCACGCGGAGCACCACGGATTCGCCATATTGCGTGGGCAGCGTCGAAACACGCAAATCCACCTGCCGCCCACCAACATTCATCTGGATGCGCCCGTCCTGTGGCAGACGCCGCTCGGCAATATTCAGGTTCGACATGACCTTGATTCGGGAAATGACCGGCAGCGCGAGGTGTTTGGGCGGGGGCGCCATTTCGTAGAGCGCACCATCGACCCGGTAACGAATCTTGAATTCATCCTCGAACGGTTCGAAATGAATGTCGCTGGCCCGGTCCTGAATGGCCTGGTATAAAATCAGGTTCACAAATCGAACGATGGGCGCTTGGCCAGCGAGTTCCTCCAAAGCCGCCGAGCCCCCGCTTTTCGCAGCGCTTTCGACGGCTTCGGCCGAAGCGAGTTGTTCCTCCATGTCCTGCAACACATCTTTGATCGACTCGCTTTCCTCCCCAAAGAAACGCGCAATCGTGTCATCGATCTGTTTCGAGGGCGCCACCGCCAGTTGCACGTCCTTGCCCAAAACGAAAGCCAACTCCTCGACCAGTTGCGGATTGTACGGATCCAGCACGGCCACGGTGACCGTGTTGCCTGTCATGGCGACCGGAACGGCACCGTACATCCGGGCCACGCTGCCCGGCATCACGCGCAGCACGTTCTGGGGGATGTCCAGTTCCTCGATGTTGACGTACTCAAGGTTCAGATGCTCGGCCACCGCGCGCAACAACTGTTCCTCGGTGAGCAGACCGAAATCAACGATCACTCTCGACAGCGGCTTGCCGGTCCGCTCATGTTCTTCCTGAATCTCGCGGAACTGTTCCGGGCTGACCAGACTGCGCTCGCGAATCAACTCCGACAAAACTGCGCTTTCGCCTTCAAACATACGCTACCTCTTCCCGGTCTCGCCCTGGAGTTTGGCCACGATCGACTGCGGATCCTGCGCAATCGTAATCAAATCGCCGTAGCTGATCTTGCCTTGCTCGTACAAGCTCATCAGATTCGAGTCCAGCGTCTGCATCCCGTATTTCGCCCCCGTCTGGATGTCCGACGTGATGCGGAAGGTCTTGTTGTCGCGGATCAACGCCTGGATGGACGGCGTCGAAATCATGATCTCGAAACAGGCCACGCGGCCCTTTGCGTCCGCCCGGACCAGCAAGACTTGTGAAATAACGGCCAGAATGGACGACGCCAACTGCGTGCGGATTTGTTCCTGTTGATCCGTGGGGAAAGCATCGACGATGCGGTCCACCGTTCGCGCCGCGCCGGTCGTATGCAAGGTGGCAAACACCAAGTGTCCCGTTTCCGCCGCCGTGATTGCCGCTTCCATCGTTTCCAGGTCGCGCATTTCACCGACAAGAATGACGTCCGGGTCTTGGCGCAAACCGCGCCGCAGTGCTTCGGCGAAGTCCGGCACATCCACGCCCACTTCGCGCTGAGTGACGATGCTCTTCTTGTGCGGATGGTAATATTCGATCGGGTCCTCAATCGTGATGATATGACAGTCTTCTTCCATGTTGATGATGTCGATCATCGAAGCCAACGTCGTGGTTTTTCCCGAACCGGTCGGGCCGGTGACCAGCACCAAGCCACGTGGGCGGAACAACAAATCTTTCACGGACGGAGGCAGTCCGATCTGCTCGAGGGTCATCAGCTTGTTGGGGATCTGCCGCAGAACGAGTCCATAATTGCCGCGCTCCTTGAAGACGCTGACACGGAACCGGGCGACATCCCCATAAGCAAAACCGTAGTCCGTGCCGCCCTGCTCGCGCACCTTTTGAATGTGCGCTTCGGAGGTGATGGCCTTCATCAGGTACTCCGTGTCCTCCGGGCCCAGCGACGGCAAATCCATATGAATCAGTTTGCCGTGCAAACGGATGACCGGCGGGACACCGACGCGGATATGCAGGTCGGAAGCGCCTTCGTCCACCACCACCTGCAACAGATCTTCCATTTGTACTGCCATGCTTGTCTCCGTTCCTCGGGGCCGCTGCCCACGATCGGGCTAATCCTCGTCGCCTTGTGTAATCGAAATGACCTCTTCGGGCGTGGTGATGCCGGCCATGATTTTGCGGACTCCATCTTCGCGCAGCGTGCGCATGCCCAGTTCGCGCGCGCGCGCCCGAATGACGTTCGACGGCACCTTCTCATAAATCAGGCGCCGGACCTCGTCGTCGATCTGGAAAATCTCGTAGATGCCCATGCGTCCGCGATAGCCGGTCTTGGCGCACTCGTTGCAGCCCGTGCCCCGGAAGATGGTGGCGTTCTTGACTTCCTCGGGGTTGAGTTTGAGCACCTGCATCTCGTAATCGGTGGGTTTGTACGGCGTCTTGCACTTCGCGCACACCTTGCGAATGAGTCGCTGCGCCATGATTGCCCGGACGGCCGATGCCACGAGAAATGGTTTCACGCCCATATCGACCAGGCGCGTGACCGCCGACGGTGCGTCGTTGGTGTGCAACGTGGAGAACACCAAGTGGCCCGTGAGGGATGCCTGCACCGCGATATTGGCAGTCTCCAGGTCGCGAATCTCACCAATCATGATGATGTTCGGCGCTTGACGCAAAATCGAACGCAGCGCCGCCGAAAACGTCAGGTTGATGTCCGCATTGACCTGCACCTGATTGATGCCGCCGAGTTGGTACTCGACCGGGTCCTCCACCGTGATGATCTTGCGGTCCGGCTTGTTAATGCTGTTCAAGCAGGCGTAAAGCGTCGTCGTTTTGCCTGAACCCGTCGGTCCCGTCACCAGGAAGACGCCATCGGGCAGGCCGATGATTTTCTCCATCGTGGCCTGGTCGTCGCTGAAGAAACCAAGATCGCCCAAACCCAACAACAAACTGCTCTTGTCAAGAATACGCATCACGATGCTCTCACCGTGATTGGTGGGCAGGCAGGAAACACGCAAGTCGAGCGACTTGCCCATGACGGGAATCTGAATGCGACCGTCCTGCGGCACACGTTTCTCGGCGATGCTCATGTTCGACATGATCTTGAGACGGCTGATGATAGCGGCCTGCAATCGCTTCGGCGGATTATCGACTTCGTGGAGTACGCCGTCGATCCGGTACCGGACCCGCAGTCTTCTTTCCAGTGGTTCGATGTGAATATCGCTGGCTCGGTTACGGTAGGCTTCCATGATAATCAAACCCACCAGCTTGATGATCGGCGCATCAGTCTCGGTCTCGGCGACTTCTTCAATCTTGATCTGCGTCGCTTGGTTGGCCGGCAGTCCGAGATCCACTTCGCCCTCGGTGATTTCCTGCAGCATATTCTCAACGGTGTCGTCGGCGCTGCCGTAATACCGCGTAATCGAATTCTCGATGTCCGTCTTCGCGGCCACCACTGGCTCGACGTTCATCTTCAGGATGTAACGCAAGCTGTCCACCGTATCCACGTCGAGCGGATCATGAATGGCAACGGTCAGAGTGTTATCGTGTTTGTAAACAGGAACGATTTTGTAGCGGCGGGCGATATGTTTGGGAACGAGCGCCAGGACCTCATCGGGAACGCGGTACTCGGCGAGATTGATCGTGTCCATGCCAAACTGACTG
>DATIZX010000069.1:0-45444 GCA_035516795.1 Verrucomicrobiia bacterium
CCGGGCCGGGATTGGCCGTACGCATCCTCGGCTCGGTCGACCCCGAACGGTTGCGCATCGTGCGCGACGCGGACTGGATTGTCATCGACGAGATGAAGAAGGCCGATCTGTACTACAAAGTGTGGCAAACGTTTGCCGTGCTGTTGCCGGTCAGGACGGTCGGCGTCATGGGTGACGAACGCACTTACGACAACGTCGTCGCCATCCGCGCCGTCGACAGCGTGGACGGCATGACCGCCGACTGGGTCCGCTTACCCTACGATCTCCTGGCGCGTCTCTCCACCCGTATCATCAACGAGGTCAAAGGCGTCAACCGCGTCTGCTTCGATATTTCCAGCAAGCCGCCCAGCACGATTGAATGGGAATGAACAATCAATGTCAGGGTCGTTTTCACCGCTGTAGCCGCAGGCTTTAGCCTGCGAGGGAAGGGCGTAGCCGCTTAAAATTGCGGCAATTCTCAGGCGGGCCCTGACCGGTTTTCCCGTTTTCCGTCCTCCGCCCTCATCCTTCTGCTCTCCGCTCTCCGTTCTTTTCCTTTATCCTTCGGCCACTCCGAGTGATCCTTCCATCACCTCAACTGAACCTGGCGCCGCCCCAACTGATCTTCCCGCCACCCTGACTAAACTTAGCGTCACTTTGACTGATTTTAGCGCCACTCTGATTGAACCGGCTCTTACCCTGACAGATTTTTTCGGTTCTCGGCCCGGAGTCGGCGCAAGATCAATCAGAGTAGTCTTAAGTTTGATTGGAGTCGCGTAAAGATCAGTCAGAGTCGCTCGCGGATTTGATGGAGTCGCGTCAGGATCAGTCAGGGTGACGTTAGGATCAGTCAGAGTCGTCGCCGGATCAATCAAAGTGACGTCAGGATTGAGAAAATCGGCCTAAGGAAGCGCCCGACCGTAGATGGATCTGGCTAGTGAAGCATTTTTGCCAGGAATCCCATCTTCAAACTTTGAACTTGTTTATTACCCTCATTCCGCGCTACAAGGCGATTCGCGAGTAGGAGAACCGGCGTCCTGCCAATCCCGTCCGTTGGCATCGCCCCAAACCGTTTGGGAGTATAAAACAAAGCGATGATCGCTGCGGGGCTGTCGGGTGGACTGGGAGAGAAAGTGCTGCTGCTCAAACTTTACAGAATAACGAGATTTGACTCCGTTTTAGAACTTGGGCTGGGCCTAATTTGCGATTTCTTGTAATTGCTCACGCTTCTTGCGAAGAAACAATCGAACGTTTGGATTTACGTTTTGAAATCAAGTTCATAACGGATAGCTAGGTTAAAGACTTACATCCAAGTGAATCAAGGATTGGCGGATTCGTTGTTCGACATCCCGTCAAATTAAAACAATGAAGATCAACTACCCGAGCGCTGCGGCGGCACATCAAATCGGAAACCTGACATTACTGACGGTGTCGAGATTTTCAGCGGCACTTGCTCTCTTGATTCTCGCTGGTGTTTTGCCCCTGACCGCTTTAGCCCGAGAAGCTACCGTCATTTATCTTTGTGCGGATTGGGGACCGGCAATTACCTTGCCGTCAAAGGCAGGGGAGCACGTCCAGTTTGATGACAACCAAGACGAAATCTATTTCCTGAAACAGGTCATCGGGGATGGAGTCGGCATTTACCTCTGCAAGATGAAGGCCGATGGGAGCGCAAAGACTGAAATCCGTCAACTCTGGCACAATCCCAACTACCCCATTGATACGCAGGGACAGTCCACGTGGATGGATGTCAACCGAAGCACGCGGAAGATCGCCCTGTCGATCACGTATGCCGGAAGCGACATAACGGGCCTCTGGACGGTCAACCTCGACGGTGGCGATTTGAAACGAATCATCACACCCGACCAGAACACCAATTACCTGCAAGCCATCAATCATCCGAGTTGGACACCAGACGGTAAGTGGATTGTATTTGAGGAGGAGTTGCGCGGGATGAATCCGAATCAATACCGCATTGTGAAGTGCGACCCTCAAGGCAGAACCGCCGTACACCTAACTGATGGCCCAAAGGACCGACAGCCGAGTGCGTCTCCGACTGGCAATCAAGTCGCTTATCTCCATGATCCGATGAAGAAACTCGGAGAGAGCGGTGGCGATGAACTCTGGGTCGCACCAACAATCTGGCTTATGAATATTGATGGAACTGCTCATAGGGAGATTCCGAACCCACTAGCAAAGCCGACTTGGCCAGCCAAAGGAGTGTCCGGTACTTGGCCCGCGTGGAGTCCTGACGGCAAAATGCTTTACACCCTGAGCGCAGGAATCCTTGAAGTCGAATCTGGGCGAGTTGTTACTGACAGGCAACCGTTGCTGGATGGCAAACGGTGGGCAGCAGAGTATGCGCACTGGGGAAAGCTCGGCCTTCTGGGGTCTGCAAACGGTTTTCGGATCACTTTGACAGACGACGAACTAACACGTGTGAAGCTGCTCGCCACGTCGGGAGTCGAGAACGTTCGATCGGCCATCCAAGGGATACCAAGGAAGGGGAACTGAGATGCATTGTGATCAGGTTCTTGTTTGCTTGACGCTTGCCTCCCTTTGCTCCGCAGCTTATCCCCAGACCTCCAAGGTAGTGCCGTGGGCGCCCTCTGGAATCCAACGTTAGCGCCATTCGGGTCAGGTCTATTGAAGCCGTTGACCCCATTTATACAGCCTGTGCCGGATAAAGGGGTCAACTCTTTACAATTGACATTCTGAGCAGAAGGAATGATCGCGGTTGACTTTCCGCGCTGGCTCTCAGATCATCATCCCAATGACTGTATGCGATGTGCGGTTGAACAATCTGTCGAGAGTAAAGAGTTGACCCCTTTCATGACCCCTTTCAGGGACATGACCGCACCTTTGGGACCTATAAGAATGGACTGTATACGAATGGGCGCCGCGTGCACAGCTTTCCCTACCATTTACAATCCGGCTTGTGTAGCGGTCGCAACATGTGCGGCAATCGGAGCTGGTATCGCGGCTATGTGCACAGCTAGAGCGACTTATTAAGAAGAATATGTTCGGTTCTTAGTGACAGACAGAATGGCAGATCTCCTGGAAGGCATAATTGATTTACTGACCGTGGCAATCGGAGTGGTCTTTATTGTTGCGCTTTTGATTGAAGGATCCTCCGGGGATGCAGACGTTCGGAATGCCGCTCGTCGTTGGGTGCGTGTGACATGCATCATGATGGTGGCCGGATACGCCTCGATTCCGTTAGTTCATGCAAAGGAAGATCCGCGCCAGTTCGTTTCCCTGTTAGAGACATTGGTGCTGGTCTTCGTCCTATTACTCATCTTATGCTACAAGAGAATCAGGCAAACTCTAAGATTAGATCGTTGGCCAATGATCTGCTTGTTATCCAGTTTGTTACTACTTCCTGCTACTTGCGCCTTCCTTTTCGCCAACCATTCGAACCTGTCGCCCATGGAACGCTCTGTTCCATTAGTGTGCGGTGTCATTGTTGGCTTGATGGTAACTGTGAGCATTGTGAAATCGCTTGGAACGAGACAGCAGTGTGTAAAACGATCAGTGTGGATATTGCCCATGCTGGGTTCTATAGGCTTCATTTTGGCATATGACGGTTCTTCATATTTAGCTGTCCTCGTCTTTATATGGGCCGACGCCTCCATGAGTTTCGTTGCTGGCGTTGCATTAGAGCGACTAATGGGTAAGCCGATTTATTGGCGAGATCTGACTTAAATCGCGGTGAGCGCGGAAGAGTGTATGTGCTGTCCAAAATTCGTGACAACAGACCTGTCCAAAATAAGTTTTGTCGAGTCATCGGGGTCAACTCTGTAAACTGTAAATTGCTCTGAGTGATTTCGTCGACTGCCAAGCTGGATTTACAGACTACGGAGTTGACCCCTCACGCACGAATTTCGAGAATCGAATGCTGAGCCGATTGGGCTTGCCGCGCCTCAGCAGCCGGAGTAAGCTTCGGAAGGCTGACTGATGGCGAACTTCTCGACAGATCACCAGTCGAGACAGGCAACCATCGGTCGCTTTTTTCCGACTTAGGTCGTCGAGTTGATGTTCGGTGAAAGGAGCGTTATGAAGACGATTCTTCGAATAGTGATCGGTTTAATGGTCGCTGCTTCGCCCGCTTTTGCTGCTGCTGACGACGGTTCCGCAGTGTCTTTGGTGGTCGGACCGACGCATTTCAAGGACGGGGATTCGATTACCATCGAGCAAGTGGTCGCCACCACTCCAAATCTCGCGGTGGGTGACAAGGTGACGGTTCGAGGCCGATATGAATTGAGGACCGAAGAAAAGGCGCAGCTCTGTCTTTACGTGACGACGAAGGAGGCTGTCCCCGTGCCGACCGTCCCCAGCCAGCAGACGGAGGCGAAGAAAGGCTCCGGCGAGTTTGAGCTGACCACGCGAATGACGCAGCCGGGTTTTTTACACGTCAGTTTCTATCGCGTTTCGAACGGAAAGCGTTTCGGGAGCATTTATTTCGGTACCGAGCAGCAAATGAAAGAGTGCAACGACAGCCTCGCGCTGGATGGGGACGACAATACCGAGGCAAGCGCTTCAACAAGCGGGAGTCCGTCCGGTCGGTGACTTGTCGCATTCGCCGAGAGACCGCTGTGTCGTTGCAGTAGCAAACCCGAGATGTAGTTTTCGCGGCAACCGAATGCACCACAGGCAGGGACGCCTGCGCCACCAACCACTTTAGGCGGCGCGAAACCACGACATGCGTCGGGGCGTTCGCGCCGAAGAGAACAACGAGGGGTCAGGTCTATTTATTATTCAATGTGCTTGACTGACGCAGCGGTGGAGCGCTAGCGTGGGGAGATGGCACGACCGATTCGCATCGAGGTGGCGGGCGGCTGTGGGATTGGGCAAGACAGGTCAACGGCGGTCTGAACAAGGATGGTGCACCAGCCGGAGGCCGAGCTGGTGGCCGAGCAGTTGGAGCGCTTGCGACGTTATCGGTGGAGTTCATATCCGAGTTGCGCCGGGCGGTCGAACACCGAGCTGGTTGCTGACTGGCCGACGCAGTCCAATGCCAACGCCGCAGCGGATGCGGAATTCGAGGCGCGCTATGGCGAGCTCATCCTCAATGGCGGAACGCTGCAAGTAGATCGGTTTGTGATGACCAATGCTTGCGCCCAGTTTGTTCGCACGGGCGGCACTTTGATTTACGGTATTGCGGTGCTGGACCCGGACCGCGACGATGACGGTGACGGTTTGTCGAACGGTTACGAACAATCGCACGGACTCGATCCGCTCGATCCCGTTAATGCAACAATGGATTCCGATGGCGACGGTCTGACAGACTTGCAGGAGTACCTTGCCGGCACCGACCCGACCAACAGTGCGTCGGTATTCCGCATCACTGATATCGAGCCCATAGGAGACGACATGCTCCTGACGTGGACTACGGTGGGTGGGAAGAAGTACGCGGTGCAGACGGCAACGGGTGATTACACGAACGACTTCATCGAACTCGCCCCGGTGATCGTTGCCCCGGGCACAAATGAATCGACCTTGAGCGTCATTCATTTGGGCGGTGCGACGAATGCAGTAGGAAGATTCTACCGCATCCGGCTGGTGCCGTAGAGGCACATGCACAACCGCGATTACTAGATGGACTTCACCAAGGCCTGATCCCCACGCAGGCTAAAGCCTGCGGCTACATTTTTGTTCGCCGCTCTCGACGCGGATCCTGGCGACCGCAGCGGAACGGTGACCCGTTCTTCGCTCCAAACCCTCCGCTGGCAAGTCGCAGATTGAAGGCTTGACCCGAGCCGGGCATTCTCCTATAGTTTCCCGTAGATTTTTGCGGCATGGTGAAGAGTGGGTCCACGAACCCACTTTTTTATTCCCCGAAGGGGCGATGCCGCCGTAAGATACAATTTATGAACGGCGAACTCATAGCGGTGCTGGAGTATTTGCAGCGCGAGAAGGGCATTGACAAGGAAACCTTGCTTCAAGCCGTCGAATCGGCTTTGTTGCAGGCGTCCAAGAAAAGTGTCGGCCCCGCCCGCGATCTGCGCATCGAAATCGACCGGAAAACGGGTGCGATTCGCGCCCTGGCCAAACTGCTCGTCGTCGAGAATGTCGTCAACAAGCAGGAAGAAGTTTCGCTCGCCGACGCGCGCCGTCGTCAGCCCAACGTTCAACTCGGCGAAAGCATCGAGGTTGAAGTCACTCCGCAGAACTTCGGACGGATCGCCGCACAGACCGCGAAACAAGCGATGCTGCAGCGCATCCGGCAGGTCGAGAAGAACATGGTGTTCGAGGAGTTCAAAGGCCGGGCCGGCGACATCCTGTCGGGCACGGTGCGGCGGTTCGAGCGTAGCGATGTCATTATTGATCTCGGCAAGATCGAAGGGGTTATGCCCAGCCGCGAACGCGTGCCGACCGAGGAATACCAGCCCGGCGATCGTCTCCGCGCCTATATCCTGAGCGTGGACAACACGATTCAAGGGCCGGAGATTCTGCTGTCGCGCAGTCATCCGGATTTTGTCCGCAAGTTGTTCGAACTGGAAGTTTCAGAGATTGCGGACAAGACGGTGGAGATCAAGGGGATTGCCCGTGAGGCGGGCTATCGGACGAAGATCGCCGTTGTTTCCCATGATGAGAAGGTTGATCCAGTCGGCGCCTGCGTCGGGATGCGCGGGATGCGCGTGAAGAACATTGTCCGCGAACTCAGCGGCGAGAAGATCGACATTATCCGCTGGGACCCGAATGTTCGGCAATTCGTCACGAACGCGCTGGCCCCGGCCAAATTGCGGAACCTGGTGATTGACGAGGCCAAGCACTCGGTCAAGATTATCGTGGATCCCGACCAGCTTTCTCTGGCGATTGGAAAGAAGGGCCAGAACGCGCGATTGACGGCGAAGCTGACGAGTTGGAACATCGAGATCGAGAAGGAAGAGACCGCCGAGTTGGGCTTCGAGGAGAAGGTGGCCCGCGCCGTTCAGGAAATGACGGCGATTCCAGGAATCGAGCGCGAGGCGGCGGAGCAGTTGGTTCGTGGCGGTTTCCATTCTTTGGAAGGATTGCTGGCGGCCGACTTGAATGATTTAACAGATATTTTGGGAGCAGAAAAGGCGACGGCAGTGCAGCAGGCGGCCATTGCGGAACAAGAACGCCGCGAAGCGACACCGTCGGTTGAAGGTGAACAAAAGACGTAATGAGTATTCGGGTACATGAATTGGCAAAGCGATGCGGCCTGACGAGCAAAGAAATGATCGCCAAACTGCACGAGATGAATTATCCCGTGAAGACTCCCTCGAGCACGGTGGACAAGATTACCGCCGAGGCAATCGAGAAGGAGTACGGTTATGTTCCGCCGCCCCCCGCACCGGCGCCAGAGCCTCCTGTGGTTTCTGCGCCGCCTGCGCCGCCACCTGAACAGGCTCCGGCCATTGCTGAAAAGGAGGCAAGCGAAGCTGCTGTCGCGACCATGACCGGGCCGCCGGCTGTTGTTGAACCGCCCGCGACCGTTGTGGAGACAGCCAGGCCCGCACTGGCAAAGGTCGCGCCGCCAACTCCGCCGCCGCCCGCACCCGCCGTTGCGGCACCTAAAACGCCGGCGCTAGCGCCTGCGCCGGCGCAGGCACCACGGGCAGCTCCCACGCCGCAGCCGACGGTGCGAATTACCACGGCACCCCGAGCTGTTCCTGCTGCTCCTGTCCCACGTCCAACTACACCCGTTCCGGCGGTGGTCGCTTCAGCGGCTCCCGCATTCGTGGTAGACGACAAAGGGAACAAGGTGATCCAGATGAAACCGCCGGTCATCGTGCGCGATTTCGCCCAGCGGATCGGCGTCCGGCCACATGTTTTACTGAAGGAGTTGATGGAGTTGGGTGTGTTCGCCAACCTCACGGAACAAATCGGGGAGGACATCGCGCGCAAGGTTTGCGAACGCCACGGATTTCTGTTCGAGTTGGAAAAACGCGAACGCGGAGCCGGGATTGTCCACGCTCCTCCCAAGAAGGTCGAGCCGCTCGAAGTCGGCGAAAAGGCCTCGGACCTCAAGCCGCGACCGCCGGTCGTCACCGTGATGGGGCATGTCGATCACGGCAAGACCTCGTTGTTGGACGCGATTCGCAAGACGGATGTCGTGGCGCACGAGAGCGGTGGAATCACGCAGCACATCGGCGCGAGCGTGGTTTCGTTGCCGGAGGGCAAGACCATCACTTTCCTGGATACGCCCGGCCATCAGGCGTTTACGAAGATGCGTGCCCGTGGCGCCAACGTGACGGATATCGCGATACTGGTCGTGGCCGCCGACGACGGGATCATGCCGCAAACCATCGAGGCGATCAATCATGCCAAGTCGGCGCAGGTCCCGATCATCGTCGCCATCAACAAATGCGATTTGCCGACTGCCAATCCCGACCGCGTGAAGAAGCAACTGCAGGAACAGGGGCTCAGTCCCGAATCCTGGGGCGGCGAAACGATCACCGTCGAAGTTTCGGCTACGACGAAGAAAGGCCTCGACACGTTGCTCGAGATGATTCTTCTGCAGGCTGAAATCATGGAATTGAAAGCCAGTCCCAAGGTGCCGGCGAAAGGCAACGTCATCGAAGCGCAGGTCGAGCCGGGGATGGGGCCGACGGCCACGGTGTTGGTGCGCAAAGGGGTGTTGCGGGTGGGCGCAGGGATTGTGTGCGGGCCGCATTGGGCGAAGATTCGGGCGCTCATCAGCGACAAAGGACAACGTGTTAAGGAAGCCGGTCCATCCACACCAGTGAAGATTGTTGGTCTTTCCGGGCTGCCGGAGGCGGGCGCTGAATTTCACGTCATGGAGAGCGACAAGGAAGCGCGGGCGCTGGCCGAGCAGCGGACCTTGGAAGCGCGCGCTGCGATCACCGGCGAAGCCCGCGGTTCACGGCTCGAAGATTTGTTTACCCAGCTCAAAGAGGGTGAGAAGAAGACACTGCGAGTCGTGTTGAAGGCGGACGTGCAAGGATCGTTGGAGGCGATTGCCGATGCGCTGGGCAAGCTGAAGAGCGATAAGGTTGAACTGGAAGTCATCCACGGCGCGGTGGGCAGCATCACCGAGAACGACGTGCTTTTGGCCAGCGCCTCGGGCGCGATCATCATCGGTTTCCGCGTCAAGCTCGAAAGCGGAGTGAGCGACGCCGCCAAGAATGAAGGCGTGCGGATTAAACTTTATACCATCATTTACGAACTGATCGAACAGGTCGAAGAATCGATGGAAGGAATGCTCGAGCCCGAATCGAAGGAATCGGTGGTGGGCCATGCCGAGGTCCGCAAGATTTTCGAACTGTCGAAAGGGCCGCCCGTGGCGGGTTGTGTCGTAACTGACGGCCGCATCGCCCGGAGTGCGCGGGTCCGCCTGTTGCGCCGCAAAGCCGTCCAATATGAAGGACGCATCGCAAGCCTCAAACATTTTCAGGATGATGTCCGGGAGGTCAAGGCTGGTTCGGAATGCGGGTTGCGATTGGAGAACTTCCCGGGAGTTCAGGAAGGCGACGTCCTGGAGTGTTACACGGTCGAAAAAGTCGCTGCGAGTTTGTAATTCAACATCAACCGCCCAAGCGGAGGACAAGACACGGAAACGATTCAGTCGCGTGCGCGTTATTCTTTTTCTTGGGCCAATATCACCATGAGCAGCCACCGCATTCAACGAGTTTCCGAACTGGTGAAACGCGAGGTCAGCCGGATCGTGCTGGAATTGAACCTGACCGATTGTGGATTCGTCACGATTACCGGGGCCGAAATCAGCCCGGACCTCAAGGAAGGTCGGGTTTTCATGAGTGTCATCGGATCGCCGGAACACAAGCAGCGCGCGCTCGGAATTTTGGAACGCCAACACGGTCACATCCAACGTGAATTGGCGCGGCATGTCGTTCTGAAATACACGCCCAAGCTGAAGTTTGTGCTTGATGAAACGGAGGATCGTGCCAGTCACATCGAACAGTTGCTCGATGAATTGAAGCATGAAGAGAAATGATCGAAAAGATTGTCGGCCGCGTGACCTCACGCCGTGCGACGAGTCAGGGGATACACCTTACAGCCTTTCGAAGACCTGATGGATGCCTCGCAACAAATTGCCGAGTTGCTCCGGAACCAGAACAGCTTTCTGGTACTCACGCACTACCGGCCGGATGGGGACGCCATTGGATCGCAATTGGCGCTGGCGCTGTTGCTGAAAGATCTCGGCAAGGAAGTGGAAGCGTGGAATGACGATGACGTCCCGGCCAAGTTCCGGTTTCTGCCGCACACCGAGTTGATCACCCGGCCGCCGGCGGAGCCGAAGGATTTTGACGTCGTGATCGCCATCGACACTTCGACGTGGCAGCGGGTCGGCACGGCCGCGCAACGGATTGGGAATAAGAAGCATTTCATCAATATCGATCATCACGTCAGCAACGAGAAATTCGGCGACGTCAACTGGATCGTGCCGGCAGCGCCTGCGTCGGGCCAGATCGCATTCGACCTGCTGAAACGCGGCGGATTCCCTCTGACGCGCGAGATAGCCACATGCCTGTTCGCGGCCATTTCGACCGATACCGGCTCGTTCAGTTACGCCAGCACGACGGCGGAGTCGTTACGCGTCGCCGCCGAGTTGGTTGATACCGGCATTAATGTCGGCGAGATTTCCCGAGAAGTTTATGAGAGCTACCCCTACGCGCGATTGATGCTGTTGCAGAAGGTGCTGGCACAACTGCAACTGACGCACGAGCGGCGCATTGCCTATACATGGGTCACCGTGGAAATGTTTCAGCAGTCGGGAGCCAAGCGCGAGGACACCGAGGGATTGATCGACTACGCTCGCGCCATCGACGGCGTGTTGGTGGCGATTTTGTTTGAGGAACTGCCCGAACCCGGGAAAGTCCGCATCAGTCTCCGGTCGAAGCATCCGCAAGTGGACGTGAATTCCGTCGCTTCCCAATTTGGCGGCGGCGGTCATCGCGAAGCGGCCGGAGCGCGCATTTCCGGCGAGCCGCGCGAGATCGAACGCCGCGTGCTTGCGGCTGTAAGCGAAGCGTTGAATGGGACGGGACTTTGAAAGCTCCAACCGCCAATTCCGAAATTTCAGGCAAATGCCCATAGACCATGCTTCAAGCTCGAAACCCATACGGTCCAAAAGATCGGAATGAGTCCGCAACTTTCTCCATTCGACGGCGTCTTGTTGGTTGATAAACCGGCCGGCTTGACTTCGCACGACGTGGTGGACCGGGTGCGGCGCCAATTTGGGTTCAAGAAGGTCGGTCATTGCGGCACCTTGGATCCGGCGGCGACGGGGCTGCTGATTCTCGTTTTGGAACGCGCGACAAAGTTGCAGGATCGATTAATGTCCGAAGACAAGACTTACGAGGGCACCATGCTGTTGGGAGTTTGCACTGATTCGCAAGACGCCGATGGTCGGGTGATTGCGGAAAAGACGGTCCCGCCATTGACCGGGGAAGAGATTGAAGCAGCGTTCGCCAAATTCCGCGGGGACATTCAGCAGGTGCCGCCGATGGTCAGCGCGGTGAAACATCAAGGCACGCCGCTGTACAAACTGGCGCGCAAAGGCAAGACGGTGGAGCGCGAGCCGCGGCTGGTGCACATCTATGATTTGCGCGTGCTGGAGCTGGCCCTGCCGCGCATCAAGTTTCGGGCGGCCTGCACCAAGGGAACCTACGTGCGGACTCTGTGTTCGGATATCGGCGATTTGCTGGGCTGTGGGGCGCATCTTTCTGAGCTGCGGCGGATACGGTCCGGCAAGTTCGATGTGAAAGATACGCATTCACTGGAGGCCATTCTTCAGCGGACACGCGAGCAGCTAAGAGAAATCATCATCCCGATTTTGAAATTGGCCGATTTCGTTTAAACGCAATGCAGATTTTCCGTTCCATTGAGGAAATTGTCGGTAAATTCGAACGGGTTTTTCTGGCCATCGGTGTCTTCGACGGCGTTCATCTAGGTCACCAGCACGTGATCGGCCAGGCACGAGACGACGCGCAGAGCGAAGGCGGGGCCTCAGTCGTGCTTACTTTCGATCCGCACCCGATGCAGGTTTTGCAGCCCGACAAGGCGCCGCAATTGCTTACGTCGACTCCGCACAAGCTCCGACTAATCGAGAAGTTGGGGGTGAACGCCTGTCTGGTGCTCGGCTTCGACAAAGCGTTCTCGCTTCTGCCGCCAGAGAGGTTTGTCGAAAAGGTGGCACAGGCGATCCATCTGCGGGAGATCTGCGTCGGCACACGATTCCGTTTCGGCCACAACCGCGACGGCGACGTCCACTTGCTAAAAGCTCTGGCGCCGAAGTACGGGTTCTCGGCGCAAGAAATCCAGCCAGTCAAGCTTGACGACGAGATGATCAGTTCGACGGTCATCCGTCAGCACGTCCTGAATGGAAGATTGGATCGCGCTGGGGCAATGTTGGGTCGGCCCTTCTCGATCGTTGGCACGGTCATGGCGGGGGATCGTCGTGGACATGAACTCGGTTTTCCAACAGCCAACGTCGATTCGCACAGCGAAGTCCTGCCCCCGGACGGCGTTTATGCAGTTCGCATACTATTGGGGCGGGGGAGTCTTGGCGGCGTTGCCAATGTCGGCGTCCGCCCAACTTTTGAACAACCGACGGCTGGGCGCGTGTTAGAGGTGCACATTCTCGATTTCGACAACAAAATATACGGACAAGAAATCGAGGTCGAATTCGTGAAGAAATTGCGCGAGGAACAAAGGTTCGAGTCAATCGACGCGCTCAAGCGGCAGATTGCAGCCGACGCTCAAGCTGCTGGCAAGCTGCTTGGTAATCGAGCGGTGTCGTCGAGATAAAGCCTTGGCGATTTCTCATTCACTCCGAGAGGAGCATTGCTGATTGTTTCCAGCAACGAGGGAGATTCTTCGCTCCGCTCAGAGTGATACCCTTTAAGGAAGTGGCTTAGACGCCGGCCAGCGTTCTTAACTTCCGGCTGGCTGCAACGCAAACCCTCCTACTGATCGTGCATCTGGAGAATAGTGCTAGTGTCCACTCCCTCACGCGAATGAAAGCCAGCGAAAGCACCGCAATAATCTGAAGGCGTAACGTTCGCGTTCAATTTCTTTGCGGATGCGGACGGCGCGACGCCGCAGGATCGTCAGGCGCGATTTGGCATTAGGTCTTCTTGGCTTCGTGAACGTTAAGCTGTCGGACACCATCGAAGATGTACCAAATGCCGGAAACAAGAGTAAAGAACCCGGCGGCATAGAGTGGCCACTCGTAGGAAGGATGCTCGATTTGCAGCAGGACCCAGCCGAGCGTGATCATTTGGAAGAACGTGGCGCATTTGCCGACGATGCGCGGGCGCGCCGTCACGTGACCGGCCAGCATGTGGATCAGCACCGTGCCGGCCAGCAGAATCATATCCCGGCTGATGACCAGCACCGGAAACCACAACGGCAATTGGTCGAACGGCGTGCCATCCTTGAATCGAATGCTCAGCAGAATCAGCCCGGATACAAGCAAAGCCTTGTCGGCCAACGGATCAAGAAAGCTGCCCAATTCGCTCTTCTGGCGGTACCGACGCGCGATATATCCATCCACCGCGTCCGAAATAACGGCCGCGGCAAAAATGGCGCAGGCCGCCACACGCTCCCATTCTTTCTCCCCGCCCTTCTGAAAATTCCGAATGTAATCCAGCGTCACCCACACGAACAGCGGGATCAAGAGAATGCGAATGATGGTGATTTTATTCGCCGTGGTCATGGACCGAGATGGAAAAGTCGCCTAATCATTTCTTGGACCTGTCTACTGCCCGGCGCAGGCGCGCCAAAACGCGGTCGCGACCAAGCACCTCCAACATGTGATATAAGGATGGCCCGGCCGATTTGCCGGAAACCGCGACACGACAGGGATGAATCAGTTCACCGGTCTTCACGCCCAGTTCCGCCGCCAACGCTTTCAATGCGGTTTCGATGCCAGCCACGTCCCACGAGTTCACCGTCGCAAATCTGTCCGCAAGTTTCGTCAATCGTTCGCTCGTTTGGGGCGCGGAGCAGGATTTCTTCACCGCCTCGGGATCGAACGGGTAATCATCCGTAAAGAAATAGCTGGTCCAGTCCGGAAGTTCCTTGAGCAGTTTGACCTTCTCTTTGACCAAGCCCAATACTTTCGGATCATCGTGTCCTCCGACAAAAGGTCGCGCCAGTTCAATAAACCGTTCCAGCGACATGGCGCGAATGTATTCGGCGTTGATCCAAGTGAGTTTCGCCAGGTCGAACCGGGCATTGGCCCGCAGAATCTGTGGCAAGTCAAACAATCGGATCACGTCGTCAATGGGCAAAATCTCGCGGTTATCTTTGGGCGACCAGCCCAGCAGGCAAAGATAATTGCGCACGGCCTCCGGCACGTATCCCTCATTGAGGTACGTCTGGAGCGATGCCAGCCGGGCTTTCTGCGGGTCCGGATCGCTCTTGCTCATTTTCGTGCCGTCCGGATTGAGAATCATCGGAATGTGTGCGTACTTCGGCGGCTCGACTCCGAACGCACGAAACAAGGCAATGTGTTTCGGCGTGTTCGACAAATGATCTTCGCCGCGAATGACGTGCGTGATCTTCATCTCCAGGTCGTCGACCACGTTGACGAAGTGGAACACCGGATTGCCGTCGCTCCGAACGATCACGAAATCGGGATCTTGCAGCTCGCGGTCAGCGAGTTCCCGCGTCACATTGCCGGCAATCAGGTCAGGGACGGTGATCGGAGTGCGCGGCATTTTGAAACGGATGGCGCCTTCGCGCTCGTAAGCTATGCCAGCATCGAGAAGCTGTCGAACGCGTTTCCTGTAAAGATCGGCACGTTGCGATTGGAAGTATGGTCCACACGAACCACCTTTCTCCGGGCCTTCGTCCCAATCGAGCCCCAACCATTTCAATCCGTCGAGAATGGTGCGGAGGGATTGCTCGGTATTGCGTGCGGCATCGGTGTCCTCGATGCGCAAGACGAACGTCCCGCCGGTATGTCGTGCGTACAACCAATTGAACAAGGCGGTGCGCACGCTGCCGATATGCAGGAAGCCCGTCGGACTGGGAGCGAATCTGACACGGACGCTCATGGATGTCTGCACCGTAGCAAACCGGCGGCGTTTTCGTCAGCAAATTCTTAAGCTGCTATGTCCGCCACCAGTGGATACGGGTCGATGCGAATGTGACGGGGGGGCGCGAAAGGCTGCGGAGCTTCACGCTCCAGAGTTTTGGGAACTTTACGCTTCAGCAGAACGGCGTGTTGTAGACCTTGGCGAGACAGTGCTCGAAGTAGGCTTTGCGCTTGTCGGACGCCGCCTGAAACGCAGGATTGCTCAGCAGCAACCAGTAGAACTCGATCCATTCGGTCAGTTTTCCAGGCGGTATCTTGAGCGATCTTTTCATGGGCGCGTTTCCTGGCATGTGAATGAGCAAAGCGCGTGCTAGGTGAGCGATGGGCTGTGAGCTTTGCGGTTCGGGCGTGGGAAATGAGCTTTGGGCGCAGGATCGGAAGCGATTCGGTTCCGTGTGACTGCGGCGGCCGGCGCAGGTTTTCGCACGGGTGAAGTCGAGCTTTGCGTCTGTGAGAATTGGAGGACGACCCCTCACCCTGACCCCTTCCCCAGCGAAGGAAAGGGGGGTAACAGCCCTTTCCGTCTTGCTGGTGCGGCGGACTGTGTGTTAGCGTTCGCGCCGATTTATGAGGAGCGTGGGGAGATTCCTGTTAGCGGCAGCGGCTGCAATCTTCATGGGATTGGCCGGTCGGGCCGAGGAAACCGCCAAGAAACAGCACATAGGTCCTTCTGCGACCATCAACGCAGAGATAATGAGGTTCGATCAACCGTCCGCGACGTATACAGCCGATGGCAACGTCGTCATCCGCTACAAAGGCGATACACTGTGCGCGGATCACGTGAAGTTCAACCGCGACACGAAAGATGCCTGGGCCGAAGGCCACGTTCGGCTGAACCGGCCCGGCGAAGAGTGGGTCGGCCCAACGCTGTATTACAACTTCGACACTCACGCGCTCAAGGGGGAGCACGTTCGAGGATTCATCGATCCGATATATTTGGAGGGCGACAATCTCGTACAAGCTGGTACGAATCATTACACGTTCACACACGGTTCGATCACGACCTGCGATTACGACAAGCCGGACTATCATGTCGAGGCGGCCCACGGCGAGATTTGGCCGGGCGATCGGACCGTGCTTTACAATGCCACGCTCCGCTTCGGAAACACGCCGGTGTTTTGGTTCCCTGTCCTCGTCTGGCCGATGAAGGGCGATCAGCCGCCGGTGGGACTCAGTCTCGGTGAAAATTCTCTCTGGGGTTTTTATCTGTTGACGAGCGTGAATTGGAAACTGAATCAAGATGTGGACTTGACGGTTCATGCCGATGAACGTACGCGCCGCGGCTTCGGCACGGGAGCCGATTTGAAGTACCGGATGGATTCGGGTGGCCAGGGTGCGTTGCGCGGCTATTACATTGACGACGCGAACCCGAAAGACGACAAGCAGTTCGACTCCGGCAAGGGCCTCGACCATCTCCGATACCGTGGCGAATGGGAACACAAGCAATATCTGACCAACGACGTCACGCTGACAGTCGACCTGAACAAGTTGAGCGACCCCAATGTGATGGACGACTTCTTTCGGGACGAATTTCGGCATGATCGCGAACCCGACTCAGTGGCGGACATCACGAAACGCGGACCGAATTACACACTCTCGTTGCTGGCGCGTCCGCAATTCAACGATTTCTTTGCCGAAGTGGAGCGTTTGCCCGAGGCGAAGTTGGCGATCAATCGAGCCCGGCTCGGCCAGACGCCGTTTTTTTATGAAGGCGAGACGAGCGTCGGCGAATATCACAACGATCCCGGCAACACAAATGTGGTGGGTGCGGCGGGGACGAATTTCTTCGGCAACGCCGTGCGCGCCGACACCTTTCATCAAATCGTCTCTCCCCAAATGCTCGGCGGCTGGCTTTCGGTGATTCCCCGGGCGGGAGTGCGGGCGACGTTTTACTCGCGCGCCCCGGAGACTTCCGACGATACGCAAAATGTGACGCGTCTGGTTTACGACCTTGGGCTGCAGACTTCTTTCAAGATGTCGCGTGAATGGGACGGCGTGCACAATGATTGGTTTCGAATCGACGGCTTGCGGCACATCGTGCAGCCGTTTGCCGATTATCAGTGGGTACCGCAACCTGACAAACGAACCAACGAGCTATTCCAATTCGACTCCATCCGCGAGGTGACATTGCGCGGAGGAGATGGGCTTTCGGTGACGCGCTACTCGCCGTTGGAGTTCCCGGCTTTTGACACGATCGATGCGATCGACGCGCAGGACACGTTGCGGTTTGGCTTGCGGCAAACGCTCCAGACGCGGCGCGATGGCCAGGCTTGGAACCTCATCGATCTCACCGGTTGGACCGATTGGCATGCCGAGAAAAACTTCTCTTCGTTTACGACCAACCAAACGGATTTTTCCGATTTCTTCGGCACGGTCGAGTTGCGGCCGTGGAGGTGGCTGACGCTCGACGGGTTTACGCGATACGGTTTGAATGATGGCAAGCTGCATGAGTTCAATTCGGCGGCGAGGCTGGTGGATGCCGACCGCTGGAGTTTTGGTGTTGGCACCCGCTATTTGCGCGACGACAGCAATCTTGTCAGCGGCGACTTTGTCTGTCGGCTCTCGCGGCATTGGGTGGCGCAGTTGTACGAACGATTTGATATGGAAGACGGCACGTGGGAGGAACAGGAATATGTCTTGCGGCAGGAAACACACGATTGGTTCATCAATTACGGCTTTCGTTACCGGAGCGAGCGCGTGCGGTCGGATGAAACCACGTTCTTCTTCAGCGTGACGCTGAAAGCATTTCCGAACTTCGCGTTGACGGTGGACTAAAGATGGATTAAAAACCTTGCGGACGGCTGTATGGACTCGTGGGAGCGGATTTCGCCGGCGACCAGTCGCGGTTACAAATCGCTTCTACCATTTCTTGGAGAATATTGCTCATGGTGAGAATCAGCATTATTGGAACGGGCTACGTGGGATTGGTGACCGGCGCCTGCTTTGCTGAAGCAGGGCATCACGTCGTTTGCGTAGACAACGACCTGAAGAAGGTTGAGAAGCTGCAGGCGGGCGGCATCCCGATTTACGAGCCGGGTCTCGAAGAAATCGTGAAGCGCAATGTCGGGGCCAGCCGGTTGCGGTTCACAGGAGAAATCTCTGACGGCGTGCAGAATTCCGACGTGATTTTCATTGCGGTGCCCACGCCGCCCAAACCGGACGGGTCCGTAGACATGAGCTTCGTGGAGCGCGTGGCGCGCGAGATCGCAGCGACGATGACCGACTACAAGATCATCGTCGACAAATCAACCGTGCCGGTAAAAACCGGGGAAAAGGTTGCCGAAACCATCAAGCGCTACAGTAAAAACACGGTCGACTTTGACGTGGTCAGCAATCCCGAATTCCTGCGCGAAGGTTGCGCTGTGCAGGATTTGATGCAGCCGGATCGGATCGTCGTCGGCGTCGCCAATCAGCGGGCTGTGGCGAAAATGAAAGAGATTTATTCGCCGTTCAACGCACCGATCATCGTCACGGATGTCAATTCCGCGGAGTTGATCAAGCACGCCTGCAATTCTTTCCTGGCTTTGAAGATTTCCTACGCCAACGCGTTGTCGCAGATTTGTGAAGCCAGTGGCGCCAACATCACGGATGTCGTGCATGGGATGGGGCTGGATAAACGAATTGGCGCGGCGTTTCTCAATGCCGGACTGGGTTACGGCGGCTCCTGTTTTCCCAAGGACCTCAGCGCTTTTGTCCATATTGCCGACCAATTGGGCTGCAATTTCGGGTTGTTGCGGGAAGTGCAGCGAATCAACGCGGACCAGATCCACCGGTTTCTGAAGAAAATACACGACACGCTCTGGATCGTGAAGGACAAGACCATCGGCGTCCTCGGGCTGGCTTTCAAACCGAACACCGATGACATGCGTCTGGCACCGTCGCTGGAGGTGATTGGTCCGTTGCAGAAAGAAGGCGCAAAAATTCGCGCCTACGATCCGAAGGCCATGGAGAAAGCACGCGAGGTGTTGCCCGGCGTTGAGTTCTGCGACGGGCCGTATGCTGCCGCAACGAATGCAGATGCGCTGATCGTTTGCACCGAATGGGATGAATTTCGCGAGCTGGATCTGGAGAAGCTGCGCACCGTGATGAATCACCCGATCGTGCTTGATGGACGCAATATTTTCGATCCTCAAAAGATGTCGGAATTGGGTTTTGTATACAAGAGCATCGGCAGGTGACATGCGGCGCGCGGCTGTCCTTGTCCTTGGGTTGATTCTGGCGGTTGGTAGCACGTCAGGACAGCAAACATTTCCCTCGATCACAGCCGGTGACCGCATTGTCGTGGTGGCGCCGCATCCGGACGATGACGTACTGGGCGCGGGCGGCCTCATACAGCAAGCGCAGAAGACTGGTGCCGCCGTCCACATCATTTACCTAACAAGCGGTGACCACAACCAGATCGCGTTCAAGCTTTACAAATTACGTATCCACTTTCGCGCCAGCCAGTATCGCGCCTTCGGAGAAATGCGCGAACGGGAGGCGATTGCGAGCACGAAGTGGCTCGGGATCAAGCGCGAACAATTGACGTTTCTGGGGTATCCGGATTACGGCACACTGCGCATATGGCGCGACTATTGGGGATTCGGCCCTCCATTTCGTAGCGACGCCACGTTGGCGGATGCAGTCCCGTATCCCCATACGTTTGGATTCGGGCATCCCTACAAGCCGGAGAATATTGTGGCGGACCTGCTCGCGGTGTTTCAGCAGTTTCGTCCAACGAAGATTTTTGTGACGCATCCTTTGGACACTAATCCCGATCATCGCGCGGCCGCCAATTTCGTGCGTCTGGCAGTGCTGCAACTGGCCTCTCAACCTCCACCGGAGATTTATTACTACGTGATCCATTTCGGGCGTTGGCCGCGGCCGTATCATTATCATCCGGAATTGGAGCTGGAACCACCGCGAGCGTTGCTCGACGATGGCAACTGGATGTTCGATCCGCTCACTTCCGAGCAAATTCAGAAAAAGTACGAGGCCATCCTGCAGCACCGGACCCAACTGACCACCCGCGAGTATTTTCTCGTTTCTTTTGCGCGAACCAACGAGATTTTTGCCACCATCGATGTGCCGTCGGTGCCAATTATTCCGGCCACCGCCGTTCTGGATTGGAGAAAAGCGATTCGCACCAAGGCGCTGCGCATTGCGCCGGTGGATGCGCAAAACAATCCGAAGAGCGAGATCGAATCGGAAAGGGAGGAACCAGGTGCGCCCACTGAAGAAGCGCAGCCATCGTCACTGGAACTGGAAGAAAGCGCTTTCCTGCGGCAAGGCGATGATCTCATCGCGCAGGTGACACTGCGGAACCGGTTGGGAAAACGCGCCAACGTCCACTTGTACCTTTACGCTTTTAAACAGGGTGAGCACTTCGACTCGTTCCCGAAACTACAAGTGAATATCACCCCACTGGGCCACGTCCACGTCTTCAATAACGGCCGGCTAATCACGAGCAGCCCGCTGAATGTCGTGAGCATTCAAAATCGGCTGATTATACGCGTCCCGCTGAAATTGCTCGGACGAACCACGCCCGATTTTCTGTTTGCGGCCACGCGGGCAGGTTTGGGCGAGGCTTCCGATACGGCCTGGCATCTTTTTTCTCTATCCAGCCAAGCCGGAAACGTGCATAACAGCGAGTAGCACAGGAGATCAGGAAATGGATTATTTGGTTACCGGTGGAGCAGGTTTCATTGGATCGAATATCGCCGAGCATCTGGTCGGGCTGGGGAAAAGCGTTCGCATTTTCGACAATTTCTCCAGCGGCAGGCGCGAGAACCTCGCGGCCATCGAAGATAAAATTGAGATCGTTGAAAGCGACCTCCGCGTAATTGACGCGCTCAGACATGCGATGAATAATGTGCGATATGTCCTTCATCTTGGAGCTGTACCCAGTGTTTTCCGCTCCGTTGAAGACCCGCATACGACCAACCAGGCCAATGTCACGGGTACACTCAACGTGTTGCTGGCGGCCCGGGATGCCGGTGTCAAACGCGTGGTGTTCAGTTCCTCTTCGAGCGTGTACGGGGATACACCGACGCTGCCGAAACGCGAGGATATGACGCCATCACCGCTTTCACCGTACGCGGTGCAAAAACTGGCGGGCGAATACTACTGTGGGATCTTTCGGCATCTTTACGGACTGGAAACGATTTCGCTGCGCTACTTCAACGTCTTCGGTCCGCGGCAGGACCCTCAATCGCAGTATGCCGCAGTCATTCCTCGGTTCATCACCGCCATACTAAACGGCGAGCCACCGGCAATCTATGGCGACGGCAGGCAAACCCGTGATTTCTCGCATGTCGAAAACATTATCAGCGCCAATTTGGCTGCCTGCGATGCGCCCCCGGAAGCGCTGGGTGAAACTTTCAATATTGCCTGTGGCGACCGCATTTCGCTGTTGGAGTTGGTCGAGACGATCAGCACCATCGCCGGCAAGAGAGTGCAACCGCGATTCGAAGCGCCACGTCCCGGCGACATTCGCGACAGTCAGGCCGACATCAAAAAGGCAAGAAAGCTGCTACATTGGACGCCCGGCATCGATTTCCACAAGGGAATCGAGAAGGTCGTGGCCTGGTACCAGCAGCAGTAGCGCATCCGGATGCGTTGCTCACCTGGCCGCTTGCGGGGCCGAGACTTGTCGGTATGTTGCCGCTCGATTTTGCGACGTAGGGAAAGAGGAGCGTCGTTATTGAGAACGCGATTTCGAATTAAACTGGAGATTTTTCTGGCTCCGGTTTGTCTGGTCTGGACAATAGCAGCTCCTCTGTTGGCGCAAACGCTGACGGGACAGGCGGGACTCCCGACCAATCAGGCGAGTGTTACGCTTTCCAATTTGCCCCCGGTAAACGATGCGGGCAACTGGCCTCCTGCGAGCCCCACGAATTTTATGGCTGTGGCGGACAACGGCACGCAGGATCCGCCTTTCCCAGGCGGCGCGGTAGGCCCGGAACACATCGTCTCGACCTTGGATCGGGTGATTCGGATTCAGAATCGAAGTGGAACCAACTTGTTCACGGTGGCGGTCAGCAATTTCTGGTCGGTGGTGGGGCCATTTCTCGACCCGCGCGGCGCTTTCGATCCAAAAGTAGTTTACGATCCGTATTCTGACCGGTGGATGACGACCGCGGTGGCGGACTACAACACCAATACATCGGCGGTGCTGGTGGGCGTCACGCAAACCGGCGATCCCTCCGGCGCTTGGAATGTGTACCGGGTGAATATCAACACCAATGCGGTTGCGGAGAAATGGGCCAATTATCCGAACATTGGATTCAACAAGAACTGGATTGTAGTGGCCATCACGGCTTTTGACATTGGCGACGGTGCGCCAAATTGGCAGCTTTACACTTTCAGCAAAACCAACCTGTACGCCGGCGGTGACGGCGCCTATCGGCGGTTTGGCAATAGCGACACGAACACCTATGGCACCGTACAGGAACCCTGCGCCACCTACGACAATACGATTTCCAACCTCTATTTGCTCACGGAAATCAGCGGCAATACCAACGGTAACGGCGTGTTGCGCCTTTTTTACCTCGACGGAACGGTGGGGGCCGAAATCCTGCACGCGGGTGCCAATGTCAGCACGCCCAATCCATGGGATAACTCTCCCTCCACCTGTGACATTGGACCACAGTTGGGAAGTTCCGAGAAAATCTGCCTTGACGATTCACGATTGCAGAATGCCGTTTACCGTAACGGTTCGATCTGGACCACGCATACCGTTTTTCTTCCGGCGGGCGCCGTGACCCGCTCTGCCGTTCAATGGTGGGAGATCTCGCCCAGCGGCGCGATTCAGCAGCGTGGGCGCATCGATGACCCGGCTGGAGTGGTTTTTTACGCTTATCCCAGCATGGCGGTGAATCAATTCAATGATGCGATGATCGGCTGCGCCGTCTTCTCCGCCACAAGTTATCCCAGCGCTTATTATGCGGTGCGATTGCATACTGATCTGACCAATACTTTTGAGACGCCGGTCCTGTTGAAGGCCGGTGACGTTACATTTGCGCGCAGTAGCCCGCCGCTGCGCTGGGGCGATCACACTTCCACAGTCGTGGACCCGGTGGACGATCAGGACTTCTGGACAATCCAAGAATATGCCACATCCACCAATAGTCAGTCGCGTTGGGGCACGTGGTGGGGGAAAGCATCTGTGATTGAGCCGATTGTGCCCGTCGCGAATTTCGTGGCCAATCCAACCAATGGGACTCCTCCATTGACCGTCACATTCACTGATACGTCGTCCGGCACCATCACGAATCGGTTCTGGGATTTCGGTGACGGGGATACCACGGACACCACCAGCACAAATATGATACACCAATACAGTTCAGCGGGAACCTATACGGTTGCTCTCGTGGCCAGTGGACCCGCAGGCGTCAGCACAAATAGCAAGCCTGCGTTCATCACAGTAGCTTATGTTCCGCCGCAGTTGACGGTTACGCCGGCCAGTTACGATTTCGGCACCTTGGCGGTCGGTCAATCCAGCACGCAGGACTTCTCGGTAATCAATGGCGGAGGCGATATTTTGAATGGTAGCACCACAGTAAGCGGTGGTGGATTTGCGTTGCTGAGCGGCAGCGCCTTCGGCATCTCGGGCGGTCACACAGGCACTGTGTCCGTGATGTTCGCCCCTGGCAGTGCGGGTTCATTCGCCGGCGAAGTGAATTTCGCCAGCAACGGTGGCGATTCTACGAATGCGCTGACCGGCGCGGGAATAGCACCTCCAGTTGCCAGTTTCACAGCCAATCCCACGAACGGCCCGGCATCGCTGATGGTGGCTATCAGCGATAACTCAACCGGCTCGATTACGAATCATTCTTGGACGTTCGGGGACGGCGGGAGCAGCAGCGCCCCGAATCCAACCCATACATACACGAACGCCGGCTCCTATTCCGTGAGTTTAACGGTCTCCGGTCCTCTCGGATCCAGCACATTAACAAGGTCCAATTACATCACGGCGACCGCGCCCGTTGCCAATTTCACAGCGGATCTAACCAATGGCGCAGCGCCGCTGGAGGTAACTTTCAGCGATAATTCGACCGGCACCATCACGAATTATGCCTGGATGTTTGGCGATGACGCAACCAGCAGCGCTCCGAATCCAAGCCATACGTATACGAATGCCGGTGCTTTTTCGGTCAGCCTTACCGTTTCGGGACCGGGCGGCACCGGATCGTTAACACGGGCCGACTACGTTGCCGTGACCAACGTGCTCCATTTCCCTCCTTCCGTCAGCATCGTGCGGCCCGTGGATGGCATGCGTTATCCGACGCTGACGAATCTGTCGATCATGATTGTCGCCGTCGCCGGCAGTGACGACGAGATCAGCAAGATTGAATTCTTTGATGGATCGAATAAGCTCGGTGAAGCCTCTTCCAGCCCGGCCACAAACGTGCTGAACTCGCCAGTGTTAGGCAGCCACATTCTCACTGCGCGCGCCACGGATTTATGGGGCATGACAAACACCTCCGCGGCGGTCCAAATCGTCGTAGGGAGAAACAATTCACCTCTGAGGAACTGGGAAGTGACCATTCACGACGCTGACCGAGGGCTTGGCTTTGTCACGTTCAACGATGATGGGATAGCAACAGGCTATGGAATTCGCCTCGGAATGTTCGGACTGGATACGCTTTCCGGTCAGTGGACGCTGGGCATAAAAGGAAGGTTCTCCGGGACCATCGCCGAGGTGGTGGCGGGCGAAACGAATTGGACCGGGGCGCTGTCCGGCAAAGTGAACTTCCAGAAGAGATTGTTTGGCAGTATTGTGACCAGTAACGCCGTGTTCAAGTGGCACGGTCGGCCGGCGAAAAATCACACGGTCCTCGACGGAAACTGGACCGGCACCGTGGTGGTCGCCGGCCTCAAGACCGAGGTGCAGTACGTCATCGCGGAAGACGCCCAGACTCCCGCGGTATTCAACGTGGCGGAAGCGAGTGTCCCTAACGTGCCGATCGGGCAATTGATTGAGAATTCACGCAATAGGGTGGATGGCTATCTCACTATTTCCGGCAAGCGAACGACATTCTCCGGTTTGCTCAGAAAAGCCAGGTTAATCCTTGAGTTGAGAGGCAGGAACGAGGATCGCGACTTGGTGAAGATCAGAATCAAAGCGAATCGATAGGATTCAAGCCTCGCGACAGCCGGAACGCGGCGGGGAGTATTCGCTAGCGGGTCATCGAGGTTCTTACCGGCCTCAGGAAATCACAGTGCGCAACAGATACACGATCCCCGCTGGCGGCATGATCACCGAGAGAATGGTCAGGAATTTGACCTGTTGCCGCAACCACCACAATTCTGGATCGTTTCTCAGCACCTCACGCGATTTGGGGCGCAGAAAGTAAATCAATTTCTCCGGATGTTCGTATGTTTCAAAGGCGCGCGGAATTTCCCGCTGCGCAATCTCCGGATATTTCGCCCGGAATTTGTAGAACAGACGATGGCTTTGAATGAGACACGCGAACCACACAAAAAGAACCAACGCAAGGAACTGATAAGCCTCACTCATCGTATTCACCAAATGTTGGACGCTCGCAGGCATCACTTTCCATCGGTTGCCCCTTGACCCTGGCCCTCCGCAATTCACGCTAGCAAATCTGGTTGGTCCCTACAAGAAAAATCCCGGCTGCCGGAAATGCTACTATGGTCGGCGAGGGTGGCGCCGTCTCTTGGCGATGTCTTCAATGCAGAGGGCCGCGAGGGCGGTCCAACCCGTTTGGTGGTTTGCTCCGAGCCCGCGGCCCGTATCGCCGTGAAAATGTTCGTAGAAAAGGATTAGATCCTTCCAATGTGGATCAGTGGCGTAGCGTTGGTCGTTGCCGTGACAGGGCCGATGTCCGCTCCCATCCGGCAGGAAGAGACTGGTCAGCCGGCGGCGGAGTTCGTCGGCCACCTGTTGCAGGTTCCATCGGCGGCCTGAGCCCGTCGGGCATTCGACCGTCAGCGCCTCCCCATAAAAATGATGGTACCGTTCCAGGGCTTCGATGAGCAGGTAATTGCTGGGGAACCAGACGGGGCCGCGCCAATTCGAGTTGCCGCCGAACAGGCCGGTGGTCGTTTCGCCGGGCGAGTAATCCACGCGATATTCCGCACCATCGATGTCGATGACAAAAGGGTGTTGCTCGTGGAATTTCGATACCGACCGAATACCGAACGGCGAAAGGAATTCGTTCTCATCGAGCATGTAGCGCAAAACGCGCTCGAGGCGTTCGCGCGACGGAATCGCCAGCAAACGATGTCCGTGGTTGCCGGTCTCGGTTTCCATGTAAGCGATGGAACGGCCCAGATCTTTGCGGTGTTCGAGGAACCACTGCAATCTCTTGCGGAAGCCCGGCAACTTTTCGATGATCTCTTCTTCCAGCACTTCTACCGCAATCAGCGGCAGCAGTCCTACCAACGAACGGACACGGAGCGGTGTGGTCTCGTCCTTGACTTTGAGTTGGTCGTAATAAAAACCATCCGTCTCATCCCAGAGTCCGGAGCCGCCGACAGTATTAATCGCATCGGCAATGGCGACGAAGTGTTCGAAGAATTTTGACGCCATGTCCTCGGTGGCGGGGTTGTCACGCGCCAGTTCCAGTGCCATCGACAACATCGTGTTGCAGAAAAACGCCATCCACGCGGTGCCATCGGCCTGTTCGAGTTGGCCGCCGTTCGGCAACGGTTGGGAGCGATCGAACACGCCGATGTTGTCCAAGCCCAGAAAGCCGCCACCAAAAATGTTGTTGCCTCCGGCGTCTTTACGGTTGACCCACCAGGTGAAATTGATGACGAGCTTTTGGAACGTGCGCGAGAGGAAAATGCGGTCGCGTTGGCCGCGGGCGCCGGTCATTTTGTACACGCGCCAGCAGGACCAGGCATGAACCGGCGGATTCACATCATCGAATGCAAATTCGTAGGCGGGGAGTTCCCCATTGGGGTGCAGGTACCATTCGCGCAATAAAAGAACGAGTTGTTCCTTGGCGAACTGTGGATCCAAGCCGGCGAGGACGATCATGTGGAAAGCCAGGTCCCATGCGGCAAACCATGGGTACTCCCATTTATCCGGCATCGAGATGACATCGCGACTGTACAGATGGAGCCAATCCGAGTTCCGCCCACGCTTACGGCTGGCTGGCGGAGACGGCTGTTGTGGATCACCCTCCAGCCAATCGCGGACGATGTAATGATAGAACTGCTTGCTCCAAAGAATGCCGGCATGCGCCTGTCGCACAATCAGTTTTTCTTGCAGGTTCAGGTCGGCAGAAACAACAGCGGCCCGATATTCTTCCGCCTCGCGGATGCGCGCGGCGAAGATCTCATCGAAATTGCCAGGTAGGCTCTCATCGCTCGGCGAGCTGCTAGCGGCGGTCAGCCGCATCTTCACCACCGCCTGGCCGTTGGCCGGCAGAGTGAATTTGTAGTGCGCGGCAACCTTTGTTCCGGTCTGCTTCGGATTGACGGCATCGCTCTTGCCCTGGATCAGGTATTGGTGGAACGCGTCTTTGACGTAAGGCGTATAGTTGTCCAATTGGAAGAGGCGCCGGGAGTTCGTTTCATTTTCCGTGAAGAGGAATTGCGGCGCGGACGCGGTTTGTCCCAACGTTTGCCCAACCACAAAAACGTGCTTTCCAAAGCTTACGTGTTCACCAACGACGCTGAATTCGTCCGCCAAATGCATGGTGGGCTTGACCCAGCAGCCGTCGTGTTTGCAGCCCCAGATCCACGTGTTGCGATACCAAAGGGTCGGCAGAAGATGAAGCACAGCGGTTTCCGGTCCGCGATTGAAGACGGTCACGCGGATCAGGATGTCGTCTGGGGACGCTTTGGCATATTCGGCGAGCACGTCAAAATAGCGGTTGTCGTTGAAAATGCCGGTATCGATCAGCTCAAACTCGGGCTCTCCTCTTCCACGTTGACGATTGACTTCGACCAGTTGGTCGTACGGGAATTCGGATTGGGGATACTTGTACAGCGCCTTCATGTAAGAGTGCGTTGGCGTCGAATCGAGATAGAAATAGCACTCCTTCACGTCTTCGCCGTGATTGCCCTCTTCATTCGTCAGGCCGAACAGACGTTCTTTCAGGATGGGATCGCGACCATTCCACAGTGCCAGGGCAAAGCAGAGCCGGCATTCGCGGTCCGTGATCCCGAGCAGTCCATCTTCGCCCCAACGATAGGCTCGGCTGCGGGCCACGTCATGGGGCAAGTAATCCCAACAGGTTCCGTCGGCGGAATAATCCTCGCGCACGGTGCCCCATTGGCGTTCGGAGAGATACGGTCCCCAACGCTTCCAGTTTTTCTCGCGCCGGGCGTCTTCGGCCAGCCTGATTTCCTCCTGCGTCATCGTGTGGGTTGGTTCAGCCGATGGAGATCACGTTCTTGATTCCGCCGGCCCGGCCCAGGAGCAATTCCCGATGTTGTTCCATCGGATAACGCCGCGTGATGAGTTTCCGCACCGCCTCCGGCCATTTCTTCGTGAACATCTGCAAATCGCGGATGGCATCTTCAAACGCTTCGCGGTTGGCGTTGACCGTGCCGTACACGACTTGGTTTTTTAGAACCAGATTGCGCATGATGAGGTCGGCATCCAACTCGATCGGCGCTTTCCGTCCCGGGACGCCGGTGAAAACAAACACGCCATTTGCTCCCAGCAACTCCATCAGGTCAAAGGATACCGTTGCCGCGCCGGTGGCTTCATACACCACGTCGATATTTCCAACGCGCTTGGCCAGTTCGACGAGGCTCGTATCCTGCGCGGACACGTAGGTGGCGCCGATCGATGTTGTTACTTGAGATTTGATGCTCGTCTCTGGTTCCTGCGAGTAAACAAACGTTTGGAAACCTTCCTTCGCCAGCGTCATCGCGCCCAACAGGCCGACGGGCCCACCGCCGAGCACAACGGCGCGATGACAAAAGGCCGCGGGTTTGCCCGGTGTGACGGGACAGGCCCAAGGCAATCGTTGTTGGACCTGCCATAATTGTGTGAGGCCTTTCTCGGCAATCGTCAGCGGCTCGACCAGCACCGCTACCTCCCGGAGTTCGCGTGGCACGAGGTTCATAAAGCGCTCATCGTCCACCACGTATTCCGTCATGAATCCATGCTGAAGCTTGATGCCTCGTTCAGTGAAATCACCGGTGTAACAAAAATCCTGCCGGCCCTGGCGACAGGCCACACATTCCGGGTGCGGACAAGGACGGCGCACCATGGTCACGACGAGATCACCGGGCCGAAAACGCCTGACGGCTGTGCCGACCTCGACGACTTCGCCGAGGGATTCATGCCCGATGACCAGATAAGGAGAACCGTTGGGCGGAGTGCCATATTGAAAGGCCGCGATCTCTTTGTCGGTTCCGCAGACGCCGACCTCCAGCATGCGGAGTTTTACTTCGGTAGGTTTGTTAACGGACGGCGGTGGATGATCGATGAGCTTGATCTCACGCTGGTCCGGGAATACTGCAATCGCTTTCATTAGCCACCTCCGTTGCCATGCGCAGCAAAGGTAACCCGAAGATGCGTAAAATCAACGCGAAGCTACCTTTTCAGGTGGTCCCTCAGAATATCAACTCAAGGATTAAGAGGTTAATACCGCCCAGTTTCGACTACAGATTTCCCGTAAAACCTGATCCAGCGACTGTCGCCTGGCAATGGCCCGGTCGATAATCTCGCAGTAAATGTCGTCATCTATCAGAATGAGTTGGGACGGACCCGGCTTCTCTTCGGATAACGACATATACGCGGGAGCTCGCTTTTGCAGCGCGCGGAAAACTTCTGTGGAAACTTTTAGAACCTGCTTCCGCATTTCCAATCCCTTCCGCCGTGTGGTATTGCAGTGGACATGCCAAACAGTTGCGCCTCGGTAGACGAACCAACCTAAGACGTTTATTTGCCAGCGATTATGAGGACATCCTGCTTTCGCAGCGCTTGGATCGCTGCTGACATTCTGGCGTTGCGCCAATTTTCCGACAGACAAATTGTCCTAATCCGGCGGAGTTGTTAGGAATTCTGCCTACGTAAGATTCGGAGCCTCAACGCATGGAGTTTCGTGGGCAGGGGCGTAGTTTTCAACTCATGGAACCGAATACGACAGGGAACAGACCTGCAAACCGAATCAGGAAGGAATCTGCATGTGCGCCAATCACATCGGCGTACCGCATGGCTGCAAACCCGATGGATCGAAAGCAAGGATATGTCCCTCTCGCGGCCCGTGAGCCTTGCCGAGGTGGACGGAAGGAGAATGATGACAACGCTAATCTATGTGGGCAATCTTTCTCTGCTAACGGGCGAAGAACAGGTCCTCCATGTGTTTAGACAAGCCGGCACGGTCATTCGCTGCAGTTTTATCGTGGATCACAACTCGACTGGATATGAGCGCTTTGCCTTTTTGCAGATGGCCTCACCAGCAGAAGCCGACAAAGCGATCGCAGTCCTCGACGGCCGCGTATTGGATGGACAAGTGCTCAAAGTTGACTACGCTCGACCGACCGAATTTCGTTTCCATTGCGGACAAGAATGGAGTGCGCGCCACCAACATGTTTTGGCGCGAACCGTCCCGACGATCTCCTGATCAGGCGATCGTCGTTCGTCGGTGATTCATTCCAGGGCTAGCAGCACGCTACGCAAGATGCGCCTCCAGACGGTGTGCGACGTTTGTTCGACGTCGCGATGCATGAGGACCAAGGATTCGGCCATGTCGAAAATTGCGCATTGAATATGCCTCTTCAGGGCTAAAATGTAATCCACCCAGTTCTGCCGTTTGACGGCTGCCTTTGCCGCTCAGCTTTTCAGTAGATGTCCCGCTAAGATCCGTTCCACCTACGAGTTTCCCAGCAATTCCAAAGAGGATCTTCAAGGTATTCCAGTATTGCTTCTACCACTCAGTTCGTGCATGCTGGGATAAAGAGTTAGGTCGTAATGGCTGACAAAGGGAAAAAGGGTAGGGGCGTAAGCGTCGCAGGTTCGCTTCTGATGAGGAAATTCCGGCTGCAATTGCCGGCCGCGATGTCCTGTCTTGCACTCCTGTTGTTTGCCTCCGCCCGCTCTTTCGGTACCGACTTCTACATGTCGCCGACCGGCAGTGGGAACGGCGATGGCAGCATCACCAATCCATGGGATTTGTACACGGCGTTTAACCCCGGCGCCGTCAAGCCCGGTGATACGATTTGGGCGCGCGGTGGGATTTACATCCCCAACGATCCTTCCTGGCCATCGCTGGAGTGTTATCTGCTAGGCAGTTCCAACGCGCCGATCATCGTGCGGGCGTACCCCGGCGAGCGCCCTATTTTTCAGGAGCATCCGCAATACAACAACACCTACGACCAGACCATCCTATTCCAGCAGACGGGCGGCTACGTTTGGTTTTGGGGAATTGAGATCCGCAGCACCAACACCACGCGTTACACCAGTGTCACCGGCTCGGATCCGACCCACAGCCAGTTGCCCTTACCCAACAGCGTTGAGATTCAGGCTCCCGGCGACAAGCTGATCAATATGATCATCCACGACACGCGCGGCGGTGTCGGCATGTTTGCGGAGGCTGTGAATGGCGAAACCTCTGGCTGCATTATTTACAACAATGGCTGGAACGCTCCCGACCGCGGCCACGGTCACGGGATTTATCCGCAGAATTTGAGTGGCACCATGCATTTGTCCGACAACATCATCTTCGACCAGTTTGGGATCGGGATTCACGGCTACACACAGGGCAGTTCCCTCAAGCATTTTTTGGTCGAGCGTAATGTCGTATTCAACAATGGCCGGATCGCGAACGATCCGTTTTATCCCAACGAACAAATTCTGTTCGGCGGCGGCCCGCCCGTTCAGGATCTCAATCTGCTCAACAACTACGTCTATCTGCCTCTCGACCAGAACTGCGTCCTGCTCCGGCTCGATTACGCGGCGATTTCCAACGACAACGTGGTCGTGGCCAACAACTACGTGGCGGGAGGAACCGGCAGCGGCGACTACGCGCTGAGTGCCCAGGACTATCAGGCGGTGGTGTTCACGAACAATACCCTCTGCAGCACGAATGGTTATCTGGTCCAACTCCAATCCAAGGCCGGTTATATCGTGGATAACAACATCTACTACGGAAACGCGAACCAGAATTTCAACAACAACGGCACGCAATACACCTTCACCAATTGGAAGGCCTCCACCGGCTTCGACACCCACAGCAGTTATGTGCAGAACGTGCTACCCCCGAACAAAGTCGTTGTGAACCCGAATGCGTACGAACCTAAGCGGGCGAACATCATTGTGTACAACTGGGACAATTCTGACAACGTCAGCGTAGACGTCAGCAGTGTTCTCAGCCCGGGCGACACCTATGAAGTGCGCAACGCCCAGGATTACTTCGCCTCCCCGGTCCTCACAGGCACGTATAACGGTAGTCCTCTCAGCCTGCCAACGACGAATCTTACCGTGGCGATCCCCAATGGTTGGACTGACACGAATTCGGTTCCGACGACCGGCAAACAGTTCAATGTGTTTGTTCTGCTAGGCACCGCGGGAACCGCAACAAATCAACCGTTCGGGATTACGTCGATCACTCGTAACGGGAATAATATAAACGTCGCATGGAACGGCTTGCCCGGAACCAACGTGATTCAGGTTTCAAACGGCAGTGTGAATGGAACCTACAGCAACAACTTCGCGGATCTCTCCACCAACGTCATGCCCACCGCAGGTGTTGCGAGCTATGCGGATGTCGGCGCGGCCACGAACGCGTCCCGTTTCTACCGGATTGTCCTGAAACAGTAGCCCGATTGCAGCGTGGACATTTTGCGGACACCGGCACAAAATCCGCCATGCGAATAGGATTGCTGTGGGCATTGAGCCTGGTGCTTGGCGCTTTGAATTTCGCAACCCGTGTACACGCGTCGGCTGGCCCTGCCCCAAAACCTGCGCCCGCAGGTATTCCCAACGTTATTGATACCGCCGATCGGCATTTGATCGATCTGGCCCTACGCGCGCTCAAAATGACCGAGCACGACCTGTCGTTCTCGAAGACGAACGCGGAATCGGAGCTGGTGCTGGACAAAACGCGGTTGTTCTTGCAGCAGCCGCTCACGCTTCCCGCGTATGGCCAATCCGTGATGAAGCAACTGAAAGCGGCCGGTTCGGCAGCGGAGTTGTCGCGCTTTGCGTGTGAGCAATTGGAAATTCCCAGAGTCATGTATGTCGATCGAATCTCCCAGCCGGTGAAATTGGAGCAACAGTTCCTCTCTCAGCTTCCTCCCGCCGTGGCCCGTGCAGTCCAACGGATCGTGGTCGCGGCTTCCTTCAGCCGGAGGCTTCTGGAACAGGCCTTGCCGACGGAAAGGAACCGCGCCCTGGCTGCCTTCGGCCTCGATGCACTCCAAATGGACAAGGACAGCCTCGAACTGCAGAGTTGGGAGAGACTCGGACTGGACACCAAATACATCCGCGAGCTTCTCCAGCGAGATGAGGACTTGGAACTTCAGGATACCGAGATTGCCGACGACATTCTGGACGCTTCGGACCGTTTTCAGCCTGTGAAATTGTTCGCTGCATTCGAGATGCTTACCCGGGCGGTCGATGAAGCCGTGGCGGATTTGAAAACCAACAAGTTCACCAGGGAGTTCCAGGTCGAAACTGATACCCCCCTTGGCAAGATCATTTGCGGTGGCGTGGGGCATAACGTTTACACCAACGAAGCCTTTCTCATCATTGATACCGGTGGCGACGACGTGTACGAAAATTCCGCGGGGGGAGCGAATGGCTTGCTCGGGCGACCGATCTCGATCGTGATCGATTTGGCTGGCAACGACCAGTATCTCTCGCATCACAGTTTTTCCCAAGGCTCTGGCCTGTTCGGCATCGGCATTCTCGAAGATTTGGGTGGCGACGATGTGCTCGTCAGCAAGAATCTTTCACAAGGCGCTGGTTATTTCGGTTGCGGGCTGCTCTCGCTCGGACCGGGACGACAGCGGCTCGAAGCGGAAACGTTTTGTCAGGGCGCAGGCGAATTTGGCGCCGGCCTTCTCTGGCAGCACGGCGGCAATACCAGCTACCACGCCACGGAGATGGCACAAGGTTTCGGGGGCGTGCGCGGATGCGGACTTCTTCTCGATGAGAGCGGCGACGACTCCTATTTTGCAGGTGGTAAATTCGCGTGCGACTGGCTCCCGGGGCGTTTCTTTTCCTTGTCGCAAGGGTTTGGCTATGGGATGCGGCCGTTCGCGGGTGGTGGCGTTGGCGTGCTGTGCGATCTGAAAGGCGACGACCATTACACAGCCGATGTGTATGGTCAGGGTGCGAGTTACTGGTACTCGAACGGTCTGTTGCTGGATGCCGAAGGCGATGACGTTTACCAGGCGTTCCAATATTGTCAGGGAGCTGGCATCCACCTTAGCAACGGGGCGCTTTTGGATTGGAGCGGGAACGATCAGTACATTGCCGAACACATTTGTCAGGGCGCGGCACACGATTATAGCGTCGGGATGTTGTTCGACCGTTCAGGGAACGATCTCTACGACGGCATTACCACGGCGCAAGGTTCGGCGATCTACAACTCGTTCGCGCTCCTGCTCGATCGTGCAGGCGATGATGTTTATACCGGCCGCGATCCGAAACAATCGCAAGCGGCCGGTCACAATGGCGACAAACGCGAGTACGGCTCGATTGCGCTGATGCTCGATCTCGACGGGAAGGACAAGTATTCCCAAGGCCAGGCGAATGATGCCATGTGGCTGAAACCACTGTATGGGGCGGGATTGGATTGCGAAGTACCCACCAATGTCGTAGCTGCGCCTTTGCGAAGCCCAGAATTCGCTCTGACAAACGGCGCTTCACCGAAACGCTTCTACACCATCGCACCCGTTGATCCGCATCAACCGATCGAGCGCTTGCTCCGTCGGGCCATTAGCGACCGACCAGATGCCGATGCAGCTTGGAACGATCTCAAACAATTGGGTGCGAATGCACTGCCGTATCTGTTGACGCGCCTGGACAGTCCGGATGTCCTGGTCAAAGCCAAGACGGAGGAATTGGTTGATTACCTCGGTACCAATGCCGTGCCTCTCCTGATTGCGGGCATTACTACGGCTAAGAATGATGAAGTCGCCCGAATGTGCTGCTATCTTCTGGCGCGGTTTGGCGATCAGATCAGTGGTGTGGGCGTTCCACCTGCGAGTTCGCAAGAAGGTAAACAGGCCAGACCTCCGTTCCACTACGATGAGGCAGTCCGGGCAGTGTTGCCACTTCTGGACCGCGAGAAGACGCGGGTCACTGCCTTTTACACGCTGGGCGATTTGCGCGCCCGAGAAGCTTTCGAACCAGCGCTGCTGGCTTTGACAGAATCCAAGGAAGGCGTTCGCTTGCGTGCGGCCCAGGCATTGGGCCGGATTTGTTCTGTGCAAGCAGCGCCCGCGTCGCGACCCCGGCAGGTCACACGCGGGAAATCTCTCCCACAATTGCAGAGAACGGCGATTCCGCACTTGCTGGCCGCGCTGGGCGACCAACTGTGGGACGTGCGTTATGCGGCCGAAGACGCTCTCGTAGCGTCCGGCAAGCCGAGTATCGGCCCGCTGCGCTCCGCATTTCCGAAAGCCGCGCCTCGCGCCCGTCCCCACATCATCGAGGCCTTGGCCCGGCTTGGGGACAATCGGGCTTTGGCCTGGGCCCGTGTGCAGTACAAAAACGACGATCCGATTTTGCGAGCCGCTGTTCAGAAGCAGGTGACAGAACTATTGACCGCAGCGAGGCACAAGCGCTGAGTCAGAGTTCGGCGGGCGCTTCTCGTGAGCGCGTGACGATGATCACCACCGCCAGAATGATGGCCGCTGCCGCCATGAGAGTCCGTCCGGTGATCGGCTCGTTCAGAAACGCCCAACCAAGGAACACGGCCACGACGGGGTTCACGTAAGCGTAGGTTGCCACGCGTGCCGGCGTGGAGACGGCGAGCAACCAGATATACGTCGTAAAGCCAACGAGCGAGCCGAAAACGGTCAGGTACGCCCACGCTGCGACCGAGTGTGGCGCGACGCGGGCGGGATCGAAACGCGTCCACTCACCCGTTGCGCCGCTGACTGCCAGCAACAACACGCCGCCAGCCAGCATTTCCATCGCCGCCGCCAATAAGCGCGAACCCGGTAATTTCGCCCGACGCGAATAGAGCGAGCCGCACGCCCAGGAAAATGAGGCCAAAAAAAGCGCCGTGGCCCCGACATAGTCGATCTGATTCCTGTTGCCAAACTTCCCCGGCGAGACGAGGAGTCCCAAACCAATAAAACCAATCACGAGTCCGGAGATGATCCCGATGGTCGGCCGTGGTCCGCTGTGCCAAAGCCACTCCAGCAAGACCATCCACAAAGGCACTGACCCGACGATGAGGGCTGCGATTCCCGACGGCACCCGTTGTTCGGACCAACCAACCATTCCGGTCCCGCCGAGCAATAACAGTCCGCCGACGAGGGTGGCACCAAGCCAATGAATGGGCTCCGGGCCTGCCGCGCCACGCCAGCGCGCCCATCCATAGAGCAAGCCACCCGCGACCAGCATCCGTATGCCGGCCATGCAAAAGGGCGGGATCGTCGCGACGGCCAGCCGAATCGCCAGGTACGTTGATCCCCAGAGCAGGTAGATCAACACAAAAGCCCCTATGATTTGCCAGCGTTCAACGGGATAGGGTCGGGACCGGGTCGTCATGTGCGACGTTATAGCAGACGCTCAGATTTGCGTGGTCGTGGCGGACCAACTAGACCGGCGAACTATGGCCGCCGGTAATGTAACGTTCGAGTTCGCGAATCGTGAACTCACGGTCGGAGATGACCGCCTTCACCACGTCACCGATGGACACGAGGCCGACGAGTTTGTCGCCCTCCAGGACCGGCAAATGACGCAGACGCTTGTCCGTCATGATAGCCATGCAATTCTCAATGCTGTCGTCGGGACTGACGTACAAGACGTCCACGCTCTCCAGTTCGCCGACGGTCGTGGTTTTGGACGAACGACCGTGAAGCACCACTTTGCGAGCGTAATCGCGTTCGGTGAAAATGCCAACGACCTTGTTGTTCTCGATGACCAGCAGCGCGCCGATGTTTTTGTCGGCCATCAACTGCAAGGCATCATAGACGCTGGCCTGCGGTGCAATCGACCAAACTTGATTTCCCTTTTCCTGCAACAGATGTCTGACTGTGTACATGCACGTTCCTCCGTTGCCCGTTGCGGAATATTCTACTCACGCGTGGCCCAGAAGGGCAAGCGAAAGCATCGAGAAATTGGTCGGGGCGGCCGGATTTGAACCGGCGACCCCCTGCGCCCAAGGCAGGTGCGCTAATCCAGGCTGCGCTACGCCCCGACTTCCTCTAAGATGCTACTGCTGTAACCGAAACACAACGAGTTTTCCAGCCCGCAGTATTCCGATTGGCGCGTCACTTCGCACTGTAGAGATCTCGTAGTTGAAATTCTTTCCTTCGCACAACATGGCATACTCTCCGGCGACCGAAAGTATGGCGTTAGGATCGGTGACAGGTCTTCCATCCAGCTTGATGGCCCCCTGTTCAAACAACGTCCGAATATGGCCACGGCTCTTAAACTTGTTCGTCTCCCAAAGAAGATCCAAAAGACGTACTGACTTTCGATTCTTCATTGAAAGCGGCTCCGCTGCTTCGCTGTAATCTTTCTTCGAGAACTGTTTCTCAAAGTCTTCGCGGGCATGGTCAGCGGCAGGCTTGCCGTGATATCGCTCGACAATGGCGTGGGCCAGGGCTTTTTTGGCCTCCATCGGATGACCCTCGGGTTTGCTCCCGAGCAGCAGTTCGTACCAACGTGCCATCAATTCGTCGCCGATGCTCATCGTTTTGCCAAACATGTCTTTGGGACTGTCGTTGATGCCGATGTAATTGCCTTTGCTCTTGGACATCTTTTCGGTGCCGTCGAGCCCTTCAAGAATTGGCAGAATCATTACGACCTGCGGTTCCTGCCCCGCGCCGCGCTGCAGGTCTCTCCCAACCAAATTGTTGAAGAGTTGGTCCGTGCCGCCGAGTTCGACGTCGGCCTTGATCATCACCGAATCGTGACCCTGCATCAGCGGATACAGAAACTCGTGGACGCCGATTGGCACGGCAGCTTTGTATCGGATCTCGAACGTGTCGCGTTCCAGCATCCGGGCCACGGTCATCTGGCTCGCCAACCGCAATGTATCCGCGAGGTTCATCTTGCCGAGCCATTCGCTGTTGCGATGGATTTCAAGTTTATCAGGCGCGGTATCCAAGATCTTACCGGCTTGGTCGAAGTAGGTCTTGGCATTGCGTTCGATATCGGCGTCGCTGAGCATCGGCCGGGTCTTGTTCTGCCCGGTCGGATCGCCGATCAACGCCGTGTAATCGCCAATGATCAGGACCGCCTTGTGGCCGAGGTCCTGAAATTGCCGCAACTTTCTCAAGACAACACTGTGACCGAGATGGAGGTCGGGAGCCGTAGGGTCACAGCCGAGTTTGATGCGGAGCGGACGGTTCTGCTCCAACTTCTTCTTCAATTCGTCGCGCGTGACCAGTTTCTCGACGCCCTGTTCCAGCAGCTTCAGTTGTTCATCAACGGATTTCATCGGCAAGCCAGTTGTAGCCGCGCGAAGGGGGGAGGGGCAAGAGGAAACAACCGGGTAAAGCATTTGAACAAAAGGCAACAAAGAGAACGAAGGGTAGTATCCTGATTTTGGAGGTGGCTGCGGGGAGCCCATAACCGCTCTCCTCGCCGCCTGATGAATAACTCTGGACCGACTATAAGGGCCACGCTCCGTCGTGGCCATTCGGAAAACGCGGCCACGATCCCGCCGGGGGGATGGCCCTCCAAATCAGGACACTACCAGATCCCTTGAAGCTACAAAAGCGCTTGATCGCAGTGTTCGAGATGATACGATGGTGAGTAATGGGACTGAGCGGCTCGCGAAGGTCGTGGGGCGTCGGTCATCTGGGAAATATCGGTTTTGAATTTCTTGTCAACTTTCGGAGGGCTCTCTTGAATTCGCCTACTACTCTTTGCAGACGCGCCATGCTCAACGCCCCTTGCGTCCTCGTGCTTGCCATCGGGCTTTTGGCCTTGCCCCTGCAGGCCGCGACCGCTCCGGTCCGCATCCACGACATCCAGGGCCACACACGAATCTCCCCGCTGGACGGCCAGACCGTCAGCGACGTGCCCGGCATCGTCACCGGGGTGCGCAGTTGGGGCTCATCCACAGGCTTCTGGCTTCAGGATTCGCAGCCAGACAAAGACCCGGCCACCAGCGAGGGGGTCTTTGTTTCCACCGAATCTGCGCCCAAAGTCGCAGTCGGCGACAGCGTGGTCGTGGACGGTCTGGTCACCGAGTACTACCCGGGTGGTTCACAATCCGGCGTGCAGTCCGTCACCAGAATCACCGAACCCAAGATCACCTTGCTTTCCTCCGGCAACCCGCTGCCGGCCCCCGTCGTGTTGCACGACCGCGACGTCCCCCAAGCCTACGCGCCCACCGGACCCGCCAGCGCCGGCGGGAACATCGAGTCGCTGCCGCTGGAACCGAGGAAGTACGCTCTCGATCTGTACGAATCGCTCGAAGGCATGAGGGTCGAAGTCGATGACGCCCACATCGTCGGCCCGACGACGAAGTACCACGAAATCTGGGTAACAGCCAAGCCCTCCCAGAATCCGACGCCACGCGGCGGCACGATTTACACCGGCTACGACGCACCCAACTCTGGCCGGCTCAAGGTGCAGTCGCTCATCCCGTTTTCCGAACACCCATTTCCCGAGGCCAACACCGGTGACAAACTCGTCGGCGCCACCGTCGGCCCACTGGATTACGACCGATACGGCGGCTACACCATCGAAGCGACTGCCTTGGGCGCGCTAAAGTTTGGCGGCATCAGGGCCGAGATCACCCGCAAGCCGCACACGAACGAACTTGCGTTGGCGACGTACAACGTCGAAAACCTCGCGCCGGGTGACAGCGACACCAAGTTCGCCCGGCTCGCCACAGGAATCGTCGTCAACCTCGCCTCGCCCGATATCGTCGCGCTGGAAGAGATCCAGGACAACGACGGCGCCGTGGACGATGGCGTGGTGGCCGCAGACAAGACGGTTCAGAGATTCATCGATGCCATCAAAGCCGCAGGCGGCCCGACGTACGACTGGCGCTCGATCACCCCGCAGAACGACGCCGACGGCGGCCAGCCCGGCGGCAACATCCGCCAGGTCCTGCTCTTCAATCCCGCCCGGGTTGCGTTCACCGACATCCCCGGCGGCGATGCGACGGCCGCCGATGGCCTGACCACGGTGAAAGGCAAAGAGCGGCTGACATCTTCACCCGGCCGCATCGCCCCGCAGGATCCAGCCTGGAAGGAGAGCCGTAAACCGCTGGTCAGTCAGTTCTCTTTCCAGGGCCGGACGGTCTTCGTGATCGCCAACCATTTCGACGCCAAACTGGGCGACCAGGGTTTGGAGAGCCGTTTCCAGCCGCCCGCGCGCTCCAGCGAAGTGCAGCGGCTTGCGCAGGCACGGGTCGAGAACGAGTTCGTCAAGAAACTGTTGGCGGCTGACGAGCATGCCGAGGTGGTGGCGCTGGGCGATCTCAACGATTACCAGTTCTCCGCCGCGGTGCAGGCCCTCATGGCCGGTGGCCTGCTGCGGGATTTGGTCGATACGCTGCCGGCCAACGAACGGTATTCATACGTTTACAACGGTAATTCCCAAGCGCTCGATCACATCCTGGTCAGTCCCGCGATTCGCCAGGCCGACTACGACATCGTCCACATCAACGCTGAGTTCGCCCAGCAGACCAGCGATCACGATCCTCAAGTGGTGCGCATCGAACCGTAGGGCCCCTGACAAAACGGTAGTCGTCGGCTTTACGCCTGCGTACGGCTCCCCGCGCAGCCATAAAGGCTGCGGCTACGCAAAGCGTCCGCCCGCGCAATCCGTAAGCCGAAAACCGCAACGGCGGTTTGAGGCGCCGCGAGGGTGTTTTTCACGGCAACCCTGCGGCTGCATTTTACCGGGGATAAGTCGTATGTAGTCGCACCCTTTACGGGCGCGCGGGTCAGACGCAGGCGTAAAGCCTGCGGCTACAGTTTACCAAGGGCAAGTCGTATGTAGTCGCACCCTTTATGGGTGCGTCTTCCTCGCGCGGGCTGAAGCCCCGGTCGCCTACGGCGCTGCCACAGGCAGGTAAACCTGCGACTACAGTTTTGTTGGCGGCTCGACGTCGGCGATGGGCAGAGAAAATCCTTGAACTGGCGCAAAGGCTTGCGATATAGTGTTTGTGCTGACGGAGAGTGGGGAACATGGCAGTTTTTGCAAATCGATACCTCGACAACGTCGCTGGCCGGTTCTACGTGGACGACCAGTGCATTGATTGCGATCTGTGCCGTGAAACGGCACCGAATAATTTCACACGCAACGAAGACGGCGGTTACAGCTACGTTTTCAAGCAGCCAGGATCGCCGGACGAGGAGGCCCTCTGCAAAGAGGCGATGGAAGGTTGCCCGGTCGAAGCGATCGGCAGCGATGGCGAAGAGGCCGGCGAGAACGCCAACATTTCGGAAGCTACCCCAGCGCAACCCTCTCGTCAGCCGCAGGCGTAATGACGCCCGCTCTCCGTCGCCAGGTCCTGCACGAATGGCAACCACTTTCTTCTGACGTTTGGGCATCGTTTCCGGCCAGGTCCACCGATCAACTCGTGCCGCGGGTCATGAAGAAGCTCGGCCTCGAACAGCGGCTCCAACAATCGCAGGTGTTCTATCTCTGGCCGTCCATCGTGGGCAGCGACATTGCCCGCCACGCGCAGCCGGTCAGTCTGAAGAATCGCCTTTTGATTGTTGCCGTCGATCATCCGGTCTGGTTGCAGGAGCTTTCCCGGTATCACAAGCCGCTGATCCTGCAGCGCGTTCAGGAACGCGTCGGCCCAAAAACCGTCCGCGACATCGTCTTCCGTATCGGCTGACATGCGTTCTGCTGTTTTCTTTCTTCTGCTCTTACTCTTCCGCGCCGGCGCGGCGACGGCCGCGCCGCTCAACGTTCCTTTCATTGCGCAAAAAGCGAATTACTGCGGACCGGCTGCGCTGGCCATGCTCGCCAATTACTACGGTCATCCTGTGTCCCAGGACGACATCGCCAACGCCATTTATCTGCCCGATATCGGCGGAACGCTCACCATCGAACTGGCCGATTACGCGCGACGCTACCATCTCTGGGTCCGCCAATATCGCGGCTCGGTGGATGACGTGCACCAGAAGCTCAACGCCGGCGTGCCGCTTCTCGTCCTCGGCCGGTTCGGCGCACAGCCCCATTACTTCGTCGTCCTTGGCTGGGATGACTTCCGTCAAGTCGTCACCGTCCACTCGGATACGCGGGCTCGCTACGAAATGCGGGCGGAAGATTTCCTGCGGCACTGGGACCGCGCCGGCCGCTGGACCTTGTTGGTCTGTCCGCCCGAAAAAGCCACCTGGCGTCTTTCGGCGGACGAACATAACGATCTCGGCGTGTTCTTCGAGCGCGGCGGCCTGCTCGGACAGGCGACGCAGCATTACCTCGCCGCCACCCAGTTGCGGCCCGAGAACTCCTATTTTCGCATGAATCTCGGCAACGCCCTGCTCAAGCAGCGTCGGCTCCATGAAGCCGCCGACACATTTGCGCGGGCCGTCGAACTGGATTCGGAAAACGCCGATGCGATGAACAATCTCGCCTATACGTACCTCGAAATGGGGCGCAACCTCGACGACGCCATCGGGCTGTGTCGAAAAGCCATGGCCTTGCGTCCCTCGCGCAACGCGTATTATCTCGACACGCTCGGTGCGATCTATCTCAAACAGGGAAAACCGAAGGAGGCGGTCGCGACGTTCGAAGCGGCCCTGGCAGCCGTCACCGACCGGCAGGAGTCACTGCGTCCCGACATCGAGCAGCGTCTGGCCGCGGCGCGGGCGATGCTTTCGCAAAAGCCGCTCGTTGAAGAATAGATATTGCTGCGCCCAGCCAGCGTACGGTCCGAAGTGCGAACGCGCAAACTCGCGTAACTGTCGCGCGGTCACCTTCTTCTTGCCGGCGAAATAAATCCGCCGCAACGCCCGCTCGATCCATACGTCGACGGGAAACGCCTCATCAAATCCGCAGGCAAACAGCAATGTGCAATTCGCAATCTTTTCGCCGACGCCCGGCAACTTCATCAGCTCCGCCAACGCCGTCTCATAATCCATCGGGGAACGGGCGTCTTGCCCGTTTTGCCCATCCGTAATCTTCGCCCAGTCGATCTTGCCGCTGTCAATTGTCCGCGCCGCCGCGAGCAGGTTCTTTGCGCGAAAACCCAGCTTGCAGTTCCATAACTGATCGTGCGTCGCCCGAGCAATGGCTTCGATGGTGGGAAAAGTGTGGTACCACTCGGTGCCCTTACCGAGCGGCCAGTCTTGGGCGCGCCGGCTCCCGCCCGCCCTGGCGTCGGCAGGCGCAATCGGTTCTCCAAAACGCCGCGCCAGCAATTCGACGATCTGTCTGATTTGTACGATTTGTTTCGTCGAACTGGCAATAAACGACGCGAGGCATTCCCATGGTTCCTGCCGCAGCACCCGCAGGCCCCAATGCCTTCTCACCGCCGCGTGGAGTGCCTGATCGTCCGCGGGAAACGTGGCGACGATTTGCGGGAGAGAACGATCGAGGGAGAGATACCGGGACATCAGTGTAGCGGTCGCCGTCCCCGGTGGCAAAGTCTTCTTCCCGCAGCCGCCAGGGACGACCGCCTCTACAACCGAATCGCTTGTTTGCCTCAGCCGCCACACTGCCTTGCCCACCACGCCTTCGTGCCAACCGTTCTCACCGCAGCGGGACCAACGAAATGCCTGGCCGCATTCCAGCGTTGCAGTCAGATCGAAATCAAAGACGTTGATTAAATCCGGCATTTCTGATATGCAGCTTTTTGTTGTAGGCCGCTTCTGCGAAGTGGCGATCAATCAGCGCCGACTCTACAGTTTGTGGGGAACGTAGTAATGTTGAACGAGGAGGTCAATAGCATCCATTTCGTCGGGATCTGCGGTACCGCGATGGCGTCCGTCGCCGTGATGTGCCGCGATCTCGGCCACGTCATCACCGGCAGCGACGAAAACGTCTATCCGCCGATGTCCACCTTCCTCGAATCGCGGTCCATCCGCATTACTTCGGGCTTCCGCGAGTCCAATCTCGATCATGGCCCCGATCTCATCGTGATTGGCAACGCCATGAAACGTGGGAATCCCGAGGTGGAGCGCGCACTCGACCAGCGTCTCAACGTCTGTTCGCTGCCAGAACTGGTTCGCGAATTTTTCATTCGCGGCCAGCATTCTATCGTCGTGGCCGGGACGCACGGGAAAACCACCACGACCTCGCTGCTCGCCTGGATTATGGAATCGGCCGGCTTCTCGCCGGGGTTTCTCATCGGTGGCATCCCGAACAATTTCGGCTACGGCGGCCGCCCGGCAACGCAGCCGGGCAAGGGTAGCGTAGGCGTCCCTGCCTGCGGGCGTTTCTTCCTCACCGAAGGCGACGAGTACGACACCGCGTTCTTCGACAAACGCAGCAAATTCGTCCATTACCTGCCCGACACGGTGATTCTCAACAACATTGAATTCGATCATGCCGACATTTTCCCCGACCTGGCCGCGGTCAAACGCGCGTTCCGTCAACTGGTCACCATCGTGCCGCGCCGCGGGTTGATCATTGCCAATGGCGAAGACAACAATGTGCGGGACGTGGTCGCCGGGGCGCAGAGCCGAGTCCGCTTCTTTACAAAAGCCGATGCCGACGGATTTACCTTGCCGCTGCCCGGCGAACACAACCAACACAACGCAGCGGCGGTTGTCGTCTGTGCGGCAGAACTCGGGCTGTCCCGTGAGCAGATCCAGCGTGGTTTCTCCACCTTCACCGGCGTCAAACGCCGCATGGAAGTGCGCGGCGAAGCAGCAGGCGTGACCGTGCTCGACGATTTCGCGCATCATCCAACCGCGATTGCCGAAACGATTCGCGCCATTCGCCAACGGTATCCGCAGCGCCGCTTGTGGGCGTTGTTCGAGCCGCGCAGCAATACGACCCGCCGCAACGTGTTCCAGCGTGAACTCACGGCGTCGCTGGCGTTGGCGGACGGAGTTTACATTGCGCGCGTCGATCGCTTGCAGGAATTGCAGGAAAACGAACGGCTCAATCCCGAGGCCATCGTCGAACAGTTGCAGAAATCAGGGAAAACCGCCGAATACTCCGCCTGCGCCGACGAGATCATCGACCGCCTCGCACCGCGTCTCCAAACCAACGACGTCGTCGCCGTGTTCTCGAATGGCAAGTTCGACGGCATCCACGACAAACTGCTGACCCGGCTGCGCGGAGCAGCCCGCTGAGCCCGATTCTTGTAGGGCGCGATGCCTGTCGTTTAGGGATCGCGCCGCGCCGTTGTTGTAGAGGCCGCTGTCCCCAGCGGCCAACGGCA
>DATIZX010000070.1:0-37947 GCA_035516795.1 Verrucomicrobiia bacterium
TCGCGTCCGATTTGCACGAGCCGCTGCAACAGTTCCGTGCCCAGCCCGTGCCGCTGCCATTGATCAACGACCAGAATCGCAAACTGCGACGTGTCGGTTCCCGGTTCCTTGCTCAGCCGGCCCACGCCGAGAATCTTGCGCGCGCCGGTCTTCGGATCCTTGTACTCGGCCACGAGCGCAATCTCGCGATCGTAATCATTAAAACAAATTCGCGTCAGCCGCTCGTGGGCGACGCGCTGACCGAGCGCGATCATGTGAAAGTAACGGAAGTAAACGCTTTCCTCGGACAACGATTGATGGAAATTCACCATCAGCGGTTCGTCTTCGGGGCGAATCGGACGAATCGTAACCGGCGTGCCGTCCTTCATTTTCGCCGGCCAGATGTATTGGGTCGGATACGGCCGAATCGCCAATTTCGGCAATGCCTCTTCCTTGGTCCCGGGCTCGTGCAACACGACGCGAGCATCCAGCGCCACGAGTCGTTCATGCGACGCCAACAACGGGTTGATGTCGATCTCCTTAATCCAGCGCTGTTCGACGACAAGCTGGCTGAACCGCACCAGCAGTTGTTCCAAGGCCGCGAGATCGACCGGCGGTTGTCCGCGCACGCCTTTCAGCGCCTTGAAGATGTGCGTCCGTTCCATCAGGCGGGTCGCCAGGGTGGTGTTAAGCGGCGGCAACGCCAGGGCGCGGTCCTTGAAAACTTCGACGAGCTGGCCACCGGCGCCAAACAACAAGACCGGCCCGAACTGCGGGTCAATGCTGCTGCCGAGAATCAGTTCGTAACCGCTGAGCTTGACCATCGGCTGCACCGTCACGCCGGCAAAATGTTTCGCGCCCGCCTTTTCAGTGACGGATTTCTTAATCGCGGCGAACGCCTTTTTCACGGCCGCGGCATTCGCCAGGTTGAGTTTCACGCCGCCCACGTCGGTTTTGTGCGTGATCGTTTCCGAATGCAGCTTCAGCACGATCGGATAGCCAATCTCTTCCGCCAATTTCGCGGCTTCGTCCTCGGTTTTGCCGATGCGCGTCTCAACCGTTGGGATACCGTATGCCGCAAGCAGTTGTTTCGACTCAAATTCCGTCAGCAACGACCGGCCCGATTTCCGGACGGCGGCCACGATCTTGGCGGCGACGGCTGCGTTGGGCGCGTCCTTGCCGTTCTTCTCCGCCAACGCCGGTGTCTCGTAAAGCCCGTGCAGCGCATAGGCATGACGCCACATGTAAGCGAACATCCGGGCCGCCGTGTCGGGATAAGGAAACGTCGGGATATCGGAGCGATTGAGAATCTCCTCACCGGCGGCAACGTCCGAGCCGCCCATCCAGCTCGCAATCACCGGCTTGCCGAACGCCTTGGCGTACGGCTTCAATGCCTCCGCGGTTTGCGTCGCATCCGTCATCGCCTGCGGCGTGAGAATAACGAGCAGGCCGTCGGTGCGGGGATCTTTCGCGGCAATTTCGAGCGCCTTGGCGTAGCGGTCGGCGCCAGCGTCACCGAGTACGTCAATGGGATTATTGTGGCTCCACGCGGCCGGGAGAATCTGGTTCAACCCGTCCATCGTTTCCTTGGAAATGTCAGCCAACTGCCCGCCGCTCGTCAAGAGTGCGTCCACTGCCAGCACACCGGGACCGCCCGCGTTGGTCACGATGGTGAGCCGCGGACCTTTCGGGCGCGGCTGCTTCGCCAGCACCTCGGCCATGTAGAAAATCTCGGCAATCGTGTTCACGCGCAACACACCGCTGCGCCAGAAGGCGGCGTCCAACACTTCGTCGCTGCCGGTCAGCGAGCCGGTGTGCGACGCGGCGGCTTTGGCGGCGCCTTCGGTGCGACCGGGTTTGATGACGATGATCGGTTTCGACAAGGCGACTTCGCGGGCGGCCGAAAGAAAGGCGCGGGCGTCGCCGATGGTTTCCATGTAAATCACGATGCTCTGCGTTTTGGGATCGTTGCCGAGGTAATCGATCAGATCGCCCCAGCCCACGTCGAGCATCGAGCCGATGGAGATGAACGCGCTGAACCCGACTTTTTCTCTCAAACTCCAGTCGAGCACGGCAGTGCACAGCGCGCCGCTTTGGCTGATGAAACCGACGTTGCCGGCGCGCGCGATATTGCCCGCGAATGTGGCATTGAGACCGCCGGGCGGATGCATCACGCCGAGGCAGTTCGGGCCGATGACGCGCATCTTGCCTCGTCGTGCGTGCTCCAAAATTTGTCGCTCGAGTTCCGCGCCGCCTGCGCCGGTCTCCTTGAACCCCGCGGAAATGACGATGGCGGCTTTGATACCGGCCTTGACGCACTCGGCGATGATGCCGGGAATCGTTTGCGCCGGTGTGACAATCACGACGAGATCAATTGGCTCGGGAATGTCGGTAATCTTTGGATAGGCGCGGATACCGAGCACGTTGGGCCGGTTGGGATTCACCGGATAGACCGTGCCGCCGAATGGGCTGCTGATTAGGTTCCAGAGAACGGTGCGGCCAACGCTGCCGGCCTTTTCCGTCGCGCCGATGACGGCAACCGTTTTGGGTGAGAAGAAAATGTCGAGCGGCTGACGTTCAGCGTGCAGAATATCGTGAGCCGGATCTGTGGATGGTTTGTCGATGCGTTTCATTTGGTGCAGCAGTGTGACTCATCTGCGGCACAAATTCCAACCGCAATTCAACCTCGTCAACGATTTCTTGTCAACCGGGCGACCCCGGACCTGCCGGCGGTGGCGGTGTAAAGAAGCTGGGTCTCCGCGGCAAATCCTTCGTCTCCCACCAACAGAGCGACGGGCAACGTGGCGCCGATGCCCGGCTTGCGAACCGTCGTGTTGCACAGGCCATGTGCTTCCCATCCCCCTTGCCACGCCCCGTCCTTCAATTGAGCGGTAAAGGTCCCCAACCCGGTGACTTTGTTGTAAGCGATGCGGCAAGTGTTGCGGCCGGTTCGGCCCCGGCCTTTCTTGTTCAAGCGGAAGCTTACCTGAGCGTCGCCGACATTCACGACAACCGCCTTATTGGTCACGTCGAAACCCGAACAGGCAGCGAAAGTCGCGCTCAAATTACAACTGTCTCCTCGGAGCTTCGCGAATTTCAACGTGGCATTCAGCTTCGTAACGTTCAATTGATAAGCGACCGCGACCCTGAGATTGGTGCTTGTCGAATGGGTGCCATCGCTGACCGTTACACTCGCCACATACGGACTACAGTTTGTGGGAACATCATAGTCATGGGAGGTAATGTTTGTATTTAGAGCAGAGGTGCTGCTCCCATCGCCGAAGTTCCATTGGTAAGTCAACGCACTGGCACCGGCCGCATCGACTCGCAGCCAAACCAGGCTGCTGGCATCCACGACGGCGAGATTGCCAACCTGGAGCAGTGCGTTGGTGGCCGTCGGTCCGGCGGTGATCACTGGCGGGTCGGACGGATTGATAACGGTCAAGGTGGCGGCGTCACTGGTTGCGACGCCATAGGCATTGCTGACCGTGCAGCGGAACGTTGCGCCGCTATCCGCTGACGTGGGGCTGGATACCGTATAGCTGGTCGAAGTTGCGCTGGCGATCTTGCTGCTATTACGCTGCCACTGGTAATTGAGTGGCGGCGTTCCGCTCGCGCTTACCGTGAACGTGGCTGGTTGACCGGATAACACGGCCTGATTGGCCGGTTGTTGAGTAATCTGCGGCGGCACGGCGCTCGTGCCGCCAGTCGCACCGAGGAGCACAAAGACATTGAATTGTTTGCCCGTGGTGGGCACGGCGGCGAGATCGGTCCAGCCGCCGGGCACCGCGACAGTCAGGTTGGTTATCGGCAAGCTGAGCGGACTGCCGTTGTAGGTGCCACTCAGCACGGGCGCGGCAAAGTAGTCTTGGGCGTTGTGGACTTCGTAAGTGTCGCCAGGGCTGAGCACACTGCTGACATCCACACTGACATTGTTGGCGTTGCTCCAGTTGTAGACGACGATATTGGCCCGCTTGGATTCATAGGCGTTGGGCAACACGAAGACCTGGTCCGCCGGCGCGGTGTTGACCGAGTAGGTGCTGTTGGCGTCGAAACCGGTCGCGCTCTTCCAACCAGCAAAATTGTATTGACCGCCATTATTGTTAAAGTTGGCGTTGCTGTCCCCATAGTAGGCGTTGTGATTGACGTTGTCGCCCGACTTGGAGTTCAACTGCAGCATCCCGCCATTGCTGGAATACACGGTGTTGTTGGTGAAGACGACGGACTGATATTGCTGCGCGCTTACGGCATACGGCACGCCCGCGTCGGCGGTGTCGCCCGCCAGGTAGTTGTTGGCCACCGTCACATCGTCATTGGAGATGGCGGCGTAATCCAGCCGCATCAGCGTGCCGCTGATGCCCAGCGGCAGGTAGAGGTAGTTGTTGAACAGTTTCAGGTCTTGAATGGGCGGGCCGCCCCCGAACAGGATCTGTTCTTTGGGACCATCAGGATACTCACCGATCCGGCTGTTGTTGAAGACCACGTTGCGTTCTACCAGGAAATGCTTCAGCGAACTGTCCTGCGTATACCCGTGAATCCCCAGGCCGAATTGATTGAAGATGATGTTATCGGACAGATGCATCACGCCATTGAGATTCTGGATATAAAGCCCGTGACCGTGCCCCCGATCAGGGGCGGTCCACCCGTTGTTGTAGATCAGGCACCCGTAAGCTTCCGCATTGACCGCCCCAGCGTACATACTGGAGCCCCGCGTATCATGGATGATCATATTGATCAACCGAACGCCGGGTGCACTGATCTGGACACCGCCGGGAATTGGCAACTGCGAATGCGTCGGGTCGGAGCCGGTCACGTTGGTGGCGTGGGTGGAGTTGGTGCTGCGGACCTCGATGCCCCAAAACCAAACGTAACCACCACTAGCCTGATAAAGAACGTTCTGGTCGTAGGAATTGTTGTAATTCGGGTTCTCCTGAAAGATGACCCGCTCACCGGGATAAGCGCGGACGATGATGGGCGCGTTGGCGGTGCCCTGTAGATAACACTCGAGGGACGGCCAGGAAGGATTCGCCGGAACGTAAATGCCGCCGCGAAACCAAATTGTGTCGCCCGGTTGAACGGATGATGGCTGACCAAACGCAGTCAACAAATCCCATGGATTGCCAATGCTGCCATTCCCGCTCGCGCTGCCAGTTGGTGAAACGTAAAAATCGGCAGCGCGGACACAGATCAGCGTGGCGAGAAAGACAGTTAGGGCAGAAGCCCAACAACAAAACTCGTTACGGACTCTTCTTCTCTTTTTTGCTCTACGAGGTGTTACGGCTTGCATGAAGCTCAGCGCCCGGAGGGCTGGCCCAAGAGAGCAAGGCGTGTTCCTTACAGGAAAAATCGTTTCATTTTTGGAGAAGATACAACTATTCGAGAGACAGTCGTTAGCCCAGCCAGCCGGTTGCGATGAATTTCCCCCGTTTCGAACCTCCGGCCCGGCAGGAGACTGAAAAGTTTCTTGCCACGAATGAAGTGAAACTTGTCACGGATGGCTGAGACAAACTTTGCTCCGTCTTACGACCTTCAAGCGGTGCGAGACGACGAACCTGCCGCGGCTCGACGTTTTTATTCACGGCGAGATACGTTCGGGATTACGGAAACAGACCGCGGACTTGCTTGGCCAGGGCGATCCGGCTGATGCCGAGGGCGAGCGCGGCGTCGCGCATGTAGAGCTTGCGCTTTTTGGCCATCTGCAAGACTTGCTGATAGGCGACTTCGAGTTGACGGTAGAGTTTGTCGTTCACTTCCGCTTCGCCCCAGAAGAAACTCTGCAAATCCTGCACCCACTCGAAGTAGCTGACGATCACGCCACCAGCATTGCAGAGGACATCGGGAATGAGAAAGATATCGTCGCGCTGACGTAGCACGTTGTCCGCTTCAACCGTGGTGGGACCGTTGGCGGCTTCGGCCAGAACGCGGCAGCGAAGTTTGCCAACGTTCTTCTCCGTGATCTGGCGTTCCAACGCGGCGGGAACAAGAACTTCACATTCGAGTTGGAGGAGTTCCTCGTTCGTAATGCGCTCGCAGTCATCCCGGTATTCCCGGAAGTCTTTGTTGGTGGCGGCGTAGTCAATGAGCTTGTTCACGTCCAGCCCCTCCGGGTTGTAAAGTCCGCCGGTGTAATCGCTGACGGCAATCACCTGCGCCCCAAATCGGTGAAGCTGTTGGGCAGCCACGGAGCCAACATTGCCGAATCCCTGAACAACCACGCGCGTTCCATCGGATTTCATGTTCAGGCTTTCGAGCGTGCGGTTGACGAGATAGGCGACGCCGCGGCCAGTTGCTTCTTTACGCCCGGCCGAACCACCGAGTGCGACAGGTTTACCGGTCACGATTTGGGGAACGGGGTTCCCCTGATGCATCGAATACGTGTCCATCATCCATGCCATCACCTGCTCGTTGGTGCCCAAATCTGGTGCCATGACATCAACGTGCGGGCCGATAAATGGAATCATTTCCTGTGTGAAACGGCGGGTCATCCGTTCGAGTTCCCCGCGCGACATCTTCCGAGGATCGCACGTGACGCCACCTTTCGCTCCGCCGTAAGGCAGCCCGCACAGGGAACATTTCCAGCTCATCCACATCGCCAGTGCTGCCACCTCACCAAGGGTTACGTCGGGATGATAGCGCAAGCCTCCCTTGGTTGGTCCGACCGAGAGATGGTGTTGCACTCGATAACCCGTGAACATTTCTGTATGACCATCATCCATCCGCGTTGGCATGCAAACGATGATCGTGCGCTTGGGCATTTTGGTGCGAACGCGCTCGCTCTGCCCGATCTCAAGAATATCGGCAACGCGATCGTATTGTTGACAGGCCATGACGTACGCTGGTGATTGCATGAACTCATCAAGCATGATTGGTCCTTTCAGGGCACCACGACCTGCAAGGCACGAGGCAACAAAGAGAACGTCACCGGCACATCACCGGCGTCTTCACCGTCCAGTTGATACGCGGCAGTTCCCGCCGCACTGCAGGTCAATCGGTCAATTTGGAAATATTGCACGCCCCGCAGTTTTGTGTGCACGCGGCGCAGGATACCTTGGCCGTAAAGCAAGACATCCCAGTATCGGCATTTCTCAAACACACAAACATCAAGTTGGCCGTCATCCAAACGTGCTTGGGGGAACAACGCGAAGGGTCCGCCATAGAATCGTCCATTGCCGACCAGCACGGCTGCACCGCCCGCGCGCGGGCTGCTGGCATTCGTGGAGATTTGCACGGGAATCGGTTTGCTGGAAATCGTCTTCAGTCCCGCCCAAACGTAACTCAGCGGGCCAATCTTTTTCTTGAGTTCCCAACTCGCCGTGCGCACCGCTTGCGCGTCGAAGCCGACCCCGGCCAGTTGGACGAAGTGACGGGTTACGCCGTTGGCGCTGGCGCACGCCAGATCGATCGTGCGCCTTCGGCCCTGCTCGATAACGCTCCAGGCAGCATCGATTCGATTGGGGATGCCCAGTTCCTGGGCGAAGACATTGACGGTGCCGAGCGGCAATACGCCGAGGGCTGGGCCGGCGGGGCCGAGGCCGTTGATGACCTCGTTGATCGTGCCATCGCCTCCGGCGGCGATCACCATGCTATAACCATCGGCAACGGCGCGAGCGGCCAGCAATTTTGCGTCGCCGGCGCATCGGGTCGGAGCCATGACCACGTCCGCACTGGCTTTCGCTTCGAGAAACCGGCGGAGTCGCCGGGATTTTTCGCCGCGCGCAGCAGGGTTGAAAATGACGAATACTTTGTCCATTGTTGGGACGGTGAGTATTGTAGGGGACAAGTCGCGCGAAGCCAAACGAGAATCGGGAGGAGGTTGGAGATGAAAGCAGCCAGGATCATTTTGATCGTTGTTGCGGGGCTGGTGGTGGTCGTGACTCTTCTGGTCGCAGCGGGTCTTTACATGGCCAACCGGCATGTCCAGTCGCCGGCCTTCAAACAAGAAATCCTGACGGTCGCTCGTCAGGAGCTCGGCGCAGACGTGCATATCGAAGCGCTTCACGCGTCTCTCTTCAGTGGGATGACGCTAGACGGGGTCACAATTAACAATCCCACGAACTTCCCGGGCAGCTTGTTGACCGCCGATTCTTTCGTGTTGCGCTACCGCTTGTGGCCACTCATCGAAAAGCGCGTGGAAATCGAGCAGCTCTCACTTGATAAGCCAGTCATCACGCTGGTGCGAGACAATGCTGGCGAATGGAATTACGAACAGCTCGGCGCGAAACCAAGCGAGTCGAAACCACCAAGCGCGACAAAGCCATCGATCTCTCCGCCGCCGGCGAAATCCGAAACCGCCATCCCTTTTAATCTCGTTCTCTCCAAGCTGGCGATCGCGCACGGATCGGTGTCTATCACGGGCGAGAAAGACAAGCCGCTTTTGAGATTGGACGGAATCAATCTATCCAGTTCGCTCAACGTGGCGGATGGAAACCTCGGAGGTTCCGGAAAGAGCAGTATCGACAGGGTAAATGTCGCCGAAAAGTTGTTTGTCCAACAGCTTGCTGCCCCGGTGAGCATTTCTTCCGAGCACGTCAAATTGGCGCCGCTCAGTGGGAAGATTGCCGATGGCGCCATCATGGGCGAAGCCACGATGGAATTGAAGCCCACATTTGGTTACGCGGCCGATGTGCAGATCAAAGAGAGCGACGTGGCGAAGTTGTTGGGCGAAGCTGGTGCCAAACAAGTGTTAATCGGCAAACTGGAACTCACCACGAAGCTCAACGGCACGGGAGGTTTGGCAACGATGGCGGGCACCGGTCGCGCGGAAGTCAGGAACGGACATTTGGCTTCGATTCCGCTGATGAATCTGCTGGCAACGTTGTTGCAGGTTCCCGACTTGCGGGAGTTGCCGTTCACGGAATGTCTTCTGGAATTTTCGATCACGAATAATACCATGGTGACTCCGGTGATTCGCATCGTGTCGCCAGAAGTACAGATCACTGGGAAAGGCGTTGTCTCATTGGAAGACTACTCGTTGAACCATAACCTGACAATTGCCTTCGCCAGAGGAATGCTCGACCGCGCACCGACAGAGGTTCGGAATCTTTTCACGGAGCAGACGAACGGCTGGCTGGCGCTCGAATTCCGCGTTTGGGGCCCGTACGACTCTCCCCAAACCGACTTGCAGACCCGCATCGCCAAAGGTGTCGGCCAGCAACTTTTGCAGAAGGGATTACAGAAGCTTTTCAAATAATCATGCGCATTATTGCTGGGCTGGCCAAAGGAATGCGGCTTACCGTGCCCCGTTCAGGCGTGCGTCCGACAGCCGATCGGATTCGAGAGGCGATATTTTCCAGCTTGGGAGGGTGCGTCATCGACGCACGCGTGTTGGATTTGTACGCGGGGACCGGCGCGCTTGGCTTAGAGGCCGCGAGTCGCGGCGCAGCCAGTGTGGTTTTCGTCGAGAACACGTCGGTTGCGCTGGAAAGTCTGGAACGCAACGTGAAGAATTTTCAGCAGAGTCCAACAGGGAAATGCGCTTTTTCCGTCGTTCGCGCGGGGGTGATGCCGCAGCTTCAGAAAATGGCCCGCGCGGGCGAAGCGTTTTCTCTGATCTTTGCCGATCCGCCGTATGGCGAAACTGCGCAAAAGCTATTGGTTGATGAACCCCTGCCAGAATTGCTGAGCGTCGATGGCAAGCTGGTGTTGGAATCGGCAAAGCGCGTGCCCCTCACCATTGGCAACCCTTGGGAATTGAAGCGAGAGTCGATCTACGGTGACACACGCGTGAGTTTCTTGAGAAAAACGCAATGATTTTTCACCGGTATTTTTCTGTTCTCAGCGTCCCGCGGAGCTCTTGCTGTCAGAAACGCTCAATGAACAGCTACAGCGGAAAACTTCTCCCCCAGTTCTTCGGTGAGCATACTGGCGACGAGGGGGAGGCGCTTTTCAACTTTCTGCACTGCCTCGTGAGCTTCCTTCTGTTTGCCCATTTCGGCATAGGCCAGGCACAGCCAGACCCACGGCGTGGCATCAGCTGAATTAATGGAGATGGCTTTCTGGTAAGCCTCCACAGCCCTTTCGTACTGCGCCTGGAGATGATGGACGTTACCCAGATTGTTCCAAGCCACGATAAAATTCGGCTTCAACGAGATGGCCTTTTCGTACGCGGCGATCGCATCATCATATTTGCAGCGTGACGCATAGGCATCGGCGAGATTGCACCAAGTCTGCGCGTCGTCTGGTTGTACGGTCAGCAACTGGAAGCAAACCGAAATCAGTTCGGTGTATTTCCCCTGCTTTTTGTAAGCCTGGCTCAGGCGCGCTAACGCGAAAGAATTACCCGAATGTTGCTTTACCATTTCCTTGCAGAAATCGACCAATTCGCAATCGTCTTCTTCGCGTCGTTCGTAAACTGCATCGAAATGCGTCCACGCGCTCTCGCTGTCGGGGTGGAGGCCGACAATTTCCTTGGCGAAAACAAGCAAATCGGGCGGTTCGGTTTCATCTTTGGCAGTAAGCTGGAGAAAAGTCCATGCGTGACGGTTGCCGGGATACTGCCTGACAATTTCCTGGCAGAACTGCATAAACTCCACGGATTTTTGCTCTTGCATGCAAATCGAGTAGAGCTGCGACCATGCTTTCGGAGCCTCGGGATTGCTGCGCACCGCCTGTTGACGGCGTTTCAATAGCCAGTTGGCAATGTGCTGTTCCATAGGGTGTGTTACCTCGCAACAGGCCTTAGGAGCAGCCCTTGGGCCACGTTTTTGGTCGCTACAGGAACTCAGTTCCCCTGAGCTAGTCTGCTACCCAGCCAAAAGAAAAGATTGCAAAGCTTGGCTGACAAAACTATCGTTTTGGCCCAAGCAGGGAGGTTTATGGCAACCATAGCAGTCTATCCTGGCAGCTTCGATCCCATCACCAACGGCCATCTGGACATCATTCGCCGAGCCGCCCAATTGTTTGACCGGGTAATCGTAGCCGTGGCGCTCAATCCAGAAAAATCGCCTCTCTTTGACGTCGGCCAGAGGCTGGCGTTGGCCCGCGAAGCTATCAAGAATTTGCCGAAGGTGGGGGTGGACGAATTCGAGGGGCTGCTGGTGGATTATGCCCGGAAGAAGCGCGCGGCAGTTATCGTGCGCGGCTTGCGGGCTGTCTCCGATTTCGAGTTTGAATTTCAGCTCTCGCTGATGAATCGCAAGCTGGCGCGAGACATCGAAACCATTTTCCTGATGACGAAGGATGAATATACATTTATCAGTTCGCGCCTGGTAAAAGAGATCTGCCAATTGGGTGGCAATGTGAGCGAATTTGTGCCACGCGGTGTCGAACGTGCAATGAAGAGAAAGTTTGGCCTGACGCGCTAGTCGTCATCGATGTACGCGCGCGCCGAGAGGGGTATCATGAGAATCAACGTCAAACGTATCCCGCCTGAAGGAGAAACGCTAAAAGGGACTGATCCCGCCGGTATCATGGATTTGAACGAAGCCGACGTGCGTTTTGAGCACGAAATCGAATATGAGTTGCTGGCCCAGATTCAAGCGAACGCCTTGCTGGTGACCGGCCGTCTCAGCACGCCGGCGACCCTGCGCTGCAGCCGTTGTCTTCGGGTATTCGAGCAGCTTTTGCACGTGAACCAATTTGTCTTTCACCAAGAGTTGCACGGGGAAGATTTCATAGACTTGACGTCGAATATCCGCGAAGATATTATCCTCGAACTTCCACAACGGGCGCTGTGTGCAGTGGATTGCAAAGGGTTATGCCCGCATTGTGGCAAAGATTTGAATAAGGGGCCATGCCGATGCAAACAATCGGAAGGCGATTTGCGCTGGCATGCGCTGGATAACTTGAAACTGAAGTAACTGGAGAACAGCTTTTCATGGGCGTTCCAAAACGCAAAGTGTCGAAGATGCGCCTGCGCACTCGCAAGGCAGCGAATCGGCTGAAATCGCCGCCACAGTTGTCCGTGTGCTCGCAATGTGGAGCGCGGGTGCGGCCCCATCGCGTCTGTCCGTCTTGTGGCTACTACAAGGGGCGGCAGGTCGTTTCCGTTACCGCTGCCTAATCCCACGATGAAACTCGCCATCGATGCGATGGGTGGGGATTACGCCCCCCAAAACATCGTTGCCGGGGCGGTGGATGCTTTACGCCAAAACGACCATATCGAGCGCCTCTTTTTGGTCGGCGATACTGGCCGCGTGGAAGCAGAGTTACGCAAACAAGGCACACCGGATCGGCGCATTGAGATTGTCCACGCCAGTGAAATCATCGCGATGGACGATCCGCCAGTTCAATCTGTCCGTCGGAAGAAGGACAGTTCCATGTGCCGCGCGATCGACCTCGTCAAGCGCCATGACGCGAATGCCATTGTATCCGCCGGCAATACTGGCGCCCTGCTGACGGCATCCCACCTGAAGTTGCGCACACTGGAGGGCGTTGACCGCCCAGGCCTGGCTGTGTTGATTCCTTCCCCTGAGAATGTTTTTGTTCTCATGGACGCAGGCGCCAACCTTGAACCACATCCATCGAACCTGGTGCAATATGCCATCATGGGCAGCCTCTACTCCCGTCAGATCCTTGGTTATCAACGACCGCGGGTGGGCCTGTTTTCCATTGGCACGGAAGAAATGAAAGGCAACGAGCTGACGCTGGAGTCGTATCGCTTGCTCAAGCAAACCAATCTGAATTTCATCGGCAATATCGATGGCCACGATTTGTTTGCCAATATTGCCGACGTGATTGTGACCGATGCGTTTGTCGGAAACGCCGTGCTCAAGGCCTGCGAAAGCACGGCGCGTCTGGTTTCCCGCTGGTTGAAGGAGGAGATCAAGAGAAATCCCTTGCGAATGCTGGGCGCGATGCTGGCCGGCGGCGCGTTCAAGGCTCTCAAACGCAAAGCCGATCCCGATGAATACGGCGGTGCGGTACTGCTGGGCATCAACGGAATCTGCATCAAGGCACACGGGGCCAGCTCGCCCAAGGCGGTCAAGAACGCCATCCGCGTGGCGACAGAATTTGTCGAGTCGCAGTTCAACGAACACATCGTTGAGGAAATCACAAGCTTCCATGACAAAGTCCAGCAAACCTCATTTGCGCAATCCCAGATCTAGGCAACTACTCCGGCCGGTGCACATCGTTGGGACCGGTTCCTACGTGCCAGACCACATTCTCACCAATAGCGATTTGGAAAAAATGGTCGATACCACGGATGAATGGATCACCACACGCTCCGGGATTAAGGAGCGTCGCATCGCCCCGGATTGGATGTGCACTTCCGACATGGCGGTCGAGGCGTCTCGCCGCGCCATGGAGCAGGCCGGCGTCCGCGAAGACGAGATCGATTTAATTATTTGTGCCACCATTACGCCGGATATGCCGTTCCCGGCGACCGCGTGTCTAATTCAGCAAAAGCTCGGCGCCAAACGTGTGGCCGGCTTTGACATGGAAGCAGCTTGCTCCGGATTCCTCTACGGCTTGGAAATCGGGCAGCAGTTCGTCACCTCCGGTACATACGACACCGTGCTGGTAATCGGGGCGGAGAAGCTGTCGACCATTGTGGATTGGGAAGACCGAAGCACGTGCGTATTGTTCGGAGATGGCGCAGGCGCGGCGATCCTACGTAGCCGCGGCGAAGAACATGGTCATGGAATTCTGACGACATGCATGGGCGCGGATGGAGGACAGGCGGATATTTTGCTGATGCCGGCGGGCGGGGCTCGCTATCCAGCTTCGCGGGAATCAGTCAGCGCCGGAATGCACCACCTGAAGATGGCCGGCAAAGAAGTCTTTAAAAACGCCGTGATCGCCATGCAAATGGCTGCCACAGAAGCGCTTCAGAGATGCAATCTTTCCATTGCTGACATAAAATGCGTGATTCCGCACCAAGCTAACATCCGCATCTTGGAAGCGATTGCCGATCGAATCGGGGCGCCGATGGAAAAGCTGTACATCAACCTGCACCGATATGGCAACGTATCCGCCGCATCCGTGGCAATCGCCTTGGACGAAGCGGCACGCGAAGGTCGGTTCCAGCGAGGCGATTTGATCTTGCTAATTGTCTTTGGCAGTGGCCTCACGTGGGCCTCGTGCGTCATTCAGTGGTGAAAATTGACCCGGGGATGATTGACACCACCGCCGGGCGATGCTAAAGTGCCCCACGGTTTCTGACTATCAGGACGACATGGCTGCTACTCGAAGAGATGTTTCAGGAGTTTTTGAAGCGGAGTTGAAGGGGAAGCATTCCCGCAAGGCCGCCGTTCTCGATAAGGTCTTTTGTTTGAGTCCCAAAGGGATCACCTTTCTGACTGATACTTACCTGCCCGAATGGACTGAAGTTGGCGTGGAGATGCGTCTGCCCCAGATCGGGGCGCGGAGGGATCAATCTGTAGATATCGATTGCCGCGGCGTGGTGGTGCAATGTGCACAACGCGAAGGAGGCAAAGGTTTCGAGGTGGTTTTGGTGTTCCTCGATCTGCCCAAGCGTGCGCAAGCTCATATCAGTGCCGCTCCCCCGCAAGTGACCCCCTTAAGCATCTCGATTTCACGCTGACCTCATGGAATACCTGCACAGTCTTCTGAAGTTTGCCGTGAACATGGGCGCTTCCGATGTTCATGTTAAACCCGATTATCACGCGACGATCCGCATTTCGGGCGAACTTTTTCCAGTACAAGTCGATCCGCCAACTCGCGAACAGGTTGAAGAAATTGTCCACCATATGTTACCGAAACATCTGGAGGCGCGGCTGGAACGCGAGAAAGAGGCCGATTTTTCTTATATTGACCCCGAACTGGGCCGTTTTCGCGTGAATGTGTTTTTCCAGCGTGGACAACTGGCAATCGCCATGCGCTTTGTCAAGATTCACGTGCCGTCGTTCACCGAACTGAATCTACCGGATATGCTGGGCCGGATTGCTGCCGCTGAACGTGGCATTATTCTGGTTTCGGGCACGACCGGCTGCGGCAAATCAAGCACCTTGGCGGCGATGATTCAACACATCAACGACAACGAGAAGTGCCACATCATCACGCTGGAAGACCCCATTGAATATATCTTTCAGGACAAGCAGTCGATTATCGAGCAGCGCGAAGTTGGCCTGGATACTCTGAGTTTTGAACGAGCATTGGTGCATGTGATGCGGCAGGATCCAGACGTGATCATGATTGGTGAAATGCGCGATAGCCAATCGTTCATGGCGGCTTTGGCCGCGGCCGATACGGGCCATTTGGTCATGACCACGTTGCACACAACCACCGCCTACTCTGCGATTGGGCGCATTCTGGATTTCTTCCCGGCCCACGAACGCGATCAAATTCGACGTCAAATAGCCGCGACACTTCAGGCTGTTGTGTGCCAGCGGCTGGTCCCTGCCTCCGCCGGTGGCGTGGTTCCAGCAGTGGAAATCATGCTTAACTCACCAACGGTGCGAAAGCTGATTGAGGAAAACCGCCTCGACAAATTGTCTGCAGCCATTGAAACCGGGACTGATGAGGGCATGCAGACTTTCAATCAGGCGCTCTACAAGCTTGTCAAAGGCAAGATGATCAGCGAAGAAGAAGCGCTTGCCAAGGCGACAAATCCTGAAGCCTTGAAGATGAATTTCCGCGGCATCTTTCTCGACGAATCACGGCGAATCCTCGCCAACGCCTGAGCCAATCATTCCGGCAAGAACCCGAACCGTGTTGCACCAGTTGTAATCCATCCTTCACCTGCTATACTCTGCGCCTGTCAAAGGCGAGTTCAAAGATGGAAGACACCATTGCGGCGATTTCTACCCCGGTTGGCGAGAGCGGGATTGCAATCATTCGTATTTCCGGTCCCCTTGCCCTTACCGCCGCTGACCGCATTTTCCATTCGCGGACAGGCTGTCCGTCAGGATTCCCAAGTCATACCATACATTTTGGAACCGTGGGGACCAATGGGGACACGATCGACCAAGTCATGCTGACAGTCATGCGCGCTCCGAGGACTTATACAAAGGAAGACACCGTCGAGATCAATTGCCATGGAGGCGTACTAACGGCTCGCAAGCTCTTGTCGCTCTGTCTTCAGAATGGAGCCCGGTTGGCTGAGCCCGGCGAATTTACCAAACGAGCCTTCTTGAATGGACGAATCGATCTAGCGCAGGCGGAAGCAGTTATGGACATCATTCGCGCGAGGACGGATCGTGCTCATCAATGTGCTGTCCACGAGCTTCAGGGACGCCTTTCAAACAGGGTTGATGAGGCTCGCGAGCGATTGATTTCGATTCTCGCGCATATCGAAGCACACATTGACTTCCCCGAAGAAGATATATCTCCAAATAACCGCGAGAACCTACTTCGTGAAACGAAAGCCGTTTTCAACCAGCTCCGATCCCTGCTAGCCACTTTTCGCGAAGGGAGAATTCTGCGTGATGGATTACCCGTCGCTATCATTGGCCGCCCGAACGTAGGCAAATCAAGCCTGCTAAATGCCCTGTTAGGGGAGAATCGCGCTATCGTCACGCCCATTCCCGGAACCACCCGTGATACACTTGAGGAATACGTAAACATCGGCGGTATTCCATTCCGGTTCACTGATACGGCAGGCATTCGACGGCCGCGTGGTCGAGTGGAAAGCATGGGGGTGGAACGAGCCACGCAAGCTGTCGAGAAAAGTGATGTTGTGCTGCTCGTCTTGGATGGATCGCAACCGTTCCGTCCTGCAGACCTTGAAATACAGGAGAAATGCGGCACCAAGCCGGTCCTACTTATTTTGAATAAGGCCGACCTGCCCAACCGCCTTAGGATTCCGAAGGAGCTTTGCCATATGAGGAGCGTTTCTGTATCGGCGTTAACTGGTCTTGGCGTTTGTAGTCTCTGTGATAGCCTTCTCGACATCGCTCATTCTGGCATTTGCGCCGGGACAAATTTCACGGTTGCAATAAACGAGCGTCATCATGAAGTCCTTGTACGTGCAACTGATGCATTGACATCTGGCGTACAGCTTTTCGAACGAGGCGATGAATTAGAGCTGATTTGCCAACAACTGAGAATTGCACTCAATGCCGTCGGTGAAATTACCGGGAAAACCGCCACAGAAGACATCCTACAGCGTGTCTTTAGCACATTCTGCGTAGGCAAGTAATTGAGTATGTACATTTACCCGAAGCGGTATGACGTGATTGTTGTCGGTGCTGGCCATGCCGGGACTGAAGCAGCCTTGGCTGCAGCTCGAATTGGCTGTCAGACGCTGTTGCTCAGCACCAATCTGGACACAATCGGACAAATGTCATGTAACCCAGCAATTGGAGGACTTGCAAAGGGTCATCTCGCCAGGGAAATAGATGCACTGGGTGGTGAAATGGGGGTTAATACGGATCAGACCGGAATTCAATTTCGAATGCTGAACACAAAGAAGGGACCATCGGTTTGGGCCCCTCGCGCTCAATGCGATAAGAAGGCGTATCAGTTTAGGCTTAAGTGGATTATTGAGCGGGAGCCGAATCTCGATGTTAAGCAAGCGACGGTTGACGAATTAGTGGTGAAGGGTGACAAGGTTTGCGGAATTACGACCAAAATGGCCGTTCGTTATGAAGGAACAACGGTCATTGTAACTACTGGCACATTTCTTAGGGGGTTGATTCATATTGGAGAGACGAAGATGAAATCGGGCCGAGCCGGCGAGCCAGCAGCCTACGCGTTGTCCGCATGCCTTAAGCAGTTGGGTTTCGAACTGGGTCGCCTTAAGACAGGAACGCCCCCGAGACTCAATCGTAAATCCATCGATTTCTCGAAGATGTCGATTCAATACGGGGACGAAGAAATCCCATTCTTTTCGTTTCGAACCCCCAAGAAGTTCCACGTGGAACAATTGCCATGTTATGTCACCTATACGACGCCTCGAACACGAGAGGTGATCCAGAATAATATTCACAGATCCCCTCTCTACTCTGGTCAGATTCAAGGAATTGGCCCTCGCTACTGCCCATCCATTGAGGATAAGATCGTCAAATTCGTTGAAAAAGAACGTCACCAGATTTACCTCGAACCAGAGGGCAGAGCCACCGATGAGTTTTATGTGAACGGTGCCTCCACGAGCCTGCCAGAAGATGTGCAAGTCGAGATGATCCATACCATCATTGGGCTAGAAAATGCCGAGATTATGCGTCCTGCTTATGCGGTGGAGTACGACTATAGTCAGCCGCACCAGCTTCATCCTACGATGGAGACCAAGCGGATCCAGAATCTGTACTTTGCCGGCCAGATCAACGGAACATCCGGTTACGAAGAAGCCGGCGCACAGGGTCTTGTTGCTGGGATAAATGCCGCCCGTAAAGTTCAAGGCTTGAACGAATTAATACTCACCAGGTCAGACAGTTATATAGGCGTTCTGATCGATGACCTGATCAGCAAGAGCGTAGATGAGCCGTATCGAATGTTCACATCCAGGGCTGAATACAGGCTCCTGCTTCGCCAAGATAACGCAGATCTTCGATTAACACCGATCGGGCATTGGGCCGGACTTGTTAATGATGAGCATTGGCATCGATTCGAAGAAAAGCGATCCGCCATAGAGTTCGAAATTGCCCGGCTGCGAAAAGCACGAAATGGCTCGGCTTCCTACGCGGAAATACTTCGCCGGCCGGATGTGACATACTGTTCACTCCCGATCGCGAATCCTGAGTTATCCGATGAAATCAAGCAGGAAGTTGAGATACAGATCAAGTACGAAGGTTATATTGCGCACGATCTCGAGCAGATAGAGCGGTTCCGTCGCCTTGAAGACAAGCGTCTGCCGCAGTGGATAGACTACGACAAAATCAAGGCTCTTCGCACGGAGTCGCGGCAAAAGCTGGGTCGTTACCGTCCAGATTGCGTCGGGCAGGCATCACGGATTCCCGGAGTTACGCCTGCAGACGTGGCAATTCTGCTGGTTTGGCTGAAGCGCGCGGGTGAGCTGCCGAGCCATTAGGGGCCCTCTTAGATCATCCTCGCATTTGCTCCAGAATCAAGATGCGAAAGTTTCTAAACAGTGAGCCCATGTCGTGAGGCCCAGGAGAGGCCTCCGGGTGATATTGAACGCTGAAAATCGGATGCCGTTTATGTCGCATACCTTCAACCGTTCTGTCATTCAGGTTAATTTGGGTGATTTCGACATCATCTGGATTTAGACTTTCAGGATCGACGGCAAAGCCGTGATTCTGTGCGGTGATAGCTACATTGCCAGCAGGCAAGTCTTTTACTGGGTGATTTGCACCTCGATGTCCAAACTTCAATTTAAATGTACGTCCGCCGAATGCAAAGCCCAAGATTTGGTGACCAAGACAGATTCCAAAGATCGGCAGTGCTCCGATGAGATCGTGAACGGCACGATGCGCGTAATCTAATGCCTCAGGATCGCCCGGACCGTTCGACAGAAACGCCGCCCACGGCTGGAAACTCATTACATCTTTAGCGGTTGCGGTTGCCGGGACAACTTGCACACGAAAGCCGTGCTGGCGGAGCTTTCGCAGTATGTTGTACTTGATTCCAAAATCAAAAGCCACGATTGGAATGTCCGCGTCGAGAAGCTTGTCTGCGGGGGGCAACGTTCCTTCATTGCCGTGTCTGATCCTCCACGGTTGGCTCGCAATGTCCTCTGGATCCCAAGGGAACGGCTCGGGGTGTGTGACTTCCTTGACATAATCAACTCCGAGGATACCTTTCCATTCCCGGGCTAAATCGACCGCGTGTCTGTCCGTTACGCCTTCGGTGGAAATGCATGATTTCATAACGCCTTTGACCCGAAGTATCTGCGTTAAGGCTCGGGTATCGATCCCCTGAATTGCAGGGATCGAGTATTTTTCAAGATATTGCGGCAGAGAATATTGAGCACGCCAATTTGAGGCAATCGGCGACAATTCTCGAACCAGAAAACCAGCAACGTGGGGTCGCCAACTTTCGACATCGGTGGAATTGACCCCGTAGTTACCGATCTCTGGATAGGTCATAGCCACGATCTGGCCTTTATACGAGGGATCGGTGAGAATCTCCTGATAACCGGTCATCGAGGTGTTGAAGACAGCCTCACCGCACGCGGTGGCTTTTGCCCCAAACCCAATCCCGCGGAAAGTGGTTCCGTCTTCGAGCGCAAAGACACCGTCAAGGTCGATTGGCATAAATTTCGAGCATCAGGTTTCCCGCCACGCAACTTCACCGCCAGTGATGGTCACGATTGCTTTGCCATAAAACTTTCGACCGTGGAAGGGTGAATTCCGCGACCTACTGGCAGTTTCGTTGACATCGTAAGTCCAAGCGTGCTCCGGATCAATGATGGTAATATCCGCGTCAGCACCAAGGGAGAGCGTGCCTTTGTTCAGCCGCAAAAGACGAGCTGGATTTGTGGTGAACTTCTCGATCAATTGGGGAAGTTCCAATAACCGTTGTCGTACGAGATCCAATGACAACGCCAGTTCGGTTTCCAGTCCAATTACGCCGAAGGGAGCAAAATCAAACTCCACTTCCTTTTCGTACGAACAGTGTGGGGCATGATCACTGGCAACAACCTCGATGGTTCCATCGGCGAGACCCTCCAATAAAGTTTGTCGGTCGCGTTCGCTTCGCAGCGGTGGATTCATTTTGAAATTCGTGTCGTAGGACTTCACGGCTTCATCCGTCAACGTGAAATGATGAGGAGTCGCTTCACCCGAAATCTTCACCCCGCGCCGCTTGGCTTCGCGGATCAGCCGCACGGAACGCGCGGACGAGACATGCTGACAATGGACGTGCCAATCCGTTAATTCGGCAATGAGAATATTGCGCGCCACAATCACATCTTCGCCGATGGCCGGCCAGCCACCCAAGCCAAGTGCGGCGCTCCAATAGCCTTCATTCATCACACCGTCAGCCACCAAGTGGTAATCCTGGCAATGGTCCAGCACGGGAAGAGCGAACATCTTCGCGTACTCAACAGCGCGGCGCATGAGGTCGTTGTTTTGCACGCAATGCCCATCATCGGTGATGGCGACGACACCCGCGCTTTTGAGCGATCCGATGGGCGCCAGTTCCTCACCTTTGAGTTCTTTGGTAATGGCGCCCGTTGGAAAAACATTCACGCAGGCAACCTGATTGGCACGTTGTTTGATGAACGCGATTGTGCCGGTGTTGTCTGCGGCCGGTGTCGTGTTCGGCATGCAGACCACAGAAGTGAAGCCGCCGCGCGCGGCGCAACGCGTGCCGGTCTCGATGGTTTCCTTGTCGCTGCGCCCCGGCTCGCGCAGATGCACGTGCATGTCAATCAGCCCGGGAGTGACAATCTTGCCTTTGGCGTCGATTGTTTCCGCGCCCGACGCGGCCACGGCGGCGATCTTGCCATCGACGACAGAAATATCGCGAACCTCATCAACGCCATTGGCGGGATCAATCACCCGGCCATTTTGGATCAAGAGCGAACTCACTCTGTACCCTCCGCAGAGAACCGCCCGCCCGAACATAGAAACAGCACGGCCATGCGCACGGCCAATCCGTTGGTCACCTGTTCCAGAATCACCGACCGGCTGCTGTCGGCGATCTCACTGTCGATCTCAACACCGCGATTAATCGGGCCGGGATGCATGATCAGGGCGTCTGGTTTCGTGCGGGCAAAACGTTCCTTGTTCAAGCCAAACATCGCCGTGTACTCGCCGATGCTTGGGAACATCGTCTGACGCTGACGTTCGTGTTGGATCCGCAGAAGGTTGATTACATCTGCCTCATGAATGGCTTCCTCGATGTCGTATGTTACGCGACAGCCAAATTGTTCGAAAGCCCGCGGCACCAAAGTGGACGGACCCGCGAGGGTCACGTTCGCGCCGAGTTTCGTAAGCAGCCAGATATTGGACCGCGCCACGCGTGAATACAAAATGTCGCCCAAGATGGTCACTTTCAATCCGTTGATTCGCCCTTTCTTTTCGCGGATCGTCAAGGCGTCGAGCAACGCTTGCGTTGGATGTTCGTGGGCTCCGTCGCCGGCGTTGACGATGCCGGCCTTGAGCAGTCGCGCCAGAAAATGGGGCGCGCCCGCCGCGGAATGACGGATCACGATGATGTCGGCATTGAGTGCCTGCAAATTCAGAGCGGTGTCCTTGAGTGTCTCGCCCTTTGCAATGCTGGATGCGGAGGCCGTAATGTTGATCACATCGGCGGAGAGACGTTTCGCTGCCAACTCGAAACTGGTGCGTGTTCGCGTCGAAGGCTCGATAAAGAGGTTCACCATGGTCTTGCCGCGAAGAGAGGGCACTTTCTTGATCGTGCGTTCGCCGACCTGCTTGAACGCTGCTGCGGTGTCGAGCAGAAAATTGATTTCCTCTGGCGACAAATCCTGGATCCCCAGCAGGTCTTTGTGGTTCCACGTGACTGCGCTCATCGCTCGATCATCACCTCATCTCGACCGTCGATTTCCACCAGTCCCACGCGCACCCGCTCGCTCAACGCTGTTGGAACGCTCTTGCCGACATAGTCGGGCCGAATCGGCAGTTCGCGGTGACCGCGGTCGATCAAAATCGCCAATTGAATCTGGCGCGGTCGTCCGAAATCGCTGATTTCATCCATCGCCGCTCGAATCGTTCGGCCGGTAAAAAGCACGTCGTCGACCAGCACAATACTTTTGCCGGTCACATCGAAGCCAATTTGTGATGGACCAACCTTTGGAGGGATTTCACGCAGGTCGAGATCATCCCGGTGCATGGAAATATCCAGTTCGCCCACGGGAAATTCCTTCTTCAGGATGGCGCTGACCTTGGCGGACAAACGCTTCGCCATGGGTACCCCATGTGTGTGGATCCCGATGAACGCGAGCGAACCCGGGTCGGGATTATTCTCGACGATTTCGTGTGCCATCCGTGTCAGCGCACGCTCGATTGCTGTCGCGTCTAAAATTGAGGCCGTGCTCACAACACAAAAAAAACCGCCTGCCCGGACGAGGCAAACGGCACCACCGCATAATCTGTATGCTGCATTGTTGCTCCTTGCTGGCCTCTCAGTGCCAACTTAAAGGTGCGTCGTCTGACGTTAATTCTTATGCCTTAAGAGCGTGATCCTCTGCGAGCTTTCCTCCAATTTGAGCGGTGTTTTACGATCCAATCCAACAGCGCCCGCTCAAAACCGATATCATACCCGTGTTTCTCGCTCTCCAACCACTTATGACGCAGAATCTCTTCGCGCTCGGCGAGGAATTCGCGATACAACGCAGAATTCATCACCATGTCCTTAGAGTCACTGCTCATATCATTCTCACTCATAGCAGCACCCTTATGCTCTAATCTAATGGGAAGCATACCCTATCCCGCAAGCTTCGTAAAAACGCTATCATACCGCTTTACTGAATGCAACAGTTCTGTTGCGGACGCGACTAGCAATTTACCGCATTCTGCGCCTTAAGGTCCTCGATCATAATGCTCAGGATCTTGTCCAACGTCTTTGGAGCGCGCCAACCCATCAACTGAAAGATTTCCGACATGCTCGACACGCGCTGCCCTATATCTTCAAACCTTTTCACATATAGCTTCATCGTAGGAAACGAATTTCAGATCTGATCGGCTTCCCGTCAATTGCTTCACCGGTCAGTCCAATCAACAGATGATCGTCTTGCGCAAAACCGGTTCCGTTCGCTTTTAGCGCAAACCCCGGACGTCGAACTGAGCAGCACGCCAATCCGGTGTTTCACCGCCGCGCCAACACCTTCTCGGTTCCGCGAACGTTGTCTTCGATTGTGTAAACGGGACTTTTGATAACCAGTTCCACACCAACCGCGGCGGCCAAATCAGAAACGAAATCGACCTGCCGAATGGGCTGTTCCAAGTCATGGCTGTTACGGATCGAGGCTTTGGTGCAATGAAAAAGCGGACTTTCCCGCAACGCGGCGGTATTATCCACGGAGCTGGTGCTGAGATCATTGATAACGAAGACCTCCTTGCTCTTCTTCACCAATACCTCTGCCAAGTGCGCGACAATAAAACCTGCCCTGCCCGTTATAAGAACTCCTTTCACGGGGCAATAACACTAATGGGCGGAACGCACAAAATCCACAGAAACATAAAAGCTTGCCGCTGATGAAACGCTATGTGGAACTAAGTTCCCCCTGTGTTCGTACCGCTCGATTCGACGCCGAATCCTTCCGTCATCTCATCTATTGTTGTATCAGAGTCTTTTCGATCCGGCCGTCAGGAACCAGCCACATGACGGCCACCAGCACATACAAAGCACATGCAGACCAAGCGGTTACGAAAGCGAGCAAAATCGCAATGGCATAAATTACCACCGATACCTTGCCTTTGAAATCCCGCCCCAGCGCCGTTGCCAGCACGGAATCCCTTCCATGAAGAGAAACAAGGGCCCGGGTCAGGATGAAGTAGGCAATCGCCGCACACAGCAGAATCACCCCGTACAAGGCGACCGGAGCCGCGGCGAAATGATTTTCGCCCATCCACCCTGTTGCAAACGGGATCAGCGACAGCCAGAACAGCAGATGGAGATTGGCCCAAAGGACGTGTCCGTTCACCTGCTTGATTGCTTGGAGCAGATGATGATGATTGTTCCAGTAAATGCCGAGGAAGACGAAACTGAGCGTGTAGCTCAGAAAGATCGGAATTCTCGGAAACAGTACGCCCCAACTTGCTTCGTGCGGAGGACTCAATTCCAAGACCATGATGGTGATGATGATGGCCATTACGCCATCGCTGAATGCTTCCATTCGTCCTTTGCTCATCGGGGAGTTCTCAGTGATACCAGAAGTTAATTCAGATATTTCGTCTTATCTTCAACGCCGAGTTCGTGAAACGCCCGCCGGCGTTCGGCACATTTGTTGCAGCCTCCGCAGTGCAAGGCGCGACGCGGAGCAAGACACGAAAAACTCAAATGTAGCGGCAGACCGAGACGAAGGCCACGACGCACTACTTGCCGCTTCGTCAGATTACGGAAGGGAGCCACAATTTGAAGTGTGAAGTCCAGCGCTGCACCCGCGGCGTGCGAAAAAAGACGGAAAAATTCCGGCGTGGCATCCGCAAACGGATTGTGACCGAGCGAGCCGATCGCCATCGCGCCGATGCTATTTTGAGCGCAGAATACTGCGGCTTTCGAAAGCAGAAGGAGATTTCGGCCAGGAAGATAAACTGCAGCATCCGTCGTCGCGGCACCGGGCACTCGTTTCCCCGTTGTGCTCCAGTGAGTGCCGTAGAGGTCACGGACCGGCACGTGGAGGATGGTTAATGGTTCATGGGAAATGCGAGCGGAGCGAAGGAAGCGACGCAGGTGATGGAGTTCAGTCTCCTCCCAAAAGAGGCCTTGACGAATGAAGACCGGATGGACGCGCCGATAATGCTTCGCCAGCTCTGCCAGCATTACGCAAGAATCAAGCCCGGCACTGACGAGAGCGCAAACGGAATGTGATTGAGAATGGTGCGTTAGCTTGGTTGTCACCCTGAGCGTAGCGAAGGATCTCTGTCGTTCGCTTAACGGGCGGCTAGAGATTCTTCGCCTCGCTCAGAATGACAAGGTTGAACAATGATCGATCAGCGTTGCCGTACCTTTTCTTTCTCCTCTTCGAGCTTGGCGCGGAGTTTGGCGATTTCCGAGCGGAGCGTTTCTTCCAATTGCTGCGCGTCTTCTGTTTTCCCGGTAGCTTGGGCCGCGTCAATTTTGGGTTTCAGCTCTAATTCGCGTTCGGCAATCTTCGCCGTGTAGATTTTGGTTAGTTCGGCCATCTGCGCCTTCTGCTGATCGGTCAACTTCTTGCCCGGCTGACCGCCCATGCGTTCCAGCGCCAATTCGTAAGCGGATTTAATTGCCATTGAGCCGCACCTTCACGTCGTTGCCTTCGACGACACATTCGAACTTCTCCACTTTGGCAGTCGGAACGACCGGCGAGACACCGCTGCACACGTCGAATCGCCATCCGTGCCACGGACAAGTCACAACTGTGCCTTCCAGTGTCCCTTCACCAAGCGGACCGCCACGGTGGGGACAGACATTATCAGTTGCGTAGAACTTGCCGTCGACGTTGAACAGCGCCAATTCGCGCTCGCCCACGGCCACTGTTTTGCATTCGCCCGGCTGCAGATCGCCCACTTCGGCCACTTTGATAAGATCGCTCATTTATTTGTGTTCTCCTCCCGAAACCGCTATTCTTTTGGCATGATTTCGGGGCGCTTTCAAGAAGCGATTGCCCGTTTCGATGCTGCCAATGCCGCGGATCCGCGGAATATTGAGTTGCCTTACGCGCAACGACTCAGTGCTTGGATCGACCGGCTGGCCCCCGCGGCATCCGAAGAATTGCGTCTGGCCGCACGCGCCCAGCACATCTGCCGCTGGATGATTCCCCGTGAATCGTATCCGCCGGGCCGCATCGGTTATCTGAAGTGGCGCGAAGAAATGAAACATTTTCATGCACGAAAAGCCGGCGATATGTTGCGCGAGGTCGGCTATGACGACGCGACGGTTTCCCGCGTACAGGATTTGATTCACAAGCGCAATTTCCCACGCAATCCGGAGGGCCGTGTTCTTGAAGACGCCTTGTGCCTCGTGTTTCTGGAGACGCAATTTGCCGAGACGACCGCGAAAACTGGCGACGATAAGATGATCGGTATCCTGCAAAAGACCTGGCGAAAAATGACGACGCAGGCCCAGCAGATCGCGCTCGCGTTGCCCATGTCGCCGGAGTGCCGGAAACTTGTGCAGAAAGCGTTGGCCGGCTTGCAGGAATAGGTTAGAGTTGTTGCGAGGTGGCTGGCCATGATGCTGTTGGACAATGTCGACAAGAAACTCTTGAACCTTATTCAGGTCGAGGTGCCGATCACAACCCGGCCGTTTGAAGCACTTGGCGAGAAACTCGGCGGCCTGAGCGAACCCGAAATGCTGGAACGGGTCAAGGCGCTCAAAGAACGTCGGATCATTCGCCAAATCAGCGCGATCTTCGACACGCGTTCGCTCGGTTATACCTCATCGCTGGTGGCGGTGAAGTGCGACCCGAGTCGAGAAGATGAAGTCGCGGCAATCATCAGTGCGCATCCCGGCGTCTCACACAATTACAAACGCAGCCACACCTTCAACCTCTGGTACACAATCGCCGTTGCCCCCACTTCGAAGCTCGGATTGGAAAGAACCGTCCAGATTCTTCATGAGGTCAGTGGCGCCATGTCGAGCCGATTGATGCCGACACTCCATCTGTTCAAAATTGGCGTCGAACTCGATGTCGAAGAGATCCGAAAAGCTGACGATAAGACAGCGGTCAGCTACACGCAGAGAAATCGCAGCGTTGCAGACGGGCCGTTATCGGATTTGGAGATTCGGTTCGTGCGCGAGATGCAGAAAGATTTGACGATCGAAGCCGAGCCGTTCCTCGCCGTCACCGCTCGACTTGGCGTGAGCTTCGAGAAATTGCAGCAGCTGGCCGCGACGATGACCAGCAGCGGCCGGATGCGCCGATTCAGCGCCGTGCTACATCATCGTGAGATCGGTTTCAATGCCAACGGCATGGGCGTTTGGGTGGTGCGAGGCACTAACGACGAGATTCTGAGGACCGGCGAAAAGATGGCCACATTCCGGGCCGTCACACACTGTTATCTTCGTCCAGCCTATCCCGATTGGCCCTACAACATTTTCACGATGATTCACGCCCGCACGAACGACGAGTGTAATGCGGTGGTCGATCAAATCGCCAAGGAAACCGGGGTTCGCGACCACGAAGTTCTTTACTCCACGAAAGAATACAAGAAATCGCGGGTGCGATATTTCACCGAGGCTGAAGTCAAATGGGAGCTGAAATTTACCCCATGACGCCAACAACAGTTCCCATTTCAACAACCGATCCGATCAATGCGAAGATTCTGGCCGTTTCCGAGGATCGGCTGCAAGGCTTTCAGCCTGATCCGCTCGGAGAAATCTCCCGGCAATCGGGTGTCGCTCTGGAAATCGTCATAGAGCGCATCCAGGCGTTGTTGCGCGACGGAACGATTCGACGAGTTCGGCAAACGTTGTTAGCCACCAATCTTGCTCAGGGGGCACTTGTGGCGTGGCAGGTGCCCGAAGGAAAATTGAGCGCGGCCTTTGACTGGATGTTCCAGCGCGATCCGTTTTCGGGTCACGTTGTGATCCGCACCACCGATGCCGGTAAGACGAAGTACCGGCTGTGGACGACAATGAAAGTGCCACAGGGATTTTCCATGACGAGACATTGCGAATTTCTTTGCGAGCAAACGGGTGCGCAGAAATTCGTGCTGTTGCCGGCCAGGAAACTCTTCGCGCTCGGTGTCGGCCATGTACGCCGCCGCGGACTCGAACCCGGCAGTCGCGCGGAGATGCCCGCCGACATCATGGATGTCTCCGTTGTCGAACTGAACGATTTGGAGTGGCGCGTGCTCGACGCGTTGAAGCGGGAATTCGCGCCAGAAGAATTATCACCGGACATCTGGGTTTCGCGTGCGCAGCAAGCCGGCGTGTCTCTCAATGAATTCTTGCGGATCGCTGCCGATTTTGACCGGCGCAAAATCATCGGTCGCTTCTCCACGTTTCTGGAGCACGTTAAGCCGGTGGCCGATGGCGAACAAGTCACCCGTTACAACGCTCTATTTCACTGGGCGGTGCCGCCCGGCCGCGAGCTGGATGCCGGCCGGGAGGTGGGTCGGCATCACATCATGACGCACGCCTATTGGCGCGAAGGGGGTCCCGAATTCCACAACGTCAACATCATGGGCGTCGCCCACGGCACGGACAAACAGTTGTTGCTGGCACACAAAGCGGCGATTGATGAACACCTGCAAGAAGCTGGCATCGCAGTGAATTACACGAATGTCTTTTGGGGCGGCCGCAGTGAAATCAAACCCAGCGAGATTTCGCCGTTCGCCTACCGAGAATGGTGCAAAATGGTAGGACTCGGAATGTAAACCATGGATGACACTATCCGTGTTATCCGCGGTTAAACCAACTATTATGAAAATCGCCTTTCTGGAGTTGCAAGACTGGGAGGAGAAATACCTGCGTGGTCGTCTGGACACGCACGAGGATGTGGTGGTGTTTCGTGACGTTCTGGAGGATCCCGACCTCGCCAAAATTGAAGATGTGGAAGTCATCTCCCCATTCATTTATTCGAAACTGACCGCCGAACGATTGGCAAAACTACCACAGCTTAAACTGATCGCGACCCGATCGACAGGCTTCGACCACATCGATCTCTCCGAATGCGCCAAGCGCGGCATCACGGTCAGCAACGTGCCTTCCTACGGCGAGAATACGGTGGCGGAGCACACATTTGCCTTGGTGCTCGCCCTCTCGCGCAAGGTACATGCGGCGTTTGTGCGCGTGCGCGCCGGAAATTACTCATTGGATGGATTGCGCGGGTTTGATTTGAAGGACAAAACCATTGGCGTAATTGGCGCGGGACACATCGGACTGCACGTCATCCGGATTGCCCGCGGGTTTGGAATGAAGGTGCTGGCGTTCGACGTGCGGCGTGACAACTTCCTGGCCGAGGTGCTGGGATTCGAATACGCCGACCTCGACTCACTGTTGGCCCATTCGGATATCATCACTTTGCATGCGCCGTACAACAAACATACGCATCATCTGATCAATCGCGATAACGTCGCAAAGATCAAGCGCGGGGCGATTCTCATCAATACCGCGCGCGGCGGATTGGTGGATACCAATGCCTTATTATCTGCTTTGGAGAAAGGGATTCTGTCGGGCGCGGGGCTGGACGTGCTCGAGGGCGAAGAAGCGATCTACGAGGAGGGAGCGCTGCTGGGAGACGCGGTCAATCCCGAGCGGCTGCGCCAGGCCATTCAGAATCACGTCATCCTGAAACATCCCAATGTCGTCTTCACCCCGCACAACGCATTCAACAGCCAGGAAGCGCTCGAACGGATTTTGGACACCACGGCGGAGAACATCGTCGCGTTTGCCGCCGGCAGGCCGAAAAATGCAGTTAATTGAACAAAATGTTGCTTCCTTCCACCCGGCCGATCTGTTAGTGTCCCGCTCGTGACCAACAGCGCGAGGCTGAGCCTGTCTTTCTCGGTAAGCGCCGCCTTTCTCTTGGCAGTCGGCGCGTCGGCAATCCTCTTCGTCGATCATGTGAATTCCATCTTGAGTGAGAGTGGCTTTTACGACATGCAGATCGACCAGGTGGCAGATGCCGCGGCAGCCATCCGCGTCGCGCCGCGGCAGCACAGCGCAAATCTCTCACGGCTGGACGATCTCGAGAAATTTGCGCGCTCTGATTCGGAGCGTGGACATCTTGACGCAGCGAAGCAGGATCTTATGCGGAACGCACCCGCAGAGGCGCTGGGTGAACTGGAGTCGCTTTCAGCGTACTACCGCAAAGCCAACCAGCAAACACACCAGCAATTGTTGATGATTCATCAAGCCGCGATTCACGGGGCCATTGTTTTCATGAGCGCTAGCATCCTCTTGCTCGTGATTCTGATGACGCTTCTCAGACGCTGGTTCCTGGGTCCGCTGTTCAACACGCAGAACGCGATCGAATTGGCCATCGCCGGTGACTCGCGGCAATCGAGTCCGAAAAACGAAATGGGTGAACTGATTGCGCCCATCCACGATCTGGTGCGGCGCGTGAAAGAATACGAATACCGTGCCCTCCGCGCCGAACGGCTTGCCGCCGCGGGTGAAATGTCCGTGCGCGTCGGCCAGAACCTCCGGCACCTCATTCACTCCGTGCGCACTTTGGCGGCCTACGAACGCGACGCGCCCAGTGTCGGTCCCAACGCAAAAGCCGCCTTTCGTTCCATGGTGACCGCCACGGAGACCATGGATCACTGGGCTGCCGGGCTGGTCAACGCCACGCGCCCGCTCGAGTTGCAGGTCTGTCGGCAATCCATCGAACCGGCCATTCGCGACTCGATTTCATTGTTGGCTTCCTCGTTTGTGGAGCGCACCATCAAAGCGGAATTTAGACCTGCTGATTCATTGCCGGAAGTCCAACTGGACCGCCATTTGTTTGAGCAGGTGATGGTCGCGGTGCTGCAAAACGCCCTCGATGCTTCTCCCGACGGAAGTCGCGTCACGATCATGACTGCTACCAGCCCGAACTCGATGGTGGTGATCACAGTCGCCGACGAGGGCGAAGGCATGGCCGAAGAGGTTCGCAAACACGCGTTCGACCCGTTCTTTTCGAAAAAGAGGGACGGAGTCGGCTTGGGCCTGTCCTACGCCAGGAAGATTGTCGAATTACACGGCGGCAAGATCGACATCGATAGCGAACCGATGAAGGGCACGCGGGTCCATATTTATCTGCCTGCCGTGCGGCTGGAGAAGGCGCAGCCAGCAGGCGCCGCGACGGTCCGCGTCTGAATTCGCAGCTAGGGCCCCGCCGGTTTTTTCCAGATTGGCACCTTCTGTTTCAACTCGTCGATAATGAATTGCGCGGCAGCAAAGGCCTCGCCCCGGTGAGCGGCCTCCACACGCACCAGCAACGAGGCTTCTCCAGCCGGAATAATTCCGAGCCGGTGAACCACGCGGATACGTTTGACCGGCCACTTCTCGTGCACCGCTTTCAATAACTCCTGAAACTGATGCTCGGCCATTTCCCGGTACGCCGTATATTCCAGCGCACGAATCGGCTGCTCGTCTTCCACATCGCGCACCACCCCCCAGAATACCGCAATGCCGCCAACGTCGTGAGCGGCCGCGCCGACCTCCGCTTCGCTTGCGTCAATCGGCAAATCCGTAATCAATAGTTCGTCGTCGACCCCACCCTGCAACGGCGGCATCAACGACAACACATCGCCGTCGCGCAGCTTGGTCGCGCGATTCGCGAATTCCACGCCGACGGCCATCAACGTGGCGTTCTCGATCTCCTTGAGCCGCGGAAATCTTGCGTAAATCTGCGCCAGCGCATCGCCCACCTCGGCGTCATCGGGCAATTCGATGGGCATTTCATTGCAGCCGGCAATCTGTCGGAAGAAACTGAAAAACTGGAGGGTGATCTTCATCCCGTTGACGGAACCAGCGAGGGCTTGAGAGTCCCGACGCATGGCAGGTTGCGGTACCGCTCACGGTAATCGAGTCCGTAACCGACCACAAATTTGTTTGGAATGTGGAACGCGACGTAGTCCGTCTTGAAATTCTCGTGATGCGGCACGTCTTTTTCGAGGAATGTGCAGGACTTCAGGCTCCGCGGCTGCAATTCCAGGATCATCTGACGAACTTTGACCAGCGTCATGCCGGTGTCGAGAATGTCATCCACCACCAGCACATCGCGGTCGCGCACATCGAGCTTGAGCGCTTTGGTGACGATCAATACCCCGGCCGAACGCGTTTGACCCCGGTAACTGGAGATGCCGATGTAATCGAGCCGCAACTGCATCGGCAATCGCCGCAGCAGGTCGGCGATGAACATCACGCAGCCGGTGAGGATGGCGACCAGGGTGAGATCTTTGGCCGCGTAATCCCGCTGGATCTCCAGGGCCAGTTCATCCAATCGCTGTCGAATCTGCCCTTCGGTGAGAAGGACCTCGTCTAGGTCCTGCTGCATTGGGTGCATGATGACGGAACCTTAGCCCACGACTCGTTTGCTGCAAAGCAAAAGCTAATATGCGGCAGTCCGATAATTCGCTCGACTGGAGACAAGGAAATGGCTAACCTTCACGCCTGTTGGTGAGGCATAGACGGATCAGTCTGCAGGTTGCAGCAGGAGTTCAGAGATGAAGATCACGCGGCGTGTCATCTTGATCAGCACGGTCGTCTTGGACCTGGTAGCTGCGCCAGTCTCTCACGCGCAGTACACAGACGATTTCCAGACCAACATCATCAGCGGCGTCACCAGCAACTGGGTCGGCACGTACAAAGTTGGCGATGCGAATTCGGCTGACGTGCTGTTGATCCAGAGCAATGGCGTGCTGACCGACGATGGCGGCTATCTGGGCAACCTATTCTTCAGCAGCAACAACTTTGCACTCGTCACCGACAGCGGTTCAATTTGGAGCAACAGCTTTTTCTATGTCGGCTATTTGGGGATGGGCAATAGTCTGGTCGTGAGCAACGGCGGCCACGTCATCAGCGCGGGTATTGGTTATGTGGGCGCCGGCAGTACCCCGAGAACCACCAGCAACAGTGTGGTCGTCACCGGCAGCGGTTCAGTCTGGAGCAACGCGGACACGCTGACCGTTGGCTCCTATGTCGCCGGCAATCAGGTGATCGTCAAAGATGGCGGGCTGTTGAACGACAACAACGGCTATGTCGGGTTGGCTGCTTATACTGCGTCCAACAACAGCGTACTGGTCACCGATGCCGCGACGTGGACCAACCGTGGAGACCTGTACCTTGGGGATCAAGGTGTGGGCTGCAGCCTGGTAATCAGCAACGGCGGCAAGACCTTCTGTGGTAACGGCTACGTCGGTTACACTAGCAGCGGTAGCAACAACAGCGTGACCGTCACCGGTACCGGGTCGCTCTGGACAAACAGCTACGACCTTTACGTTGGACGGGATGGCCAGCACAACAGTCTGTTTATCGGGAGCAGTGGAACAGTTTACAGCGCGGTCGGACACATCGGCTACAATTCGACTGCCGCGAGCAATTCCGTTTCGGTCAGCGGAACCGGCTCGGTTTGGAGCGCTGCCGAAGAGATCTGTGTTGGGCAAAACGGGTCGCACAACAACTTGACTGTCAGCGACCACGGGCAGGTGACCCCAAGGGGCGACGGGAGATTTTTCGTAGGGGGTGACACGAGTCAGAACGCCAACGCCAGCCGCAACCGCGTGCTGGTGACTGGCGGGGCTGTGTTCATCAACACGTTTTTGAATGCCAGTGCGCCTGTATACATCGGCTACAGTGGAGCGGGGAATAGCCTCGTGATCAGCAACGGCGGGAAAATGATCAGCGGCTATGGTTATGTGGGGGAATGGTACACCAGCAGCAATAACAGCGTGCTGGTAGCCGACAGCGGCTCGGTCTGGAGCAATCATAACGACCTTTACGTTGGTGAGTTTGGTTCAAGCAATACCCTGCTGATTGCCGACGGCGGTCTGGTGAACGATGTTAACGGTTTCGTTGGCTATAGTTCCAGCAGCAACAACGTTGTCGTAGTGACCGGCAGCGGCTCGGTCTGGAGCAATCGCGGTACGCTTTACCTCAATTATCCACGGAATAACAGTCTCGTGATCAGTAATGGCGGGCATGTGGTCAGTTCTGGCAGCTACTTTTCCAAAAGCCGTGTCTTGGTTGCGGGAACCGGTTCGGTGTGGAGCAACGGGGACTACCATTCGAATTTTAGCAGCACCTTGGTAATCAGCAATGCGGGCCAGGTGATCAACGGAGATGCTTACGCGGGATACGGTGGCAATGATGACAGCCTCCGCGTGGCCGACGGTGGTATCTGGCAAAACGGCGCTCTCTATGTGGGATACCAGGGAGCAAACAATTCATTGATCGTGTCCGGCGGCTCCGTTCTTGCAACGAGCCTCGTCATCGGAGTCTCAGCACCCGCCTGCGACAATCTACTCCAACTGGATGCCGGTAGCGTCACGGTCACCAATGCGACACACGACGCGGTGTTCGAAGTGCAGAACGGTCAACTCATCCTCAACGGCGGCACCCTGCAGGTCGACCAGTTTGTCATGACCAACGCATGCGCGCAGTTCATTCGTACTGGTGGCACGTTGATTTACGAGACGGCGGTCTTGGATCCGAACCGCGACGATGACGGAGACGGACTGCCGAACGGCTGGGAGCAACAGTACGGCCTTGACCCATTGGATCCCAACGGTATGAACGGAGCAAACGGTGACCCCGATGGCGATGGCCAGAGTAATTTGGCGGAATATCAAGCCGGCACCGACCCGACCAACAATGCATCGGCGTTTCGGATACTGGAGGTCGCCCCGACGGATGACGACATGCTCGTGACGTGGGATGCGGTGGGAGGCAAATGGTACGTTGTGCAGACCGCGACCAATCTCGACCTTGGTCTCTCGAACAGCTTCTACGATTTGGATCCGGTGATCATCGCTCCCGGTACGGACGAATACCCGTTGAGCGTGATCCATCTCGGTGCGGCGACCAACGCACCGGTTCGGTTCTACCGGATACGATTGGTGCCGTGATTTAGGCTCGACTGGAAGCAAGACAATGGCTATCCTTAACCCAGTCTTTGAGTGGAGAACGCCGAAATCAGTCTCGGGTTGGCAGGAGAATCTGGCGATGAGATTGGGCAAGCGCATGGGAATTTGGCAGGTGTATGGGCTGTGGCCATGGCTCTTGGTGCTCTCTTTGCCTGCCCAATCGCAAACCTTTCCCACTGCTCCGACGAATCTGCTGGCAAACGTAGTATCGGCCCGGATCGATTTGTCGTGGGCCGACACCTCCACCAATGAGGATGGCTTCAAGATCGAGCGGTCTGTGGATGGGACGAATTTCACTCAGATCGCGCAGGTTCTGTCCAACACGACTACCCACCGTGATACTACCGCGTGGTACGGCACGACCTATTATTACCGCGTCCGTTCCTACAATGCGGCTGGCGACTCAGGATTCTCCAACATCGCCAGCGGCACGACAGTGAACTTTTGTTCAGCACAGATCAGTGTCGTCGGCTGGGGCGATAACGAGGCTGGAGAGGCGATGCCGCCAGCGGGGTTGACGGGAGTTGTGGCTATCGCCGCTGGTGGCCATCATAGCTTGGCACTCAAATCCAACGGCACCGTTGTGGGCTGGGGCACGAATCGATTTGGCGAGGCGACACCACCAGCGGGTCTGACCGGCGTAGTGGCGATCGCCGCTGGTGAAGATCACAGTCTGGCGCTCAAGTCTGACGGCACAGTCATCCAATGGGGCCTGTTTATGCCGCCGCTGTCAGGCATTGTGGCGATTGCCGGCGGCGCTTCTTACAGTTTGGCGCTCAGGTACGACGGCACCGTCGTTGGCTATGGCGATAACGGCAGCGGCAAAGCAACGCCGCCCGAGGGGTTGAACGGTGTGGTAGGCATCGCTTGCGGGCTCGATCACAGCTTGGCGCTCAGATCCGATGGAACAGTCGTCGGCTGGGGAGCCAATGATTACGGGCAAACCAATGTGCCATCGGGGCTCACGGGCGTAGTCGAAATTGCCGCCGGATGGTGGTATAGCCTGGCGCTCAAAAGCGATGGCACTGTCTTGGGATGGGGCCGCAACGCAGAGGGCCAGGTGACGCCGCCACCCGGGTTGAGCAACGTGGTTGCCATCGCCGCCGGTGATTTCCACAGTCTCGCGCTCAAGAGCGATGGTACGGTTGTTGGCTGGGGCTACAACGGTTACGGTCAAGCAACGCCTCCGGCGAACCTGACGGGAGTCAGAGCCATTGCCGCAGGCGGCTACCACAGTTTGGCGGTGGTGGTGACGCTGTCCCCGCCGTCGGGTCTTACGGCAACGGCGGTTTCGTCAAATCAAATCAATCTGACTTGGGCGAGTTCGGGTTCTCCCGACGGATTCAACATTGAGCGAGCACTCGATATTGGTGGCAGCCCGGGGGAGTGGACGCAGATAGCGAGCGTCGATTCCAACGTCACCGAGTACAGTGACGCCGGACTGGTTTCTGACACAAAGTTCTGGTACCGAGTGCAGGCCTTCGTCAACACCTGTGGTTTCTCGCCCTATAGCAATCAAGCAAACGCGACTGCGCCTTCGCAGCCCGGCGCCCCCTCCAATCTGACGGCGATGGCGAGTTCGGAATCGCGCGTCGACTTGTTCTGGACAGACAATTCCAACAATGAGTACGGCTTTCTCATCGAACGCGCCCCAGATAACGGTGGTATTCCAGATGCGTGGGCGCTGATCACTACTGCCTCGGTCAATGCCGTTGGCTACAGCGACAACGGGCTTACGCCGAACGCTAAGTATTGGTATCGAGTGCGCGCTTATAATGTAGGTGGCTATTCAGCCTACAGTGATGAAGCGAGCGCCACGACTCTACTCATCACGGCCCCATCCGGGTTGTATGCGGTGGCTTTGTCCACGAACACGATTCAATTGGGCTGGAGCGACAACTCTGCTTATGAGGATGGCTACAAGATTGAGCGCGCCGCCGACACCAACGGTGCACCGGATGTTTGGGCGCAGATCGCAACCGTCAACTCCAACCTCGGCTCGTATGCTGACGCAGGATTATTAGACGGCACCAGGTATTGGTACCGGGTGCGCGCGTACAACGCTCTTGGCAATTCCGATTACGCCGGCCCGGTCAGCGCTACCACCTCGCTCAGCGCTCCCACGAACCTCACGGCGGTGGTGGTCTCCGAATCACAAATCGACCTCTCATGGGCGGAGAATTCTGTCGGCGAGGACGGTTACACCGTCGAGCGGAGCACAGTTTTCGGCAAAGGTGCGCAGTTTAGTGTCATTGCAACGACGGCCGTGAATGTTGCGACGTATTCGGACTTCGGAGCGAGTTGTGGCCCCGCGCTGTACCGCGTGCGGGCTTACAAGGCCAGCCTCGTCTCCGCCTACTCCAATGTTGCCACCGCCGACACTACGAGCGTCGATGCCGACCTTGACGGCATTGCGGATTGCTGGACGAAACAGTTCTTCGGTCACTCAACCGGTCAAGCCGGCGACAACTCGCGGGCGACGGACGATGCCGATGGTGACGGGCAGAACAATCTGACGGAGTTCCTGGCCGGCACCGACCCGACCGACAGCGCGTCGGCGTTTCGCATCTTTTCGATCACGAACACCACCAGCTACGTGCAGATCAGGTGGAACATTGGCGTGGGCCGGACGTGCATCGTGCAAGCGGCATCGAGTGTGGACAACAGCTTCTCCAACATCAGCCAGAACATTGTTAATTTCGGGATCAATGGCGAATACCCATCGTACTCCGAGAGAGGCGACGTGACCAACGCACCGGTTCGGTTCTACCGGATACGATTGGTGCCGTAGGCTCGCTGGCGACCGGATTTTTTTCTTTTTTCTGAGATTTGCTATTGACAGCCGTGGGTTGTCTCCCTTAAAAACCGCGAGGTTTTGTTTCGCCGTCTTGAGGCGACGGCGCCAGTACGAACGACGTGAATCGCCCTTTGCGCAGAGGGGCTACAGGGATGTTGACAGCGGTTGCACAACCGCCGTGCGCCA
>DATIZX010000071.1:0-18641 GCA_035516795.1 Verrucomicrobiia bacterium
ATCTACGAAGCATCGTTGCGCCGCCGCGGCAGTCCGCTGGTGGCGCTGTTCGATCGCGTGGAACTGGGCAAAAGCCCGTGGAAACATCCCGTGAACAAAGCCTAAAAAAACTCTTGCCGGATCACCTCAGAGGTGAGGTGAGCTGCGAGCACCAGCCGCAGGCTGGTGCGAGTTAGCTCCACCGCTTGGTTCGGCCCTCCTTAGTAAATCTCTGACCTCAGCGAGTTGCTCCACTGATCCAACAAACTGAAACACATCCACCGGCGCGTAGTCCTTGCCGCGCAGAAAGTAGATCATCCTCTTCCCGAGATAGGCCTTCCTCTCTCCATCGAGAGTCCGAATCCACTTGTTGCTGTATGCTATCGTGACAGTCTTCGGTACTGGCTTGGCGTCTGACTCGATGACCTCGACCACCTCGACGCTCAACCGGCAAACATCAGTACCGGAAATCTGCGCATCCGGCAACGAAACCGGCTTACCGTCCTGCGTGGAGACATCCAGATTTGTCGCGACTCCGATAATGATGTGCTGAGAACTGCGAACTAACCAGTCCAACGGTCGAGGCGGAACGGATGTGGCGAAGCACAGCGCCGCACCCGCAATCAGAGATACGGCAATCATCTGGAAGAAACACTTCATATCGCCGAACATGAAGTAGACGCCATAATGGCGTAAAAAAAGACGCCAGATTGGCGTCTATTTCCGCTTCCGTTTGGAGTCCACATTTGTTAGTATTCCTCTTGTGACGAGCACCTTAGCCAAACCGGTGGGCTCAAGCAAGCCGAAACTTTTGGACCGCGTCCGCGACGTCTGCCGTTACCGGCACTATTCGATCCGCACTGAGGAGGCGTATGCGAACTGGATCAAGCGTTACATCTTGTTTCATGGAAAACGTCACCCCGAAGAGCTGGGCGAGGAGGATGTCCGCGCGTACCTCACTCACCTCGCCGTCAAAGGCAAGGTCGCGGCCTCCACGCAAAACCAAGCATTAAGCGCCCTGCTCTTCCTTTACGACGCCGTCTTGCATCAGCCGCTCGGCTGGATTAAGAACGTCGAGCGTGCCAAGCGCCCGGAACGGCTGCCGGTCGTACTGACCCGCGAAGAAGTGCAGGCGGTGCTTGCGCAGTTAACCGGGACGTACCGGCTGATGGCCGATCTCTTGTACGGCGCGGGATTGCGGTTGATGGACTGCGTTCGTCTGCGCGTCAAAGACATCGACTTCGGCTATCACCAGATCGTCGTGCGCGACGGCAAGGGCGAAAAGGATCGAATCACGATTCTGCCGCAGTCACTCGAAGACCCATTGAAACGACATCTCGCACGCGTCAAACTGTTGCATCAGCAAGATCTGGCGGAGGGCTTTGGTACCGTATACCTGCCTGATGCATTCGAGCGGAAGTATCCGAATGCCCGCCGCGAATGGGCTTGGCAATACGTTTTCCCGGCCGCGAAACGTTCCCGTGATCCGCGGACTGGTCGTGAACAACGGCATCATGCTGCCGAGACCTTGCTGCAACGCGCCGTCAAGGACGCCATCCGCAAGGCCGGGATTACCAAGCCCGCCAGTTGCCATACTTTCAGACACTCCTTCGCCACGCATTTGCTGGAAAGCGGCAGCGATATCAGGACGGTTCAAGAATTATTAGGGCATAAAGACGTGAGCACGACGCAAATATATACACACGTGCTCAACCGGCCCGGTTTGGCCGTCAAAAGTCCCCTGGACGGTTCCGCCCAGCGCAAGACCCGCAGCGGTGCGTTGTAACGAAAATGGACGCGGCGTCAGATTCGGTCTTGGTTTCCACGTGGAATTGCCTGCTTTTTGTGGCCGGCTGCGGTTGTTCTGCCCATCCGCGCCATCCGTGATCTGCGGGTGAAGCCCCCGGCGTTCTCCTGTAGGGCAACTGCCGCAAGCAGGGACGCTCGCGCTACCACGGGGAGGAGGACTCGCAAGCAGGGACGCTCGCGCTGCCGGGGAGGAGGGTCGGAGGTGACAGACCGGACAATTACTTCGACGGCACTGACGCAGGCTGAAGCCTGCGGCTACATGGGACAGGGAGAAGTCGCAAGGCCTTTATGGATGTGGTGTCGCCTGCGCAGGCTACAGCACGCCATTGCCGTAACCGAGCGCGGGGTTTTGCACGGCGAAAAGGTCTTTCCCTGACGAATCCTCCAAAAATCATCGAAAATCACCCCAAATTCTTTTGCAGGACGACTTCCGCTTGAAATCGACACGTTCCTGCGCTCGATTTGCACGCCTCCGTCATCGATTTACACTGCCACGCGAGCGGTTTGCACGCCCGCGCCCGCGATCTACACAGGTCCGCGACTGATTTGCCCCGTCCCGCCGACGATTTGCACGGATCCGCGACCGATTTACATCGTTCCGCAGGCGGTTTACACGGTTCCGCAGGCGACATGCACGGTTCCGCGTTGAGCGTGCAGCCTCCCGCAGTCGGTGCAAGCGCTAACGCGCGGGCTATGCCGAAACCGCAAGGGCGGTTTGAGACGCCGCGACGGTGTTCTCGCGGCAACCCTGCGGCTACATGGCAATCGTCTTCTTCGTGCGCACCGATTCCAGCGCGGCTTCGATGATGCGTACCGATTCGTAACCCGCCTCACCGCCCGCCCGAGGCACGGCGCGGTTCTCGACGCAATCGATGAACGCCCGCAACTCCGCGAGCAAAGGTTCGACAGGCGGAAATTCGAGTTGGCGAGTCACGCCTTCTTCGGCCTTCGCATCTTTGCCAGCCACGATATGGCGATTGGCGAACGTCTTGATCTTGTACTGCGCGACGTTGTAATCGCACACCGCGCTCAGCGCATCGCCCAGCACCTCGACCGTCCGATACTTGCCGGGGGAATGATAACCCGTATGGACCGTTGCAAAGATGTTCGGCTCGTAATCCATCGCGATGAACGATTCGTCTTCCATGCCGCGGCCCATGAAGTCCTGCATGAAGGCCGTCACCCGCACCGGCGGTTTGCCGAGCAGATAATTGAACAAATCGACGAAATGAATGGCATCGGCAAAGGTCACGCCGCTGTCGTTGCGCGGACGTTTGAAGCCGCTGAAATCGCCGCGCAAGATTTTCAATTTCCCGAATTCGCCTTTGCCAATCGCATCGCGCAACCACGTCGAGGCCGGGTCGAATCGGAAGATATGGCCAACCTGAAGGATGCGTTTGCGTTGCTCGGCCAGACCGGCGAGGGCTCGCGCGTCTTTCGAGTGCAGCGTGATTGGCTTTTCAACGAACACATCCTTGTCAGATTCCAAAAACTCCCGACACAGGTCGTAATGCGTTTGTGCCGGTGTGACCACGACGGCCGCGTCGACTTTTGCCGCAAAATCCTTGTAGTTCGTCGAAAGATGCTTGTCGTCGATGCTCAACGCGCGGGCTTGTTCCAGCCGTTTGGCGTCCAGTTCGGCCACGAACAGTTCGACCGGCAGGGATTTCAGAGTTCGCAAATGGTTGGTGCCCCAACGACCGATCCCCAACAAAAGTATCTTTTTCATGTCCAATCAACTTTCCCCCAAAGGTCAGCCGCATCGTCGCAAAATTGCCGGCGCATGCAATCAAAAACGGTTGTAAAATTGCACGATAAGCCAGATGCAGACGGTGGTCGGGCGGGCTGGCCCAGCCCGCCGCCAACATAAATCCACACACCCCATCGGCGCGGTGGGGCACCGCGCCCTACCGGTGTCACCGGCGGGAAACGCGGTACAGCTTCCAATACTCTCGCTTTTTCACTTCGCGTTCGAAGATCAGGTCGACTCGCTCGTCCTTGAGTGCGTCCAACGCGATTTTGAGGTCACGATTCATGACCATGACATAGCAGGGCTGGCCGGCATTCAAGGCACGCTCCACGAGACGCAACAATCGCCTGGGCGGACGCACCTCAGAAACATCCACGATGTGCGGATGGCCTCGTTCGTAATTGATGAAGCAGACAGCCTCGCCCATTCCGCGAAAGCCGATAACGCGACTACCCTGCGGCACCACCGCCATGACGTTTTCCGCGAAAACGCGTTCCGGCTCGACCGGTCCTGAAAGCCGCGGCTCGATCCATCCGTAGTACAGTGGAATGCTCAGAACGGATAATCCCAACATAATGCGGCTCGAAAGGCGCACCCAGCGAATCTCCTCGCGGCGCCCGATGGAGTTCGCCACCGCCAGCATGGCAAACGGGAACCATGGCCCGAGATAATTGTCGCGCTTGCCGGGAACGGAAGACAACACGACGAACACCGCCAGGGCCATGTACGTTGCCGCCCCGTAACGACGACGTGCATCCACGACAACAAACGGCAGGAACAGGGTCCACGGCAAGAAATACAAGGGCGCAGGACCGAGATACCAATAGAACGGACGCCGAGTATGACCGGCCGGACCTTCGCCCAAGGTGACAAGGTCCGGCTGAAAGATGACGCTCTTCAGGTATTTGCCGTGATCTCGCAGGTAGACCGGTACGGCCCACACACCAAGAAGAAATGCAAACGCGACAGCAAAAATGAGCCACTCGATCAGGCGCGGACGTTGCCAATCGTCGCGGCGAAACGAGGCGAGTACGACCACGATCAGCGGGAACAAGAGGCCGTACGGACCTTTGGTCAGGGTAGATATTCCCGTGGAAACGCCGGCTGCCGCAAAGAGCATGGCCCGCGACCCGCGCTTCCGGCTCTTCATGCCCCGGATGAATAGCCAGCTTGCCACGAGCATCGTTGCGATAAAGATCATGTCCGGGCGGGCGATCCGCGACAAGATTACGTAGCCGGGAATACTCAACACACTCAGCCCGGCGAACAATGCCGTGCGCCGGTCATATAACAGCATCGCCATGCCATACAACGCCAACGCACCGACGATCCCGGCAGTCGCCGAGGGAATCCGCGCCAGTAGCATCGATATCCTTCCCGTGAGACGGTAGAGAAGGATGATCGCGTTATGCATGACGGGCGGTTTGTCGGGATACAATTCCCCCAGCAGGCGCGGAACAAAATAATCGTGGCTCTCCATCATTTCCGCGGCAATCACCGCGTGACGTTGTTCGTGTGACCCCCAAACCGTCTCGCGATTCAGAAAGCAGAAGTTGACGACCAATCCCACCAGCACTATCGCCAGCAAGTCGAGGATTGTTGTGCGCTCATTCATGCTCGACACGCAACGTTTCACCTTTGGCCAACAGCCGTTCGCCAGAAGCGGTCCAGCCGTTGCCCGTGATCCTGGCGCGCACCCGGCGCGGCATCTCCGACTCGTTGGTTACCGCCACCGCTCCATGTGGGTCCTCGCTCCGCAGCGAGAACTCCGTTTCAGTCGCATATGTTAGCCGAGACTTTTCGATCTCCAATCGAAGCGTGCCCCATGCGGCAACCATGTCACTGGTCCATTCCAAGCGGGGGTGATTGCTGACAATCCTTACAAATGGTTGTTCGCTCGCAGGCCATCCCGCCAGTTCATGCACCGATGTTGCAGCAGTTCCCAGCAACTTTTTGAGCTTCGACCAGTCGCCCACGACGACAAATGCCGCAGAATTACCCCGCAGCAATTCTGCTGCTCGTTCGGTTGAGACGGCTTGCCGCATCGTGCCGAGGTCGAATTGCAGCGCAAATGGATCGTCCACGTGAGTCAGCGGAAACTGTTCTCCGACGCGGTCGCGAATCGTGGCAGCCAACTGCTGCATGCCTTGCGTGCGTTTGTAGTACACGTTCGTCTGCGCCGCCTGCCGATAATACAGTATTCCAACTACCACAAGCCCAAGGGTTACGGCGAGCGTGCCCGGAATGATCACGGCAGGTTTGACGCCGCTGAGCCAACGTGCGATTTCGCGTCCGCCCAGCCATGCGGCAGGAGGAATCAACGGCCAAAGCAGATCGCCGCGTTGATGAGGAGACATGGAAAAGATCACCAGCCCGACAAGAAACCAGCAAAGCAAGAACCTTTCGAAGCGCCGCTCCTGCGGATCAACAGCCGGTCGACGCATGACCCGCCAGAATCCGAGGCAGGCGATCAGACTCCACGGCCCAAATCGCGCGAGAAAATACAGAAAGGGTTTGTAGAATTCGCTTCCGATCAGGTCACCGCGTGTATTTGACACCGCTTCCACCGCCTCCTGCCGGATCATCTTGTTGATGAGTGGCTGCCCCATTTTGTGATACGCGAGCGCGAACCAACCGCCGGCGATGAGCAGAAACAAGGCGATTCCCAACCAGTGCGGGCCTTTGACAGGCACCGTTCGACCACTGCGCCATTCCCACACGGCGGCCAGCAGACCTCCGGCAGCGAGCACTACGCCGAGTGGACCCTTGGTCAAGGTCGCCGCTGCGGCAGCCAGCCAAAACCAGGTCCAGCCGCGTTGTTTTTGCCACGCCTGATAAGCCAGCAGGGCGGCTATGGCAATCGTGAGCGAGAATAATCCATCGGTGCGGGCCAGGGCTACTTGCTTGATGGCGACCAGCGAAAGCAAATAGGTCAGCGCCGCCCAAAACGCCGCCGCCAGACCAAAACGGGCGCGTCCGACTGCGAGAATCAGCCACGCAATGGCGAGAGTTGAAATCGCCGACGGCAAATACAGCGTCGGGAGGGTTACGCGACCGAAGGGCAGCGACGCCAACGCGGCCAGCCAGGTGTACAAAGGCGGTTTGGAGGTGATGTCGCCGGTGGCGTCGCGCTGACAGAGCCAGTTTCCATTTTGGACGACGTCCATCACATACGCGGCCGGCCGCTCCTGATCGTCGTCCATCAGATTCGATGGACCGGCCAGCCGAATCACAAACAGACTCACAGCAACCAATCCTAGAAAGAGGCAGCCCGTGAAAGCGGTGGACTTGCGTTGCCAAAAGTCGGTTGTCATTTTCAGCCACAAGACAGGCAGGGCAGATTTGGTGTCAAGACCGAATTCACATTCAGCGCCGGCTCAGGACCTCGTTATAAACCTGCAAATAACCCTTCGCCATTTGATCGACGGAGAATTCGTCAGCTACAAACGACTTGGCGCGCTGCACGAATTGGCCGGCTTCGACGGGATTGTCCAACAGGCGTATGATGGCCGCCGCCAATGCCGACGCATTCCCCACCGGCGCCAGCAAACCCGTCTCGCCGTCCCGGATCAACTCAGGGATGCCGCCGGCCGCCGTGGCTGCGACCGGCACCCCCGCGGCGAACGCATCCAAAATGACGCTGCCCAAGCCTTCCATGCACGAACTCAAAACGAATACATCGAAGGCGGGCAAGAATTTTTCGGCGGACGGGAGATAACCGACGAAGTGGACCTTGTTTTCCAGTCCGAGTTCGCGTCGCAATTTCAGCAAATCGCCCCGGAGTTCGCCTTCGCCAATCACGACAAAGGTCACGTCGTTCCTTTTTGAGACTATTTCGCGGGCGGCTCGCAGGAATGTCGCGTGATCTTTGTGCCCGACCAGGGCCGCGATGTTGCCGACGATTCTTTGGTCGGTGGAGACTTCCAATTGACCGCGCAGTTTGGAAACTGGCTCCGCCGATTTTTGTGTCGGCGGCAACACCGCGCTACGAATGACCTTGATCTTTTGCGAGGTCACTCCCCAATCCTGAAGTTGCCTGGCAATGAATTGGGAAATGCAAACGATCCGCGACGTGACCCGATACTTGAAATGATTAAAAGCGGAAGATCTTGGAGGGAAATCGACGCGTCGCGTTACGATTATCGGTTTGTGGTGACGGAAAGCGGTGGCGGCGGCGATGCTGTGCGTTCGTCCCGTATGACAATGGATCAGGTCGAAATCGGAGACGGCCTTGAGGAGGCTGAATGCCGCGAAAATGGTGTTACCGGCCAAAGACAAGACAGGGAGGCGAGCATCGCGGGCTCTTTGTTCCAGAAGCCCGCCGGGGCGACAGGCAATCGCGTTGGCAATGCCGTTGTGCTGAAGGGCGGCGGCCAGCAACAACACTTGACGTTCCCCGCCGCGCCAACCGCGCTCGTTGTTCAAATGCAGAATTCTCACAATGCTCGTCTGGCCGAGAGTCTTCCAAATCCGTCGCCCATTCTCAAGCTTCGTCCGCAACCGGCCGACCACGCCCGTCAAATTCACTTGCGACGCCCGATGCCAGCGCGCTATACGGTGGTTGTGGATGCACCTTTACCTTTGTCGATCGCCATCATCACGTTGAATGAAGAAGCGAACCTGCCACGCTGTCTCGCCAGCGTGCGCGATCTGGCTGCGGAGATTGTGGTGATCGACTCCGGTTCGACCGACCGCACTGCGGAACTGGCGCGACAGTGCGGGGCGGTGTTCGAGTTTCATAAATGGCAAGGCCACGTCGCCCAGAAGAATGTGGCATTACGACGCTGCTCGCAGCCGTGGGTTTTGTGCCTGGATGCTGACGAGGCGGTGTCACCGGAATTGGCGGCGGCGATCTATTCCCGGTTCGCGGTGGGCCAGCCCAGGGAGGATGGTTGCTGGGTGAACCGTCGGACCTTCTATCTCGGAGATTGGATCCGGCACGTGTGGTACCCCGAATGGCGCCTGCGGCTGGTTCGCAAAGAGCGGGCGCAGTGGCGCGGCGTTGATCCTCATGACCGGCTGGAGGTGGCCGGGGAAACCAAACGATTGGATGGTGATCTCCTTCACTATTCCTACCGGGATTTGCAGGACCATCTGCAGCGGACGATCCGATACGCTCAAATCAGCGCGAATTCATATGATCGTGCGGGGAAATCCTCTCATTGGTACTACCTGCTGTTCTCGCCGTGGATCGCTTTTTTTCGGCAACTTGTGATCCGCCAGGGCTGGCGAGATGGTTGGCGCGGCTGGCTGATCGCCGGGGTGACCATGATTCACGTGTTTGCCAAGTACGCATTTCTTCTGGAAAAACGTCGAAGCCAGTCTGCCTGATCCCTACGAATCCGACAATTCAACGTTCTGGTCTGCAAAGGCATTATCTGAGGACGACGGTCCTCTGCGCCGCACTGTGAGCTCCAGCATTTCCCGGTAATGAAACCAGCGGCCCTTGGCACGGTATTGTCTGTAAATGTTGCCCAGTAAACTGTAGCAGGCGTACTGAATCGTGGCCTTGACCATATTCGGCAGGATACTCGAGAGAAGGCCGTTTTGTTTGTACACGAAACGACTGCGTCCCTGGAGTTGGTGGCGTCGGCGAAAATATTCCTCCGTCAACCGACTGCGGTCGATCTCGTGAACGACTTCCGCGCCGCGGACGTAACCAATCCACCCGCCGGCCGCCAGAATCCGATCGGCTAATTCGTCGTCCTCACTGAAGCCAGCGGCACCGGGCCCTAGGCGCTCGTCAAACAACCCGACTTTTTCAAATATTGAACGGCGGACGGCAATGTTCGCCCCGAGCAGCTTGCGCTGCGGCGTGTGCGGTGGGAAATCCGCCCGTACGACGCAACTGCGGTAACGTTCCAGCAACGACTGCAATTCGGGATCTTCCTTCGCTTCCGGCGGCCACAGCACGGCGCCTTGAACGGCTGCGCAATCATGGCTGCGGAAGTAATTCCACAACTCCAACAAATGTGAAGAGTTCAAAATCACATCGTCGTCGACAAACGCCAGCAGATCGCCGTGGGCAGCCCTGATTGCCGCGTTCAAGGCACGGGCCTTGCCCGGTCGTGGGACGTGAAGAACCTGCCGTTGAGCGCCCCGGGCGGCCCACTGGGCGAGAATGCCGGGAGTCTCGTCGCTCGAACCATTATCCACGATGATCACCTCGTAAGAAACGCCCGGCGACCGAAGCTGGTCGAGACTTCGCAGCAACCGCTCCAAGCTTTGGACACGATCACGCGTCGCCACAACAATGCTCAATGGTATCTGAACCTCTTGCACCTCACAACTCTAGCGCCGGTTTCTCGGCCAACACAAGTATGAAGCGCGTCAGAACAGTTTTGCCGTCCCGAAAAGCTGGGCTCGTGAACAACAGCCCCAGCCAGAATTCAGTTGCATTTTCCTGCACCGAAAGTCTAGTGTCCGGGCCACGAACCACATGCTGATCCACGCGGGGGAAGATTATCCCCATGGCAACCCTGACCAGACACACAAAAGCGGATCTCGACAGTGACAGACGCGGGTGCGCGACCGTGTATCTGAGCGCATCGTTGACGCGCGGATGGCCGGACCGTCTCGGCTCCGGCGGCGCAAGGTGACGACCATGAAGCGTCTCCTTGCGAGACTGAAACCGGAAGATAGTTTGGACAAGGCTTTGCGGCTGGCGCAACTAATTGAGGGACAGGTGTCCCCAAACGAACTGCGCATACTGATCGAGTTGGCCAAGAAGGTGCCGGCCAGCAATGTCATCGTGGAAATTGGCACGTACCGCGGTCGCTCGGCGGTGGCGCTGGCGTTGGGGGCGCAACTCGGCAGCGGCGCGCGCGTTTACGCCATCGATCCTCACGTGACGTTCAAGGGTGTTAAAGGTGGACAATTCGGCCCGCCAGATATGGCAGCGTTGTACGCGAATCTGGCCAAGGCTGGCGTCGGTGAAACAGTGGCGGTGGTCTGTCTCCCCTCGCTCATTCCAGCGCAGGCTTGGAGGGGACGGGATGTAGGCTTGCTCTGGTTGGACGGCGACCATAGTTACGAAGGAGTTCGCGCAGATTTCGACGCGTGGTTTCCATTGGTCATCCATGACGGCATGGTGGCATTTCATGACGTTGACGCGCCGGGCGTGAAGCAGTTGCTGAACGAAGTGGCGCGCGACGGGCGGGTCGAATTTGTCGGCAACGTGGAAAGGCTGTCTTGGCTGAGGAAAAGATAACTCCAAGAATGCTCTGACGTTTCAGCAGGCGCTCCAAATTGCGGTGCGTTGTGCGCCGTCTGTCAGCCGGCGGCTCTCACAAGTGTCCCGCGCAAAAAAGTTTGCGAAGCACATCGAATTCGACTTGCTGTGCCACGCGGGTCGCGTTAGTTTTTTCCTGAATTGCTCTGAGAGGAGAAACCAAGCGCATGGAGTCGCCGTTTTTCATTGTCGGTGCGCCGCGTTCCGGCACAACGCTGCTGCGATTGATGCTCAATCGACATTCCCGGCTGTGTGTGCCTCCCGAATCGCATTTCATTGTTGAATTGTACGAGAAGCTGGGGGAAAACGTCTCCCGCAGGCAGTTTTGGGCTGCCTTGTCCCTGCATCCACGCTTTCTTGAGTGGAAGCTCGATGCAGCAGCGGTACGCAGAAAGCTGGACGGGGTACGCTGTGACTGGCGTAGCTTGTGGGAAGTTGTTTTTCGCGAATACGCGCAGACCAAGGGCAAATTGCGTTGGGGAGACAAAACACCGGATTATGTCGAGCACTTGGATCTATTGCATGGGATTTTTCCTGACGCGCAGATGATTCACATCGTTCGTGATGGACGGGATGTGGCCTGCTCGCTGAAGGAGACCCCTTGGTACAACGGCTCGCTCATGGAAATCGCCAGTCTGTGGCGCAGGACGGTGACCGAGGGTCGCGTCCAGGGCTGCGTTTTGGGGAAAGAGGGGTACTTTGAGGTTCTCTACAGGGATCTGGTTCGCGAACCAGAGAGAAATCTCCGGGCAATCTGCCGCTTTTTAGGAGAGAGGTTTGAGCCAGACATGCTTTCTTACCATCGAGATGCCGAACAGGAAATTCCCAGGCACCGGCAGGCCTGGCACGCAAGGACCAAACAGCCTGTGTCGACCAAAAGGATTGGCCGCTGGCGATCGGAGCTTTCTGCCACGGAGGTGGAGCAGTTTGAAAGCCACTGCGGCCAATTACTGGCGGAGTTGGGCTGCGAACTCCAGAACAAACAACATGCCGCGGTTGGTCTGCGGCGATCGAAAGCCCGGTGGTCTTTCAGCGGGCGGTTGTGCCGTGGCTAAAGGAATCCCTGAGCGCACTGGATACAGACGAACACGTGCGCTGTTCGGCAGGGTCGAGAATCCTCCCGAATGGGGCAAGCGATAATTCGAGCGCGTTATGATTTTGACTGACGATTTTGTTTTCATCCATGAACCCAAGACCGGGGGGACATTTGTAACGGAGATGCTCAGTCGCATTTACGAGCCCGTCAAGCAGGCTCGCGCCATCACCCGGGTCGTGCAGCGTGTGCGAGGCTCCAAACTGATGCTGGACACATTGAAGCACGGGACGTGCAGCGAAATCCCCGAGTCACACAGGCGCCGGCCGATTCTCGCCACGATTCGGAATCCCTATGACCGGTATGTCTCACAGTACGAGTTTGGCTGGTGGAAAGATCAGCCACCAGACTACTGCGATCTCGAACAACTTCGGAAACAGTTCCCGAATTATCCAAGATTGACATTCGGCGAGTTTATCGACCTGAGCAATACGCTGTTCCTGCAACTCAAGAACGAAGCGTTGCCGCCGGAAGAGGCTTTGGGGCGACAGACCGAGCAATTCGTAAAGTATTTTTTCCGCAAGCCCGAAGCGGTCTTTCCTGTAATCGATGCCGATTATATCGCCGCACGCAGGTTTGACGCGGATATGTTTCCCGTGGAGTTCATCCATACCGATCATCTCAACCAGGAATTGCATGATTTTCTCGTGAAGATCGGTCATCCGCCAAAACGGGTGCACTTTATTCTCGAGTCTGGCAAGGTCTTTCCCAAAGAAGGGGGACGCGGCGATGACAAACCGTGGACGAACTATTACACCCCGGAATTGAAGCACTTGGTCCGCCGAAGGGAGCGCCTGCTATTTGCGAAGTTTCCGGAGTTTGACGTGTAGCCACCGCCGACCCGCTTTTCCACCCGCTTTACGCCGGCAACAATTGGAGATCGTAGAGGCGCTTATACAAGCCGTCGCGCTCGATCAGTTCCCGGTGCGGCCCCAATTCGACTATGCGTCCCTCGTCCAACACCGCCACCTGGTCGGCATGACGCACGGTGGAGAGACGATGGGCAATGACAATGACCGTCCGTCCCCGCATCAATTCGGCCAACGCTTTCTGCACCAGTTGTTCGCTCTCGGAATCCAGAGCGCTGGTCGCTTCGTCGAGCACCAGAATCGCCGGATCCTTCAAAATCGCACGGGCAATCGCGATCCGTTGCTGCTGACCGCCGGAGAGGTTTTGACCGCGTTCGCCGAGCACCGTTTCGTAGCCCTGCGGCATGGTCATGATAAACTCATGTGCGTTCGCCCGTCGGGCGGCTTCCACGATCTCCTGCTGACTGGCATCAGGTCGTCCCAGTCCGATGTTGGTGGCGACGGTATCCGCAAACAAGAGGGTTTCTTGCGTCACCAATCCGATCAGTCGGCGGAGCGAACGCATCTGGACCTCGTGCAAATCCTGGCCGTCAATCAGTACCCGACCGTTCGTGGGGTCGTAGAACCGCAGCAACAGGTTTACCAGAGAACTCTTGCCCGCGCCGCTCGGCCCGACCAAGGCGCACACCGTTCCAACCGGGATCACGAGGTTCACATTCTGCACTGCCGGACGGTTCCTCGCATACACGAGGCTGACATTCTCAAAGCGGATTTCACGTCGGAATTGTTTCAACTCTAATGCCCCGTCGGCGTCCTGCACCGTGGGCAGGCCGTCCATCAAGTGGAACACGCGTTCACAGGCTGCCAGTGCCTGCTGGCTTTCCTGGTGGAGGCCGGCCAGCTTCTTTAGGGGCTCATACATCAAATAGAAGCCGGTGACGATGCCCAGGAAATCAGAAAACTTCGTCTTGGTCACATACACGTACAACACTGCGGCCATGATGCCCAACGACGCGATCAGCTCGATCAACGACGATAGAAACTCGCGTTGCCGTTTGATCTGCAGTTGGCGACGAATCTGGCGATTGATCACCCCATCAAAATGCGCATTCTGACGGGGTTCCAACAGGTAGGCTTTGATTACCCGCACGTTGGTAAAGGTTTCGTGCAAAGCGCCCAACGCGATGCGGGCGAGCTTTCGTTCCTCCCGACTATACTTACGGACTTTTCTGCCGAAGTATATGATCGGCACCAGACAAATGATGCCCAACAGTAGCGCCACCAAACTAAACCAAGGATTGATGTACCCAATCACACAAATTGCGCTGATCAACGTAATCGGTTGCCTCACGACATCCACGGCCAGATTCACCATGGACTCGCGCATCGTCGCGGTGTCTCCGCTGACGTGTTGAATCAACGACGCCACGCGGGTCCGAACGAAAAAGTCCATCGACATCCGCTGCAGATGCGTGAACAGTTGCAGCCGAATGTCCCGAAGCGCGTGAGAGCCCACCCAGGTAAGCAGGTAATTATTGAGGAACCCCAGGATGCCACGCAGGGCGAAGTACACCGGGACGGCGCTGCAGATGGTCACCACGATCCACAACGGCGGCGACTGACCGGTTTCGAACAGCCTGTGGAAAACCATTTGAATGGCCTTTGGAAAGAACCCCGAGATTGCTCCACACGCCACACCCGCAATCACACCAATCAGGAGCCGGCCTCGGTAAGGTTTCAGATAGCGCACCAAACGCCGCAAATAGACAAGGTCAGCCTTCAGGTTGATCTTGCGGGGAGGGCCCTGGCCCTGTCCCGGTTCTTCCCATGTGCGAGTGTTGCTGTTCGCTGGTATGGTCGTTACCACAGCGCTATTAATGCCGGTTGAACACAACCAAGCAAGTGAAAACTCTTGTCAACTGCACGCAGTTCATGCGGTTCGCGTCGGACTGACGGCTTGCGCCGCTGGCACGCTATGAGAAGCATCTCGTGGCGCACGCAGTACCGGCCCCCGCATCGGGACTGCTCCTTGGCGCTCCCAAGGGCCGAAACGGAAACGCTTGCCACCGTCTACGCCAGCAGATAAAGTTGTGCTGGTTTTCGGGAGAACATGAGATCTTTTGGGGGGACGCTTCAACGCATGGCTTATCGGACGTTTCCCGATTGGACCGTGCTGAAACAACCGGTATTCATCGTGGGCTGCGGCCGGTCAGGGACAACGGTTTTGGGCGAGTTGCTCGGTCAGCATCGACGCCTGGCCTATTTGAATGAGCCGCGACACATTTGGTTTATCGAGCCACGTACCGACGTGTGGACGGAGCGGGCGCGCGAACGCAAAGGCGCGATCCGACTGACGGCGCGCGACGTCAAGCCAGCCGTGGCCGCGCAGATACGCCGCGAATTTGCGGTGGCTGTGCGGCTGAACCACGGCACGCGCTTGGTTGAGAAGCTGCCGATCAACAGCTTCCGCATCGACTTCATTAACCAGATTTTCCCCGACGCAATGTACATCCACTTGATCCGCAATGGCATTGAAGTGGCCCGCTCCATTGCCTCTCTGGCTGGCCGCAACGAGTGGCAAGGGCACGATGGTTATCGCTGGCAACTGCTCGCCGCGTTGGCCCGCGAGCACGGCGATGAACAACTGGTGGAGTTGTGCCATGACCACTTCCACAGGGGGCTGTTGGAATGGCGGCTTAGCGTGACGGCGGCCCGAGAGGCGCTCGACGCAATTCCCCAAAATCGCCGTTTGGAGATTCGTTACAAGGGTTTATTACGGCAACCTCTGACGACCTGCACGTTATTGGAGGATTTTATCGGAGTCGAACCCAGCGAGGAAATGCGGCAGTTCGCCAAAGACAGAATTGCACGCCGCTCGCCTCCCGCAGATACGGGCGCGCTGACGCCAGCCGGACGCTATATCGCTGGCGACTTGCTGGCGGAGTTGGGATACCTGAACCCATCTGTCTGCTGAGTCTTGTCCCATGAGAATTCTGAAATGCTTATTCAAAGGGCGATTGAGAGGCAACGCATCGTCAGAATCGAAAAGGCGGTTCCCGTTTGCCCGGTTCGGCTCGGTTCGCAGGGTGTAACATGTGGTTGGAGTGTACCGTATGTGCCCGATCAAGTTGACGCTCCTAATTTGCACGCGGAATCGCGCCGCAGCTCTGGAGCGATGCCTGGACTCCATCAGCCAACCGGAAATGGTCGAGGTCGGCGGCGAACTCCTGTTGGTCGATAATGGGTCTTCGGACGAAACACCGCAGGTGATGCGAGCGTTCAAGGACACGGCTCCTTTTCCGGTAGAGATTGTCACTGAGCCCGTGGCGGGATTGTCGCGCGCTCGCAACGCCGGACTGGCCAAGGCGCGCGGAGAAGTCATCGTGTTCAGCGACGACGATTGCTATCTGGCTCAGGGCTTTCTGACGACGGCCAGTTGCGTGTTCGACTCGGGACAGTTCCATTTTTGCTGCGGGCGCACGCTCCTGTACGATCCGACGGATTCCGCGTACGGCTGCATGACGGAAGAAAAGTTCTCGCTGTTTCCCCCGAACAGCTTCATTAACGCGGGAGAAATTCAGGGGACAAACATGATTTTTCACAGACGAGTGATCGAGAGGGTGGGGGGGTTCGACCCGATGTTGGGAGCGGGCACTCCCTTCCGTTGTGAAGACATCGACTATTGCGGACGAGCGTCGATGCAGGGATTCGCCGGGGCGTATGTTCCCGAGTTGACGGTGTATCATCATCATGGCCGCAAACCGGGCAGCCAGGACCTGGAACGCATTCAGAAAGACAACGACTACGCCCGGGGCGCCTACTACATGAAGTTCATTCTGTTGGGAAAAATGTTGTACGCCAGAGAATGGCTTCGCCATGCACGGAAACGCAGCCAGCGCCGGATTGCATTGCGAGAGTTGAACGGAGGCATTCGGTACGCGTGGGCCCGATTCAGGAAGAACCGTGAAAATGGTGGAGACCATGCATAACTGTTTCGTGATGGGATCGGGCCGCAGCGGCACCAGCATGGTGGCCGGCACCTTGAGCCAAGCCGGCTATTTCATGGGGGAAGACATTATCAAGCCCACCGCGAGCAATCCCAAGGGATACTATGAATCCGCGCAAGTGGAAGCGATCAATGAGAGCCTCCTTCTGCCCATTGTCCCCCGTAACCATGGCGGTCTCCCGGGAAAACTGCTGCGGCGCAGACCTGGGAGATTTCAGCTATGGCTGGCGTGCGTTCCGGTCGGCCAACGGATTCCCTGTGACCAGTCACTGGCAGGGCGAATCCAAGCCGCGGTGAAACAACAACCCTTTTGCTTCAAAGACCCGAGATTCTGTTACACCCTGCCGGCGTGGCGTCCGTATCTCCGCGACATGGTGTTCGTCTGCGTGTTTCGCGAGCCGGCGGTGACGGCAGAAAGCGTCCTGAAGAATTGCCGGGACGAACCGTATTTGAAAACTCTTCCCATGACGTTTCAACAAGCCCTCGAGGTTTGGACGTTGATGTACCGTCACATCTTGAGTATCCATCGGCACGAAGGATCGTGGTTGTTCCTGCACTACAACCAGGTTCTCCGTGGTGATGGGCTTGACCGTCTGGCGTCCTTTGTCGACGCGCCTGTGGACCGGTCGTTTCCTGACAGGTCTCTGAAGCGGTCTTTTTCGCAACGCCGCGTGCCCATGGCGGCGCGGCGCGTGTATCGCGAACTGTGCGAACTTGCTGGCTATGACGGGTCCGCGCAAGGGGGTAGGGGACAACCAGCGAAGGAAAGTCCCGTGAATTCCGGTCAAGCCGGCTCTGGCAGATGAACCTCAGCGTCATCATCTGTACTCACAATCGGGCTGCCATCCTGCGGCAGACTTTGGAAACATTTTGCCAGTTGCGAATCGACAGCGGATTGAAATGGGAACTCGTGCTCGTGGACAATAACTCCAGCGACGACACGCGCGCAGTCGCCGACGAGTTCCGTGACCGGTTGCCCGTGCGCTATGTGTTCGAGTTGAAGCAAGGTCTCAGCGCCGCTCGGAATCGCGGTGCCGGAGAAGCTGGCGGTGAAATCCTTCTCTTTACCGACGACGACGTGGATGTGGATCCGCTGTGGCTGACTCAGTTTTGGAAGGCGGCCCGGAAGAATCCCGAGGCTGTTTTTTGGGGGGGGAAGATTTTGCCACGGTGGGAGAAGCCACCACCGCGCTGGCTCGCCGAGAATTCCGCTCAATTGCTGGGCGGTGCCATGGGGCACCTCGACTTGGGTGACGAACCGCGTTGGCTGCAGGTCGGTGGTCCGGAGACATTCTTCGGCGGCAACATGGCCTTCCGGCGCGAACTGTTGGTTGACGGCAGGTCATTCGATATGGATCTGGGCCGAAACGGAGCGCAACTCGTCCACGGAGAGGAGACCGCCCTGATCAAGCGGTTGGTTCGTGAGGGATACAAGGGATTATATGTACCCGGCGCTATCGTGTACCATCGCACCCCAGCCACAAACATGACCGAACTGTACGTGCGTCGGTGGTTTCGGGGTTATGGGGTCACCAAAGTGCGCAACGGGGAGGCCCAGCCGGACCTCATATTCTGCGGTTGGCCGCTGAAGTCCGTGCGTAAGTCCGTCGTCAACGCTGTGAAGTACGTCTTCGCTCGTAGGACCCGCCCGGCCCGGGTGTGGCTGAAAGCCGAAACGAAAATGGCCATGGCCTGGGGTATTGCCGTTGAAACGCATCGCCGGTCGAGGTCGTGACACCATGGACGTCGCCATCATCATTTGCACTTACAATCGGGCCGACAACTTGCGGCGCACGCTCGAAGTAATGTGTGCTTTGCAGGTGCCAGCCGACTTGCAGTGGGAAGTTGTCGTGGTGGACAACAACTCCACGGATGCAACCAGGGCTGTGTGCGTCGAGGTCGGCGGTAGGCTGCCGCTGCGATACATCTTCGAGCCGCGACAGGGAAAAAGCCATGCTCTGAAC
>DATIZX010000072.1:0-5578 GCA_035516795.1 Verrucomicrobiia bacterium
ACAAGCGCCACCGCCAATTGTTTTAAAACGCTCATTGAAAACGATGGGAATGTGACAGTTGCCGCCGAAATCGCAAGCGACACCTTCACGTCCTGTAGGATGAAAAAGGGGAACATAAGTTTCATCCGTCTTTGGTGTAGCTCCGCGCTGTAGCCGCAACCTTCAGGTTTCCCTTTGCCTGTCGCATTTTGAGATTTGAATTCTCTCAGCACCGACAGTCTTCCGGCTTCGTTGAGACGTGGACTCGGTTGGAATTGTCAGGGACAATCATCATCCGGTAATGGGGTGCCGTGACATCGGGACGCATCTGTAATTCCACCTTCAGCATCAGGGCCATTGGGCGGCAAATAAGTTTGGCGTGTTCCTAAAATAATGGTAGATTACACTGGTTTTTTATCGGAAGCGATCATGACCCATCACGACTCATTGCATCAAGGGCGAGGACTCCGCCGACACGCTGCCGCTATTCTCTTTTTCACAATCACCGCTGGTTTCGCGTCGGTGGACACGGTCCGCTTCCCGACTTCGCCCGCACTCACTCCGGCATTTAGCACGATGGTCAGTGATTCTGTGGTGCGCCTGACCACCGGCGCACAGGTTCAGGTTGCCGTCACGAATACCGACGCCTCTGACACGACGACCATTGTCTCTATGGACCACCAGTCACCGGAGACGGGATCTTGTAGCACGCAAGTCAGTCTCAATGCGAGGCAGGATTTGAAAATCACGGCTACGCAAGGCGCCACAGCCATGGATTACTGCGTGCGCAGTTTGCCGGGCGGGTGCTCGGCACTCAGGATCATGGAAAGGGCGGGCGTCATGCCGTTTCCGGCCTTGCGTTCGCCACTGGACTGCCTGATTGGCACTGAGTGGTTCAGGTGATTCAGCGGTTCTTGATCCTGATCAAAATGAAGACATCAAGACTTTCCCCGCGGGTGATTCTTGCCCACCAACCACGATTCGCGTCCGGCATCGCGCAACTCGGCGCGGCGTTGGTTTTGTTGCTGGCCCTGCTCGGCAGCATCGCGCAGGCACAGATAACGCGAACCTGGGATGGCGGGGGTGCCGACAACAACTGGTCCACGGCTGGCAACTGGAGCTCTGACAATGTTCCCGATGGGACGGGGGAAGCAGCTTTGTTTACCGACGACCCGGTTGGTCAGACCAAGCTTGCTCCGAATCTGTCTGCGGACGTAACCATCGGCCAGCTTCAATTCTCAGCCACAGCGCCGAGCTACACGATCACTGGCAGCGGTGCTTCCATTCTCTATCTCAGCCCTGCCGCCAGCTTTGGGGGAGTTGGAATCATAATTACGAACGGCGCGGCCAACCAGACGATTGCAGCCGCTGAAGTATATTTCCTCACCAACCAAACGTGGGACATTGGCGGGACGACCATCTTGACGGTGAGCGGGACGATTGAGGACGCCCCGTCTCCTGATTATGCGCTGACGAAGAACGGCACGGGCACGCTCGTGTTTCCAGGCGATGTGCGCTACGATGGACCGACCACCGTCAACGCCGGTAAATTAGTCCTGAGCTTTAGTAACACGAGCATGCTCAGCGCTTACACCGTGAACGGTGGTATCCTGCGCGCGACGACCAATGCAAACGCCTTGGGGAATAATGCTACGCGAAACACGATCACTTTGGCCGGCGGTGCGCTGGAATTAGCCAACAACACCGGCCTGGCATTCGGCCCATCCACCCGTAAAACCACAGTTAGCGGCAACACCACGATTCGCTCTGACCTGTTGACCAATGGCGTTGGTGTGACCCATACCTTGGGCACGCTGAACATTGGAACGCAGACACTGTCTGTGGCTGCCGGCGCATTCGTGACCAACGGCACGGCTGGCATCACCTTTGGCGCCACAACCTTGTCGGGCAACGCAACGTTTGACGTTGTCAACAGCGGCAGTGCCAACGCGCAATTGACGCTTGGCGCGGTCGGGCAATCGGGTGGAGCGCGATCTTTGACAAAGACCGGCAACGGTACGCTCCGCTTGAATGGTGCTGGTAACTACACCGGCGGCACGACGTTGAGCCAGGGCGCGATCACGTTGGGAGTCGCCAATGCCCTGGGCAGCGGCGGGTTCAACTTTGCGGGCGGCACTTTGAACGCCAATGATACGACCGACAGCACCATCGGCGCGTTGACGCTCACCACCAATTCGACACTGAATCTGTCCCCCGGCGGCGCATCAGCAACTCTGACTTTCGCAGGGGTTTCGGGAGATGCCAACGGCATTCTCACCATCACCGGCTGGTCCGGCTCGCCGGGAGGATTGGGCACGGACGACAAAATCGTCTTCTCCGGGGGCACCCCGCCTGACGCTGATTTTCTGCAACACATCCATTTTGATCTGGGTGACGGAAATATCCATTTTGGCGCCCTCGGCGCCGGCGGTGAGCTTTTCCCGATGGAGCCGTCGGTGACTGTGCCGGACGTCGTAGGACTCGCGCAATCCGTGGCGGCAACCAACCTTGTGACCGCAGGATTATCACTGGGCACAATCACCAGTGCGCCGCACGGAATCGTGCCCGCCGGCTTTGTGATCAGCCAAAGCCCTGCCGCCGGCACGGAGGTGACGAGCGGATCGCCGGTGGATTTGGTTGTTTCCACTGGAGCACCCATCCCCGTGGTAAATGAGCCAACCTATCTGGATGGCGTGTTTCAGGTTTCCGTGCCGACGTTGAGCGGGAAACTCTACACTCTGGAGTTTACCGACCAATTGCCGGCAACGAATTGGATAGACGTGCAATCCGTGCCCGGCGACGACTCCATGCGAGTCCTGATGGATTCCTCCGCGACAAATACTCAACGCTATTACCGCGTGCGAATGGAATGAAAGAGGCGAACGGATTTCGCCATTCGCTTTGCTTGTTTCCGGTAGTGCGGCGTTGCTGTGCCGCCCAAATCTTCGGCTGCGCGCCAGCTCAGCCCTATCATTTCAATACCGGTAGTGGTCCGGTTTGTAAGGGCCTTCCACCGGCACGCCGATGTAGTCGGCTTGCTTCTTCGTGAGTTTGGTCAGCTTCACGCCGATTTTTTCCAGATGCAGCCGGGCGACTTCTTCGTCGAGCTTCTTGGACAACCGATAGACGCCCACTTTATAGGCGTCCTTGTTCTTCCACAAATCCATCTGTGCGAGGCATTGGTTGGTGAAGCTGTTGCTCATCACGAAGCTCGGATGGCCCTCGGCACACCCAAGGTTCACCAGCCGGCCTTCGGCCAACAGATAAATGCTGCGGTCACCGGGCAAATCGTAACGGTCCACCTGCGGCTTGATATTTACTTTGCTCACGCCCTTGGCGTTATTCAGCCGGTCCACCTGAATCTCGTTATCGAAATGGCCGATGTTGCAGACGATGGCCTGGTCTTTCATCTTCAACATGTGTTCCAAGGTGATGATATCGCAGTTGCCGGTGGTGGTGACGTAAATGTCTGCCTCGCCCAGCGTGTCTTCGATAGTCGTGACCTTGAACCCTTCCATCGCGGCCTGCAACGCGTTGATGGGATCAATCTCAGTGACGATGACGCGGGCGCCGAATCCTCGGAGCGAATGGGCGCAACCTTTGCCGACGTCGCCGTAACCGCAGACGCAAGCGGTTTTGCCGGCAATCATCACGCCAAGCGCGCGCTTGAGCCCGTCCGCGAGCGATTCACGGCAACCGTAGAGATTGTCGAACTTGGATTTCGTGACCGAGTCGTTGACGTTGATAGCGGGCACGAGGAGTTTCTTCGCGTCGAGCATCTGGTAAAGCCGATGCACGCCAGTGGTCGTTTCTTCCGAAACGCCTTTCCAATCCTTGACCGCCTGCGTGAACCAACCCGGACGTTCCTTCGCGCACTTCTTCAAAAGACTCTTTACGACGGCAACTTCGTGGCTGTCGCTGGGCGTGTTGACCCAGTTGTCGCCCTGTTCCATTTCGTAGCCTTTGTGCAGGAGCAAAGTGGCGTCGCCGCCGTCATCCACGATCAGTTGCGGGCCACAAGTGGCAGCGGCGCCCCGCCGCCCATTCTGCGACGAGGGCGTCGCTGCCACGGGATGCGTGAGCATGTTGAGGGTAAACTCCCAGTATTCCTCCAGTGATTCGCCTTTGAACGCGAATACCGGCACGCCGGATTTGGCGATGGCCGCGGCGGCCTGGTCCTGCGTCGAAAAAATATTGCACGAGGCCCAGCGCACGGAGGCGCCGAGTTCGACGAGCGTCTCGATGAGCACGGCCGTCTCGATGGTCATGTGGAGCGATCCGGAGACGCGCACGCCCTTGAGCGGCTTGGCCGGGCCGTATTTTGCGCGGATGGCCATCAGCCCAGGCATTTCCTGTTCCGCAACGGAAATTTCGCGGCGGCCGAGATCGGCGAGTGAAAGGTCGCTGACGTGATAATCCTGTTTCGCGCCGTTACCGTTGGTTTTGGCGGGTTTGACGCGCGGAGGCGAAAGTTTGATGGCAGGCATAACTGGTTGAGTGTTGAACGTTACTGCAATGCTCGTTTGAGCTCGTTGATTTTGTCGGTTTTTTCCCACGTCAGCGCGGGATCGTTCTTGCCAAAGTGGCCGTAGTTGGTGGTCTTCGAATAAATCGGGCGGCGCAGGTTAAGTTGCTCGATGATGTCTGCCGGGTGGAAACTGAACACGCGGTTGACGGCACGGACGATTTTGCTTTCGGGAACGGTCGCGGTACCGAACGTGTCTACGCTCACGCTGACGGGGTCGGGATAGCCAATGGCGTAGGCGAACTGGATTTCGCATTTGGTGGCGAGTTTGGCGGCCACGATATTCTTGGCCACCCAGCGGCCCATGTACGCCGCACTGCGGTCCACCTTCGTCGGGTCTTTACCCGAGAATGCGCCGCCGCCGTGCCGGCCCATGCCGCCGTAGCTGTCCACGATGATTTTGCGCCCGGTCAGCCCGGTGTCGCCTTGCGGACCACCGACGACAAACCGGCCCGTCGGGTTGATGAGAAATTCGGTTTTATTCGTAAGCATTTTTGCGGGCAACACCTTCCGGATGATGCTTCCGATGCAAAACTTTTCGATTTCGCGATGCTCGGCATCGGCGCTGTGTTGGGTGGAAATGACGACGTTGGTGATGGCCACGGGTTTGCCGTCCCGATATTCCACCGAGACCTGCGACTTGGCGTCCGGCCGCAGCCAGGCCGGACCTTTGCCACTCTTGCGAATTCTCGTCAATTCGCGGCCAAGGCGGTGGGCGAACATGATGGGCGCGGGCATCAGCTCGGGCGTCTCATTGCAGGCGTAACCGAACATCAGTCCCTGGTCGCCGGCGCCCTGCTTGGCGGTCTTCTTGCCCTTGGCCTTCCGGGCATCCACGCCCTGGGCAATGTCGGGCGATTGCTGGGTGATGATCGTGTTCACGAACACCTTGTCAGCGTGAAACACGTCGTCGTCATTTACATAACCGATTTCCCGGATGGTTTCGCGGGCGATTTTGGTGAAATCGAGTCTGGCGCGGGTGGTGATTTCGCCGCCGACGATGACGATGTTGGATTTGGCGTAGCACTCGCAGGCGACGCGGCTGAATTTGTCCTGCGCCAGGCAGGCGTCCAG
>DATIZX010000073.1:0-19015 GCA_035516795.1 Verrucomicrobiia bacterium
GGATTATGTTGAGTTCGACGTCGCTCGCGTGAACCAGGTCAAAATAGTGACGGTCGCGGACCGGACAGGAGACGGGGCAACGACAGAGACCGTTGCCGCAAACTACGGCGGCGTCTCGTCGGACTCGGCTCGACAGGCTCAGGGTGACAACTTAACAAGCTGTTGAAAAAGTGGTTGAACCTGCAAATCCGGTTGTAGGCCGACTCTGTGAGTCGGCGATCCCTTCGAGAATTCCGCCGCTTCGCAGAAGCGGCCTACAGTTGGACGGTTGGAAGGTGAGTTTTTCAACAACCTCTTCGGCTACGGTTCCACGGCGTGGACCGTATAACCGCCGGACTTCTTGTCGGGTTCGAGTTTGAGGAGGCCGCGTTTCTCCGCGTCCTGCAGGAGATCGTTGAAGGAGCGGAAGCCATAGGCGCGTTCGTTGAAGCCGGGGTGCCGGCGTTTGATGGCCTGCTTGATCATCGAACCGTACACGGGATCGTTGGCGTCGCGTTCCGCCGCGAGGGCTTCCAGCGTTTTCACGACCAGATCGAAGGCGTCGGCGACCGCGAGGCTGGCCGGACCTTTGGTGTCGGTGTCGCTGGGTTTGGCTGCGGCCGGTTGCGCGGCACTTTTCTGGCGGCCCCGCGGTGGAACGGCGCGGACCAGGTCGTCGTAATAAATGAATTCGTCGCAGTTGTTGATAAACAGATCGGAACTGGAGTTCTTGACACCGACGCCGATGACCTTCTTCGCGTTCTCCCGCAGCTTGCTCACCAGGGGCGAGAAATCGGAGTCGCCGCTGATGATGACGAAGGTATCGACGTGGCCCTTGGTGTAGCAAAGATCGAGCGCGTCCACGACCATGCGGATGTCAGCGGAGTTTTTGCCGGACTGGCGGAGGTGCGGAATTTCGATGAGTTCGAAGGCGGCCTCGTGCAGATCGCGCTTGAAGGCTTTGCCGCGCTCGAAGTCGCAGTAGGCCTTCTTCACGACGATATGACCCTTGAGTAACAGTCGTTCGAGAATCTTCTCGATCTCGAACTGCGGGTAACTGGCGTCACGCGCGCCCACCGCGATATTTTCCAGGTCGAGGAAGACCGCCATCGTGGCATTGGAATCTTGCGTAGTCATCGGCCGGGCAGCTTACCAGAAACAAGGCCTTTGCGCACTCGGAAAAAACTGAAGCGCTCTGAGCATCGTGCTCTGAACTATGCGCACGGTACGGCACACCACTTACAGCCCAAAGCCTTTCAGACAGCGATTCTCCGCAGCGACATGGATTGTAGCGGCGGTCTGTGACCGCCGTATTGATGCGAACGTCAAATTCTCGACGCTCAGAGAACGCCGCTCACCCGGCCGTTACCATGTCCTCTACAGCACACATTCAAACGTTCTGACTCAGTGCATTCGTCCGTAGAATTATGTTAGGTTTGACGTCGGTCGCATGAATCAGGTCGAAACAGTGTTGGCGCTGTTGATCGTAGTGGCGGCTCTGGCGATTGTCGCGAAGCGCATCGCGTTGCCGTACCCGGTCTTGCTCGTAGTGGCCGGTCTCGCGCTCGGGTTTGTTCCGGGTCCGCCGCCGTTGAAACTCAATCCGGAAACGGTGCTGCTCCTTGTGCTGCCGCCGTTGCTCTATCCGGCCGCGGTGTTTACCTCGTGGCGGGATTTTCGCGCCCACCTCAGCAGCATTCTTTGGCTCGCAGTTGGATTGGTCCTGGTCACGACGCTCGCGATCGGTTGGGTGGCGCACGCGCTGGGTGGATTGCCGTGGGCGGCCGCGTTCGCGCTCGGCGCCATTGTGTCGCCACCGGATGCCGTGGCCGCGACTTCCATCGCCCGACGGCTTCATCTGCCGCGCAGAATCGTGACCATTCTGGAAGGCGAGAGTCTGGTGAACGACGCGACGGCGCTGGTGGCGTATCGGTTTGCCGTGGCGGCTGTGTTGGTTGGCTCGTCGTTTTCCTTCGGCGCGGCGAGTCTGTGGTTTCTCTGGGTGGCGAGCGGTGGGGTCGGACTCGGACTTCTCATCGGGTGGCTCGGGTACCACGTGCAACGGCGATTGGACGACCCGCCCATCCAAATTACGATCTCGCTGTTGACTCCGTTTGCGGCTTACATCCCGGCCGAGCGACTGCATATCTCGGGCGTGCTGGCGGTTGTGACGGCTGGGCTGTTTCTGGGGTGGCGTTCACCGCGGATGCTGACTTCGCGCACGCGGATTTACGCCTACGTTTTCTGGGAGATCGTTGTATTTCTCTTGAACGGCTTGGTCTTCGTCATGATCGGATTGGAACTGCGCGAAATCCTGCAACGGCTGACCAGTCAATCGTTCGCGATGCTAATTACTCAGGGGGTTCTCCTGAGTGCGACCGCTATTGTCGTGCGTATGCTATGGGTGTTTTCGGCGAGTCATTTGCCGCAGCGGATGAGCCGGCGTGGGCGCCGGCGCGAACCGTCTCCACCGTGGCAACACGCTGTGATTATTGGTTGGACGGGCATGCGCGGGGTCGTATCCCTTGCTGCCGCATTGGCGATCCCGCTGACGTTGCATGACGGTTCGCCTTTTCCCGGGCGTGATTACATTCTGTTCTCCACCTTCTGCATCATCTTCGCAACGCTCGTGCTGCAAGGTCTGAGCCTGCCGGCGGTGATTCGCAGTCTGGGGGTTGTGGACGACGGCGCCGCCGAACTCGAAGAACGGACCGCGCGCATCAAGGCGAACGAAGCCGCGCTGGCGTATCTGGAGGAACTCAAAGGCAACAACGAAATCCCGCCTGAAATTCTCGGCCGTCTCCGGGCCAGTTACGACGATCGGCTGCGTCAACTCGACGCCTGCGCTGATTGTTCCGCGGAGAAAAATGGGGCACGACCAGCCACATCGTTATATCAACGCCTCGAACAGGAAGCGTTGACGGTGGAGCGGCGCACGATCATCCAGTTGCGCGACGAATATGTTATCAACGACGAGGTCCTGCGCCGGATTCAGCGGGATTTGGATCTCGCTGAGGCGCGATTAAGAGGAAGCCGGGGGAGCGATTAACAGCTTGAACGTCGAACACTCAACGTTGAACGCGGAACTTAGAACGGCGCGGGCGTCGTGGGGGAACGGGCGTCTCGCCGTTTGGTGGAACTGATGAACGGGCGAGCCGCCCGTTGCACTATTGCAATTGCGTAATGCGAGTCGACGAAGAACGCGGTATACTCAAATTCAAGGAGCGAATCATGAAACTCAATGTCAAAGCGTTTGCGATTACCTGCGGTTTGTTGTGGGGTGTCGGATTGTTCGCGCTTACGTGGTGGATCATCGCGTTCGAAGGTTCCACGGGCGACCTGTTGATCATCGGTCACTTGTATCGTGGTTACAACGTCAGCCCGGTGGGCAGCGTGATCGGTTTGGTGTGGGGGTTTTTCGACGCGTTGGTTGGTGGCGCGATCTTTGCCTGGCTCTACAACGTGATTGCCGGCGGCAAATCGGAACACACCGCAGAAAAAGGTGTTTGAAGTTACGGCGTCGCGGGGAAGGGGACTTCCGTCCAGCCGATCCGCTGGATGTTCTCCGAATGGTCTTCCACGAACGGGTTCTGCTGGACGGCGATGCGGACATTTTTGAAAGTGATGTCCGTCGCGTAGGAGCACGCGACGCCGTTGGTGCCGGAGAGATCGAGGTCGGTGAGCGTGACGTTTTGGATGGGGCTTTCTTCCAAACCCTCGATGACACAGCAGTTCCGTGAGTTGACAGCCGTGACGTGGTCAATGTGGATATCACGGAACACAGGGGTCCTTTCGGAGAAGGGTTCGGGCGGAGTTTTCACGTAGCGCAGGGAAAGGATGATGGCGTTGCGGACGTTCTTCAGACGGAAGTTCGAGGCAACAACATCTTCCACGACACCGCCGCGACCGCGCATGCTTTTCAGGCGGATGCCGTTGTCGGTGCCATCGCCGGAGCAGTCGACGAAACGCACATGCCGGACGCTTCCGGATTCTTCGCTGCCGATGGCGCAAACGCTATGGGCATGGGCTACGTGGCAACGGACGTAGGTGATGTCTTCGGTGGGACGATTGACCTTTCGACCCTCTTCATCGCGGCCGGATTTGATGCCAAAGGCGTCGTCGCCCACGTCGGCAAGACAATCGTGGACTACGACGTGACGGCAGGAATCGGAGTTTAACGCGTCGGTGTTCGGTGAATCGGGCGGATTGATCATTCGGCAATTGCCAACATCGATGTTTTCGCTGTAAAGCAGGTGGACGGTCCAGAAAGGCGCATTCTGGAAAGTTGGACCTTCGATGCGGACATTCTTGCAGTCTTTGATTTGAACCATCATCGGCCGGCGGCGAATGGGACGGTCGGGACGAGCGTTGCCATGTTCCGCCATGTCCATGGTGGCCCACCAAGCGGCGCCCTGTCCGTCAAACGTACCCGGGCCGGTGATGGCGATGTTGGTGAGGCCGTTGGCAAAGAGGAGGGGATGGGGACCATTTTCGGTGAGACCTTCCCAACGCGAAGTGATGTCTGGATAGCTGGCCCGGTTGGTATCGAAAAGAACAACCGCACCCTTGTCGAGATGGAGCGTCATGTTGTTCACCATGTCGATCGGACCGGTAAGGTAATGACCCGCAGGGACGCGGACGATGCCGCCGCCAGCTTTTTGGCAGTCGGCGATGGCCCGGTGGAAGGTATCGGAGCTGGAGACCTTCGGATTGTCCACGGCACCGTACGCAGTGATGTCAAAGACGCGTTCGGACTGTGATGCGACGCCTCCGTTTTTTCCCGCGGCGCATCCGACGAGCAACCCGGTCAACAGAACCGACAAGAAGATCTTAATCGCCATTCTGATTGCTGGACTCATTGGCTCAATCCGTTTCAGCGACTGTACCTGCTTCTGGTCAACGTGGCAAAATCATAGTTTGCCCCGTTCGAACCGCGGGTTTGTCCAGCCGCGGAGCAAGCCAGCGGAGGACGCGGCCGGTCAAGGTTGGCGACAGGCTTCGGCTGGCATGGCCATGTGGCAATCGCCAAATTTCAGGCTGCCCCCACGCTTGCCAGAGCGCCTCCATGGATTTCCTGTTCACAAACAGATCGTGGATGGCTTCGATCAACAATATGTTTTCCTTGGGAATGCACGGCCGCACTGTGGCCAGGTTCAACACCGTCCGATTCAACGCCTCACAAGCCGGCCCCTGCCTCAGCAATTCCTGTCGAAGGGCAGGCCAGACGATTTGTTTCGCGAGTGAGAGAAAGACATTCAGGTCGAGGCCGGGGGCGCTCAGGACGACGGCAGAGAGGCGCGCGTCATAGCAGGCCGTCAAACCCGCCAGCGCACCGCCGTAGGAATTACCCCACAGTGCCACCGTGGGACAACCTTCCGCCAACAGCCAGCCGGTCAAGGCGCGAATTTCGTCAATCGCCTGGGCATACCCGATTTTCGCTGTCAGCAGGTAATCCGGCCAATTCAGCCCCGTCAGTTGACGCGGGCGTCGTTGAAACTGGAATGGCGCAATCAACATCGCTGCGTTCAATCCCGCTCGATTGCAGTGGCGAGCGATCAGTGGAAACTCGAAATGATAGTCCGGGTCGCCCCCGGCGCCGTGCAGTAGGATAATGACCGGGCGATTTTGCCAGTCCTGCGCACAATGGTAGAGCCGGCCATAGGCGACGTTGTTCTCCGCGAACTCAGTTGGTCGCGGCGTCGGGAAGTGGAAATTTCGTGCGTCAGTGAATTCGAGCCGCGCCGGGGGGGCCTCAACCGAAATGAAGTCCGGGCTTTTCAGAAGATCGAGCGCTTCTTCCAGCTTTGTATTTGGCGGATGGCCGTGCCGTTTCTGTAGGGACTTGACTCGCATGCCCCACACCAATTGAATGGCGAGCCAGTCCAGCAATTTGGCTACAGGCGCGATCATGCGTTGGTCACTTGATTGAAACTCCTGCCGCTGCCGCGTCCAGAACCTTCACCACGCCCCGATCCGCATCCACTTCGAGCCATTGTCCGGTCCGGATGATTTGTGTCGCCGGCCCCACGTTGACCACGGCCGGGATGCCGTATTCGCGCGCAATGATGCTGCCGTGGCTCAACAGGCCGCCCATGTCCATCACGATACCGGCCGCCGCGACAAAGTAAGGCGTCCAACCCGGATCGGTGAACGGAGCAACCAAGATCTCACCGGGCTGCACGCGTTCATCGGTGTCTGACCGCAGGATCACACGCGCGCGACCGGTCACCGTGCCCGCGCTCACGCCAAGCCCATGAAACACCTTCGCTCCCCAATCCACCGCTTCCGGTTGAAAATTATCCGGATCAAAGCGGCCAATGATCACGGCGGGTGGAGTTATTTTCAGATTTTGCTCGTAAAGCGCTCGTCGCTCGGAGACGAGCGCGCGCAGATCGGCGACCTGGTCCCACAACGAGCCGCTCGGCAGTTTCTCGATTTCCAGAAAAAAGATGTCGTTCGGCTCCGCGAGCCGTCCGCGTGCCGCCAGGCGCCGACCCAACTCCAGCAAGAACCGGCGCAAAATCGCAAATGTCCGGATCGCCTCGCTTTTGATATTCTCCCGGAACCGGCCGCCTTTCTGCGCCCGATACAGGAAGAACCGGAAGACGGCTCGCTTCAAAGGATTTCCTAGCTTGCCGATGCACTTGTTTTGCAGGGCAACGCGCTCGTCCGCCAATGCGTCCTGGCGGAGGATCGGGCTGGGATGCCTTGCGTGGATGGCTTCAACGTAGCTGCGCACCGTATCCAGAACGAAGTCGGGGCATTCCGACCAGCGCGGGTTGAACAACTCGATCTCGCCGCGCGCATGGTGACCATGTCGATGCATGAACGCGTTCCACCGCGAGAGAAAATCTCGTCCATCCTGGCAAGCTTCGAGCCGCGATGCCAAGGCGAGAAATGTGCGCTCGGCGAGCAGAATGTTTTTAATCTTCGGTTCCCGGGCCGCCAGCTCCGCCAGCCGCCACAGTTCGTAACCGGCCGCGGCCGTATCCAATTCACCGACCCCGGCCAGCAACCGGTTCGCCGTGCTTTGCCCTGCTGCGCCGAACCATCGTTGGCAAAGCTCAAACAGAAGGAAAGTGTCAGCAAAACCGAAAGCGAAGGCTGCGAGCGCGTTCGCATTCCTCAGTGCCTCTGGAACGAACGATGTCCGTATCGTCCTCAACAACTCGTCGTCGGATAGCGTGCGGGGTTCGATGCGGGCAAAATCATCATTGGCGCATCGAACCGCTTCCGCCGCCGTTTCTCCGCGCCGGGCCGGATAGAAAAGAAAATTCAGCACGAGCGAGGACAAGCCGGTTGCCATCTGCCAGCGACGAACCTCAATCTGCGGCAGATCGGCTGCCGAGATCTGGATTTTTCCCAGCGCCAGCATGACGTCCTGTCTTCCACCCAGGAAATCTTGCAGTGTTCGCTTCCCCAATCCCGGGATGCAGCGGCCCAGAGCGCACGCCGTGTTGAAATTGAAATACACGCGACCGGCAATCAGGCCAACAATCTGTTCCTCACTGACCCGGACGCCTCTTGACAGCAAAAGCCATTGCAGAAGCTCGTGCAAAACCGGCATCAAGACTGAATAGGTCATCGGCGTTACCACGTCTGGCATCACTTCGCCCGCATTCGCGTTCGTCCACACCTGGCGGTTTTCGAAACTCGATTTCCACCCGGATCGCAATGTCGTCACCGCGCGGGCCTGCAACAGCCAGATCTCCCCGTTGCGCACGCTCCATTCGATGTCCAAAGGACCGCCTGAAACCCGCTCCACTTCGAGACCCAGCCGAGCCAACCGCGTCGCCATCGCATCATTGAGCGCCGGAGCGGTCGCCTTTTCCGCCGCAAGCTGTCGTTCGCAGACGCCATTTTCGGCGGCAACAATCTGCACTCGCTTCAAGGCCGTATCCCGCCGGGCCACCCGCAGCTCCGAACGCGATACCTCGATGCGGTCGGGCGTCACCTGGCCTTGGACCACGGCTTCGCCCAACCCGAACGCCGCTTCGATGAAGATGGAGTCGGAATCGCCGTCCGCCGGACCGGCGGTGAACATCACTCCAGCGGCATCCGCATCAATCAATTGCTGGACGATCACGGCCATCTGTGCGCGGCTAAGCGCGATGCCTCTTCGCATCCGATAGGAAATAGCCCGCTCGGAGAACAGTGAAAGCCAGCAACGTTTCACCGTGGCTACAACCGCATCGCCGCCGCACACGTTGAGAAACGAATCGTGCTGCCCGGCGAACGACGCCTCCGGCAGGTCTTCTGCGGTCGCGCTCGAACGCACAGCCCGGGCATTGCCAGGTTCAGGTTCCATGGCAGCCGCGATGGCATCTGCCACGTCGTCGGGCACCGGCACGAGCCTCAAGTGCTGCTTCAACTCATCGGCTACAGCGCGCAGGGCGACCGGATCTTGAGCATCGCACTTCTCGATGATTTGCAGCCAACACGCAATCCGGGGATCGGATCGCATGAAGCGTTCGTAGGCGTCGGTTGTGACAACGAATCCGGTCGGCACAGGCAGCCCCGCAGCCAGCAATTCTCCGAGATGAGCCGCCTTGCCTCCGACGCGGGGCAAATCCTTGAAACGAACCGCGTCCAACGGCATCGTGAGTACGCCGACTTGGCTCGCTGGCTCCGGAATATTCATTCCTGTTGATTTCGACATTGATCACCCCGAATCGTCACGTCGAGAAGGGTTACGTGTCTCACTGCGGGAACGCCGCGTATTCAAACAAGGAATTGAAGACGTTTAGCGATTTGGAAGTTAGTGAGGCCTCATTCCACCGCGACGCGTTTTCCCATCTCCGCCGACTCGTAAGCGGCATAGATCACGTTCACGCATTCGACGGCGAGGTCGATGCCGGAGCGTGCTTCGCGACCTTCACGAATTGACATCACAAAGTCCTCGATTTCCTGCGCGAAACCACGGAACCAATCTTCGTCGCAACTCGGTCGATTCCAGCCCGCTTTCGTCTCCAGTTTTTCCGTGAAGTATTCCTTTTCAAAGACTGACGGATCGGCGGCGTAAGTTTCGATCGCGTCGTTGGAGGTCATGTTGGCCTTGATCACGCCGTCGGTCATGAAGGCGGTCACGCGAGTGTTCAGGCCGCCCAAGCCGATGTCGCTGACGAGAACCGTAGCCCGCGAGCCGTCTTCAAACGTAATTGCCAAGTTGGCCCAGTTTTCCACGTCAACCGGGTCCGCGCTAATCCATTTATTCGCTCCGGCTTCATTGGCCCGCTTGGAAGCGCTGCTGTGAATTAAATCCGCAGTATCCGCTAGCACGGACACGGGCCGGATGCCTTTGCCCAATCGCAGTTGGCCTTCCCATTGTTTCAGGTGCAGACACGCTCCAACCGAATGCACGCCCATCCGCAGTAACACACCGCCGCCGGTCGATTTCCATTCCTTGGAGAACACCGAATTCGAACCGGAGTGGTTTTCCTCGGCACGGAGTTCCAGGATCGAGCCTTTGGAAGACGCAATCAGCCGTCGCATTTTATCGATGGGCGGCGCATACACCCAATTCTCGGCGTAACAAAACTTCACGCCATTGCGTTGAACCGCTTCGCGCACAGCTTGCGTGTTCTTGCGCGCGCCTTCCCGCATACGAGCACGCGGTACACGCGACCCAATGGGCTCGGGATCACCTTTTGCGCCGAAATAACCCGTGAGCGGCTTCTCGACGATGATGTGCTTGCCGGCATCGGCCGCCCGGATGGCAAAGTCGTGATGCAGCGCCGGCGGAATGCAAAGATCGACCGCATCGATGTCGCGCCGCGTTAGCAGCGCATTGTAATCCGCGGTGACGAACTCAATCCCGGCTTCCCGCGCCAACGCACTGGCCGTTTCTTTTGTTCGCGAGCATACGCCGCGAATCTGCACCACGTCGCAAGGCAGCTTGGCATAATTTGCCAAGTGCATTCGGGCGCCGTAGCGCGCGCCGACCAGACCAATGCCCAGAGTTTTCATTCCAGATTCTCCGAATAACGTTTGTCCCACGAACATCTTCGGATTCGGCCAAGCAACGGATTGGCATTGTGCCCTGTCCGAAGTTGATGACAAGTCATTTTCAGTACGCATACTTGACTTGGAAGCCGACGGGAAGCATCCTCCTGGTGATGAACACGCGATTTGGTTGTTGCGCGTTGGTGGCAGCGGCCTTGGTCGTGGCCGGCTGTTCGAGGACCAGGGAAAGTGGCCCACCCCGCGGAGCGAAAAGCCAAGGTTCAGAAGAGGTGCCACAGCCAGCGGCGCGGACAGCGATGTTGCCGCCGGGGCATCCCGACATCAGTGGAATGAGCACGCAAGGTCTTCCTCCCGGCCACCCCGACATCAGCATGAGTGGACAATCGCTGCCAGCGGGAGCCACGACCGAGGCGCCAAATCCGCAATGGACCGTCCCAAAAGATTGGGAGCAAGGCGGAGCAGCACCAATGCGTCGCGCGACGTTTTTCGTGAAGGGCGCAGACGGTCAGTCGGCGGAAATTGCCATCTCTGCATTTCCCGGCGACGTGGGCGGATTGATGGCCAATGTCAATCGTTGGCGCGGCCAGCTCGGAATGGGACCCATGGCTCCGGATGAGGTCGCTTCGATCACGTCGGACATGGATGTCAATGGAACGAAGGCGACCGTGGTGGATTTTCATACAGACAAAGCACCCGCGGGCAAGTCCGATCCGCAACGCATGATTGTGGTCACGCTGCCACATGAGGGCAATTCTTGGTTTTTCAAAATGACCGGCGACGCTCCATTGGTCGGAGCGCAAAAAGACGCGCTGCTACAGTTCGTCAAATCCGTACAGTTTTAAAGGTTCGCTGAACAGTCGCTAAATTGGCTGATTTCACAACTCTGGCCGGATCGTGTGATCACGGGTTTGGCGCGTTGTTAGGCACAGCGTTTCTGTGGGCATCGACTTCCATTCTTGCCGGACGTTGAACATTCTGCCATTAATTACGTCCATCGGAGGTGGATGAAGAAACTCTGTGCTATTTGGTTGTTGCTCATCGTTGTCGGCTATCCAGCGGCAAGGGCTGCGGCGCCAGATGAAAACAAGATGTACCGGGTCGCCGAAGCGGCGTTCAAGGATGGACTGTATGATCTCGCCGAGCGGCAATTCACCGATTACTTGAAGCAATTTCCCAATTCGGACCGAGCCGACGGCGTGGCCTTGGACCTGGCGCTGGCGCAGTTGAAGCAGGGCAAATGGCAGGCGGCCGTCGATACCTTGCAGGAGGCGCTGGCGAAATGGCCAATGGAGCGGCGGCCCGACAGCTTCCGATTTTGGCTGGCGGAGGCATTGGTGCGCGGGGAACGTTACGCACAAGCGGAGCAACGCTACCAAGAAGTTGTGGACAAATACCGCGCCAGTCCCTATCGCCAGCAGGCGTTGTATGGACTCGCCTTCGCACGGTTCAAAGAAGAGCACTTCGACCAGGCGATGGCCGCCTTGGATGAACTGGACAAGCTTGGTCCGAAAGCGGAATTGGCGCAAGAGGAGGAATTGCTGCGCGGACAGGTCCATCTCGCACTGAAAGAATTTCAACAGGCCGAAGTCGTTCTCGCCAACGTAACCGGGAAATATCCCAATTCACGGGCCGCTTTTCGCGCAGATATTTGGCTGGGTGAATCGCTGGCGCGCCGCAATCAATTTGATGACGCGCTCAAACGTTACGATACCGTCATCAAATCGTACAAGTCCAATCCGAACAAGCCGGTCGGCAGCCAATTGGCAGCGGAAGCCTGGCGCGGCGAAGGATGGGTTTACTGGCAACAGCAAAAGTACGATGACGCCGCGCAAGCCTTTGCTCAGGCATTGGCGCTGGCACAGGAGCCAGCTTTGAAGCGTGAAGCCATGTTGAAACTTGGCGAGGCCTACGTGCGCGGCGGCAAACTGGCCGAGGGTGTTGCGAAATTGAAAGCCTATCTCCAATGGAACGCAAATGACCCGTTGGCGGATGAGATTCAGATGACGGTGGGCGATTTGTTGTTGCGAAACAATGAATTCGCGGCGGCCCTGCCGGAGTACGCCAGTTTGATCAACAAGTATCCGCAAAGCGCCTTGCTGGCCAAGGCCAACTTCAATGCTGGCTGGTGCGCCTGGAAACTCGACAAGCTGGACGAAGCGCTGCCGTATTTCCACCAGGCCGCCACACTGGCCAGGGATCCGGCGCTGGCGGCGGACGCGCTGTTCAAAGTCGGTGACGCCGAATTTGCGCTCGGCCAATACGCCGATGCGATCAATGATTATCAACGGTTGATCAGCACCTATCCGGACACGAAGCTGATCGAGCGCGCCATTTTCCAACTCGGCCAGTCCTATCAGCACACGCGCAACGCCGACGCGGCGACGCATGTGTTTGAGTCGCTCGTCCAGCAATATCCCAAGAGCGACCACGCCGCCGAAGCGCAGTTCAACATCGGCAGCATCGAAAGCGGTATCGGCAAGGAAGCGGAGGCCCGGGGAGCTTTTGCCGAGGTGGTGAAGAACTATCCGGAAAGCGAGTGGGCTCCGAAAGCGCATTTGGCCATTGGCGAGTCATTTTACCGCGAAGGTCGATACGATGACGCGGCGGCAGAATTTCAAAAATTGATGGCGGCGGCACCGGATTCTGAAGTCGGCCAGCGCGCCTTCTACAATCTGGGTTGGTGTTATGCCCAGAAAGGGCAGGCTGACAAAACGCTGTCCGATTTTGGCGGGTTTCTGAAAAAGTTCCCCAATGCCACCCTCGCACCCGACGTCCAGTTCTGGATCGCCGATTATTACCTCAAACGCAAGGATTACATCAAAGCGCAGGAACAATTTCAGTTGGTCACGAAGAATTACGACACGAGCAAGCTTGCCGACAGCGCGCAATACATGGCGGGACGGGCCGCTTATTTGCGACAGGATTACAAGGCCGCCATCGAGATTTATGAGGCGCTCTTGAAGAATTACCCCGACTCGGCCTGGCGCTGCGACGCCCGGTTCGGGCAGGGCGATGCGCTGAGCGAACTCGGTCAGTTCGCGGACGCCTTGATTGTGTTCGACTCGCTCACCAAGGAATTTCCGAACTGTTACCTGATCGGCGAAGCGGAGGGGCGAAAAGGCGATTGCCAGTTCACGCTGGGACGGTTCGAGGAGGCGATCGCCAGCTATCGCAAAGCCTTGGACGCGTCGCAGGAAGCGGATCCATCATTGCGCGACCAATTGTATTACAAGATTGGTCAGAGCAATGAAAAGGCGAACAAGCTCGACGAAGCCTTTGATTGGTACAGCAAAGCGGTTTATGAACAATCCGCCGCGCCCGATCCCAATGCGCCGCCCGAGCGATTTTGGATGTGCAAGGCGGGGCTGGCCGCGGCCAGTGTGAAAGAGCAACAACAACAATGGCGCGAGGCCATCATTCTGTATCAGAAACTCGCTGAGTTATGTCCGGATATGAAACCGCTCCTGGACGAACGGGCCCGCAAACTGCGGGTGGAACATCTGATCCTGTTCTGAGAGGTGAGTGCGTGTTTATCGTTGAAAACAAGCAGCGTATGAGCTAAGCAGAGGCAAGATGGCGTCCTTTATTACAGTCATTGCCAAAGGTGGACCGCTGATGTGGTTCATACTCGTCGGCGCTATTCTCGCACTGGCGGTCTTCTTCGAACGATTCTTTCACTATCATCGCGCTCAAATTCACACCGGCGACTTTGTCAACGGCATCCTCAACTCCTTGCGCCGTGGCAACGTGAACGAAGCCGTCGAAACTTGCGACGACACGCCCGGCCCGGTCGCGCAAGTAGTGAAATCCGCCCTCATCAATCACGACCGGCCGCGCGACGAAATCCGCGAGGCGGTCATGGACGCCGCGCGAACGGAAGTGACGCGTTTGGAGCACAACCTGCCCATTCTGGTGACCATTGCGCAGATCACGCCGTTGCTCGGATTTCTCGGCACCGTCACTGGGATGATTCAAATCTTCATGCAAATTGAGAAGACCCAGTTGGCTTCCCCAGGGCAACTGGCCGGTGGCGTGTGGGTGGCGTTGCTGACGACGGCGGGCGGCCTCGTCGTCGCCATTCCCAGTTATGTCGCCTACAATTATCTGGTCAGCCGCGTGCAAAACCTGGTGGTCGACATGGAAAAGGCGGCCAACGAAACGCTCGCCTACCTCGCCCGTCGCGAAGATCGGGCGCCCTTGGAGGAGCCGATTATTCTCGCCGCAAAACAGAAGGCTTGATCTCCGAAGCCCAAGATGACTTTTAAAACGCACTGCCAGATCTCGAAAGGGTTGGTGGATCCCGCCCCGCTGGTCGATGTGGTGTTTTTGCTGCTGCTGTTTTTCATTCTCAGTTCCCCGTTCGTGATGCAATCCGGTTTTGGCGTGATCATGCCGACCACCCCTGTGCCAACGAGGAGCAGTTTCCCATCTCTCGTGCTCACCGTGACCCGTGACAATCTCCTGTTCTTCAACAATCAACCGGTGACCCTCGAGAACTTCGGGCAAGCGTTGCGCGAAGCCATTCAACAAAAGAACAGCCACGAGTTGATTATCAAGGCGGACCGTGCGGTTTCCTTTGGAACCATCGTGCAAATCCGCAGCATCGCAATCAAAGCCGGTATCACCAGCGTCAATGAGGCTGCCCGTGCCGAGGCATCGCTGCCGGGAGCGACTCCCTAGGACATGAAGCGGGAAGCCAGATTGCCCCTGGCCCAGGGGCAATTAATGCTTTGGATCTTGGTTGGCTCGTTGTTGGCGGTGGCGGCCATGCTGGTCTTCTTCAAAGTGTCTGGAATCCGTCGCGTGCCGGTTCCCCGTGAGGTGCCCCGCATCGAATGGATGCCCCCCATCCACCACGGTCAACTGTCGTCAAAGGACGAACTCTACGTTCTGGCCGATGTGTTGGATCCAAGTCTGCTGTCGGAGCCCAGTCGTCACGGGTTTTCGGAGAAAGCGTGGGAACGAAACAGCGAAGCCAAACACCGGACTCTCGGTTGGAAGGAGCAACCGGCCTATCTCGCGATGACGCCTCCCGCAGCGCCTCCTTCTTTGTTGGAACCATCGCCTTTGGATACCGCCGTTCTTTCCGCCGCCGAAAAGACCGCGGCGCAGCCCGAAGAATCCGATGTAGAAATGAGTCCGCCGGCGGTGACGGTCAACCAATCAGTCATCCGTGTGCTCGGCCCGCTCGGAAATCGGGGCTTGATCCGACTCCCGGAGCTGTCGGTGATCAGCAACTCCGTGCCGCTGCGGCCGACGCAGGTGCGCATCGGCGTCGGCACGGGCGGTTTGGTGCGCTACGCTTTGTTGGATCGCACCTGCGGCAACGACTCCGTCGATGCGCAAGCGATTTCCCTGGCCCGCCGACTGCGATTTGAATCTGGGGAGGACGCTACCTCGCCCGAGTTGACCTGGGGAATTGTACGTTTTCTATGGGCCACTCAGGCGCCAGCGACGACCAATGCCGAGACCGTCGTCGCGCAGCCTTGATAGTGGCAGGCTGAGGTTGGTGGCGGAGCAGAGCCAAATCCGGTGAGATGCAGCAGTGTCGTTCTTGCCGCAATCGGTCGCGATTCAGTGGTTGTTCAGACTGCTCACGTGTTCCGCTCCGGGACAAAATTAAACCAGTGCCGTAGTTTGCCTTGGCTTTTGTCGCCCAATATGTATCGTTGAGGATGCGAGCGGAACAGACATTGTTTTCGGCAAAAGGAGAGCCTGTCCGCCTAACCAGAATGCGGATGGAGTTCCGAACAATCACGGAGGTTTTCTACCATGGGTATGTGGATCGGACGCAATCGTAAGGCTCGGGTCACATATGGATTCGACGATATCGCCCTGGTCCCCGGCGATGTGACCATCAATCCGAACGAAGTGGACACCACGTTTCAGCTCGGCGCGCACAGGATCCGTGTGCCAATACTGGCGAGCGCGATGGATGGCGTGGTCGATATGCGGTTTGCGATCGAGATGGGAAAACTTGGCGGCGTGGCTGTGCTCAACCTCGAAGGCGTGCAGACACGCTACAAAAACCCCGAGGAAGTCCTCGACCGGATCGTCAACGCCAGCAAGGACGAAACGACGCATCTCTTACAGCGTATTTATACCGAGCCGATTCAGGAGGACCTGATCGCGGCGCGCATCAAGAAAATCAAGGATGCCGGTGTTCTTTGCGCTGTTAGCTCCATTCCGCAGCGCGCCGAACGCTTTGGCGCCATCGCCGAACAGGCCGGCGCTGACATCTTTGTGGTCCAATCCACCGTTTCGACCGTGCGCCACATTTCGAGCGAATACAAAACGCTCGACCTCGCCGCGTTCTGCAAACGAACGAAGATTCCGGTGGTGGTGGGCAACACGGTGACGTATTCCGCAACGCTGGAACTGATGCAATGCGGCGCGTCGGCTTTATTGATCGGCGTCGGACCCGGCGCGGCCTGCACCACCCGCGGCGTCCTCGGTCTCGGCGTGCCGCAGGTGACCGCCACCGTCGATTGCGCTGCGGCTCGTGATTATCATTTCAAACAAACCGGCCGCTACATCTCCATCATCACCGACGGCGGCATGAGCAAGGGCGGTGACATTTGCAAAGCATTCGCCTGTGGCGCGGATGCGGTCATGATCGGCAGCGCGTTCGCTCGTGCCAACGAAGCGCCCGGCAAAGGATTTCATTGGGGCATGGCCACGCCGCACGCGAATCTGCCGCGCGGCACCCGCATCCGCGTCGGCGTGACCGGCTCGCTGAAACAAATCCTGTTTGGTCCGGCCGAACTCGATGATGGTTCACAGAATCTCGTCGGCGCCCTCGCCACCTGCATGGGCAGCGTCGGCAAGAAGACGATTCGGGAATTTCAGGAAACCGAAATCATCATCGCGCCGGCGATCAAGACGGAAGGCAAGGTCTTCCAAACCGTGCAAGGGGTAGGCATGGGGAAGTGAAGGGGGAGGGGGCTGTGGGCTTTGAGCTATGAGCTTTGAGCAGTGAGCTGTTGGACTCGAGCATTGAGATGGAAATGGAGGAATACAAGAGACTGGAGGTGTATCAACTCGCGCACCAACTCGCGGTTGAGATTCATGCGGTTTCGTTAAGGTTGCCGAAGTATGAACTCTACGAACAGGGCAGCCAGATTCGTCGGTCCTCGAAAGCGGTTGCTGTCAATATCGTAGAAGGTTTTGGCCGGCGGCACTATCAGCAAGAATACGTAAGATTCCTGGTCTTCGCTCATGCGTCGTGCGAAGAAACCATCGAACACTTGGATTTGCTCTTCGACACGAAATCCATCAGTGACAAGGAAGAATTCGATCACCTGCGAAGCGATCTGGACACGCTCGCCCGTAAACTTAACAAGCTCATTCAGGCCATTCGCGGCTAACTCTTATGCCCCACCGCCCAGAGCCCAAAGCCCAGAGCCCAGAGCTCATCATCATTCTCGATTTCGGCTCGCAATACTCACAAGTGATCGCGCGACGAGTACGTGAGTGCCAGGCGTTTTCACAGATCGTGCCGTTCAACGCGCCCGTCGCCAAGCTCGCGTCCCTCAAACCGCGCGGCTTGATTCTCAGTGGTGGGCCCGCCAGCGTGTACGCGAAGGACGCGCCGCTGGCCGCTTATGGCATCTGGAAACTTGGCGTGCCCGTGTTGGGAATCTGTTACGGCATGCAAACCATGGCCTACCAACTCGGCGGCCGTGTTGAGAAAAGCGACAAGCGCGAGTACGGTCAAGCCGAGGTGGAACTCGTCGGCAATTCGCCGCTGCTGGCGAAGCTGGACAACCGGCAAAAGGTTTGGATGAGCCACGGCGACAAGGTGGCGAAGTTGCCCGCAGGCTTTATCGGCATCGCGCGCAGTGAGAATGCGCCGTACGCCGCCATTGCCGACCCGACGCGTCAATTGTTCGGCCTGCAGTTTCACCCCGAGGTGCATCACACGCCAAACGGCAAGCAAATCATCTCGAATTTCGTTCACGGCATCTGCGGCTGCGGACGCAACTGGACGATGAGATCCTTTATCGAGCAGTCCCTGGAGGAGATTCGGGAAACGGTCGGCAACGACAGGGTTTTGCTCGGTCTTTCCGGCGGCGTGGATTCCAGCGTCGCCGCCGCGTTGATTCACAAGGCCATTGGTGACCACCTAACGTGCGTGTTTGTGAATAATGGCCTGCTCCGCAAAGGCGAGGCCGAAGGCGTGCAGCGCGTGTTTGGTCAGAACCTCCACATGAAATTGCAATACGAAGATGCCACCGATGTTTTTCTGAAACGGCTGCGCGGCGTCACCGATCCGGAACGCAAACGCAAGATCATCGGTCGCACCTTCGTGGAAGTCTTTGAAAGCGCTACAAAATCAGTGGCGCGACCGTCCCGGTTGCGGTCGTTAAAGTTTCGTGGCTTTCGCTTTCTGGCGCAAGGCACGACGTATCCCGACGTGATCGAGAGCGTTCCCATCGCCGGCAATCCTGCCGCCATGATCAAATCGCACCACAATGTCGGCGGCCTGCCAAAACGGATGAAGTTCGAATTGCTTGAGCCGCTCCGCCAATTGTTCAAGGACGAGGTCCGCGAGGTCGGCACCGAACTCGGTTTGCCGCGCGAGATTGTGCGACGCCAACCGTTCCCCGGCCCCGGCCTCGCCGTGCGCATCCTTGGTGCCGTCACGCCCGCCCGCTTGCAGATTGTTCGCGAAGCCGATTGGGTGGTCATCGACGAAATGAAGAAAGCCGATTTGTATTACAAAGTTTGGCAAACATTTGCCGTGCTATTGCCCGTCAAGACGGTGGGCGTCATGGGCGACGAACGCACTTACGACAATGTCGTCGCCATCCGCGCCGTTGACAGCGTGGACGGCATGACCGCCGACTGGGTCCGCTTGCCCTACGATCTTCTGGCGCGTCTCTCGACCCGCATCATCAACGAAGTCAAAGGCGTCAACCGCGTCTGCCTCGACATCTCCAGCAAGCCTCCCAGCACGATTGAATGGGAATGAACAATCAATGTCAGGGTCGTTTTCACCGCTGTAGCCGCAGGCTTTAGCCTGCGAGGGAAGGGCGTAGCCGCTTAAAATTGCGGCAATTCTCAGGCGGGC
>DATIZX010000074.1:0-71182 GCA_035516795.1 Verrucomicrobiia bacterium
GCCGGGGGCGATGCCGATGCCGCCCACCTGCGCCGCGAGCGCGTCGCTGATGTAATCCCCGTTGAGGTTGAGCGTGGCAATGACATCGAACTCGTCCGGACGCGTGAGCACCTGTTGGAGCGCGATGTCGGCAATGGCGTCCTTGACGATCAAGCGTGACTGGTGACTGGTGGCTTGTGATCCGGACAACGGTTGCGGGAGCGGGATTTCGCACCAAGGACCGCCGTCGATTTCCCTAGCTCCGAACTCTTTCTTTGCTAGCGCATAAGCCCAGTCGCGGAACGCGCCTTCGGTGAACTTCATGATGTTGCCTTTGTGAACGATGGTGACCGATCGACGCTTGTCCTCAATGGCGTACTTGATCGCGGCGCGGACAAGACGCTCGGTGCCTTCGCGGGAAACGGGCTTGATGCCGATGCCGCTCGTTTCGGGGAAACGAATCTTCTTCACGCCCATTTCGTTTTGCAGGAAAGCGATGACTTTCTTCACTTCAGGACTGCCGGCAGGCCATTCGATGCCGGCGTAGATGTCCTCGGTGTTCTCGCGGAAGATCACCATGTCCACTTTCTCGGGATGTTTGACGGGTGACGGCACGCCTTTGAACCAGCGGACGGGGCGGAGGCAAACGTATAGGTCGAGCATCTGACGCAGTGCGACGTTGAGGCTGCGGATGCCCTTCCCCACCGGCGTGGTCAGCGGACCTTTGATGCCAACGAGATACTCTTTGAAGGCGGCGACCGTCTCGTCGGGCAACCAGTTGTTGGACTTCTTGAATGCTGTTTCGCCAGCAAAGACTTCCATCCACTCGACTTTGCGTTTGCCGCCATAGGCTTTCTTGACGGCGGCATCGAACACGCGTTCGCTGGCGGCCCAGATGTCGGGCCCGGTGCCGTCGCCGCGAATGAACGGAATGGTAGGGTAATCGGGGACAGTTAGTTTGCCGTTTTGAATCGAAATTCTCGCCATGATGGGACGCGAGAATAGGCAAAGAACGTTTTAGGCGCAAGCTTGTGTAGCGGCCGGTTACACTTCAGAGTCTTGGGCAGCCTAACAAAACAAGTCTTGTAGCCACGCCGCCCTGTCGGCGTGCGGGCGGAAGGTATGGCAAATCACGCAGACGCGGCGACAGAGTGCCGCGGCTACAACGGCATGGGACAGTTTTGTTGGGGGCTTTTAGGTAGCAGATCTCCCCTCACCTTGATCCTTTGCTGCAAACGTCAGCAGCGTCTCGCGGGCTCGGCTCCCCCGGAGGGAGAGGAAATAGTTAGGAGCCATCTCACAAAAACCTGCGATCCCGGCGGCGCGGTAGGGCCACCGCGCCCTACCAACGACCTCGGTAGGGCGGGCTGGCTCAGCCCGCCGTTCCTTGAGGTTTATAAGACTGCTTGCACAAACAAGCCGGATTGGTCTCGCGAATCGACGATTGGCCGTATCAGGGAGAGATTTATCCGCTGGAGATGCGACGGTCATAGACCGCCGCCACAGCAGGTGGAAGTACCCACTCGATAAGGGTCAGGGCCGCAGACGGCTACCACAATGATGGTCATGCAGTTGACTTGTCGGGACGCTTTTGTTATGCCCTCACAACATGAAAGAAGCCTTGGAAGTAAAAAAGCCGATTTTTAGCCGACGCCTTTGCCGCACATTGTCGATTGGCTGTACTGGCATCGCGCGCTGCCTGGTCGAACCCGCTCCGCATTGCGATTTCGCTGTGGCTTCTGGCAGCGTGGTTTTTTGCACGCACGCCGACCGTCACCTGTTCGAGAAACACCTTCCCGCCAAGACAGTCTAACTACCGCTTCTTGCCGCGAGTCGCTTCGAGAATCGCCTGCGGAATCGCCGCATAGAAGGTGGTGGCTTTGACCAGCGCGTCCACAGGAACCACTTCGTTCGACTGGTGGGCATAGATTTCATGTTGTGGGCCGAACCCGATGGTCGGGATGCCGTGACGACCCGCAGTGGCGACGCCGTTGGTCGAGAACGTCCAGCGGCTGACGCGCGGTTTCTTCCCCAGCGCCACCGTGGCCGCTTTGATGCCGGCCTTGACGAGCGGATGGCTCTCTTCAAACACCCACGTCGGAAAGAATTTTTCCTGGCCGACCTTGAGGCCGGTCCAGGCCACCGCGTCGTAGTGGAGAATCTCTACCTTGCCTTTGGCCTTCTTGACCGACGGCAGGGCCTGAATTTCTTTGACGGATGACTGCGGCGTCTCGCCCTTGGTCATGCGCCGGTCGAGATAAATCGTGCATTCGTCGGGCACCGAGCATTGCGACGGCGTTTTGCATTCAATGCAGGATACGCAAACGGTCCCCTTGCCGAGGAATTTGTCGTACTTCAACCCGCGCAGATTGAGTTCGTCGATGTCCTTGACGATGTCCGCCATCTTGGTGACGGGATTGTCGCCGCGCTCCGGGGCAGAACCGTGACACGACCGGCCTTTGACGGTGACTTTCATTTCCATGCGGCCGCGATGGCCCCGGTATATGCCGAGGTTGGTCGGCTCGGTGATGACGACGTAGTCGGGAACGATCTTTTCCTTTTCGATGATGTGGAGCATGCAGAGTCCGTCGCAATCTTCTTCCATCACGCTGCCAACGACCCACAGCGTGTAGTCGCCGGACAGTTTGAGTTGCTTGATGGCTTTGCCGGCATAGACCATCGAGGCCACGGAGGTTTTCTGATCGGAGGCGCCGCGGCCGTAGATTTTGCCATTTTCAAACTTGCCCTTGAACGGGTCCCACTTCCACTGGCTGCGGTCGCCGACGTGAACGGTATCCACGTGCGAATCGATCATGATCTTGGTCTTGCCATGCCCGATCTGTCCGAAGACGTTACCCATCTTGTCGAACCAGACCTTGTCGAACCCAACTTTCTTCATCTCCCTGGCAATCCGCTTGCAGACGTTGCCTTCGGTGCCACTGAAGCCGGGAATGGCGATCAGGTCCCGCGAAAACTTGACGATATCTTTCTCGTACGATTTGACAGTGCGACGTAATTGGTCAGTTGAAACAGTCATTTTGGATTCCTCTCGGATAGCAGGTTTAAACTGGTGGCCACGTTATAATTTTGCGGCTTGCCCGTCAATCAATTCGTGAATGGCAGGAGTATGGACAGGCTGCCTCATGCATTGTAGAATGTGCTCGTGAGGAACACACCGCCACAGACGACTATTCCGGCCGAGTGGCTCGAGGAATTCGAGGCGGCAGCGAGACGTCCACTCCCGCAGCGCTGGAAGTACGCCTTTATCCATACGTATAAGCCGGTCCTTGATGACGCTTCCTACCGGGCATTCGATACATTGGAGGAATACCGGTGCTGGTGTGAGCAAAACCTTCCCGACTGGCTCGGGTATGCCCGCGTTTGAGTATCGTCAAGCTGAGGAAGTTCGCGACGCCTTTGCGCGCCACCACGTGCGTTATCTTTTCATCGGCAAATCTGGTGCGATTCTTCTCGGGTTTCCGGACACAACGCAGGACGCTGACTTATTCGTTGAGAAATCGCCGGTCAACTGCGAAGCCCTGGTAAACGCCCTGCGGGAGCTGGAATTTGCGCTGGACGAATCGCAATCCGCCGAAATCCGCCGCGGCAAGGATTTTGTTCAACTCAAGAATGGCCCATTCGATTTGGACCTGGTCTTTGCTCCAGATGGCATCGAACGTTTTCAAGATGCCTGGAACAAAAGAATCGAAGTGGAGGGATTTCCCGTCTGCCACATCGACGACATCATCGCCAGCAAGGCTGCCACGAATCGTGTCAAAGATCGCGAATCGCTTCCCCGCCTGCGTTCTTTCCGCGACTATTGGCTTGCCAAACATGGCGGCTGACGGCTGCCTCAAATCATTCGTAGCAGAGGCAGGTTTTTACCTCTTGCCCGTCAATCAATTCGTGGACATAATGGCGTTGTGTTTTACCAGCCCAAGAGCATTGGCGAGGCGCTCGAACTCAAGGCGGAACTGAAAGAGAGCGGCGCTTTCATTGCCGGCGGGACCGATCTCGTGGTCTTGATGAACCGCGGCATCCGGCCCACCGAAAATTTCATCGACCTTAGTCACGTCAAAGACCTCACTGCGATTAACAAACACAATGGCACCCTCGAGCTGGCCGGCAACGTCACCTTCGCGCAAGCCGGCAGGTTGCCGATTCGCTGCCTGGCGAAGGCGGCGCTCAGCGTGGGCGGTCCCGGGATCCGCGAACTCGGCACGTTGGCTGGCAATCTGGCCACTGCGTCGCCGGCGGGCGATGGTTCGACCGCGTTGCTGGCGCTGGATGCAGAAGTGGAATTGAGCAGCGCGCGCGGCGTGCGGCGATTGCCGCTCGATAAGTTTTTCCTCAGTTACCGGAAAACTGCGTTGGCTTCCGACGAAATGATTACGAAGATTAAGATCCCGACAAATTACCAGACGGATTGGGCGAAGAACGGCAAGCGCGGTGCGGTTAACATTTCCGTGGTGGCAGTGGCGGTCGCAATTGCGCCTGGTCTTGGATCTGGTGGCGCAACCGTCCCGGTTGCGAAACATTCAACAACCGCAAGCCAGAGGCTCGCGCCCCCGAGAGTCAGGATCGCGCTGGCGTCGGTTGCGCCGACTCCGATGCGCTGTCACAAGGCGGAAGAGTTTCTGGCGAAGAACGGACTGGATACGGGAACGATCCGGCAAGCGGTGGAGATTGTTCGCAGTGAAATCAAACCGATCACCGACCATCGCGCGAGTGCCGATTACAAAGTGCATCTGGCGGGTGTGTTGGTCCGGCGGTTGTTGGAAAAGTTGGTGAAGGCATGAAGAAGAAAACTGTAGCGGCGGTCTACGACCGCCGAAAGAAGACGAACGGACGGCGCTCACAGGGCGCCGCTACAGAACTCTGGTCGTTGAAATTCACGCTCAACGGCAAACGCGTGTCGAAAAGGGTTCGACCGGATCAGACGTTGCTCGATTTTCTCCGCATCGAAATGGAACTCACCGGCACGAAAGGCGCCTGCTTGGAGGGCGAATGCGGCAGTTGTTACGTACTCGTGGACGGTCGGCCGATGAACTCCTGCATGATGCTCGCGCCGCAGGTGCAAGGGCGCGAGGTGGTGACGATTGAGGGGCTGGCAAAGGGCAAGCACCTGGATGTAATTCAGGAGAAATTCGTCGAGTGTGGGGCGGTGCAATGTGGTTATTGTACGCCCGGGCTGATCATGGCGGCCAAGGCCCTGCTGAGCAACCATTCGCATCCGACACGCCAGGAGTTTCTCGTTGGCATGGAAGGTAACATCTGCCGCTGCACCGGTTACAACAAGATCATGCGGGCTTGCGAAATGGCCGCGGATGAAATGGGGCTCAAGAAATGACCCAACCTGCGGACATGCTCCAGCAAGCATTGGCCAACATCCACGCCAAGGCGAAAAGCTCGTCGGCATACGAACGTGGGCCGACGAAAGTGGTTGGCAAATCCGCACAGCGATTGGACGGCGTAGACAAAGCGACCGGCAAGACGAAGTACGGTCAGGATCTGTTCGACAAGAAATACCTGTTCGCGAAGGTTCTGCGCGCGGCGTATCCGCACGCTGAGATTATCGATATTGACACGCGCGTCGCGAAAACAATCCCGGGCGTGCTGGTCGTGCTCACGCACAAGGACATTACCGGCACGAACATGCACGGCCTGATTCGACGGGACCAGGAAGTTCTCTGTAGCAAGAAGGTCCGTTACCTGGGCGACGCCGTCGCCATCGTCGTGGCCAAGGACGAAGAGATTGCTGCAGAAGCGCTCAAGAAAATCCGGGTCGATTACAAACCGCTGCAGGCGCTCTTTTCCATGGAGGACGCGCTCAAGCCCGATGCGCCGCAGATTCACGCGGAAGGCAACGTGCTCGGCGAAAAGCATCTGCGCCGTGGTGATGCGCCGAAGGCGATGAGCGAGGCGGACGTGGTTGTCGAAGATGTGATCCAGACGCAGACGACCGACCACGCGTTCCTCGACCTCGAAGCGGGTCGGGCGCGTTATGACGGTAACATGCTGACGATTGAGGTTTCCGGCCAATGGCTGCATGAAGAGCGGCGGCTGATTGCGCTGGCGCTCGGGTTGCCGCTGGAAAAACTGCGGCTTATCCAGCCGGCCACGGGCGGCGCGTTCGGGGGTCGCGAAGACATTTCCATTCAGATTTATCTCGGGCTGTGCGCGCTGAAATTGAAGGGCAAAACCATTTGTCTGCGGTATTCGCGTTCGGAATCGATGATCGCGCGGCACAAACGGCATCCGGTTCGCGTGGATTACAAACTCGGCGCGAAGAAGGACGGCACGTTGGTCGCAGCACAAGTCATATTTTACGTCGATAAAGGTGCGTACGCTTCCACCGGGATTGCAGTGATGCGCAAGGCGTCGAGCCACGCGACGGGTCCATACAAAGTGCCCAACGTGTGGGTGGACGTGGTTGGGGTGTTTACGAACAACAACCCTTGCGGGGCCATGCGTGGATTCGGCGCGGCCCAGACGGCCATTGCTTATGAAGGGCTGATGGATCGGCTCGCGGACAAACTCGGGATGGACAAGGCCGAGTTGCGCAGAAAGAATTTGATCCAGTCGGGAGACGCGGTCACCACCGGCCAAATCGTGCCGCATGCGACGGCGACGGAATGTTTCGATGCGGTGCTGAAGAAGATCGACTGGAACCATCGCAGCTACGACACGCCGGCGCCCCATCTGAAACGCGGCTACGGTCTGAGCATCGTGTGCTTTGGGCTGGGTTACGGAGACGGCTTTCCGGACGCATCGCGGGCGCGCTGCAAATTGACCGACGACGGCATCGTCGAGTTGTACTCCAGCGCGATCGATGTGGGACAGGGTTTGCTTAATATGGTTTGCCAGATTGCGGCGGAAGAGATCGGCGTTCCGCTGGACAGAGTGCGGCCGATTCTGGCGGATACAGAGTTGACGCCCGAATCGGGCAGTTCGTCGGCGACCCGTCAGACGTATTTTACGGGGTCGGCCGTGCAACTGGCGGCGTCGGAGTTGAAAAAGCAACTGCAGGACATTGCCGCGGCGCATCTCGAAGAACTGGTTTACGAAATCAAGATCGAGAACGGCGAAGCGTACAACGTGTTTCGTCCGCACAAGCGGATGACGCTGAAAGAACTGGCCCGTGAAGGCAGGAAGCGTGGATTCTCGCTGGACGCGGCGAGTCTCTTCAAGCCGCCGACGATGCCCGAAGACACACAGACCGGACAAAGCATGCGGGCGTTCGTCACGTATCTGTTCGGCAGCCACGTCTGCCAGTTGTTGGTGGATACAGAGACCGGTGAAGTGAAGATTGAACGTTATATCGCGTGCCATGACGTCGGCAAAGCGATCAATCCCGACCAGGTCATTGGCCAGATCCAGGGCGGCGTGACGATGGGCATTGGCATGGCGTTAATGGAAGAAGTCGTGTTGAAAGACGGAAAGATCCTCAACGCGGGTTTTACCGATTACATTTTACCGACGATTCGCGACGTGCCGGAGATCGAATGCATCGTGCTGGAGAATCCTGATCCGGGCGGACCGTTTGGTGCCCGCGGTGTCGGCGAGCCACCACTGATCGGCACGGCCCCGGCAGTTCTCTCGGCGATCTATGACGCAATCAAAAAACCGATTCGTCAGTTGCCGGCGACGCCCGAACGTGTCTGGCGCACGATGCAGGAGTAGCGCGGGCGTCCTGCCCATGTTATTCGGAATGCAGCCGCACCGTTGCTGCGAAACCGACATCGCAGCGTCTCATCGGATTCGGCTCACGGTGCGCTTCCGACGCAGGCTGAAGCCTGCGGCTACAGTCCCGTGTTGCAAGCTCGGGGCGAATCGGATAATCCAACGCGCATGAAATACCGCTCTTTCGGAAAGACGGGATGGCGAGTCAGCGCGATGGGACTCGGTTGCTGGCAATTCGGCGGCGCGATCACCATCGACGGAAAGCCTGACGGCTGGACGGGCATCAGGGACGAGGAATCTGCCGCAACCATTCAACGCGCCTTCGAACTCGGCATCAATTTCTTCGATACAGCCGACATGTACGGCTGGGGGCATAGCGAGGAGATGGTTGGCCGCACAATCAAAGAGCTTGGCGTCCGCGACCGCGTATACATCGCCACGAAAGTGGGGTTCTGGCATGACGACCAATATCAGCGCACGTTCAACGAGTCAAAGGACCACATCTTGCGCGCCTGTGATGCGAGTCTACGCCGGTTGCAGACCGACTGGATCGATCTCTATCAGTGCCATCTCTGGCGCACGGAGCGGTGGACAGAATTCCTCGATGCGTTCGAAACATTGCAGCAGCAGGGCAAAATCCGGTTCTTTGGCGTCTCGACCAACGACCTCGACATGGTCGAACGCTTTGCCGAACGCCAGAACCTTGCGTCGGTGCAGTCGAATTACAATTTGCTGAACCGGAATGTCGAAGAAGCGATGCTGCCTTTCTGTCGTGAACGGGGCATCGCGTTTATTGCCCGCGGCCCGCTCGCCATGGGAAAATTGTCGGGAAAGCTGACAAAGGATCACAGGTTCGACGTGGAGGATATTCGCAACCGCTGGCTCGAAGGCGAGGAGCGCAAGAACTTCGAGCGGGACATTGACAGGGTCGGACGTCTCAAACCCATTGCGCGGAAGTTGGGCATGCCGCTACCGCAGTTGGCCGTGCAATTTATCCTGTCCAATCCCGACGTCGGCATTGCGATTCCCGGCGCGAAGAATCGAAAACAACTCGAGAGTAATGCGGCCGCAGGGGTGTTGCCGGTGCTGACAGAAGTGGAACTGAAGGAGATCCAGAAGGCGTTAACCATAGACTAACCGCGATTAGTTGTAGGCCGATTCTGTGAATCGGCGAACCTCCTGTTGCGATGAGCGGACGCCGCCTCGCAGAGGCGGCCTACCTCACGGATATTCCGCGCTTCACAGAAACACCGCGACAACCTATTCTCACCTCATGCTGCAAATGGGCAAAATTTTCATCGGCCTCGCATTTTGGAATGTGGTGCTGTTCGGTGTGACGATCTGGCTGGGCGTCACCCATCAGTCCGCGCACTGGCAACATCAAGCGGCCGGCGTTCTCACCGGGCTTTACACCTGTCTGACCCACTGCATCGTGATGATGCATTTCATGGGTTCGGGCAAGGGAATCAAGGAAGCCGTTCAGACGCATCACTTGCTGGATGACCCGCGAGCTGGTTACATTCGTCGCAGTCGGAAGCTCCATGCCCGGGCGTCGGCGATGGCGACGCTTTGTTGTTTGCTGATCATCGGGGTCGTTTGGCTCGGCGGAGCGAAAGATGTCGGGATGCTCAAAGGACCGACGCACGCCTGGATCGCTTGCGTTGTGGTCGCCTTCAATTTGTACGCGTTCTACGTCGAGTACCGGGCGATCACGGAGAACACCGCGATGATCCGCCAGATCGACGCCCAAATAGCGACGAAGTGATTCAAACCATTGCAGTGACTCCGGAGCCCGATCGGGCGAGTTGCTGATCACGGAAGAAGGCACTATCGTGAGTTTGCATGGCGAAATCACTTCAAGAGTGTTATCCGCGACGATTTGAAGTGCCTTTGCTCATCCTTTTGTCCTTTGTCCTGCTCATGATCGGACTCTCGTTGCCGCTCATGAGGGTCGAGAAGATGGTGTTCTGGAAAAACGATTACTCGGTGATCAAGGGCGTCAAAGCTTTGTGGGAGCAAGGTCAGTATGCATTGGCGAGCATTCTATTCTTTTTTTCGGTCATTTTCCCCAATCTCAAATTGGCGGGACTGTCCTACATTTGGTTCGTCCGTTTGGGGGAGCAGAAGCGCGAGGTGCTGCTGAACTGGCTCGGTGTGCTTGGGAAATGGTCGATGTTGGATGTGTTTGTCGTGGCGATCCTGATCGTGTTGGTGAAGCTCGGTCCGTTGGCGAACATTCAGCCACAACAGGGCGTGTACTGGTTTGCGGCGGCCATCTTGTTGTCAATGATCGCCAGTATGCACATCGACAGTCTGGCGCGCAAAAGAAGTTAATTGACCTTCGGCAGCAGCGATCACAGATTCCGTCCGGGAGACTCCTCTAGTTTTCGGCGACGTCAGCCACGAGGCAATACATCAGGCGATCGGCACCCGTGGCAAACTTGTGTCAGTTATTCCCCGTAAACTACCGTCGTGTACTTGACGTAAATGCCAAGCACATTCATGACTTTATAATCCACGTGATGGATCTTCGTGATTCCGCCAGCTTGCATCGCCGCTTGGATACTGGAATCCCCCGTGGCAAAGCCGATGATCGACGTTGACTCGGCGGTGCCAACCTTGGCGGTGCTGGTCGTTTGGCCAACAGGTGCTCCGGCGATAACCGCGCCATCCACCTGACTATACAGACCACCAACGGCGCTACCACCTAATCCCGACATTACCCCTGAACAACCCGTCATGAATACAGCTATACATATTGCACATGCACTAACCACCAACGATGCTAGTACCTTTCGCATACGTTCGTCTCCTTTCATCCGTTGCCCCGAGTGCCGTTTCGCCTGAGGCAAAGACTAACGCTAGAATCGCTGTGTGTCTAGTACCGAAAGAGATACGGGCAAATCGGCGGCACTTTGATCGTTCTGGTGAAAGATTGAAGTGCATCGTCGATTTGCGGGCTCGGCTTGGGATGACTGTGATGTTGGTAGGCAGCCCGAATTACTTTCGTGGGGCACGGAGCAGCAACACGGGAACATCCACGCTGTGGCGGACGCGCCGAGACGTCGAACCGAGAAACAGATCGGCCACGAACCGGTGTCCATGCGTGCTCATCGCCACCAGGTCGCAGCCCTTTTCTTCCACCCACTTGATGATTTCGTCGGCGGGTTCGCCGTACGCCAGCTCGGCGTCAGCCGCAATGCCCGCGGACTGGAATTCGGAGCGAACCTTTGCCAGGTATGCCTTGTCTTCGGTGACCTCCGGACTCACGGCGTCGCGGCCATAGGTTCTTGCCGCCCAGCCGTCAGCCACGTGCAGCAGTACGACCCGGCTGTTCATAAACTTCGCAAGCTCCTTCACGTGCTCGATAATGGCACGATCGGTCGGAGTGCCATCCAACGTCACGAGAATGGTTTTGTACATGGGTGTTCTCTCTGCGCAATGCGATTTATCCGCCGACGATGACTTGCCAAGCCGCTTTGAGTGAATCTGGCAAACCATAAATGTCCATGACGGTAATGAGGATAGCACTGGTCCAGCCCGCCATCAGCAAAAACCAGCCATTTTTCCATTTCCCCATTCGCTGGCGCGAACTGGTGAAGTGGAGCATCGGAAACATTGCCAAGGGTAGTTGCAGAGCCAGCACCACCTGACTGAGCGTCAGCAAATCGGTTACGCTGCTATCTCCGCGCAGGCCGATGATGAAGATCGCCGGCAAAATCGCCAGGGAACGCGTGATCAGCCGTCGCAGCCATGGCGAAATCCGCCAGTGCATGAATCCTTCCATCACCACCTGGCCCGCCAGGGTGCCGGTAATTGTGCTGCTTTGTCCGCTCGCCAACAATGCCACAGCGAACAGTGTGCTGGCGGCGGCCGTTCCCAGCAGCGGAGCGAGTGTCAGATACGCGAGGCGAATCCAATCGCTGTCGGGGCTGAACTTGATGATGTGCCCGCCCGCCACCGTCACACTTTCCTTGCCGAAGAATACCATCGCCGCCAGCACCAGAATCGCGGCATTGACAAAAAACGCAACGGCCAACGCGACCACCGAATCGATCGTATTGAACTGGACCGCGCGCCGGACGGAGGCCTCATCTTTCTGCAGCTTGCGGCTTTGCACGAGCGCCGAATGCAGGTAGAGGTTGTGAGGCATAACCGTCGCGCCGATGATACCGATGGCAACGTAGATCATCCCGGCCTGACGAAGATTCGGCGCGACCATTGCCCGTCCCATTTCCAGGAAACTCGGTTGCGTTTGCGGGAGTACAAAAATCTCGATGAAATAGCACGCCCCAATGGTCGCCACCAGCACCACGACAACCGCTTCGATGGTGCGCATCCCGTACCGTTGTAGCGCCAGCAAAAGCAGCACATCGAACCCCGTGATGATCACCGCCCACAGAAGCGGGATGTGAAACAAAAGATTCAGGGCAACGGCACTTCCCAGAACTTCCGCCAGATCGCACGCGCCGATGGCCAATTCGCACAACAGCCAGTTTGGCCAGCGGGTCCAGCGTGGATACCAGTCGCGGCAGCACTGAGCCAGATCCTTGCCGGTGACCACTCCCAAACGGGCCGAGATCACCTGCATGAAAATGGCCATCAAACTGGCCAGGCCAACGACCCATAACAAGCCGTACTTGAACTGCGCTCCGCCCTGCAGATCCGTCCCCCAGTTGCCGGGATCCATGTAGCCGACGCTGACGAGAATCGCCGGTCCGACAAACGCCCGCCAATGTTTCCAGAACCCCTCCTCGTGGTGCGGCACTTCGATGGAACTGTGCACATTCTCAAGCGACAAATGGCTCCGATGCGACGGGGCCGCACCATCATCTGGGGCCGGCCCGTACAACTGGGTCGGCACGTCGTTGCCTTGCTTGGGTTCCATTTCTTCTATCTATCTAACTTGTCACTTTGATTGGTCAAACTAAATAATCAGAACATTGCAAATTGTCAATACATCCTTTACACTGACAACTATGACATCCCGTCCCGCTGACACTGCCGTCGCTTCCGCCGCGGCACTGTCGTCAACCGTCGAGAACTACCTTAAGCATTTGTATGCGGAACAACACAACGCTGGTGATGGCCTGCTCCCCATGGGGCGGTTGGCCCAGGCGTTGGGTGTGACGCCAGGTACGGCGACGACGATGGTGAAAGCCCTCGCGGACAGCGGCTTGGTAAAGTACGAGCCACGAGACGGTGTGCGCCTGACCGCCGCCGGCGAACGACATGCCCTGAGCGTCATCCGACGGCACCGGCTGGTCGAGCTATTCCTCGTGCGTGTGCTGGGTTTGGATTGGTCCGAAGTCCACGAGGAGGCCGAGGAACTCGAACACGCAGTCTCCGACAAGGTGCTGGATAAAATCGACGAACTTCTCGGTCATCCGCAATTTGACCCACACGGCGATCCGATCCCCGGCGCGAAAGGCCAACTGACAGCCACGACTCTGAAGGACCTGGTCGAATGCGAACTGCACGCGCCGGTACGCATTGCGCGGGTGATCGGGCAGGACACAGCCTTCCTGCAGACACTGGATCGCCTCGGGCTGACTCCCGGCACGCAGGTGGTGGTCGAAGCGCGCGACAAGCTGGCTGATTCGGTAACCATTCGTCCAAAGGGCCGGCCTGTCACCACACTCGGCACGACCGCCGCCTCGAAGATACTGGTAGAAGGCGGCTAATCCGCAGCGTCAACGCCGGCTTGACCACTGACCACAACTTCGCGACGGAGTCTCCCGTTGATTTCTGTCGCCGTTTTCAGTTTATTCCCTGACACTTCAGATCGTGAGCGAATCGACCCCAGCGCCCGAAGACAATGTGCCAACGATTGCGACGGTCCCCAGCGACACCCTCGCGCAGCCGCGGCGCGTGGTTACCGGAGGCATCAGTTGGCGCAAAACGTTCTCCGCGCTTCGGCATCGCAACTATCGATTATTCTTCAGCGGGCAACTCATTTCGCTGATCGGCACCTGGATGCAGATGGTCGCCGAAGGCTGGCTGGTCTACCAGCTCAGTAACTCGGCCTTCTTGCTCGGGTTCGTGCGTTTCCTGAACACGTTGCCGGTCACCCTGTTGTCTCTGATCGGCGGCGCCGTGGCTGACCGCAGCGATAAGCGGCGGATTCTCGTCGCGACGCAGATCAGCGCGATGACGCTGGCACTCGCTCTCTCAGTGCTGGTGTACCTCCACGTGGTCAAGGTATGGCACGTGGCCGCGCTGGGATTGCTGCTGGGAATCGTCAACGCTTTTGACATTCCGACGCGCCAGAGTTTTGTCGTCGAAATGGTGGGCAAGGAAGATTTGATGAACGCCATCGCCCTGAATTCTTCGATGTTCAACGGTGCGCGCATTTTCGGTCCGGCGTTGGCCGGTATTTTGATTGGTGTGGTCGGCCTCGCCGGTTGCTTCTTCTTCAACGGCCTTTCCTACATCGCGGTGATCATTGGATATTTGGCAATGCAACTTCCGGCCGTCGTTGCGAAGACGGATCATCCGCCGATGTGGGAAGCCACCATGGAAGCCTTTCGTCACGTCGCCAGCAATCGCGTCACGCGCACCATTATCATCTTGGTGGCGATTGTCAGCCTGTTTGGCTGGCCGTATACCGTATTGATGCCGGTCTTTGCTCGCGACGTGTTGCATGTGGGTGCAAAAGGCTACGGCTATTTGATGGCGTTGAACGGAGTCGGCGCTTTTGCCGGGGCCATGACGCTGGCTTCTCTCGGCAATTATCCGAATCGGCGACGCCTCGTATTCGGCGGGCTGACTGGATTTTCAATAATGCTGTTCGTCTTTGCGATGTCGCGGATCTTTTGGCTTTCCGGGCTCGCCCTGGTGTGTTCCGGCTGGTTCATGCTGCTGTTTTTTGCCACGGCGAATACTTCCGTGCAGATGCGAACGCCGGACGAATTGCGCGGTCGTGTGATGGGGATTTACTCACTGGCGTTTATCGGACTGAGCCCGATCGGCAGTCTGCTGGCCGGAGCCATTGCCCGTGCGACCAGCGCCTCATTTGCTGTCGGTCTGGGTGCCGTCGTCTGCGCGCTCTCTGCTCTGATCGTTCACGACTTGGTGCCGCCACAACAGCCTCCTGCAGCAGCAAGCTCCGCGATTCCCTCCGAGACGGCGAGGGCGAATTGATGGTCTCGACGGAACGACCACTCCTAGGCCTTGAGAAGATTGAGCGCAATGCTGCGGCCGCGGTTTGGTTGTCTCGTAGCAGGTGGAGTGTTGTCCGAACAGTAAAGAACTTTATCGCAGTTAGGACGTGGTCTCAGACAGTTATCTCTGCGCCAACAGTAATGCGCCGCTCGGTTCCAATTTTGTCTCCTCAATTCCTCGATTTTCAGCATGGGACTTGCTATCTTTTGCGCGGCTGAAGGCCACTACGTATGAACAAAATCGAAGGAACTGTTGCTGTTGTCGGGCTGGGTTACGTTGGATTGCCGCTGGCCGTATCGTTTGCCAAACATCTGACGGTGGTCGGCTTTGACATCAATGCCCACCGGGTCAAGGAACTCCAGCAAGGCATCGACCGCACAGGCGAAACTTTGGGCGGCGATCTTCGGAGTCCGAATATCAGTTTCACCACGGAGCCCAAAGCGTTGCGCGGCTGCAAATACATCGTCGTCGCCGTGCCGACCCCGGTGGACAAGGCGAATGTCCCCGATCTGGAGCCGGTCGTCAGCGCTTCGCGGATCGTCGGCGAGAACCTCAGCCCAGGCGCAATCGTCGTCTTCGAAAGCACGGTGTACCCGGGCGTGACGGAGGAGATTTGTCTTCCCATTCTCGAAGAAAAATCGGGACTGAAACGCGGCGAATTCAAGATTGGCTATTCGCCCGAGCGAATCAATCCGGGCGACCACGAGCACACGGTCGATCGCATCGTGAAGATCGTTAGCGGCTGCGACGCCGAGACCTTGGACGAGGTGGCGGCGTTGTATTCGCTGGTGGCCAAGAGCGTTTATCGCGCTTCCAACATTGCCACAGCCGAAGCCGCCAAAGTCATCGAGAACATTCAGCGCGATTTGAACATTGCCCTGATGAACGAACTCTCGCTGATTTTTGCACGGCTCGGTTTGAATACGGACGAAGTGCTGGCCGCGGCCGGCACAAAATGGAATTTCCACAAATATCATCCCGGCCTTGTGGGCGGCCATTGTATCGGAGTCGATCCGTATTACCTGACCTACCGCGCCCAACAGTTCGGTTATCATCCGCAGGTGATTCTGGCGGGTCGTCAAATCAACGATGCCATGCCGATTCGAGTGGGAGAAATGATCGTCAAAGGGCTCAGCGACGCCGGCAAGCCCATCAAAGGATCGACCGTGCTCGTGATGGGCCTGACGTTTAAGGAGAACGTGCCGGACATTCGCAACAGCCGCGTGCACGACACGATCACGTACCTGCAAAACTTCGGGGTCAAAGTGCTCGGCTGCGATCCATTGTTGACGGTGGACACGGTCCGCAAGTATTTCGGCATCGAGAATGTTGAGTTTGAGAAGCTTCCGAAGTGCGACGCCATCCTCGTTGCCAACAAGCACAACGCCTTCCGCGAGCTCACGCTGGACCAGCTCAAGGCCAAGATGAACCCGCCGGTACTGATCGACATCAAAAATCTCTTCGAACGTCAAGCCGCCCAAGCTGCCGGATTCCATTACAAAAGCCTGTAACGAAGCTGTCGGCCATCGGTTTTCATCGATCGGCTCTTGGCCCAAATCCCGCGTTGCGATTGTTACAGACAGCGGCGCGGTTTCTTGGTAATCTGGATCTGGCCATTACCGTAAAAACAAGGATCGCGTTCATGTATCGACAACGAACAGGCGCCCGGTTTGAGCATCGTGAACAAGAGAATCGACGCGTCAAGGATTCGCCCAGTCTGGCGGATAAATTTCGGAAACTGAAATCCTTGACAGTGGACCTCAGTTTCTACGAACCCGAAGGCGTTGCCAAAATCAGCCAAATCAAATACACCGTCAATATCACCAATGCCAAATCCGTGTTCCGTTTCAATTGTCCGAACACGGAATGCATTCGCGGTGATTTTGATCTGACCGATCAACTGGCGAAAGCCGTTGCCAAACGTCGCACCACTGTCACTGGGGAGATGATTTGTCAGGGATGGCGCAGCAAAACGACCGTCAATTCCATCCGCTGCGGCAATATTCTCCGTTACAAGCTCACACTGGGGTTCTGAGCGAAATTTTCCCTTGGCGCGCTGTGTCTGCTGGCCATTGGTTGCAGGCTATAGTTTCCGGCGAAATGAAACCCGCTACGCTCCGCTTCTCTGGACACGTTGAGAACTATATCAAGTACCGACCGGGTTATCCCCAGGGCGTACTGGAAACGCTTTCTCAAGAGTGGGGATTGACTGGCGCGTCGATCATTGCCGACATGGGCTCGGGGACGGGCATTCTCAGCGAGGTGTTCCTGAAAAATGGCAATCGGGTTTTTGGCGTCGAGCCGAATCACGAAATGCGCGAGGCGGCCGAACGGCTGCTCCGACATTATCGAAATTTCACCAGCGTTAAGGGCACCGCCGAAGCCAGCACGCTGGCGGATCGAGCAGTGGATTTTGTCACTGCGGGCCAAGCGTTTCATTGGTTTGACCGCAACCAAGCCCGGAAGGAGTTTTCCCGGATTCTCAAGCCAAACGGCTGGGTGGTCTTGATCTGGAACGAACGGCTGACGGATACTTCACCTTTCCTTCGTGGATATGAAGAGCTTCTCCAAAAATACGGCACCGATTACGCGGCGGTCGATCACCGCCAAGTGGATTCGGACATTATCAAGGCATTTTTCGCACCGCGCCCGTTCACGTTGAGGCAATTTGAGAACCGGCAGGTCTGCGATTTTGACGGAGCCAAAGGACGACTCTTGTCATCGTCGTACACCCCCGAACCGGGCGATCCGCACTACGAGCCGATGCTCGAGGCTTTGCGAACGATTTTTGAAAAGTTTCAAAGTGATGGAAGAGTCACCTTCGATTACGCGACGCAGATGTATTGCGGCCAACTGACCTAGCCGATCAATCCGGCATTCTGTAGCGTGATGGACGGATCGGAATCTTCTCCGGGGTTACGGGCAATAATGTTTCCCCTTTTGCCAAACGTTCCAACGCGGCGATGCGTTCTTCGGCCAATTTCGCCTGTTTCGAGTCTGGAATCTTCTCGCGCAATTGCTTCATCACTTCGAGTGCTCGGACAACGTCGTGCAACCTGTGCTGGTAAAGGTCGGCCAAACGTCCAGCGGCAAGAGCCAGTGAATCTTGCCCACTGGCCTTATCGAACGCTGACAGAAGTTCCTGCTCCGCCAGGTTTGTATCGTTCAGTTGCGTCAATGCCAAATCCGCTATGCGCAAATGGGGATAAATGTCGTCGGGATGCTGGGTGATTACCTGGCGATATTCTTCGACTGCTTCAGCATATTTCCCCTTCTGCGCACAGGCCTCAGCCAAGCTGTACTCGGGCATGACGCCAAAGCTGTCGTCATTCTGCAAAAAGAGCCTGGAGACCCCGCCGCCGAGCCGGTGGATCAGGGGAAGCCCGACCGTGAAGAACAGTATGATTCCCGCCAGCGCGACCAACCCGGCAACGATCGCCCCCTGGCCGAACCCCATGACGTAATTCATACCGCGAGTAAAGCAGGTTTTATCCCAGCCGAAAGAGGCGTTGTGCGTTGGCTGTTGTCACCCGCGCGACCTCTTCTATACTAACGCTTTTCACCTGCGCCAAGACTTCGGCAATCAACGGTACGTAGGCCGGTTCGTTGCGCTTGCCGCGGTGCGGCACGGGGGCGAGATACGGCGCATCCGTTTCGAGCATCACAGAATCGAGTGAGACTTTCTTCGCGACAGCCCGCAAGCGCTCGGCGTTCTTGAAGGTCAGGATACCCGTATAGCTGATGAGCAAACCGATTTCGATGCAGTCGAACGCAAACTTGTCGTCACCCGAGAAGCAGTGCATCACGCCCCACGGTCGCCAATTTTTCGACAAACTGGCGGCGTGCGCCTGCAGGATTTCGAAAATGTCCGCTTCCGCCGCACGGTTATGAATGACGACCGGCAGGTGCCGTTCCCTCGCCAACTCAAGCTGCGCCCAAAACAAGTCCTTTTGCTGCTGGCGTAAGGCTGCGTCTTGTTTTGCCTCACGATAATAATCCAATCCCGTTTCGCCAATCGCCACCACTTTGGACTCGATCGTTAGCGCGGCGAGTTCCTTCATATCGCACAATGAGACACTAGGAATTTCGCCGGGATGCAGGCCCACCGCAGCGAACACGGAATCGAATTGTCGCGTGATTTCCAGTGTTTTGCGTGCGTCCTCGAGTGTCGTGGAAATGCTGACGATCTGCTCGACGCCGGCGGCCTGCGCGCGGCTGACAACTGAGGTCAGGTCGCTGGCCAAGTCGGCATAACAAAGATGCGCGTGAGTGTCGATCAGCATGGAATCTGTTGATTTACCTATCATATTTCCGCCTGAGGAGACAGAGAGCAGTTTGCATCGCCCCGTGCGAATTAAGCTCGCATATCTTGCTTGCAATCGAGTTGCGAGCCGTTTAGGAACACTGGCCGCTGAAACTTTTGGGAGCGTGACTCAAATGCAATCGGATATTCTGCAGAACTTGTACGTGTTTTTGCTGGCGACGTTTCTGGGCCTGGAAGTGATCCGGCACGTCTCGCCGCTGTTGCACACGCCATTGATGTCTCTGACCAACGCGATCTCGGCCATCGCCGTCGTCGGCTCGATCGTCATCGCCGGTGAACAGAAGACGAACCTGAGCGCCGTGCTCGGGACGGTCGCGGTGGCCGCCTCCATGACCAACATCGTGGGCGGCTACCTGATCACCTATCGCATGCTGGTCATGTTCAAAAAACGCGGGCCGAAAAAAAGCTGAGATGAACATTCGAAAGCGACTTGTTTTTGTAGGGCGCGAATGCCCGTGCGTCGTTTCACGGGTTTCGCGCCAATGGGAGTTCCTGTCACGCGAAGCGGCGCGATACCTAAACGTCAGGCAATCGCGCCCTACAATTGTTCTTCGTTACGCGGACCAACCATTTGAAACCACCTGCTTATGGAACATCTGATCCAACTCGCCTACATGGCGGCCGCCGTGTGTTTCATCCTCGCGCTGCGCTGGATGAGCGCGGTGCCCACCGCCCGCCGTGGTGTCATCATCGGCACGCTCGGCATGCTGCTGGCCGTCATCGGTACGTTGATGTTGCTCGGGCCCGAGGCGCAAGCCCGCGGGTGGTTCGACACCTATCGGTGGATCCTGATTGCGTTTGTGATCGGCACCATCATCGGCGTGCCGATGGCCATGATGCCGATGACCGCCGTGCCGCAACGGACGGCCTTGTCGCACGCGTTTGGCGCGCTGGCCGCCGCGCTCGTCGGAACGGCGGAGTTTTACCTGCGACAGGGTAAACTCGACCATTTCACCATGACGGCCCTTGGCGTGGAAGTGCTGCTGGGATTCCTGACGTTTACCGCGAGCTTGATGGCCACCGGCAAACTCCAGGAAGTCCTCCCGACGCGACCGATCACCTATCGCGGCCAGAACTTTGTGAATTTCGCGTTGCTCGGAACGGCGGCAGTGATCACCGTTTTGCTCATCGTTGATCCCAGCAAAACGCACCTGTTCCCCATTATGGCGGTGTTGGCGCTCATCTTCGGCGTCCTGCTGATCATTCCCATCGGCGGCGCCGATATGCCGACCGTGATCTCGCTCTTGAACTCGTACGCCGGCTTGTCGGCTTGCGCGATGGGGTTCGTGCTCAACAACAAACTGCTTATCATCGCCGGCGCGCTCGATGGCTCCTCGGGATTCATCCTCTCCATCATCATGTGCAAAGCGATGAACCGGTCGTTTACGAACGTCCTGTTCGGCGCGTTCGGCCAGGTGCAGGTCGCCGGTGCGGTGCAGGAGCAAAGGCCCGTGCGCAGCGCGGTGCCCGAAGAAGCCGCGGCATTGCTGGAATCGGCCGGCTCGGTGATGATCGTCCCCGGCTACGGCATGGCGGTCGCGCAGGCGCAGCATAGCGTCCGTGAATTGTTCGAGGCGCTGACCAAGAAAGGTGTGGACGTTCGTTTCGCCATTCACCCCGTTGCGGGACGCATGCCCGGCCACATGAACGTGTTGCTGGCCGAAGCCGACATCCCGTATGACAAACTGCTGGAGATGGAAGATGCCAACAGCGAAATGCCACGGGTCGATGTCGCGTTGATCATCGGCGCCAACGACGTGACCAATCCCGCCGCGCGCACCAACAAGGCCAGCCCCATCTACGGCATGCCCATCCTCGACGTCGACAAAGCGCGGACCGTCATGGTCATCAAACGCAGCATGAACCCTGGTTTCGCCGGCATCGACAACGAGTTGTATTACATGGACAAGACGCTGATGCTCTTCGGCGACGCGAAAGGTTTCACCACGCAATTGGTCAAGCAACTCTCCGCCAACGGATCGTAGTCCCTATTTTGTAGCGGCGGTCTGGGACCGCCGATCTTGATGGCGCAAGCGTCTCGCTTGTAATCGCGAATACATTGCTAGTGGCCTTGCCCGGCGCATCTGATGTCTCCACTCCCACCGTGTTTGTGCAAAACTGAATTCGTCGTCACTTCGCCGCCGTCGGGGCAGTGAATACAGAATAACGAGGGCCTGTTGCCCAGATCGAATCCCGTCAAATCTGGTGTAGCGGCGCTTCTGTGAAGCGCCGAATTCCTTCGTGAAATGAACAACCCGCGCTTCGCAGAAGCGCGGCTACAACAGGAAATGGCATTTGGGCAACAGGCCCACGAGATTTGACTCCGGTCTTACGGATTCCACAGATGATGGCAATTTCGCGGACGACATAGCGCGTTCCATCGTGCATGCGCCGTACGGAAGCGATTACATCAATTGCGGGACAATGCACGCTCGATGCGGATGCGTGTCAATCGATGGCGGGACCGTGACAATCGATGGCGGGAGCATCTAAATCGCACGCGAAAACGTGTAAATCAGTCGCGGGAGCATGTAATTCGCATGCGGAGACGTGAAAATCGCATGCGGAAGCATGAAAATCACTCGCGGGAAGCTCACAATCGCATGCGGAAGCGTGAAAATCGTATGCGGAAGCACGCAAATCGAGTGCGGAAGCGTGAAAATCGGGTGCGGGAGCACGTAAATCGAATGCGGAACGGTGCAATTCGAATGCGGGAACGTGTCGATTTCACGCGGAAGCATCACAAAACAAGAGGCTTGTGACATATTCCGACGTTCTGTAGCCGCAGGCTTTACGCCTGCGTCCGACCCGCGCAGCCGTAAAGGCTGCGGCTACATACGGCGTTTCCCGATCCCCGCGCAGACAACGCCCGCAAGCGGGACGCTTCGCGCCACCGATACGACTCCCTGGGGCTAGCCATTTCAATCACGATCGAGTCGCGCTAGAAATTGAGGCTTAAGAAATCCTCGTCCCCTGCCGATAACGCAACTAAGGGGATCGAAAGTCGATCAGGGGAAGCATTCGAAAAATGAGACTAGGAGGAATCCGATCATGAATGATCAATCCGCAGTTCGTCTGGATATGTTTGTTCGGGTAGACAGTTTTGGGCGGGCCCACGCCGCCGATAGCAGCAGCACGGACGCCCCGCAGCACCTGGACAACCTCGGCAGAATCATCGCCGAGCTTGGCAAGGCGAAAGCCGGCCAGGCCCACGGCAGCACTGAAGCCAAAGAAGTCCTGCTCGATGCCTTGCGCCTCGACGTGCAAAACGTCAGCCGCACCGCGGCAGCGCTGGCGCAGGATAACCCCGGGTTTGAGAAGTTGTTCCGAGCGCCGACCCATTCCAATCCGGCGGCGATCCTCACCGCCGCCGACACCATCATCGCCAATCTGGTGGACACCGCCGATGATGACGCCAATGCGAAGGGCGTGAAAGCGAAACGTCGCGCCCGATTCATCGCCAACGGTTTGCCCGAGAACTTCGCGGATCTACTGGTGCAAGATCGCAACGCGATTGATATTGCCCAAGCCGAAGAGCACAAAGCCGACTCGGAGGGCGTTCGCAACACGGCGCTGATTGGGCGTCTGATTGGTGAAGGGATGAAAGAGATTCACTATCTCGATGCCATCTATCACAACATTTACACCCGCAATCCCGAGAAGATGCGGGCGTGGCTGAGCGCGAGCCATGTGGAACGGGTGGCCCATCACAAAAAGGACAACGGCGCGACGCCCGAGCCAGCCGTACCGGAATCGGAACTGACGCCGGAATCTTCACCCGTCCCGTCGAAATAGCGGTTGTTGTAGCGGCGGCCCATGACCGTCGTCCGTTCCTGGTAGCGAGCGTCCCTGCTTGCGGTCGTTTGCAGGCCGCGGCAGGGACGCGCTGCGCCCCGTCCGCAGGTAGCCTTCGGATTGTAGGTAGCCTTCGGATTGTAGGGCGGGCACGCCTGAAAGGTTGCCCGCCGCAGGAAAGCGTCCGCCAGACCGCCGTCCGTTCCTGGTAGCGCGAGCGTCCCTGCTTGCGGTCGTCTCACCCGTTTATCCTTTCCTTCTCCACCGCGGCGGCTTCAATCGGGGTTCACGCGGATGGTGTTTGCAAGGACGAGCGCTGTAGATGGGCGCTGGCAAAACTGTAGGCGCAGGCTTCAGCCTGCGGGGAAGCTCGCACCAGGGAATTCGTTTCTGCCAAATGTCGTAAGGGCTTTCCCTTAGATTCATTCCGCTTGAGTGAAGCTCCGCATTGAGATACAAACAGCGTCGCGGGGAGAATCTTCTTATGGCGCGACCGAAGACGGAGAAGCGAGCAAACGGCGGGGCCAATCTCGGATTTGAGCAGACGCTCTGGCAAGCTGTGGACAAGCTGCGCGGGCACATGGACGCTTTTCTGGGGTGTCATCCTGAGCTAGTCGAAGGACCTCCGACTTCAGGCGCCGACAGTATTCATCGCCACCTGCACAAACATCTCAACTCACTTCAACAAACGGCATGAAACCCGAAGTCTGCGATATTGCCATTCTAACCGTGCTAGGCATTGAACTCGATGCGATGTTGGCGGCGTTTGGCGTTTTGGACGAGACGGCTTTGATTTTAAGTGGTCGAAAATACTGGAAGGTAAAAATTAACTCACCACAGGAGGGACGAAATCTCGATGTGGTAATTGGTTTCTGTGCAAACGCAGGAACGGTTAGCGCAGCTTTGCGCACTGTCCGTCTTCTGCAAGACTTTTCTCCCGCGCTACTCATACTTGCTGGCATCGCTGCAGGGCACAAGAAGTCATATAAGTTGGGTGACGTGGTCTATGGTAAAAAAATCGCTGATCTTTCCATGGCGCAGGCGGAAAACGGAAAGATCGTGGTTCGTGCAAGCATTCCTGATTGGTCTGCTGAAGTGGCCCAGCTTGTCGGCTCCTTCACCCCGAAGCAAGGGGCGTTGAAAGACAAGACCGACGAAATACTCGTCAAACTGGGGAAATCATTGGTGCCTCCTACACGTGCGAAGCATCTGGCTCGTTTCAAGAAGGAAGTATCGCCCTCTCCCAAAGTACGCGACTGTGTGATCGGTTCGGGAAATCTTCTTGTGCGAGATGGGAAGAAGTTCGTCGAATATCAGAAGATCCAACCTCAGATAAAGGCGATTGAGATGGAAGCGGCTGGTATGGTTCACGCCGTTCTAGATGGTCATAAAGAGAAGTCTTGGCTGGTTGTTCGAGGGATTTCTGATTTTGGAGATTTCGATAAAGACAAATTCATGGACATGCAGCCATATGCCGCCGCTTCGGCTGCAGCATACGTGCGATTATTTGCTGAAGGAGGGTATAATCGACGGATTCTCGTCGGTGACTCCCCGACACCGCCCTCGACTTCTCCGTCACCTACAGTTCCAACAGCCACATACCAGCCGAGTTTGGCGGTACTTTCGTCCGGAACAGCTTCCTCCCCGAGCGCTGCCAGCGGGAACAAGCTTGATCAGGAATTGGAGAGAATCCGAGCTGATTGGATTAAAAACCCTAAGGCAGTTGGAATGGACCGCGCCCGGTCTCTTCGCACGCATGCATATTGGGCCAGTGCGTTGCCAGAAGCTCAAGCGCGTGTCATTCGCTTCGAAGCCGAATTGGCCATGTCTAGCAATCAGGAGATCACTGTAATTCAGCAGCTTCTGAGCGAAGCCGAGCAGGTAGCTGGCCCCAGCGCTTTCTTTGAAGCGCGCCTTTTGGCAACACAGGGAAATCTCCAAGGGGCAATTGCTAGGCTTGACTCGCCAAAGACGCTTCAAGAGTGGAATCTGATGATGGCTCTGTTGCTTGAATCCGAGCAGCCTGAGGCTATGGAGCAACAGTTCGGTAATCCCCCGGATGGAGTTGGTCCTGACAGCGAATCCCACCGCCTGCACGCTCTAGCTTGCATTATGAACAAGCAAATTGAAGCGGCGAAGACTGCCTTGGAAAAGGCGCAGTTGAAACGCCCGGACGCGTTTGGAATCCGCCTTGCAGCTGCGTTGATAGATTATTATCAAGCGCTTTCTACAGCGGCACCCAGCGCAGCGTTCCGGCTCAAACCACTGCCTGTCCCACTGGCTTTCGTAAAACGTGATTCTGATAGTCTCTCCGCACTTGATCGAGCGGAGAGGGAATTCTCGCAACTAGTCACTCTATTGCCCGAAGGCGGCCTGCATCGCGAGCTAGAAATCTGGCGCCTCGCTGCGCTGGCAAATCATACAAACAAGCCTAATGAAGCTTTGCAGCAATGTCTAGCGATCCTCGCCAAGTCGCCGACCGACCCATTGACGCTTCAATGGGCCTTTGAGCGAGGTTACAATGCGAATTCATCTCAAAGTATTAGTGCTCTAGCCGCGGAGTTGGATATCAAGCTATGAAAGCGCATCCGACACAGCTTTTCGCCTTACTCTTCGCCGACGGCAAGTACGAGAGTCTTGCCAAAGCTCTTGAACAAACTCGGGACAATATGGAATCGGCCGGTGAGGGTCACCTCTGGCGTTTTTGGAAGGCGGCGCTTCTTGCAGCGCGCGGGGAGTATGGAGAGGCTGAGACTATCGCGAAAACGTTGGGTGACTCAGAACGAATTCAGGCGCGCCGCCTCATTGTCACTACTCGGGCGCAAAAAGACCAAGATTGGCCCAGCGCAATCTCGTTTTTCGAACAACTGTGGCAAGCCTCTCACTCGCCTGCTGACTTACTTGCGTTATGTGAAGTACAGCTCCATGCTGGAAATCCCACCTTCGTCGCTGAGCGCGCAAAAGACTTAGTGAACTCCGTCGGTACAACGGCTGCCCTCCGTATCGCACTTGAAGGCACCCTGCGTATGAAGAATTGGCGGACTTGCCTAGAACTTCTCCACGAAAACTCGAAGATTTTCCCCAATGGAGAACTTCCAACTGATTTAAGGCGTTTGCAAATAAGCTGCGAGCAGCGCCTCGGCATGCTTACCGATGCTGTCAAGCATGCAGAGGACTTGGTGACTAAAGAAGGCACTACGGAGAATACAGCCCTGCTTTTCCAGCTACGTGTAGACGCCGGTCAGCTTAAGGAGGCCACGTTGCCCGCGAGGCAGTTGTTGCATCATCCCGAGACTCCCGCGAGCACTTTGGTTCGTGTCGGATGGGTGATGAGACTTACCGATCCGGTACTCGCTGAAGCCGCGTTAAGGAAGGCCGTCGAACGCGGCGTGTCCGGCCCTCAAGAAACCGCGTTAGCTACTTCACTCGCCCACGCACTTCCCGCGCGTGATCTTCAGGAAATTTTGGTTCCTAAGATGGTAGAAGAGGCGAAAAAGCCAAATCCGTTCTTACGCAGCATGAAGTTCGAAGAGCTGTTAACATGGAAGCGTGAGAGCGATGAACGGCTGAACGATGCGACCGCATTATTGCGCGCAGGTAGAATCCCTCAGGTTGTATGGAATAGGGTGGCAAACACACCGCTCGCCGCATCTTCAATATTGGCAATAGGACAGGAAGGAAATGCCCGCGACCTGTCGGTTTTTCCAGCAGTGTTTTTCCAACACGGTTCGAGACCTATTCAGACACCAAACCGCGCGGTTAAAGCCTTGTATCTGGATACGAGCGCTTACATCAACGCTCATGAGTTGGGAATTCTGCCGCTTGTGGAAAGGTCGTTTCCGTCGCTTATGGTTCCGCCCTCTCTTCGCAAATCTCTCGTACAGCAGCTCGATGCTAGCAAGGAGTCTCAACCCGACTGGGATGCAGCACGACGTCAGGTGATAAAGATTGTCGATCAGAAGAAGATTGCGATATGGTCTCCCCCACCGGCGAGGCTCGGTGAGCCAGCCTCGCGGGACGGTGTATCTCGTGAATGGTGGCTTGCTCTGGAAGAAACTAACCACCGCGACGGACTCATGGTTGATATGTGGCCGAAACTCCGGGACGATGGCGAGCCATTTCTGCCCCCAGTAGAGATTCTGCAGCGCATGACCTCTGGAGCAGCTCTGGCGGAGTTTCTGCAGGAAGAGGGTCTAATATCTCAGAGTGAGACAAAGACAGCACTTGCCGAAGTGGCATCAGTGTCGAGTGGACTTCCTGATGCCACAAAGCCTAGGAACGACCAAGTGATCTTTATTGAGCAAGGAGTCGCGGAGATCTTAGCGCACGCGCATATTTTGAAGCCTTTGGTTGAGGCCTTCAAAATTGTAGTACCCGAGAGAGCCATAATGTGGCTCCGATACGATCAACGCGCTGAAGAACTACGTAATCGAGTGCAGAGTCGCATTCAGATGATGATAGATAGACTGCGCACATCTAATCAAATAAAGGACTTTGTTCTGTCCGAAGAGGTACGAGGCGCCAGTCCAGAGCTGAATCTTGACGCGGCTACGAAAACAATCGCCGAATTGCTTCAGGCACCTGCAGGCGATGGGCACTTCGTTTGGGTCGATGATCGGTTCTTAAACTCGCACGACACTATCGGAAAAGTACCGACGATTACCACACTGGAATTGCTTGATGAATTGCAGCGTGGTGCGAGCCTCCCGAATTTGGGGTATTTTTCATATCGGCACAAACTTCGTAAGGCTGACTTTCGGTATATCCATCTGAAATCGGATGAGCTTCTCCATTATCTCATGCAAGCGCCAGAGCGTGAAAATCGGATAGTTGAGACTGCGGAGCTAGCTGTTCTGCGGAAGTATTTTGCGCGTGCGATTCTTGACACCGGAACTATCCAGATTCCACCGCTTAACTTCGCTGCACCGAAACCAAATGGCGAGATAGATTTTCTGGTGACCGCTACAAAAGGTGTCATTGAGGTGCTTGAGAAAATTTTCGCGACGGCAAACCAGTCCGAAAGACTTCAGTATGCGCGTGCTGACTGGGTGTTGCACGCGGTTTGGCTTGATCCCAGCCACTTACGGGTGATTCTTGGCCAAACACCCCTTAGAGAATTTGCACCCGCGCAAGCCATTAAGATCGCCGGCTTAGGTGAAGATTTACTGCTTAGTCGCGGGCTAAACAGGGGAATATTCGGTGACGATGAACGGTTACGTCGTTACATGACGTGGATAGAAACGCGTCTCCTCAAAGACCAACAGCGTTGTGACGACGCAGCAAGGCAAATTCGCTCGCTGTTGGAGAAGTCAGTGAGTGAATCGTCGCGTGGAAGAAAACAAGATCAAGTGCGGCTTGCCGTTATGGCAAATTGGTTTCTAGCTCTTCCACACCGTGTTCGCCGCTCTGTCAGATTGAACAAAGACTGCCGAAAAGCTCTTGGCATCACAGACCGGACGGTAGTGAACGTTGCAGATGTCGCGTTCAAATCATCGGCCTTTTGGGTTGCAGCGGCGTCCGCGTACGATGGTGCCGAAACGAAAATTGCACCAGTGGGTGGAGGTGAGGAATTCACCGTTCAGTTGATCCGCCAAAATGGTCATCCAACTCTGACCTTGCGTCGTGCAGGCATGCAAGAAAAATGGGGAATGGAAGATGACGCCTTAGATTTGCTCGGCAATGACCTTAAGCGCCGTATTGCTGTATTGGATGCGCACCCGGAATGGTTCGAGAGCGTCGCTTCCCACTCGCGGCAAGCTAAGCAACGTATTGCGAGGTTGAAGCGTGGAGAACGCGTTCCCCGCCTCGACAAGATTCGCCAACGATCAGCATGGCACTTCTATAAGGCACTTGAAATGCGTTTAACATCGACGCACAGTTCAACGCTTAGTCAGATGTCCCCTCCTGACGCAAAGGAACTCGCAAGTTATCTTCGCCTTCGATCCAGTTCGAATGGATCGCTAACGGCGCGGGAATTCGACTTGGGGGCAAAACGTCTCGTAGCTGAGCTAGATCTATCCGAGGCATTTAGCCGTTTAGCCAGCTTACCGCGTAACCTTCCTGCTGCATTCCTGTGCGAGTTTGACAAGCTCACGAATGGCGGCAAGAAGTCGTTTCTTTCTGGGCTCAAGAATCGTACCCACTCCCCTCTAACGCGGTTGCACTATTTATATTTGCTAAGACGCGGCGGCTCTGGCTTCACCAGCGAAGCACGCCAACTTAAGAGGGAACTACTGAACCCCCAAGCGGAGTCTAACGCCTCAGCGTTCCTCCAAGTACTTTCTTGGTCTTGGAACCAACTCGGCGACACATCTGAAGAAACATCAGTGTCTCCCACCATGAGGCTTGCGCTTGCATGGGCACACGCCGAGCCTCTTTTTGCTTTACTTCGTCGCGGTAGCGAGGCGGCACAAATAGAGACATTCTTCAGCAGTAATAATCGATTGTCGCCCAAGGAAACAATTACCGGAAGTGCAGGAGAAGAAGATGCAGCACACCCGCGACATTTAACGCCATCTATATTCCTAATCTGCGGCATCGCTTGGGCGTTACGGGATGACGCAGCAGCTTTCGCTGCGGATGACCCCAGCTTGCTCACTCGGGCTTCGGAGGTATGTTTTCGGCAGCATGAGTCACTGCGCTGGCCGAGACTCGAGTGGTTGGATGACCCAACCTTCTGGAGCAATGGTTTGGGTTCGTTTTTCGGCGAACCACGAGAGATATTGTTGAAGCCGATTCTTGGCCCGGAAAGATCGGCGGAACTTTCCTCGCAGCGAGTATTCCGCGAAATTGAAGCGGCGGTGTCTTCATTGGAAACCACCCCGTCCAATCATGATGCGTGGTTGATCTTAGGGGCCTTGTTACGAGCACCCTCGTCGTGCCCTCCCGCATTACGCGCGCGTGTAAAAGCTCTCATTGAACGTTACGATGTTATTTCTGGCGAATTTTCCGAGACAGAGAGATTTCCGATTCTATTTGCAATGGCTGCGCAAGCTTGGCCGATAGGTGGTGCTTCACTGGCAGAACACCTCGTAAAGAAAATCGCTACATTTGCGCAATGGTTATCGGAACGGGGCGAGAAAACGACATTTAAGCGCGAACTAGCGGTACTCAATTGTGCAGAGGCATTAGCCCGTTCGGCTCCGCCAGATAGATCGGCGGGTCTCTTTGTCAGGGCGATTGACGCTTGTCTCAACGCTTGGCCCAATCTTGCCAATTCGCTGCCTGGAGGACCAGGCCTCTTTCTCGCATTGCCTCCTCAACAGCTAGCCGAATGCTGGCCTCTCCTGATGCGTCTCCGCAGGGACTGCGTAACAATATGAAGCCAAAAGGGTGCGCCTAAGGTGACGTGATGGGGTCAACTCCGTAGTCGGTAGTGGAGTGATCGCGTCAGAATCTGCACTCCGACAATTCCCCTTCCACGTCCCTGCCTTCCGCCGCGCGGACGTTTTTCCTGACGAGCAGCAAAGGGTTCAGGGTTCACGGTTCACGGTTGAGGGTTCAGAGAAAACCGACCCCTGGCGCGAAACACCCGAGACGTCGCGGGGCATTCGCGCCCTACAATTTTAGAATCGCGTTCATTCCGTGAATTCGTGTGCACCCACCGAAGGCGAGCGGTTCGCGGTTACAGAGCGGCGCTTAAGAAAGGAGGAGACCTTCGGTCCAAATCAATGCGCGGTCGGGAGACCGGCGCATAACCGATCGACAAAAATTCGAATTCGCGTTCATTCGTGGTTACAGCCTCCGCTATGGCAGATGTGTTCTTGCACGCAGGGCCGTTCGCCGGTATTATATCCGCGTGAGCACAGTCGAGGAAATCCAGCGCGCCATTGAGCAATTGCCCCTCTCGGAACGCGGACGCCTGGCCAAGTGGTTTAACGGCTGGGAAGACGACGAGTGGGACCAACAAATGCGTGCGGATTTCGGTCCGGGTGGGCGCAATGAGAAGGTTCCCGACCGCGTGAAAGAGGAAATCAAGCGTTACCCGCTCCGTGACCTGCCTTGAAATCGAAAACGCTGCCCTCTTTCTGGAAATGCTTCGAACGTCTGCCTGCTGATATCCAAGAGATGGCCCGCCAGAAGTACCGGCTTTGGCAGCGGAATCCGTTTCACAACTCACTTCACTTCAAGGAAGTCCAGCGCGGTGTGTGGTCAATTCGCCTCACTCAGAAATATCGCGCTCTCGGCCAGGAGCATGACGACATAATCGTGTGGTACTGGATTGGCACACACGACGACTACGATCGTCGGGTGTAGGCGGTGTCCGCAAACGGGAATTCCGCCGCGCGGAGGTTTTTCCTGACGATCAGTTATACCTAGCGCTATATATAAAGTCCAAAGTTCAAGGTTCAGAGTTCAAGGTTCACATTGCGGGTTCACGGTTCAAGGTTTAAGGTTCACGGTTGTGCGTTCAGAGAGAACCGACCCCTGGCGCGAAACACCCGAGACGTCGCGGGGCATTCGCGCCCTACAATTTTAGAATCGCGTTCATTCCGTGAATCCGTCCCTGTGATGTGGGTCAACTCCGTAGTCTGTAGTGAGTGAGCGCGTCAGAATCTGCACTCCGACAATTCCCCTCTCCTTCCACGTCCCTGCCTTCCGCCGCGCGGAGGTTTTTCCTGACGATCAGTTATACATAGCACTATATATAAAGTCCAAAGTTCAAGGTTCAGAGTTCAAGGTTCACATTGCGGGTTCACGGTTCAAGGTTTAAGGTTCACGGTTGAGGGTTCAGAGAGAACCGACCCGTGGCGCGAAACCCCGAGACGTCGCGGGGCATTCGCGCCCTACAATTTTAGAATCGCGTTCATTCCGTGAATTCGTCCCTGACGACCGAATTCGGCGGTCACAGACCGCCGCTACAGAAGTTCTCGGCGATTCTGCGGTGAACGGGTGACTGCACAGAGCGGCGCGCTGGGGGCAGCACGCCCTAAGCACTTGTACGCTTCAGTGACCCCGCTTTTTGTGTTGTGTTGGCCCGTAGGAACCTCCTAGCATCATGCGTACACGCCGTAGCATGCGGATCGGCGTTCACGTGCCGACCGCCAACACGAAATTTATTGGGAGGAATGGTTCATGGCACATGACATGGCGGATTTTCTGGCGACATTGAAAAAGAGATACCCAGGCGAGACGGAATTTCACCAGGCAGTCACCGAAGTGGCAAGGTCGGTCTGGCCGTTCATCGAGAAGAACCCCAAGTACGGCAAAGCGAAAATCATGGAACGCATCGTCGAGCCCGAACGCGTGGTCATGTTTCGCGTCACGTGGGTCGACCGCAACGGGGTCGTGCAGGTCAATCGTGGTTTCCGCGTGCAGATGAACAGCGCCATTGGCCCGTACAAAGGCGGACTGCGATTTCATCCGTCGGTCACGCTGGGCACACTGAAGTTCCTGGCGTTCGAGCAGGTGTTCAAAAACGCTTTGACGACGCTGCCCATGGGCGGCGGCAAAGGCGGTTCGGATTTCGATCCGAAAGGCAAGAGCGACGAGGACGTGATGTGGTTTTGCCAGAATTTCATGAGCGAATTGTACCGGCATATCGGTCCGGACACCGATGTTCCAGCCGGCGACATCGGAGTGGGCGGACGCGAAATCGGTTATCTGTTCGGCCAATACAAGAAACTGCGCAATGAATTCACCGGCGTACTCACGGGGAAGGGGATCAACTGGAGCGGGAGCCGCATCCGCGAAGAAGCCACGGGCTACGGCTTGATCTATTTCGTCGAAGAGATGCTGCGCACGAGAGGCAACTCGATCACCGGCAAAACGGTGTCGATCTCCGGCTCGGGCAACGTGGCGCAGTTTGCCATCGAAAAGGCGCTGTTGATGGGCGGCAGAGTCGTGACTCTTTCCGACTCGAGTGGCTTCGTCCACGATCCGGCGGGAGTTGACGCCGAGAAGCTCGCATATCTGAAAGACCTCAAAAACATACGGCGTGGTCGCGTTGAGGAGTATGCCAGACAATTCAAGTGCGAATATCATGCGGGTCAACGTCCCTGGGGCGTGAAGTGCGACATCGCTCTGCCGTGCGCCACGCAGAATGAAATCAGCGGCAGCGAGGCCGAGACGCTGGTGAAGAATGGCTGTTTATGCGTGGGCGAAGGTGCCAACATGCCGAGCACGCTCGAAGCGGTGGATGTGTTTCTCGGGCACAAGATTCTCTTCGGACCCGGCAAAGCCGCGAACGCCGGCGGCGTATCGGTCAGCGGGTTGGAGATGTCGCAAAACAGTTTGCGCCTGCAATGGACCCGTGAAGAAGTCGACAAGCGGCTCAGCGACATCATGAAAGCCATTCACAATCAGTGCGTCCGCTACGGCGAACAGGACGGCTTCATCAATTACGTCAACGGGTCCAATATTGCCGGGTTCCGCAAAGTGGCGGAAGCGATGCTCGATCAAGGCGTAGTGTGAAGAAGCAAACGGCTGAACGTCGGACTTTGGAGTTCAAACGCTGAACGTGCAACGAGTCCAGCGTCCGGAACTGTAGTCGCAGGCTTTACGCCTGCGAGGGAAAGACGCACCCGTAAAGGGTGCGGCTACATGGGAATCGGTTTTGTTAGATGCTCTTAAGCTTCGGTTACGAGGAATTGACCGGTAGTGCCTTAATTTGGCAACTGGAGGGACGCACTCCGTTGCGTCCGTTTCGGAAAAGCGGCCACGACAGAGCGTGGCCCTCCAGATCAGTCACTACAAATGGCATATCCGAGTGACACCGTAGATGGAATTGCTTAGTGTTGCGGACATGCCAACTCACATTTGCAAACCTTCCCGCATCACGGCCGCTGGTAATAAACCGAAGATCATCGACGAAGTCGTCGGACGGGTGAATTCGAAGACCGACGCCGTCAGCATCGCGCACATGCGAAGTCCGTCGGGGTGGGTGGAACCCGGCCAGACGCCGGAGTTCGACGAGTACACTTACGTTCTCAAAGGTGCGCTCCACGTGAAGCACAAACACGGCGAGATTACAGTCCAAGCCGGTCAGGCCGTAATCGCCCGCAAAGGCGAGTGGATCCAGTACAGCACACCCGGTCCCGACGGCGCTGAGTATATTGCGGTATGCCTGCCGGCCTTTTCGCCAAGCACCGTTCATCGGGATGCGGCGGCGAAGAAGTAAGCCCATGGATGGTTGCTGCGGCGTTCTGCTCGTACGCCAATCTGGACGTTAGCGGCAGATTTGATATGCTGCGGAAGCGTGTACCTTGGCGTGGAGATTGGTGGGACGAAGTTGCAGGCCGGGGTCTGTGACCGGCACGGACATATCGAACAACTCGTGCGTGTTGCTGTCGAACGCCGGCAGGGCCGAGTTGGGATTCTGCAGAAACTGGAGGAATTGCTTCCCGCGTTTTTGGAGAACCACCACGTTCAGGCGATCGGAGTGGGTTTTGGCGGCCCGGTGGATTCTGCTCGTGGAAAGGTGGTGCAGTCCTTTCACATCCAAGGATGGGATGGTTTCCCATTACGCCGCTGGTTTGAAAAACGCTTCCAACTACCCGTAGCGGTCGAAAACGACACGAATGCAGCCGCCTTGGCGGAAGCGAAAGTGGGCGCGGGACGAGGTCAGCGAAAGGTGTTTTACTCAAACGTCGGCACTGGGATTGGCGGCGCACTGGTGATCGACGGCCGGTTGTACAACGGACAGTTTGGCGCAATGGAGATCGGACACACGAAGCAGATGGTTAATGGGAAATGGCTGGTGCTGGAGGCGTTGGCGTCGGGTTTATCCATTGAGCGCGGGAAAACGACGCTGGCGGAGTCGGCGAAATTTTACGGAGCGGCGCTGGCCAATGCGATCACGTTGCTCAATCCCGATATCGTTGTTTTGGGTGGTGGGGTGGCGCAAGCGGGGGAAAGGTTTTTCCGTCCAGTGCGAGCGCAAGTGGCACGATTGGTGTTTCAACCTTTCAGAATGAATTACCGTATTGTCCCGGCCGCCTTGGGCGAAACCGTGGTGATCGTAGGTGCAGCATTGTGGGCGGCACGAACGACAAACGTAGACGGAGGCTTGACGCCGGCGCGTCGGAACGCACCCCGGAAGGGTGCGGCTACAAAGGATGCAGGAATCTGATCGATGCGTTATCTTGTTTTTGGCGATGTTCACGCAAATTTGACAGCGTTGGACGCCGTCTTGGCAGCGGGCCGGGCGCGCGGCGTTGAGACATATCTGTTCGTCGGCGATCTGGTCGGTTACGGACCGGAGCCGTTGGAATGCATCGAACGCTTGCTGCCGCTGCAGGAGCAGGGGAGCTTCGCGTGGGTCGTGGGCAACCACGAATTGGCGGTGCGTGGAGACGTCGATTTGGAGGGTTACAGCAACGAAGCGATGCAAACTTTGCAGTGGACCAAGACGCAGGTCGAACGCACTTCGTGGGCACAGGAATTTCTGGAGTCCGGCTATCTGACGACGTGCGTGAATGATTTGATTTGGCTGGCCCACGATTCTTTGGCTTCGCCCGGCACGGGCAGTTATCATCGTTGGCCGCAGAAGGCAAAGAGCGAACTCGCGTGCTTGCGATTCAACAAAGGCCGCGTTTGTTTTTACGGCCACACGCACAAAATGCGGGCGGAACTCCACAATGACTCGGGGATTGTCATGGTGCCGACCCCGACGCATAACGGTGACGGTGTCGACAAGAATCCCATCCAGTTGCAGGAGGGTGAATTGGGATGGATCGGCGTGGGCTCCGTCGGTTTCCCGACCAACTCCGAGCGGCGTTCGGAATTCGTAATTCTTGATGACAGTGACGCGGCGCGCTGGTTGGTTGAAAAGTACGAAATGGCATACTCGCGCGAAAAAGCCCGAGCGCGCCTCCGCGAGGTGTATGGCGACATCTGTGACAAGGAAGTTGTCGAGTCGATCTGTCGGTGGCTGTAGTCTTGCCGTCGGGACGGCGTCCTGTTAGGATTTACCGTTGGCGATGAACGCATTCCCATATCGAAGGGGCGAACTGCATTGTGAAAGCGTTTCGCTAAGGCGGCTGGCCGAAGAGTTCGGCACGCCGTTGTACGTGTACAGCCAGGGACATGTTGTCGAGCGGTACGCGAGCCTCGACCGGGCCTTCGCCGGCCTCGATCATCTGATTTGTTATGCCGTGAAGGCCAACAGCAATCTGGCCTTGCTGCGGACAATGGCCAGAGCCGGCGCGGGATTTGATATCGTCAGCGGTGGCGAGTTGTACCGCGTGGTGCAAGCCGGGGGCGACCCGAGCCGGTGCGTGTTTGCGGGAGTCGGCAAAACGCGCGACGAAATCGAGTACGCGCTGAAACTCGGCATTTACTCCTTCCACATTGAAAGCGAACCCGAACTGCAGGCAATTGCGAAAGTCGGACGGCGTCTGAGACGCTGTGCACCGATTGCCTTGCGGGTGAACCCTGGTGTGGACCCGGAAACGCATCGCTATATTTCGACCGGCAAACACGAGAGCAAATTTGGGATCTCGATCCAGCGGGCGCTGGATGTGTACCGCCAGGCGGCACGTTTGGACGGCGTGGAGATTCGCGGCGTGCAAATGCACATCGGCTCGCAAATCACCAAGACCGGGCCGTACGCGCTGGCCCTGCGGAAAATGCTGCCGCTGGTAGAGCAGGTGCGAGAGCTGGCACCAGGCACCTTGCGCTTCGTTGATGTCGGCGGCGGGCTGGGCATTCGCTACCATCAGGAACGTCCCCCAACCACGGCGGAATTCGCGCGGGCAGTAATGCCGCCGTTGAGAAAACTTGGGCTCAAAGTTCTCTTGGAACCCGGGCGGTTCATCGTCGGCAACGGCGGCGCGCTGGTTGCGCGGGTCATTTACGTGAAACGGACGCCGGTGAAACGCTTTGTTATCACCGACGCCGCAATGAACGATTTGATTCGTCCCGTGTTATACGAGAGCTACCACGAGATTGTGCCGGTTCGCAGGCAGGGACGCCTGCGCCGCCAAAAAATGGATGTGGTCGGCCCGGTGTGCGAGTCGGGCGATTTTTTGGCTCAGGACCGCCACATGGCGGCAGTCAGGGAAGGCGAACTGTTGGCAGTCCTAAGCGCCGGCGCGTACGGGATGGCGATGGCTTCCAATTACAATGCCCGGCCGCGTCCCGCGGAAGTGCTCGTGCGCGGCAGCCGATACGAGCTCGTGCGGCGGCGCGAGTCGGTCAAAGACCTAGTGCGCGGCGAGACGATTCCGCAGTGGCTGGAGTGAACGGATTGTCGGCGAGTACAAGGATATGTAGCGGCAGGCTTTAGCCTGCGCGTCGGAACGCACCCGTAAAGGGTGCGGCTACAAGGCCGACGGCTACTCGAGCAACTCTTTCAGGCAGTTGATCAAGTGTTGGATGGGGAACGGTTTGACGAGGTACTTCGTTTCCGTCTGCGTGAGGAAAAGGTTGATCTTGGGTTCGGCAGCAAAACCGGTGATGAAAATGAAGCGATCCGCGAGAGCGGGGCGCAGTTCGCGCGCCTGGAGATAGAATTCATCGCCGCGCAGCTTCGGCATCATGACGTCGCAAACCACGGCGTCGTACTCATTGGCTTTTACCTTGAGCAAGGCCTCGTCACCATCATTCGCCACGTCGACCAGGAAATTTTCGTCCGCCAGAATCCACTGCAGGGCTGACGCCAACTGTTTGTCGTCGTCGACCAGCAGCAAGGCCTTGAATTCAATGGCGTCAGAGGGCCGCACCGCCGTATCGGGTTGATGCTTGAATTCCATAGTCTGGCGGTTTGAAATAGCAACTGAGATGCCAGCCGCTACATCTCAACTTGCAGAAATAGGGGAATTTGAGCATAAAAGGGAGCGGGAAAACGCGTTATGCAGTTGGAATTCATGAAGATGAACGGCGCCGGTAACGATTTTGTCGTTGCCGACAACCGCGATGGACGTTTTCGGGCAGACCCGAAGCTGGTAGCCCGCATTTGCGACCGACGGTTCGGCGTCGGTGCGGACGGCCTGCTGCTGGTCGAGCCGGCGCAGGACGCCGACTTTTTCATGCGCTACTACAACGCCGATGGCAGCGAAGCGGAGATGTGCGGCAACGGCGCCCGCTGCATTGCGCGGTTCTTCAGCGAACAATGTGGGTCTGGCAAACGGGAACTGAAATTCGAGACGCGGGCCGGGCTGATTGAGGCCTCGGTTCGCGGCGGGCAGGTTCGCCTCAAGCTTAGCGAGCCGCAGGACTTGCGTTTGCATCAGACGATTCAACTGAAGAGCGGTCCCCGCGAATATCACTTCATCAATACCGGTGTGCCCCACGCGGTTTTCTTTACGGAAGACGCCGACCACGAGATGATTGCATCGGCGGGCGCCGAGGTGCGTTACCATCCGGACTTCACGCCACGGGGGACGAATGTTGATTGGGTGCAGTTGCTCGGCAGGAATTCAATCCGGGTCCGAACTTACGAACGCGGCGTCGAGGCCGAAACCCTGGCGTGCGGCACGGGCGTGGTGGCGTCGGCAATCATTGCTCACGTCGTGCAGGCGATTCTGTTGCCGGTCCGGGTGACGGTTCAGAGCGGACGGGTCTTGGAGGTTGGATTCACGCGCAAGGGCCAAAACTTCCAGAATGTGACGCTGGCCGGGCCTGCCGAATACTCCTTCCAAGGCAGATTTTTATAGGCTTGGACGGGCACAACTCCGTCGTTGACAAGGAAACGGGGTTTTTTATAATCTGCGGCGAAGTCTTTGGAAGTGGACACCGCCGTTCCGAAGTACTCGGAACGGCGTTTTTGCCCTAAAAGACTGGAACGAAAAAAGTGAACGGAGAAGCAAAAGCTATGGCCTCTGGTAAAGTGAAGTGGTTTGATACGAAGAAGGGTTTCGGGTTCATCCAACAGGAAGGTGGCCCCGACGTGTTTGTGCATTACTCGTCGATCAACGGCAACGGTTTCAAGAATCTGGAGGAAGGCCAGACGGTGGAATTCGAGTTGATCGATTCCCCCAAGGGTCCGAAAGCCGCTAACGTCGTAGCGAAGTAAAAGAACGATTCGCAAATCACGAGCCCCGGCAGCGCAAGTTGCCGGGGTTTTTCGTTTTCCAGCCTATTGTTTCGACGTCTTCTTCAACATGGGCTGGCGGCGTTTGACGAGTTGAACGGCGAATCCCCACGGGTCTCGTACCATGGCCAGGTCGTCGCCGCCATCGGTCACAGTCACTTCGCCTTCCGGCGTCGCGCCCGCCTGCAGCAAACATTGGCGGGTTGCCCGCACATCTTCCACGGCGAAGGCAAGGTGTAACACGAGCGGGTCGATTTTGCGGTAATCGGGGACGGCAGCCTTCGGATTGTTGTAGATTTCGATCATCGACTGTCCGCTGGCGTCGGCAAGGAAATGAGTATTTGTGGGCGGACCGAAAACGCGCGCCGCCTGCATTCCCAAATGGTCGATATACCAGCGGGCGACCGCGACCGGCTCCGCGACATTGAACGCCACGTGTTCGATTTTCATGGTGGACACAATGGATAGCAAATCACAGGCAAGACGGCAAACACATCACCTGCGATCGGTAGCGCGGGCTGCTCCCAGCCCGCCGCCAACAAACCAAACAGTTTCGGCGCGGTGAGGGCACCGCGCCCTACCGGCAACATGCGATTCAGTGCGCCCGGCTCGACACGGTGGGCACGGCACGCTAGGCTGAACGGGCAATGAATGTGGTGTTGGTCGAGCCTGAGATTCCACCGAACACAGGGAACGTGGCGCGATTGTGCGCGGCGACGGGCGCCGTGCTGCATTTGGTCGGGCCGTTAGGTTTCCGACTGGATGACAAGACATTGAAACGGGCGGGAATGGATTACTGGGAGCAGGTGACATGGAAGTATTGGGAGTCGTTGGATGAATTGAAGAAGGAAGCAGCCAACCCTCTCCCTTCGGAAGGGAGAAGGGAGATCTCCTCGCCCCGCTTGCGGGGAGAGGATCAAGGCGAGGGGCCGCAATTCTACTATGTCACCACGAAATCGAAGCGGCCTTACACAGTGCCGCATTATCTCTGGAACGATTATCTAGTGTTTGGACGCGAGACCGCCGGCTTGCCCAAATCGCTGCTCGATGCCAATCCTGAAACGACGATCACCATACCCATGTTCAATCCGCAGGCACGCAGCCTGAATCTGGCAACCGCCGTGGCCATCGTGTTGTATGAAGCTGTGCGGCAGATCAAACAACTCTAAACTCGAATATCGAATTCCGAAACTTGAAGGAAACCCGAATGAGTAAATCAGCAATAACAGAAATCGGTGGCAGCGGCGCGTCGTTTACTCATTGCCGCATTTGAGATTCTTTCGGATTTCGCGCTTCGGATTTCGAATTCACTTCTTTGGCAGGCTTTTCTCCAGGTCTTTAAAGAATCCCTGACCGGTTTTCTCAATCGATTTCGCGGCGCCTTCCATCGCTTTGCTCGCGGACCCGGTCACGCCACTGAGGTTTTTCTCAAGCTCGTTCACATTGACGCCGATATCGGGCAGGTGGACCTGATTCAACATGGTCATCAGAACCAATCGGCTGATATCGGTGGAATCCGTGATGTTCTGGTACGTGGCGTTCACATTCAGCGGGATGGTGCGCTCGGTCGGTTTGGCCTTGCTGTAATCCTTGTACGTGACCGTACCGATATGGACGCGCAATTGGTCCACGCGATAGGACGTCTTCTTGGCAGGCGTGCCGCCGGCTGGTTTGGCTGGTTCAGATTTGTTGGCGCTTGAAGATGAGGTGACACCTTTCAGTCTCTGGACATTCGTCTCGCCCTTGGCGTTTTTCACAATGACGATTTGTTTGAGGTTTATCAGCATGTCCGTGATGTGCGGTGCGCCAGCGAGCATCGAACCCAGACGATAATCCATACGGAATTCAGGAAGATCGACAAACATCTTTTCCTTGAAATCGGGAGGATTCAGCAATTTCAGGTTTTGCACATGCACCTCGCTGGAGAACAATCCTAGGTCCACCGAACCGATCTCCAGCGGGAAACCGGTCATGCGCTTTGCCCCCATCTCGACGGCGATCCGGGCAATGACATTGCGAGCGAGAAAAAGAATCACGAGCAGAACAACCAGGCCGGCCAGAATCTTCCAGAGAAGCTTTTTCATGCTATTCTCTTAATCGCATTCGCGTTCACAATCAACTCCGGGTTCCATGCCAAGACTGGGAGCACACATGTCCATTGCGGGAGGAGTCGACCGGGCCATCGACCGCGGCGCGTCGATTGGCTGCGACACCATTCAGATTTTCCTGAAGAGCAACATGCAATGGCGCGGTCGCCGGCTGAACGTCGCCGAGGTGCAATGATTCAAGCTCCGACAACACAAGACGAAAATCCGCCCGGTCTTTGCCCACAGCAGTTACCTCGTCAATCTGGCTGCCACGAACGCCGTCTTCCTCAAAATGTCCATCGCGGCGATGATTGACGAGATTCAGCGCGCCGAGTTGATCGGCGTGCCGTTCATCGTCATGCATCCCGGCGCGCACATGGGCGCTAGCGAGTCGAGAGGATTGCGTCGCATCGCGCGCAGTCTGGATGAAATATTTCACGCGACGAAGCGGAGTCGGGTCAAGATTGCGCTGGAAACCACGGCGGGGCAGGGGACCAATCTCGGTTACCGGTTCGAGCATCTGGCCGAAATCCTCGCGCGCGTAACAAACCCAGAGCGTTTGGCTGTCTGCATCGATACCTGTCATCTCCACGCTGCCGGCTACGACATTCGCACGCCACGGGCCTACCGGAAGACGATGAAAGAGTTCGACCGGATCATCGGCTGCAAACGCGTCGCTGCCTTTCACCTGAACGACTCGAAGACGCCGTTCGGTTCACGCGTGGATCGCCACGCGCACATTGGGAAAGGCCAAATTGGACTATCGGCCTTCCGTTGCATCTTGCGCGACCCGCGCTGGCGCAAATTGCCGATGGTATTGGAGACGCCGAAAAGTGACGATTTGCACGAAGACGTGGAGAATCTGAAGGTGTTGAGGAGCCGACTCTGAATCCTGAAGTCGGCGGAATGCCTTGCCCGTGGCTGTGCTGGTCGTGTAGCATCCCGCTTGACCTGGGAATTGAGAGGCGAGGTCATGAGCGACCAGTTCCAGCATGACGTTTCCTTGAGCCACACTGAGGGCCTTCAACGCGACACGAAGGGGCCCCGCTCCAGCAGTTCACACTTTGATATTCCAATCGGCATTTCAAGTCCAACGTCTCATGAGAAGCCCTCGCGTCACACAACTGGTGCCCGTCGAACAAGTTGAGCGGATGATCCATCTCGCGCGCGGCGAGAAGGTGTTGTTGGATGCGGATCTGGCCATGCTCGGCGAGTCCGTGAGATCTGTGGAATCCGTGGATAGAAACGGTTACTTCAGGACGACGAAGGTGGAACTGTCGCCGCGTTGAACGTATAACAGCGCACCTTTGTCTTTGTCGGCTTTGGCGATGGCGGCCTTGAAATCTTCGGAAGAACGAATGGGTGAGTGATCGATCTCGGTGATGACATCGCCGGGTTGCATGCCTTTCTGTTCGCCCGAGCTTCCGGCCGCAACATCGGTGACGACGACGCCCCGCTTGATTTCGAGCTTCAGGCTTTCGGCGAGGTCTTTGGTCAACGTTTGCACCGTCAGGCCGAAGGCGGTTTCGGATTTCGGTGTGATCGGATGCGGCCGCGATGCGGCGACTTTGATGGGGTCGGGCATCGCGCCGGTCTCCAACGCGATCTGGAGCTTCTTGCCGTCACGCCAGACGTCGAGCTGGATCTTCTGGCCCACCTGTTTGCGGAGAATTTGCCGCTGCAAATCGCGGGGCTCTTTTACGGGCACACCGTCCACGGCGACGATGATATCCGCGGGCTTCAAATCGCTGCTGGCGGCAGGCGTGCCGGCGTGAATCTCGCGAACGACTACGCCGTCCTTCACATCTTTCGCCATCTCAGCCAGGTCCTTGTCGTCGGAAAGAGACCGGATACCGACACCAATCCACGGGTAAGTGACTTTGCCGTCCTTGATCAGTTTTTCAGCGCTGTCGTCCGCGATGTTGATAGGAATGGCAAACCCGATGCCCCGATTGAGTCCGCGGATGAGCGTATTGATGCCAATGACGCGGCCTTCGATGTCGCACAACGGTCCGCCGGAGTTGCCGGGATTGATGGAGGCGTCGGTTTGAATGTAATCGATCGTCGCGACAATCAGCGGATCGCCCATCGGCGGACGGCCTTTGGCACTGACGAATCCCACGGTGAACGTGTAATCCAATTCGTACGGTGCGCCGATGGCGATGGCCCATTGGCCGACCTTGATTCTGTCGCTGTCGGCGAGCCGGGCCGCCGGCAAATCTTTCGCATCAATCTTGATGACGGCCACGTCGATCCGGTCATCGACACCAACGACTTTGGCCGGGAACTCGCGGCCATCTTCGAGACGGACGGAGATCGAGTCGGCGCCATCGACGACGTGTTGATTGGTCAGAATATAGCCGTCGCGACGCAAGATGACGCCGGAGCCCTGGCTATCGATGTCGCGCGGATGCCCGGGCGGGAGTTCGCGAAAAAAGAAATCGAAGGGCGTTCGGTCGAATTGTTGTCCATCGTCGCCGTCGGCGGAATCCAAACGGATGGTACGTTTGGTGGTGATGACGACGACAGCGGGGCTCACGTGTTCGGCGACTTTCTCGAAGGCCCGTTCCAGATGTCGTGCGAGATTCAGGTCGCCATCCGGTGCGGTTGAGGATTCTTTGGCCGAAACAGGCGGAATCCATGGTGCGCTGCCCCAGGTGAAGGCGATGGCGATTGTCAAACACGTTGCGAGAATCGACGCTTTCATAAATTTGTCCACTCAACTGCGACTTCCACCGCCATATTCTAGCAGACAGTGTGCGCGTTGACAAACCCGGCATTTCCGTTAGGGTGTGGCACCGTAGTAGCGTTCGTCCCGGACGCGGTCGCGCTCCGAGCCGCCGGGGACGGCGGCCACTACAACGAAAATGCTGGCGACCACGGAAAAGCAATCGCTTCAGGAGCGCCTTCTCGAACTGAAGAAGCTGCGAAACGCCGTCATTCTAGCCCACAATTATCAGGTGCCGGAATTGCAGGATGTGGCGGATTTCGTCGGCGACTCCCTCGGTTTGTCTTTCCAGGCCAGGGAGACGAACGCTGATGTGATTCTCTTTTGCGGTGTTCACTTCATGGCCGAGACGGCAAAGATCGTGAATCCCGGCAAGACTGTTCTGCTGCCCGACCTGGAAGCGGGTTGTTCGCTGGCCGATTCGTGCGACGCGAAAGCGTTGGCGCGCTGGAAAGAAGCGCATCCCGACGTGCAGATCGTTGCCTATATCAATTGCACCGCCGCCGTGAAAGCGCTCGTGGATATCATTTGCACCTCTGGGAACGCTGTCAAAGTCGTCAATTCCATTCCCGCCGACAAACCAATCCTATTCGTTCCCGATCAGAATCTCGGTCAATGGGTCATGGCGCAAACGGGTCGGCAAATGATTCTCTGGCCGGGCGCGTGTTCGACGCACGTGCTGTTCACGCACAAGGCGATCTTTCGACTCAAGCAGGAGTATCCGGACGCGGAGATCGTTGCCCACCCGGAATGTTTGCCAGCAGTCCGCATGATGGCTGATGAAGTTTGCTCGACCGAAAAAATGCTCAATTACTGCAAGAACTCATCCGCCCACGAATTCATCATCGTTACCGAAGCCGGCATGCTCCACCGTCTCGAAAAGGAATTGCCGGACAAAGTATTCATTCCCGGTCCGACCGATTCCTGCCACTGCAACGAATGCAGTTTCATGAAGAAGAATACATTGGAGAAAGCCGTCGCCGCCTTGGAAAACCTCGCGCCGGAAATTTCGCTGGACGAAGAAACCCGTCGCCGCGCTCTCGTGCCAATTGAACGGATGTTGGCGCTGGGGAAGTGAACGCCAGCTCGCCTCTGTCTTACGACCATTGTAGCCGCAGACTTCAGTCTGCGTGGCACAGACGCACCCATAAGCCGAGTCGGACGAGACGCCGCGGTCGTGTGCGGCAACGGTGCAGCTACACAGCAAACGGTTTCGTTGGGCAGCCTTACGCCGCCACCGCGAGTTTTTCTTCACGAGGTTGAACGTTCGGCACCGATGGACCAGTGGCTTGCGCAAACTTCATTGGGGAACGCAGCATCAGCGTCCCCAATAGAAAATCAAAGAGGGGTAGCACGACATTGAGATTCTTGCCCACGTAGCGGTGATGGAGCAGGTGGTGGCCATTGAGGCGAAAGAAAATGCCGGAGCGTTCAATATTGCGTTTGCGGGGAATGTGCATGCACCAGTGCAGGTATTCATACGCTGCATAGTAACAGACCATCGCCGCGAACATGCCCCAAGCCATTGGCACGCCTAACAACCACTGCAAACCGAGCACTGGACCGATGTGAATCGCCCACATCGCCGGCGCATTCCACCACGCCATGGGGACGGTTTTCTTGTCGGCCTCATTCTGGAGGTGATACGTGTCATCGGCTTTGAATTTCCCATGGTGCGTGAGCGCGTGCGCCACGAACGGATACCGAAAGAACGGCACCGGACGATGCATCACGTATTTGTGAAGCATCCACTCGAAGAAACTGCAATAAACAACGCCACCAACGAACCCAATTGTCTGCCAAAAGATTGGATGCATCGCGGGAGGGTACAGGAAACCTTGCAGAAGGCAATGGTTAATTCTAGAGTGACCGCCGATGAGCGCCGACTCTTCGCAGATCACCGCCGGTAAGCCGTGTCTGCCACCATTTCCCCAGAAGGAGGAGCGATATCTCCTCGAAGATTTGCTGCGGGACGTATCCCGTTCGTTCTACCTGACGCTGCGCGTTTTGCCGAAAGAGATTCGTCCGCAAATCTCGTTGGCCTACCTTCTGGCTCGGGCCAGCGACACGATTGCGGACTGCTTCGCGATAGCCGAGGCTGAGCGACTCGATACTTTGAAAAAGTTACGTGGGGCCTTCGCGTCTGGAAGCACGCTCGATGGGTCTCGCGTCCGAAGCACATGGGTCCACGGAGTCTTCTTTCGCCATAAGCAACCCGTCAATCCCATGGATCAGCCTGTCGCGGCGACATGGGAAGCCCAGATTTCCAAAGCAGAAAGAACCCTACTCGAGAGACTTTACGATTGCATGGACTTGCTCCGTCATTTCTCATACAACGATCAAAACCTTGTCCGGGAACTTCTCAAGAACATCGTCAGTGGACAAATTTTCGATCTGGAGAAGTTTCCCGGGGGAGACAAACGGGCAGTGACGGCGTTGGCCAACGACGACGAGCTTGATCGCTACACGTACATGGTGGCGGGATGCGTCGGCGAGTTTTGGACGAAGATGTGCAAGGCGCATCTTGAGCCGTTGCATGATTGGAATACCGCCAAGATGTGCGAACTGGGGATTCGGTATGGGAAGGGACTTCAATTGGTGAACGTATTGCGGGACGTCGCTTGGGATTTGCGGCGTGGGCGTTGTTACTTGCCGGTCGAACACCCACGCAGTTTACTCGATCCGACCAACTACGATTCAATCCGGGCCGAATACACGAAATGGCTCGACCGTGCCGTCGATCATCTCGACGCTGGCTGGGAATACACCATGCAAACTCCGCGCTCACTCTGGCGTCTGCGTCTGGCCTGCATCTGGCCGATTTGGATCGGATTGAAGACCATTGCTCGGTTGCGGACCGACAATCCGCTCGACCCCGCCGATCGGATCAAAATCCCGCGCAGCGAAGTCTACGGCGTGATGGGGCGCTCATTTCTGATCGTTCGCAGTGACGCGGCGCTCAACCGCGCTTTCCTGAGACTGCGGAATGCTGCTTCGCACCGGTAGGTAACGGTTTGTGTTTGCTGTAGCGGCGCTCTGTGAGCGTCGAAACCGTCGAGGTCGGCGGTCGCAGACCGCCGCTACAATTCGAACTGCGCCTGTTTCCGCGTTCTTTTCCATGCTTGCAAAACGTCCCTGCCAACCTATGATTTGACCGGTATGTTCAGTGGCACCCACACAGCTTTGGTCACGCCGTTCACCAAGGACGGCCGCGTCGATGAATCGCGGCTCCGTCAACTCGTCGAACAGCAGGTCGCCGCCGGGGTCGACGGCCTCGTGCCGTGCGGTACCACCGGCGAATCGCCCACGTTATCGCACGAAGAGCACAACCACGTCATTGAATTGGTCGTTAAGTTCGCCGCCGGACGGTGCAAGGTGATTGCGGGAACCGGCTCCAACTCGACCGACGAAGCGATTTCCATGACCCAGCACGCCAAGAAGGCCGGTGCGGATGCCACGCTGCAGGTTTCGCCGTATTACAACAAGCCGACGCAAGCCGGGTTGTACGCGCATTTCCGCGCGATAGCGGAGGATGGCGGGCTGCCGGTGATTCTGTACAACATCCCCGGCCGTTGCGGAGTCGATATATCCAACGACACGATCGCCAAATTGCGCCGCGACTTGCCCAAATCCGTTGTGGGACTCAAAGAAGCGACCGGTGTGGTGGATCGCGTAAGCCAACTGCGCGCGGTGGTGGACCGGGATTTCTGCATTCTCTCGGGGGACGACTCGCTCACGCTGCCGATGATGAGCGTCGGCGCGGTCGGCGTCATCAGCGTGGCTTCGAACGTTGTGCCGCGCGAGGTGACAGAGATGACGCATGCGGCGCTCAAGGGCGATTTCGAGCGGGCAGGGCGTATCCACGCGAAACTGTTCCCGATTTTTAAAGATCTGTTTATTGAAACGAACCCGGTTCCGGTTAAGGCTGCGCTGGCGATCATGGGGCTGATCGAGGAGAAATACCGTCTGCCGCTCGTGCCGATGAGCGACGCCAACCGGGCGCAATTGAAAGAAACCTTGCAGCATTTGAAGTTGTTGCAGGGATGAAATTGTAGCGGCGGTCTATGACCGTCGCGGGATGCTGTCTTGGAATTGGCGGTCGCAGACCGCCGCTGGAATTTATGACGCCAATCAAAATCATCGTCTGCGGCTCCAAGGGCCGGATGGGTCAGGCACTGCTCGCCTGCATCAAATCCGACCCCGAACTGCAGCTCGTTGGCGAGATTGACCAAGGCGACGATTTGGCGAAGGTGATCGCAAACGCCGACGTCGTTGTGGACTTTTCTGTTCACGAAGGTACGGCGGCGGTGGCGAAAATTGCCGCCGAGCACAAGAAGGCATTGGTCATCGGCACAACCGGTCACGACGATGGCGAAAGGAAGACGGTACGTGACTCGACGCGAACAATCCCGGTGATTTGGTCGGCGAACTTCAGCGCCGGAGTCAACACGCTTTTCTGGCTGACGGAAAAGGTCGCGCAGATCGTCGGCAACAATTGGGAGGCAGAAGTTGTCGAAACGCATCACACGGCAAAAAAAGACGCGCCCAGCGGTACGGCGAAGCGGTTGCAGGAGATTCTGAAACGTGTCCGTGGCAAAGATGCTCCGGCACACGCGCTGCGCATCGGCGACGTGGTCGGCGATCACACGGTCACGTTTGGCACGGCTGGCGAGCGTCTCGAATTGACGCATCGTGCCAACAGCCGTGAGACCCTTGCGCGAGGGGCGCTGCGCGCCGCCAAATGGGCGGTGACGCAGAAACCTGGTTTATACGACATGCAGGACGTTTTGGGGTTACGATAGTCGGAGCCATGACGCCGAAACTCATTATTGGCTTCACGGTCGCGGTGCTGTTGGCATCTTGTTCCGATCTTGGGCAAAACGAGCAGCGGTCCGTCAGTCCGCGTGCCAAGGAAATCCGAGCCGCGCTGAATCACACGGTGATTCCAGAAATCGATCTGGAAAATGTGACGCCCGAAGAAGCGCTTCGGGTTTGGGCGGAGAAAAGTCGCGAGTATCATCCCCTGCATTTCAAGTTCCAGCATGTCCTTTCTTATCCCATGACATTTTCCCAGGGAACGTTGACCACAGGCGCCACGTCGGGACGCTCACCCAAAGTGACGGTGCGACGGAAAAACATCACCTCGAAGAGGTTGCTGGATGAGATTTGTCAGGAGGCGAATCTGGTCTGGACGATTACCGGTCGAGTGATTGTCATTCGTCCGCAAACGACGACGGCCGGCCAGCAGCCATGAAGATTGGCCTGGGTCTTGGATCGAATCTGGGCGACCGGCTCCGTCATCTCCAGCAAGCAAAGGCGTATTTATTAAGTTTGTCACGGGAAGCCTGGCACATTGCTTCGCCGCTGTACGAGACCGAGCCGGTCGGTTGTCCTCCCCATTCGCCCAGGTTCCTGAACGCGGTTCTGGAAGTCGAATACGAGGGCGCGCCGAAGACGTTGTTGAAGAAGATTCTGGCATACGAGGTGGCGCACGGACGAGATCGAGATTTGCCGAAGAATGCCGCCCGGACGATCGATATCGACATCCTTTATTTTGGTGAGAAGGAGATTCTAGAGAAAGATTTGGAGGTCCCGCATCCGCGGATGGCGGAGCGGCGATTCGTTTTGTTGCCGCTTTCCACAATTCGACCCGACCTGATTGTGAAAGGCACCGGGAAAACTGTGCGGACGTTGTTGCGCGAGTTGCCTACGCGCGAAGGCGAGGTAAAGTTTGTACAGAACGAATGGTGAAAGCGTTAATGATGTTAAAGTCGTTAAAGGGTTGAGAGAGGAGGAAGTTCCTTTCGCGACCTCTTTAACGCTTTTAACCGATCAATTTCTTCAACACTGACATGAATGAGCACAAGGTGACAATTCACACGCTGCAGCGGATGAAAAAGCGCGGCGAGAAGATCGCCGCACTGACCGCCTACGATTTCTTCACGACCAAAATCATGGATGAGGTGGGCGTGCAATTGATTCTCGTTGGCGATTCTTTGGGCATGGCCGTGCTCGGCTACGAGAACACGTTGGCCGTGACGATGGAGGAGATGCTCCATCACACGGCCGCGGTCGCCCGGGCGAAACCGAACGCGTTGCTAGTGGCCGACATGCCGTTCATGACGTATTCAAACGTCAGCCAGGCCATCGAAAATGCCCGGCGTTTCATCCAAGCCGGGGCTGAAGCGGTCAAAGTCGAAGGTGGCGAAGCGATTGTCGAACAAGTGCGCGCGCTCGTTGCCGGAGGCACCCCGGTGCTGGGCCACATCGGTCTGTTGCCGCAAGCAATCCTCGAAACCGGCGGTTACAAAATCCAGGGGCGCACGCCGCAATCGGCCGAGAAGGTTCTCCAAGACGCGCGGGCCATAGAAGCGGCGGGAGCGTTTGCGATCGTGGTCGAAGGTGTCGTGACGTCGGTCGCCGAGAAAGTCACGGCCTCAATCAAAATCCCGACGCTCGGGATTGGCGCCGGACCACATTGCGACGGCCAGATTCTGGTGAGCAACGATATGCTCGGTCTATTCACGCGGTTCACGCCGAAACACGTCAAGCGCTACGCCAATCTCGCCGAAGAAATGCGGAAAGCATTCGCAACGTACAAGGGCGAAGTCGAGGCGGGCACATTTCCCGGCAAGGAACAGACCTTTTCTTAAGTGCAGAATGGATTTGTCCGCGGCGACGAGCTGCGCCAGCCGAAGCCGAGATCAGTTCACCACGATTGCTCGATAAAACCGTTGCGGCTGGCCCAATGTCGATTCGCTGAAAGAAGTCGAGTTGCTCGAAGCGGCAATATCGGTCAGATCATTCCACGAGGCATCGTCCATTTGCTGTTTCCATTGGACCCGATAGGTCCGGCCGGAAACGGAGCCCCACGAAAAGCTAAAGTTGTCGCCGGCGACATTTGCAAAGGCGACGACCGGAACATTCGTCGCGAAGATGGTATTCAGCAACTTGGCGAGGCGCTGTCCGCCAATGGCCATGCGCTGTTCGGTGGTGGTCTGCGCGGTATTGAGATAAGCGGACGAGGGCGCGGTGTTAGATGAGATGTTTTTATAAACGATCGTCTCCGCGATTCCTCGGCCTTCCACAGCCCAATCCATGGGATCGGGGTTCGAACCCACGCTCTTGGCGTACGGATAGTCGGCCTCGATGCCGGCGACCTTGTTGTTCACCGTGGCCTGGCTGGCGGAACTGAACGGCTTCCGCGAGATCGAATCGGTCAGATAGCCGCCGCCCGAATCCCAGAGCGAATGAAGGTTGCTCCAATTGCCAGTGATGTAGAAGCCGTTGCCACCAGCGTCACCCGTGGGTTGATTCGTGCTAATGCCGTTGGAGCAATGCAAAGGCTGCTCAATATCACCGACATAGTGGAGCACATAACGCAAGGCGGTGGCCTGGTCGGTCAACGTGGCATTGGTGCTTTGCAGTGTGGCAATGTACTGGTTGAGAGCCGTAACAACATTCGGGACCTCGGGGGGAACGCCGTTGGTCGGATAGCCATCGAGACTGATGGGCAAATCAATATAATGAGAAGTGCCCGTGCCCAACTGACTTTTGAAATCGTCGGCCCAGACGGCGGCAGTCACGAAATTGCTACTTTGAGTACTTGAGTAGGTGAGCGGCACCGCAACGAGGGCGTCGCACCTGACTTTTACCTCGGGATCGAGGTGATTGTAAGCGATTTGCGCAACCAGCATGTGCCCTTCTGCATTCCAGGCCAGCGCAGGACGTTCAAAGCAAAAACAGACGAGAAGACAAACTAAAGAGCTAATCGTCCCAACTGTGAATTTAGACCCGAGGTGACTCAGGCAGGCTTCCCTTTTTCCCATACTCTCGCGAGTAATGCTATCTCCGGATCAATTCGGCGTCAAACACATTCCAGTTCCTGCAGCAAAAAAGTCTGAACACCTGTAAAAACCGCGAGTTGCGCCAATACGGCTCAAGGGAAAGACGTAACTCTGAGTCGAATAAACCGGTTGGTAGCACTGGTAACCGGGAAGCCAATGTCGCTGACCCTGATTTTCTGCGCTGTAGTATTCGCGTCAGTGACAATCTCGGCGACGCCGTTTGTGCTCCACGGACCACCCGGATCGGCGGCGACTTCGGGCGTGTAGGTCAAATCCGTTGCGCCAAGAACCTTGGTATATGTCAACGTCAGACAATCGCAGTTGGGGTCTATCTGCGGAGTCAGCAGACCCGTTTCATCTGGGCTATTCGGGTTCAGGCTGAATGCATATTCGAGCAGATTCACGAGGCCGTCGCTGTCCGGATCGGCCAATGGGCCGCTGATCGCAGGGTTGTTGGTGTTTGCGCCGAATTGCTGGAACTGCCAGAGATCGAATGGCGTATCGAACACGGACACCTGGATGGTTTGCATGCCCAGATTGGCCGCCGCGAAAATGTCCGCGCCTCCGAAAATCGTGACCGAGCCCGAGTAATCACCAGGCAGCGTCGTGGCGTCGATCGTAATGATACACACGACATCGCTGTACGTTTCACCCGGCGAAAGAATCCCGGGCACGTTGGCAAAGAATGCATTTGAATCGCCCGCAAGATAATTCGTGGCGACGCCATCGAAGCTGAACTGGATATCGTTCAGGTACAAATCGTCGGTCAGACTGGTGTTGCTCAACGTGCCTGAGAAGACCACGAGGTTGCTGCGCGCGCCGAGCTGCGTTGCGGGCGTGAAAGCAAAGCTCAAGCCGGCCCGGGTCGATGGTGTGAGGGACAACAGGCTGGCGGCAAGCAGGAGGTTGAGAGTTTCTTGTCGCACGATCCGTTCCCCTCACCGACCGACGGCGTACAGCGTGGCGTTATTGATGGCGAACACGATTCCATTCACACCGATAATCGTTGGCGTGTAGGCCTCGCCGAGACCCGTCGTCAACGTGGTGGTTTGAATGAGCGTGTTGGAGGTCAAATCCCAGCGATACAATTTGCCATCCTCGTTGTTGGCCAACACGGATCTGGTAAACGGATCGATGGCGGCGGTATTGATGCACCACTCGCGAACAGCGTTCGGGAGACTATTCGTGAATTCGGAATCCGGCGTTGGCCCGGCAATGGTGAGGATTTCTTTCATAACCGTCGCGCCGGAAATCGGGTCGGTCATGCTGTCATGCGGATCGAGAATGGCGATCTTGTTGACGCCGTCACCGCCAGCCTCCGCGTAATTGTTATACTTGGTCATAAGCAGATACGATGAAGCCCCGTGGTAGGACGGAACCATCGAAGCGGGTACGACCGACGCTGTATCGTCCCAGCCAAACGCGCCGGGGGTTTTGGTTTGCGTGAGCCCGCCATCGAAATGCAGCAGCCAACCGCGGTAATGGTTCGCTCCGAGCGGATTCTCCAGGACACCAAAGTACACATCGCCATCGGAGCCAATGGTCGGTGACGCGGTCCCATCGTCGTACAAACTCGCGTTGTTGGCGGGTGTCCTGGCGTCTTTGAGCCGGACTCTGGCAATCGGCTCGAGCGTCCGGCTATCCAACGCCACCAGATAACCCGAGCCGTAACTGCCGGTGCTGACGGCGACGTAGAGCGTTTTGTGATCGTTGCTCAACCCGGGAGCGCAATTAAGAACCACCTTGGTGATCGCGCTGTCGGCAGCCGCGGCGCTGGCGGAAATCCAGGTACCAGTTCCCGAGCAATCGATACGAGCGACACCGCTTGTAAGCGCAAGAGGCGTGGAACCGGTGACTTGAAACCCGAAATAGATATTGCCGTACCGGTCAGAGGTGAGCGGCGTGTTGATGAACACATTCGTCAGATACACGTTGGTATCAGCCAGGTAATTGGCGAGTCCGTAGAACGCAATCTGCCCGACGCTGGGCGCCGCGTTCGTGTCGGGACCATCACAATAGTAAACCGTCCCACCGCCGCCGGGGAAATAGAGGCGGTTTTTCGGCGTCAACGTGGGTGAGAAACTGGGCGTCCAATTATGCGGTGGCAGCCGATAATCGGTGGACTGCATCCAGTTGAGAGTGCCGTTGGTTGCGCCGCGCGCTTCGACACGGAATCCATCGGTAGCGCCGACCTTTACCGGCACGATGACGGTGTTGGAGCGGGTGATCAACGGCGATCCGTAGTGAATGAGCAACTCATCGCCGCTGTACTGGGGATCTAAATCCACCGGCGTTTGCCAGAGGATTTGGTTCAGTGGCTGGGATGGCGTCGGCGAAAGAGCGCTGTGCTGCGAGTCATGTCCGTATCCCACCCAGGGAATTCGAAGGCTTTGTGCCGACGCGTCCAAGGAAAGCAGTGCGACAAAGCCAGTGACCGCCACCTTGGTGACAATGATCCACGCATGGCGCTTGAGAAACCACAGCGATTTGTGCCCTTCGAGCAACACGATTCCTCGCCTCAATTGTTATTAGCTGGCGTTGAAACTGCGATCCGCGGAAAGTGTAGCAGTTTCGTCCGAGAAATCCAGTCGGCAATCCAGATCTCAGGGCGAGCAAGAGTGTAGCCGCAGGCTTTAGCCTGCGCGGGGGAAGCGCACCCGTAAAGGGTGCGGCTACAGGGAAATCGGTTTTGTTAGTCGGAATTAGGTCACGCCAGAAAAGTTTGCCCCGCTACTCGGATTAGTTCATGGTGTTAGATGCGGTATGTCACGGGCGCATTCAACAGATAGTCGCGATTTAAGGGTTCTTGGTTTCCGTCCTTTCTGTGCGCTGCTGTGTGGTCTGGCCGCCTGCTCGCTTCTCGCCATTCCGCTTCGGGCGGAAGACCAACTCACGCCCGACCAAAAGATCATTCACGTCTTGGATCGGCTCGGCTTTGGGCCGCGTCCCGGTGACGTGGAACGCGTGAAACAGATGGGCTTGGGAAACTATCTGCAGCAGCAGTTGCATCCCGAACGGATTGACGATTCCGCCGTAGAAGAGAAGCTGGGTGCATTTCCTGCCTTATCGATGACCTCGACGGCTTTGATGGAAGCGCTCCACGAAGATCAGCGGCTCGCCGCTGAGCGCAAAAAGGCGAAAGCCGAGGCCGAGAAGCAAAGTGAAATAAAGGGCGGCTCTCAATCGGGGGATGCCGAGATGCGCGCCGAGAATCTGCGGAAGTTCATGGACGACAAGCCCGGCGAGCATTTGTCGCGAATCGCCGTGGCCCAATTGCAGGACGCCAAGATCATTCGTGCTGTGGAATCCAACCGCCAGCTTTACGAGGTCTTGGTTGATTTCTGGAGCAATCATTTCAACATCGACGTTCGCAAAGGTTCCTGTCGGGTCTTGAAGGTCATCGATGACCGTGAAGCCATTCGCCCGCACGTTTTCGGTAAGTTCCGCGACTTGCTCGAGGCCTCGGCGAAAAGCCCGGCGATGCTGTTCTATCTCGATAACGCGCAAAACTCTGCGGCGCGCGAGCTGACGCCGCGCGAAGAACTCATCCGGGCGCGCCTGCGCGCGCGAGTCCCGGGTGCCCTACCGGATCCAATCGACACCGGCAAACCTCGCGTGGTCGGCGCGATCAACGAGAACTATGCGCGAGAGATTATGGAATTGCACACGCTCGGCGTGGACGGCGGGTACTCCCAGAAAGACGTGCAGGAAGTTGCGCGCTGTTTCACCGGTTGGGGCATCAATTTACGAACGGGTGCATTCGAGTTCCACCCGCGCCGCCACGATGAGGGCCAGAAAATTGTGCTTGGCCACATGATTCCCGCTGGCGGCGGGGCAAACGACGTGGAGACGGTACTCGATATTCTGGCGCGCAGTCCTTCCACGGCGAAATTCATTTCAGGCGAGCTCTGCCAGCGCCTCGTGGCGGATGATCCTCCGGCGGCGCTGGTGGATCGCGTCGCGGGCGTCTTCCGCGCGACCGACGGCGACTTGCGGAAGGTCGTCGAGGCAATCATCTATAGCCCGGAGTTTTATTCGCCCGCGGCGTATCGCGCGAAAATCAAATCCCCGTTTGAATTCGCGGTGTCGGCAGTGCGGGCAGCCGGCGGAACGATGATGCCCGAGGACAACGTGAGACCCCCGCTAACGATGCGACTGGCGATGGAAACGGGCGCGACGTTCGGCCGGGGTATGGATCGTCTGGCCAATGCCCGGCGCAAGACGCTCGACCTCTCCATTATTCAGCTTGGTCAACCGTTGTTCGCCTATCAGGCGCCGACCGGCTATCCCGAGGACTCGCGCAAATGGGTCAATGCCGGCGCGCTCATTGCCCGCATGAACTTCTCGCTCACCCTTGCCGAACAGAATTTGGTCGATGTCAGTCTGCCGATCGACAACCTGGTGCGGGGCGTGGACATTGACAAACCTGAGCTGGTCCTCAATCGGCTTAACGACGTGTTGTTGCAGGGCCGGATGAGCGAGTCCACCCGCGCCACGCTGGAGAAACAGGCTTTGGGCCCGCGTGGCGGCGTCGCCACCACCGTCAACGTGCCGCAACTCGTGGCACTGATGCTCGGTTCACCTGAATTCCAAAGACACTGATGAATCCAAGGAGCGCTTCTATGCAATTATCTCGTCGAACTTTCCTCAAACGCGGCGCGTTGGCGCTGGTGTCCATTGGCTCGGTGCCCATGTGGGGGCCGAGTTTCCTGCAGCAACTGGTGTTCGCCGCCGAGCCGACCCGGGCGGGTGGACGGAAGGTTCTCATCTGTCTATTCCAACGCGGCGCGGTCGACGGACTTTCGATGGTCATCCCTTACGGCGACAAGCATTACTACGAAGCGCGTTCGGACATCGCGATCGCGCCGCCGACGCAGAAAGCTGGCGCGGAAGGCGTGCTTGACCTCGACGGGTTCTTCGGATTTCACCCAAACATGGCGGCACTGTTGCCGATATACAAAAGCGGGCATCTGGCGTTGATCCAGGCGTGTGGCTCGCCCAGTTCGACGCGCTCCCACTTCGATGCACAGGATTTCATGGAGTGCGGCGTCGTCAGCGACAAATCAATCCGCACGGGGTGGTTGAATCGTACGTTGCTCGCCTGCCCCGAAGATCGTGCCAAGATTACGTCGTTTCGCGCCGTGGCGCTGACGGCGATGTTGCCGCGCAGTTTGCAGGGCGAATACGAGGCCCTGGCGATCCCGGACCTGAAATCGTTCGGCGTGCGCGGGGCACAGGGACTTGGCCACGGCGTATCGAATGTCGGCACGGCAGACGGTTTCGAGGGGATGTACGAGGGCGCGGTGGACAGCGTGATGCACGGAACCGGCAAGGAAGCGTTCGACGCCATCGCTGCCTTGCAGTCGGCCGACCCCACGAAGTATTTGCCCCAGAATGGCGCGCAATATCCGAACAGTGCATTCGGTCGCGCCCTGATGCAGATCGCCCAGATGATCAAAGCCGATCTCGGCGTCGAAGTCGCTTTTGCCGAAATTGGCGGGTGGGATACGCATGTCAATCAAGGTGGGGCAGCGGGTCAGTTGGCCAATCGGTTTACCGAATTTTCGAAGAGCCTGGCGGCGCTATATCAGGACCTTGGCGATCGCCTGGCGGATGTCGTCATTCTCACCATGAGCGAATTCGGTCGCACGGTCCGCCAGAACGGCAATCGCGGAACTGACCACGGTCATGCCAACTGTTTCATGGTCATGGGCGGCCCGGTGCGCGGCGGCAAGGTGTATGGTCGATGGCCCGGTCTCGCGCAAGAGCAGCTTTACCAAGGTCGCGACCTGGCGTTGACGACCGACTACCGTGACGTGTTTACCGAGATCGCGCAAAAACATCTTGGCGCGCGCGAGCTTCCCAAGATTTTCCCAGAATTTGCGCTCGATCCCAATCGCTATCACGGCCTCATTCGTACCTAACGTCACAATCGGTCCCTTGGAGCGGAACGTGTGAACGTTCCGTTTGCCCGACGGAACCGTTACCGGTTCCGCCCCGTTGCCGTTCTGTAGCGGCGGTCTATGACCGTCGACTCAGAGCTTCGCTTGCGGGTATTGACATTCTGTAGCCGCAGGCTTCAGCCTGCGGGGATGAAAGGGGGTTTAGGATTTGTTGTAGCCGCAGGGTTGCCGCGAAAACTACATGCGGCGTTTCGTGCAGCACTCAGCTTAACCTGCGGGGCGCACGGGCCCATCCCGCGCAGCCATAAAGGCTGCGGCTACGTACGGCTTCTCCCAGTCTATTGTAGCCACGGCGCTCCCTGCCCCGAACGCTTTCGGGGTGAATCGCCGCGCATCGCCGTTTTGAATTTGTCATGTTGAGCTTGTCGAAACATCTCTGCCGTTGCCGTTGTTGTACTCGACGCTGCCGCATGTCCCGGCGGCGAAGTGTCGTTGGGATTGTAGGGCGGGACCATATAGCTACCGGGCCTTGCCGGGTCGCGCTTCGGAGGATACTGAGCCAGCATCCATTTGTACAGGCGACCTATATCTTTCTCAGACAGCGTTGTCTACAGAGACCTTTCCTTCGACTTTGCTCAGGGCGAGCTAACGACTGGATTTTGGCAACTTTTCCGGTATGTTCCCGCTCAACCCCACAGGAGATCGCGTATGAATAGCACAAGAGTCATCGGTCTTGGATTGATCGCGTTGGTGATCGCCGCGCCGGCCTGGGCCGCGACCAAAGGGCCGGTCCCCCTCAAGTCACCCAAGAACTTCCCAATCGTCATCAGCCGATCGGGCAGCTACCAGCTCATCGGCAATCTCGCCGTCCCGACCGCCGCCCCCGCCATCCAGATCGAAGCCAGCAATGTGACGCTGGATCTGAACGGGTTCACCGTGCAGGGCAACGACGCCACGTCGCTGAACGGCATCATCGCCACTAATACCGATCTGCGGAACGTCACCATCGAGAATGGCGTAGTGCACGGGTTCGCTATTAACGGCGTGAATCTGGCCGGCAGTGGTCACGTCGTATTGGATGTGAGAGCCGAGGGCAACGGTGTCAATGGCGTTCACGTGTCTGTCGGCTCCCTCGTCGAGCGCTGCACGGCCACCGGCAACGGCGCTGCCGGAATCGCTGCCGACACAGCCTGTGCCATCCAGAACAATGTGTGCACGGGCAACGGCACCTACGGCATCAATGCCGGGCAGTTGTGCACCGTGCTGCACAACACTTGCAACCAGAATGGTCAGAATGGCATCCGCACCGACCAAGGTTCCACCGTGAGCCAGAATAATTGCTCGGGCAACTCCAACCCCGGCATCCAGTGTATCGGCAGCAACAACTCCATTGTCGGGAACACCTGCGTGCTGAACAACACCGCCGGCATCGATCTCGGCAGTGCCAACGGCAACTACGCCGCAGAAAATAAACTTAGCGGCAATTCTACGCCCATCATTAACGCAGGCGGTGACACGCTCGGCACCGGCGATCTCGCCAATGTGACGTTCTAGCCGGTAATAACTAGGTCAACTGTAACCAGGATCAACACTCGTCAGCGGGGCCAACTCTCGATCTCAGGACGGATTTGAGCCGGGAATTTAAAGGTCGGAATTTACAAACAGGAAGTGTGGACCGAATGCTGTTTCGGTTTTTCGTGGGCAGATGATTTACGATAACAGCGCAAATTGAGGAAAAGCAAGGAGGCTACGACGCCCGACACGAACGCGGTTATGGCCGCGACTGCTCCGGGCCCGCTGCCTAAGATACGAAGTTCATACGCGTTTCCTTGGTGTACCGTCACTCTGTATACCGGCAACACGAACATCAGAGAGACCGACGCCAAGCAAATTCCGGTCGTCAAAATGAATCCCAACTCCAACCCATTTCGTTTCCATTTGGATTTCGCGCCCGAATCCTGTTGGATAAGTCTCGTTTTCATTCTCTTGAATTCATTCTACCACGGTTAAAGGCATTCGTTCAAAAAGCTTGTAGTGTCCGATTTTGGAGGGCCACGCTCTGTCGTGGCCGCGTTTTCGGAACGGACGCAACGGAGTGCGTCCCTCCGGTCGGCAATCTGGCGGGCGTGGCGCGACCTGTCAGGATCGAAGTAGCCGGCGGCTGGTATCATGTCACGGCACGGGGCAACGAGCGGCGGGCGGTGTTTCGCGAGGATCGGGATCGGCAGCGTTTTCTGGAGTTTTTGGCGGAGGCGGTGGAACGGTTCGGATTGCGTTGCCAGGCCTACGTGTTGATGGACAATCATTATCACCTCTTGGCAAAACCTTATTTTGGACAAGCCTGATGTAATTAGTCCGCGGGGTCAAATCTCGTTTTTCTGTAATTCACACTCGGGAGCAACGCCCGACTCTCGAGAGCAATCGGCTTGGTTCGCGGCCCGCTGATGTGGGCGGCAGAAGTCGGAAGCCAGAATCTCTGCGTCCTCCGCCGGGTTCTGATTTCCTGCGAGGTTATAGATAGCGCTACTATCTATAATTCCGGAATCGAGGGGTTTGACGGTTGGTGGTGAACGACACGAAATCTCACGGACAGAGATGTTTCGACAAGCTCAACATGACGAATAAAGTGGCGGCGCGAAGCCGCGAAACGATTAGAATGGATTCGAGAGCGAATCCGCTCCGAGTCCATGACTTGGCTTTGTAGGAGCCAGTGTAGTTATTTCACCCGCTTGGCGTCGCCCCAGAGTTGTTCGAGGGCGTAACGCTGGCGCAGTTCAGGATGGAAGATGTGGACCAGCAGATCGCTGTAATCCATCACGATCCAGCGGCTGGGCGGGAAACCGTCGCGGTGCCGCGGACGAAAGCCCTCTTCGCGAAGGCGGTGTTCAATTTCGCCGGCAATGGCTTTCAAATGTGGCTCGGACGTGCCGCTGCAAATGAAGAAATACTCGGCAACGTTGGAGATGCCGCGCACGTCGAGAATGAGAACGTCCTCGGCCTTCTTGTCGAGGGCGATCTTGCGGCAGAGTTTTGCCAGTTTTTCCGGGGCGAGGCCGCTGTTACGCTTCACCAATAAAGCCGTCGCCTCCGAATGTATTGATGCACCGCATCGGGCACAAGATAGCGTATGGATCTTCCGTTGGCAATACGCGTGCGAATGTCGCGCGAGGCAATGTCACAGGCGTGCCCCCGCAAAACGTGTTGCCGTAAGCGCCGGCGCGTGGCCACATCCAATCGCGGATCGATGATCGGTTTGGCCTGAAAACCGGGACGCGGTACGGTGACAAACGTGCAGAGAGTTACCAATCGCTTTACTTCGCGCCACAGATGCAATTCCTGCAGCGAATCCGCCCCGATGATGAAGAAAAACTCCGCTCGCGGATAGCGGCGCTTTAATTGCGTCAGCGTGTCCACAGAATAGGATTTGCCGCCGCGCCGGATCTCGAGGTCGTCCACCTCGAAACGCTTATTTCCACGAATGGCCAGCTTGATCATTTGGAGACGGTCACGAGCGCTGGCCAGTTTGTCCACGGTCTTGTGCGGTGGCGTGGCCGACGGAATAAAGATGACACGTTCCAATTCCAATTGTTCCGTAGCGTCCTGTGCCATGAGTAAATGGCCAAGGTGGATCGGATTGAACGTGCCGCCAAGAATTCCGATGGCTTTCCGTCGCTTCATGCTGCATTGAGTACAAAACCGTGGCGCGAAACGCAACGAATTTGCTTCTCTTACCGCGCCGGCGTGAGCAATATTTACCGTCTCAGGTCATGGGCATCGAAATATCAGTTCATTGGCTGGCAATCCAGACGCCTGATTAGTCGAATGGCGCACCGCTCTTCCACATCTGATTCGCGGACGTTGGCCTTCCACATCGAAGCCGTCACGTACTCTTTCGCGTTCAACGTGCTGCTCTTGATGTTCATTGGACGCAGCTACCTGGAAAGTTTGCGGGGCAACACTTCGGTCGCGGGCTGGGCGGCAGCGCTGCTGGCCAGCGTGGCGAATTTCGCAATGCTCGCGCTCGCCCCCGCCCTTCTGTCGACACCGTTCCTGTTCTTCAGGCGACGCTGGCTGACATTAACGGTGCTGCCGTTGCTCTACGGATTACTCAGCGTATTTATTTACGCCGACTCGATCATTTACATTCTCTGGCATTTTCATTTCAACGGGATGGTGTGGAATCTTCTGACCACCCCCGGCGCGGGTGACACGGTCACTGCCGGCCGGGGCACGGTCACTTACACAGTCGCGGCCATCTGTGCCATCCTCGCAATCGAATTCGCCTTTGCCTGGTGGGTTTTCCCGCGCTTGCGCGTCGCCGCCAAACGCTTCCGAACCGGACGAGCCTTTGCGACCTTTTGGGCCGTGGTCGCGCTTCTGCTGATTGCGGACAAGGTGACTTTTTCTATCGGCGATCTACGCGACAACATGGAAGTGATGAGACTGCGCAACGTCTTGCCTCTCTATCAACCGGTGACCTTCAAACGTTTCGCCAGCCGCGTGCTCGGCGTGAGCACCGTACCCCGAAAGCAGTTGAAAGTGCGGCTGGGTGGATCGCTGAATTATCCCAAGGCTCCGATTCGATTCCGTCCCGGCAGCCCACGACCCAACGTTGTGGTCATCGCCATCGAGGGAGCGCGTTGGGACATGCTGACGCCCCAAGTCATGCCAAACTTGTATTACTGGGGCGAAAGCCAACTTGTCTTTGACGATAATTACAGCAGCGGCAATACAACCCGCTATGGGATTTTCGGATTGATATACGGCCTCGACGGAAGCTACTGGCAAAGCGCCCTGGCCGAGCATGTCGGCCCGGTGATGATTCATACCCTGAAACAGCTCGGTTACAGTTTTCGCATCCTTTCCTGCACGGACTTGAATTTCCCCGAGTTTCGTGGCACGGCGTTTATCGACGTATTGGACGCGATCACGGACAAATGGGATTGCCGCCGTGTGGAACGCGACCGGCTGATGACCGATCGCTTCATCGAATTTGTCAACGAAAAGCGGACGCCATTTTTCGCGTTCATGTTTTACGATGCCTCTCATCAGCCCTACAACTTTCCCCGCGAACACGCGGTGTTTGACATCGGTAACGCCACCGGCCAGATCAATTACATCAAGCTGGCGCAAGAAGGAGGGGATTTACACTTTATCGAGAACCGCTATCGAAACAGCCTGCATTATGTAGACGCGCAAATCGACCGCGCCCTTCAAACTTTGGCAGAACGCGGACTCATGGATAATACGCTGGTATTCATTGTGGGCGACCATGGGGAAGCCTTTGGTGAACTCGGTTTTTTTGGCCACGACAGTACGTTTGACCGCTATGAAACCAAAACGCTTTGTCTGGCCCACGTCCCCGGCCAGAAACCAGAACGTCTTCAGCGGATGACGAGCCATGAAGACGTGTCCGCCACGGTTCTGACTTATATGGGCGCAGAAAATCCGCTCGGCGATTACACCCAGGGATTACCGCTGACCGGAAAAGCGACGCGGCCCTTTGTCTTCATTTCCAGTTGGGCAAACGCCGCGATCGTCGATTCCAATACAATCACCGCGTTTGGACTGGAAGCGTATAATGCCGACATTACCATTCTCAATACGAACAACGTCCCCTTGCCGAATCAACGCGCCGCGCTGGCAGCTCACCAGAACGAACTGGTTGCGGCCATGGAGCAGATGCGTCAGTTCAAGAAGTGAAATGAACACTCCTCCGGAGATCCCCCTGCGAAAGCGCGCTCGCTTCCGATTGGAGGTGCTGGCGGTTCGGTCCCTGGCATGGGTAGTGCCGAAGCTATCGCGGCGAGCCATCTGGCGGCTCGGACGAAGCATCGGATGGATTGGCTATTATCTGCTTCCCAAACAGCGCCGCATTGCCCTCGCCAATCTGGATCTGGCCTTCGGAGCCAGCCAGGCGGATTCCGAAAAGCAGAAGATTGCCCGCGCTTCCTCCCAGAATTTCGCTACGACGATGCTCTCACATTTTTGGGCGCCGCGCCTGACCCGCGAGCAGTTGGATAAGTTCGTAGAAGTAGAGACGGAAGGATTCCACAGGGTTCAGGAACTGCGCGCTCAAGGTCGTCCGATCATCTTCATCACGCTACATTTCGGGGACTGGGAATTGCTCGGCCTGGCCACGGGCTTCTATGGTCTCAAAATAACCGTGGTTACGAAAACGATGCGCAACACCGGCTTGGAACGGATCTTCAACCCGCTTCGCGCCCTGTCGGGTCACGACATCATTTCCAGCCGCCACGCCGGGGTCAAACTGTTGAAGACGTTGGAGCGCGGGGAGTGCATCGCGCTTTTGATCGACCAGCACGTGAGCTTGAGTGCCGGCGGCATCTGGTGTGACTTGTTTGGCGTGCCGGTGCTGACGACATCGTTGATTGCCCGGCTGGCGCTGCGCTCGGGAGCGGCCATCGTGGGCGGCGTTTCGTACCCGTTGGCCAATGGCAGGTCGCGCATCGTGTACGGCCCGGAAATACCGGTTCAGCGGACCGGCGACAACAATGCTGACGTGCAAAAAATCACCCAGCTATGCCTTCAGTTCTGCGAAACGAAAATTCGTGAACGTCCGGAGCTGTGGCTCTGGAGCTACAAACGCTGGAAGGCCCGGCCGCAGAAGGAATTCGGTCGCTACCCGTTTTACTCACGGCCAGCACCTCGGCCGGTCCGCCCCGGATAAAAAAACGGGGCTGGCTTGGCGAAGCCACGCCATGTTATTCAGAGCCCGTGATTGCAACCAGTTCACGTGCACCCTTCCCAGATGAGAAACAACTGCGGCGTTGGGGGGCGTGGATTCTGGTTGGGCTATCGCTGCTGTTATTGCTGCCAGGCAACAATCTCATCCCGCTGATCGACCGCGATGAACCGCGGTTCGCGGAAGCCACACGGGAAATGATTGTGCGCCACGAATGGGTGATTCCCTACTTCAACGGTGAACACCGGTTCGATAAACCGATCTTGATCTACTGGATGATGCGCGGCGCCTATGCGTTCTTCGGTGTCAATGAATTCGCCGCCCGTTTGCCATCCGTGCTCTGCGCTGCGCTGCTGGTTTGGCTGACGTTTCAAGTGGGAGCGCGCTGGCTTTCTGCTGCGGTCGGTTTTGCCGCTGGGTTCGGGTTGCTGACCTGCGTGCAGATGCTGATGCACGGCCGGAGTGCCGTCGCGGATATGCCGATGGTGGTCTGCGTTTTCGCCGCTCATTGGTCGCTTTTCGAACTCCTGTCGGCCAGTAGTTCGGAAGGTTTATGGAAATGGTGGACGCTATTCTGGACGGCCTGTGGCGTCGGATTTCTTGCCAAAGGTCCCGTGGCGATCGTCCTGCCAGCGTTGACGCTTCTGTTCTATCGCTTCGTCTTTTGGCGCAAGCCGGTTCCCTGGCGGCGACTGCGAGCCGAATGGGGCGTGCCGCTGTTCTTGCTGATGGTTGGTTCTTGGGGCATACCAGCCTTGGTGCTAACGCACGGCGATTTTTTCCGAGTCGGGATTGAAAAGCATGTCCTGCAGCGCGGGTTCACCTCATTCGAAGGACACGGTGCGTTTGCGCCGTATTATTATCTGTTGACCGCGTTCCTCAGTCTCTTTCCATGGATTGCGTTTGCCGGCGATACCGTCGTGACGGTCCGACGCGATTGGAATGCGCAGAATGCGTTTTTGCTCTCGTGGGTGGTGGGAACGTATCTGTTGTTCACTTGCTATTTGACCAAATTGCCGCACTACGTTTTGCCAGCGTTCCCAGCCTTGTTTCTCATGTTCGGCCAAGCGATCCAGGCAACTCCCACACCTTCCCGCGTTTCCAAGGCCTGGTTCTGGCTGGTGATTGTCATCGGTCTGATTGTCACCACTGCGCTGTTCGCCGCAAGATGGGAGCTTTACCGATTTCCTCAACTGTCAGGTTTGGGCACCGCCGCCGCAGCTGCCACCGGAATGGTTCTATCGCTCACGCTGTTGGCGGTATGTTGGCGTAAGCGGTACAGCTTCGCATCGATGATTTACTTGCTGACGCTGGTTCTTTGCATCGTTGTCCTCGGCGAAGGCTTGCGCTCCGTTTCACCGGCTGTCGCCGTGCGCGGGCTCGCGGAAACGTTGCCGCCCACAACGCGCTGCGCGAGTTGGCGATTTGCGGAACCGAGCCTCGTCTTTTACACGGCTCGTTATTGGGATAGCCTCGGCAGCGCGCGCGAGGTGAAAGAATTTCTCAATCAACCGGGTCCGCGTCTGGTCGTTTGTCAGATTAGCGAAACTCGACTCGCACAGTTCTTTCGTCGCACGACCCTCACAAGACGTCTGAATTCCGCCGCTTCCGATGTACTTGCCTCAATCAGCGACGCGGGAATCCCGTCGGTGCAAATCAATGGCCTGAATCTGGCGCATGCCAGTTGGGTGGACCTGCAGGTATATTATCGACGTTGAATCGTCGAACCTGCTGAGGGTTGACGAGCGGGATTCGCCGGCGTTGACATTGAAAGCGACGCTTGCCTGCAAAACAGTCGACGTGCCGCCGATCCAAACACGATTCCATTAAGCATCCCGACCCAGGCCCCCATCCATACGTCGGTGGGATAATGACTTTTCAGGTAAAGCCGCGACCATGCCACTGCCACCGCGCCGAACAGAGCCGGTACGCCGATAGGCGGCAACGCGACCGCCAAGGCGCCGGCCGTGCCGAAGGAAGTGGCCGAATGGGCTGATGGAAAACTGTGATAATCTGTGTCCAATGTCGGCCCGTGCAATCGGTCCGGCACTTTCACGCTGGGACGGGGGCGTCCGGCGGTGAAACGGACGACGTTGACCTCAAGCCCGGCAAAGGTGGCAGCCAACAAACAAGCCAGTGCCGCCACGCGCCAATTCCGGATTCTCCAAATTCGTCCCAGCAACCACAACAGGCCCGCAATCAGCAGCGAGCCGGTTTGGTAGTCACCCCAGAACCTTAGTTCGGTAGCCAAATGCCGAAGCGTTGGATTGACGCCGACGTCCGGCTTGGGCGCCCACAGTGGATCGAATGGCAGCAGGAACACCACGCCCGCGACGGCAAAAAGGAACGCCCCGATCAATAGCCAGCGGTGTTGCCGCACCAACTGTCCGGCTTGTCGCAGCAGGTCTTTGAAATCTTGAGCCACTTCCACAGCGCCAACCTAGCTTGTTCTCGCGCGTAAACAACTTCTATCTTCCGACGGAGCCGGGGAATTCTTCCCTTGGGTGTTGCGACGAAGCGGCTGCTGTCGGAGCAAGTTTGCGTTTCTGGATCAGGTGCAGATTGCGGACGTAAATGGCGCTGTTGGGCAGGTACGCGAGGATTCCTACAGGATCGCGCTGAAAAATGAAATACAGGCACATGATGATGCTGCCGCCGATACTCCAATACCAGAACGAAACCGGTATCACGCTTTCGCCGCGCTTCTCGGAGGCGATCCACTGCACAAGAAACCGGGTCGAGAAAACCAGATTCCCGATGAAACCGAACGCCGTCAGATAACTCCAATCCAATCCGAAAGCACGATGGGGTTGGGCAAACCAGGTAGCGGCAAGAACAAAGGGAAACATAAGCGATCCTTCCTCTCTTCAGTTGGCCCCGCTCTGGGCGGGGTTGACCGTTTGGGAGATTTTGTAGCGAATCATTCGGCTCTTCATCCAACGCACGGCCAGCAGGTCGGCGAACGATTTGAAGAGCCGGTTCCAGACACCGTAGTGGCTCTGACCGGAGAAACGCGGATTGTTGGTCACGGAGATTTCAGCGACGGTGAATCCTTCCATCTTGATCAGCGTCGGCAAGAATCGATGTGCACCCCGGAAAAATTTGATGTTCGCGATGCATTCCCGGCGAAACGCGCGATAGGTACAGCCGGCATCGGCGATGTTCTCGCCCGAAAGCTTGTTGCGCACCCAGTTGGCAATGCGCGACGACGCGATGCGGAGGAAGCTGTCGCCCTGTCCTCGCGATTCGACGCGTGTCCCACAAACACAATCGTAGGTCTTCAACGCTTCCAGGAATTTTGGCAGATCACGCGGATCATTCTGCAGGTCGGCGTCCAATGTTACGATGTAGCGGCCACGCGAGAATTGCATGCCGGCCCAGCTTGCGGCGCTCTCGCCACAGTTGAACTGGAACCGTTGGGCGCGCACGACCGGATCGGCTGCCGCCAATTCTTTGAGAATTGACCACGATTGGTCCTTGCTGCAGTCGTCGGTAATGACCACCTCATAGCTGATCCCGAGCGGATCCACCGCTTCATGGATTGCCTTGATGAGCGGTCGAAGATTTCCCTCCTCGTTGTAGCACGGCACAACAAGACTGAGCTCAGGAGCAGTCATGCGATTTGGAATTTCCTATTAAAACTGTAGCCGCAGGCTTCAGCCTGCGCGGGGAAGCCGCACCCGTAAGCCGAGTCCGACGAGACGCCGCTGTCGTGTGCGGCAACGGTGCGGCTACGCGGAAATTGGTATTGTTAGGCGCTCCAAGGACCTTTCCCATGGAATATGGCTGCCGGTTCACTTCTTCCCGTAAAACTCCGCGATCAGGTCAGAAACATAATCCACGTCTTCGAGCGGCAGTTCGCCGTAAATCGGCAGCGACAGAATTTCGCCGACGGCCTTTTCCGTGCGCGGCAACTTCGGAATGTCCTTGAACAATTTCGCCATCGCCGGCTGTTGATGGTTGGCGACCGGGTAATGGATGCCGGTGCCGACGCCTTGTTCCTGGAGGAATTTCGCCAACGCGTCACGTCGTTCGCAGCGGACGACGTACATGTGATAGACGTGATAAGCGTAGTCGCGCTCGAGCGGCGTTCGCACGATGCCTTTGAGCCGCTCATTGTACCGCGCGGCGACCTTGCGGCGATGCGTGTTGAGTTCGTCAAGATGCTTCAGTCCCACGCGACCAATCGCCGCCTGGACTTCGTTGAAGCGCAGGTTGTAACCGATCTCGTCGTTGGTGTATTTGTCTTTGCGTCCGTGGTTCCGCAATTTCCGCAGCCGTGCGGCGAGCGCATCGTCGTTGGTGCAAATGCAGCCACCATCGCCCATGACCGTAAGGTTCTTCGATGGGAAAAACGAGAACGCGCCGCAGAATCCCATCGAGCCAACGGTCTTACCCTTGTACTTCGCGCCCTGAGCCTGCGCGCAATCCTCGATCACCCAGAGATGATGTTTCTGTGCGATTTGGAAAATGCGGTCGAGGTCGGCCGGATGGCCGTAGAGATGAACCGGCAGAATGCCGACCGTCCGCGGCGTGATGGCCGCCTCCACTTGTCCTACGTCGAGACAAAAGGATTCGTCGATATCGATGAAGACCGGCTTTGCGCCCCAATGGCACATCGGTTCGATCGACGGGAACGCCGTGTGGGACGGCACGAGAATCTCGTCGCCGGGCTTCAATCCCATCGCTTGATGCGTCATGAGCATCGCGGCAGTCCAGTTGCAGGAAAGCACGGCGTGTTTGGTGCCCGTATGCTTCGCCAGCTCGGCTTCGAACGCCTCGCACTCCTTGGCCAGAATGTACCAGCCGGATTCCAGCGCGCGCATGGCCGCCTGTTTCACTTCATCGTTCAGGAAAACTTTGGAGAGTTGGATCTTTCTCATAGGATAATTCTCTTGGCCGCAGTGTCCTAATTTGCCCCGACACTGTCAATGCTCCAGAAGCGAGCCGAGATGGCAGCAAGAAATGCCTTGAAGCTCCCTGATCCATCCGTCAGATGACTGTTGAGGAATCTTCATACAACCGGGGGTAAGAATTCTTCCTTTGTTGATTTCGGGCAGCCATCGTCGGAACTCAGCCGCGTTGGTCAGACTGGCGCCGCCTTGGATGAATCTCAATGGGTGCTTAGCCGGTCCCGTGCCGGCTGAAAACGGAAACCAAGCGGACCTAACGATGGCGGAGATGACAAGCAGAGACAATAAAATCTGCAACGGAAGCGTTTTGTTTCTTGACGATCACGGGCTTAATGGGTGTTAGACCACGCGGTCATAGTTCACGATGTCTTCTTCAACACAACGGAAAGGCACTGCTGTCCAAGATAATCTGATTTCGGACAGGTGATGGTTGTTTTTTGGCCTGTTTTCATTGGTTGATCGGGTATCTCAGGTTGCGGTTGTCGTTGGCGCGGGCTGGATGCTGTCCAACTTGAGCCAGGTTTGGACGGCCATTTCGGAACCCGGCGGCGTGTCAAAAGGGGCGTCGATCCAGCGCCAGAGATCGCGGTAAGTGAACAGATTCCAGCGCAGCAGCGCCACCAGATTGCTCAAGGCCCACCCGATCTTGGCTCGCAACTGTAGATACTTCACCAACAGCATGGCGATCAGTGCGGTCCCAATCTGGATGTGCACGGCATTGGCGCTGGTGCCGACGAAGCTCTTGATCTTGAGGTATTGCTTCAGCGCCTTGAAGAACAACTCGATCTGCCAGCGTTCTTTGTAGATGGCCGCGATGGTCTGGGCGCTCCAGTGCAGTTGATTGGTCACCAGCACCAGCGTCTCCTGTTTCTTAGGGAGCCAGACTTCGACGCGGCGCAGCGTTACCTTGCAGACGCGACCGGCCGTCAGCGGTGTCAACGCGAAAGGCCCCAATAGGGTCAGGTCTCAACATAAAACAATTGCTTCCTCAATCGGGCCACGATTTCTTGCACGGACTTGTCCCGCTGCTGTCGTTGTCCGAAGCGGCGCACCGCCATCTGAACGCTACCATAATCAAGCGCACCGGCCTGTTCCGCCAATTCGCGCAGCCGCATTCCGCCGTAGTGCCGCGCCAGATATAACGCCACATCGCGCCCCCAATCTCCGCGGCGATCCCGAAACTCGGTCCATTTCTCCCCTTTGTGTTCCTCCACCGCTTTCACGATCTGCTCAAAACTTCGCTTCTCTTGCAGCCCTCGTAACTGCGGCTGCTCCCGTGCATTCCCCTTGATCCGGCGTTTCATCTGTCGGATGAATTCGGCACGACCCAGAAGCAATTGTCCCTCCAGTCGCTCCCAAGGACTTGCCACCCGTCCTTCGCGGATGGCCTCTTCCACGTACTGCCGATAGTTCCGTGCCCGTTGCTGCCGCGCACGGCCTCCTCCCATGGCCAGAACCGTCTCCGTGGTCAGCCAGCGTGGCGAGTCCGTCAACCCCACGTACGCTCGATAGGAACTCCACCGGTAATGCCCCAGCCGCTGGATGCGTTCGCGCACCTGTTGCGGATCGACCGTGACACTCAAACCGCGCCGCGACCGTTGCTGATCCGCCTTGCCCAAACCCAAAGCTCCCAACCGCACCGGATTGAGGTGCACGTACCGGCTCAGTTCCCACGCGGCCGATTCCGCCTCCAGTAGAATCGCTTTGTATCGGCCTTGAAACAAATGCCCGACCCGTTGATGGCGACGATTAAACCACACGGTATAGCGGACCTGGAGCCATTGCATGGCCTGGCTGAGATTGGCATGGAGCGTTTCCCCCAAGAGGTGATAAAGATTGTCCATCAACACGTAGGCATGCCACCGTAACCCGAACCGTTCCGCTGCCCCGGACAACACCTCCAGAAAATACCGCCGATCCCGGTCGTCGCGAAACACCGCCCGCCGCTCATTGCCGCGGGCGGTCACATGCTACCAACCGCCGCCGACTTCAATCCTGACCGGTCGCGCCATCCCCACCAGATTGCCCCCGCCATCCCGCCGCTGTCAATCGTAATGTTTTATGTTGAGACCTGACCCTG
>DATIZX010000075.1:0-40163 GCA_035516795.1 Verrucomicrobiia bacterium
CAACGACAACGGCAAAAAACAGACTGGAATGAAAGCCCCACCTCGCGCAAAATCCAACGTCGCCCCGGTGTCATTTCCTTTTGAGGCAACGACCCTGACACCGTCGCTTCGCTCGGTGTCATTTCTTTATGAGGCAACACGTCCCTTCTTGATATCCCGCCGCCTAGCAACTCAGCCCTTCCGCGCCTCCTTCGCCCACGTATCTTTCAGGGTGACCTTCCATTTGAATACAAGCTTTCGTTGGCTGGGGACCGGCGGTTCCTCCTTCGCCATGGCTTCCGACTTCGCGCGGCGCGCTTCGACGGACAAGTCGGCGGGCAGGTTGTGCGGTTGAACACGACTTTGAGGTGACTCGTGACTGGTGATTCGTGTCGGGGCCAATAGCTGATTTCATTTTTGCCCCGGGCAGTCTCAGAATGGAGCAGGTTGGCCATACAGCCGTTGAAAGAGTTGACGCTTGAGTTCTTCTGACGACAGACGTTTGGGTAGCGACGCCAGCACCACCGCCCGCGCGGCATCAAACATCCTCGTTCCCATGACGAAACGTTCTGCACCGGACCGCGCCATCAGTTTCTGTCGGACCATTTCCGCGATTTCTGGAGGGGTGTCAGTCATGGGCAACCTCGTGCCATAGATTAGCCACATCCAGTTCGGCTGTCCATCGTTCGATGTAAGCGCGGTCGCAGCCGGTCATGATAAGATTCTTCACATCGCGCAGTTGCACTTCGGAATGCGAGTCTTTCGCCCAAAAGAGTTTGGAGAGGATCAAGTCCTCCTTGCTGACGATCCAGGTTTCGAAATCCTCGATCCGGATACGTTGACGGCGGTTGAATTCTTCGAGCCGGTAATCCGTGTGTTTGCGAACAATGCAGTCCACCTTGATGACGCTTTCGTTGTGAATCAGGTTGAACAGCGATTCGTGGGTAATCGACTCCTGCACTGCCGCAGGCGAAACATAGTAATCAGCACCGAACAAGCGCACGATGCGTTCAGCATCACCCGCCTGAAGTGCGACAACTACGTCAATGTCACGGGTCATCCGGGGTTGGGCGTAGTAGTTCATGGCCATTGACCCGGTCAGCATGTAGCCAATCCCTGCCGTATCCAGCCGATGGGAAACGTCACGAACGACGTCGAGCTCGTTCATCAAACTGCGTTACCCTTTCTTCGCTTCCTTCGCCCAAGTGTCCTTCAACGTAATCGTCCTGTTGAATACAATCTTCCGTTGGCTGGGGACGGGTGGTTCAAGATCGGAATCGGGGTCGATGGAAAAATAGCCGAGACGCTCGAATTGGTAGCGTAATTCGGGTCGCGCGTCCACGAGCGAGGGTTCGCACAGGCCACGAACAACCTCCAAGCTGTGGGGGTTGATTGAAGACTTGAAGTCGCCGGTGGCGTCGGGTTCGGGAACGGTGAACAGGCGGTCGTAGAGGCGGACTTCGGCGTCGATGGCGTGCGCCGCTGAAACCCAATGAATCGTGCCTTTGATCTTCCGGTTAGCTGTCGCACCGCCGCTCTTGCTGGTTAAATCAGCGGTGCAACGGAGTTCGGTCACTGTGCCGGTCGCGTCCGTGATGACTTCGTCGCATTGGATGATGTACGCGTATTTCAACCGCACTTCGCCACCGGGTTTTAACCGGAAGAACTTCGGCGGCGGCGTTTCCATGAAGTCGTCCTGTTCGATGTAGAGCGTGTTGCTGAACGGTATCTTGCGGGTGCCAGCCGACGGATGCTCGGGATTGTTGACGGCGTCGAGTTCCTCGTAGTGGTTGGCTGGAAGGTTAGTGATGACGAGCTTGAGCGGACGTAACACGGCGAGCCGGCGCAGGGCCCGTTTGTTTAGGTTCTCGCGGATGGCATGTTCGAACACCGCGAAATCCGTCACGCTGTTGTATTTGGTGACTCCGACGCCAATGACGAAATCGCGTACGGCTTCCGCGGGCACACCACGGCGTCGGATCCCGCTAATCGTCGGCATTCTTGGGTCATCCCAACCGCTCACCGCCTTATCGTTCACGAGCTGGATCAGTTTGCGTTTGGAAACAATCGTGTAATTCGGGATTAATTTCGCGAACTCGTACTGGTGCGGCAACGGACGCGGAAGGTCGAGGTTTTCGAGAATCCAATCGTACAGCGGACGGTGGACCTCGAATTCCAGCGTGCAGATGCTGTGGGTGATCCCCTCCAAATAATCGCTCAGGCAATGGGCGAAATCGTACATCGCATAAATGCACCATTTGTCGCCCGTGTGATGGTGCGACGTGTGTCGAATCCGATACAGCACCGGGTCGCGCATCCAGATGTTCGGCGACGCCATGTCGATCTTCGCCTTCAACGTCCGCGCGCCATCGGGGAACTCGCCATTCTTCATGCGGACGAACAAATCGAGGTTTTCGTCGACGCTGCGGTTGCGGAACGGGCTTTCCTTGCCCGGTTTGTCGGGCGAACCACGGTACGAATCCGTATCCTCGGGCGAGAGGTCGCAAACGTACGCCTTGCCTTTGCGGATCAGTTCGATGGCAAACACGTAGATCTGATCGAAGTAGTCGGAGGCGTAGAAGGGTTCAACGTCGGTGGTTGGTGATTGGTGATTGGTGATTGGTGCAGGCGGCAGGTAGAAATCTGGTTTGCCGTTGACGGTTTGCGGTTCGGGCGTTTTGCCTTTCGGTTTCAGGCCGAGGCAATGATCCGCCCAGCCGGAGATCAACCATTTCACATCTTCGGTGATCGAGTCCACGTACTCAACGTCTTCCTTGGTCGGGTTGGTGTCGTCCATGCGGAGGTTACATTGACCGTTGAACTCGCGAGCGATGCCGAAATTGAGGCAGATGGATTTCGCGTGGCCGATGTGGAGATAGCCGTTCGGCTCCGGCGGGAACCGCGTGACGATCTTCTTGTATTTGCCGGCCTCGAAGTCGGCTTTGACGATGTCCCGGATGAAATCAGATGGCTGCGTTGTTGGGTCGTTCGACATATCAGGCATAGGAAAGTGGATTTTTGGCGTTTTGTCCATCTCAGTCATCGGTAGGGACGGACCACCGGACGATTTGTAGGGCGGGATGCCTGCAAGGTATCCCGCCGAAGCTGGAAATAAAGGCGGCGCGAATTCCTTCGGACGTTCGCGCCCCACAACCGGACGAAATCTACGCTGCGGTCAGCTCTTTGAGTTGCTTCTCGCGGACGGGCGCGTCGGCGTACCGGTTCGGGTCGGCCAAGCCCGTGTCGAGCCGGTGTTTGCGCGTGGCGTAATTGCCGCGTTCATCGGTGAGAACCCGCCACGGATCATTAGAGTCCTGCTTCGCGGCGGCGATCTTTTCATTCAATTCCGAGTTGATCATGCTCGCGTGCGAACCGAAATCGCTCGGATAAGCGACTTTCTGTTCCTTCTTGCCACCCGCTTTTTCGTCCTTCGCCTTGGGACGCGCGTGGGTGACGCCTGTTTTGGGTGCTGCCGTCGATGTTGCCATAAGTCAAACTCCTGTTGAGGCAGGCACTCTATCCGCATCGGCGCGGAGCGTCAAGCCCTGCAGGCGCCTCTTGAAGCACACCGTCGGAGCTTGACAAAGCGGGTATGACGAAGGAATGATCTGGCCTTGGAAAGGAGCAACACATGAAGAGTCGCAGCTTCAAGGTTGTCCGCGGTGTTCCGTTGGTCGTAATCATCTCCCTCGGCTTGATGGCAGGAATCCATTCTTTGCCCGCCGCTGAGCCGGGAGCGTTCGACGTCAAGGGCATGTACGTGGAAGGCTGCAGTTGCAGTCGGCCCTGCACATGCGAATTAACCGGCGTCGAACCGATGTGTCAGGGCGTCAATGCATTCGCGCTGACCAGTGGCCGCTATCAGGGGGTCGATCTTTCCGGCGTGAAGGTCGCGTTCGCGACGGCGCCCGCCAAGTGGGTGCGGTTGTACGTCGATGTGAAAGACCCCAAACAGCGCGATGCGGCAGTAGCCTTCGCCAAGGCATACACAAGCAGCTTCGGCAAGGTCGAGAAGGTCCAAGACGCCAAAGTGCAGATCGATGGCAAAGGCGGGAAGTACGAATTGAAAGTGGACGACGGTAAGATCATGAGCCTGGTGACCGAACCCGTGCTGGGGGGCGATAACAAGACTCCGTTGGTCTATTCCAATATCCACGACGCGCTGCATCCAACGGTCAAACAGGGCAAAACCGTGACCGGCGCCTACCACGATGGGACTCACAAGTTCGAGTTGAAGGATAGCAACGCTTTCTTCAACGAGGACTTCTCGAACAAGGGGAAGATGTAGCGGTTCAGGCGGCGCTCAACAAGCGCTAGAAAACAGAAAGCCCCGGAGAGACTCGGGGCTTTCTGCGTTTGTGGGTGCTCCTAAACTTTAGGAACATCCCATGGAGTTGCCACAATTCAAGCATTTGTAGCAGGCGCCGTTTCTCACGGTGATCGCGCCGCAAGTATCACACGCCGGCGCGTCCTGCATAAAGTGTTCAACGCTGCGATTCAACTGTTGCACCGGCGTTTGGGGCGCATGATGACCCGGCGGACGGGACGGAACTTCGCCGGTCTGCTCCAAATCCCGCACGGGCTTGTTCACCACCGCTTTTTCCTGATCGGAGACTTCTTTTAGCGGGAGCTCGGACTGTCCGGCGTTCGGCGAATTGGCGGCACGATAACCGGGAATGAACTGGCAACCCAGCCAGCGGAACAGATAATCGATAATCGATTTGGCAATCGGAATGTCGGGGTTCTTCGTAAACCCGCTGGGCTCGAACCGTTGATGGGCGAATTTGTTGACCAGCGTTTCCACGGGGACGCCGTACTGGAACGCCAGGCTGACCAGCGTGCCGATGGTATCCATCAGACCGCCAATTGTGGAACCTTCCTTGGCCATGGTGATGAACAGTTCGCCGGGCGAGCCGTCTTCGTAGAGGCCAACCGTGATGTAACCTTCGTGTCCCGCCACATCGAATTTGTGCGTGATCGCCTGGCGCGTGTCGGGCAGGCGATGGCGGACGGGGGCCTCGGCGCGAAAGCGGAGTTCTTTGATCTCGGATTCGAGTTGCAGAACTCGCACCTTGAAGGATTCCGCCTCCTTTTCCGCGACTTCCAACCGCTTGGACGAAGTCGACTTTGATGTACTGAGCGGTTGCGAACGCTTGGAACCGTCGCGATAAATTGCCACCGCTTTGAGGCCGAGTTTCCAACCTTCGATATAAGTCCGCGTAATGTCGTCGACGGTGGATTCTTGTGGCATATTGACCGTCTTGGAGATCGCCCCGCTGAGGAACGGCTGGCAGGCCGCCATCATTTTCAGATGCGCCATATGCGGAATGCTGCGTTTGCCCTTGGCCGGTTTGAAGGCGCAATCAAACACCGACAGGTGCTTGTCCTGCAGGTGCGGCGCGCCTTCGATGGTGTCGTTCTCGTCGATGTAGCGCACGATGTCGGCAATTTGGTTCTCGGAGTAGCCGAGCCTGCGCAAAGCCATGGGCGCGGTGCGATTGACAATCTTCAACATACCGCCGCCGGCGAGCAGTTTGTATTTCACCAGCGCGATGTCGGGCTCGATACCGGTCGTGTCGCAATCCATCATGAAGGCAATCGTGCCGGTCGGCGCGAGCACGGTGACCTGCGAATTGCGGTACCCGTAGCGGCGGCCCAATTCGACGGCCTCGTCGCCGCAACGTTGCGCCGCGCCGCGCAAATAATCCGGGCAACTGGGGTGAATCCGTTTGACCGCATCGCGGTGCATTTCGGCCACCTGCAGCATGGGCTCGCGATTCCTGGCAAAACCTTCGAACGGCCCTGTCCTCTCGGCAATCCGCGCGGACTGCGTATAAGCGTGCAGATGCAGAATGGCGGTGAGCGCGCCGGCCATCGCGCGGCCTTCGTCGCTGTCGTAGGCCAGGCCGAGGGCCATGATCAAGGAGCCCAGGTTGGCGTAACCCAGTCCCAAGGGCCGGAACAAATGGCTGTTGAGCGCAATCCTCTCGGTCGGATAGCTGGCGTGATCGACAAGGATTTCCTGGGCGGTGATGAAAATCTCGACGGCGGTTTTGTACCGTTCGATATCGAATGTTCCGTCTTCACGGAGAAACTTCATTAGATTCAACGAGGCGAGATTGCAGGCGCTGTCGTCGAGGAACATGTATTCGCTGCAGGGATTGCTGGAATTGATCGGCGCCGTGTTCTTGCAGGTGTGCCAGCGTTGGATGGTGTCTTCGTACTGGACGCCGGGATCGCCGCACGTCCACGTGCCTTCGGCAATACCGAGCATCAATTCGCGCGCTTTGTACTTCGGACCCGGCTTGCTCGGATCGGTCACCCAATGCGTGGCCCAATCCTTGTCCTCGATAACGGCGCGCATAAACTCATCCGTCACCCGTACGCTCAGGTTTTCGTTCTGGAACAGCACCGAGCCATAGGCTTCGCCATTGAAATCGCCGGCATAACCGTCCGCGATCAAAGCCCAGGCTTTCTTCTCCTCGTTCGGCTTGGCATCGATGAATTCTTTGATGTCGGGGTGCCAGACTTTCAGCGTGTTCATCTTGGCGGCCCGGCGGGTCTTGCCGCCAGATTTCACCACGCTGGCGATGGAGTCGTACACCTTCAGGAACGACATCGGACCGCTGGGCCGGCCGCCGCCGGAAAGCTTCTCGCGCATGCTCCGCAAGGATGACAAGTCGGTGCCCGTACCGCTGCCATATTTGAAAAGCATGGCTTCGCTGCGCGCCAACTCCATGATGTCTTCCATCCTGTCGCCGACCGCCTGAATGAAACAGGCGGAGCATTGCGGGTATTCGTACTGGGAAGCCGCACGCTGGACGGTCCGCGTCTCGGGGTCAAAGTGGAAATTGCCGGCGTTGTTGCCTTTGCCCGCGCCATACTCGTGATATAGTCCGCAATTGAACCAGACCGGCGAATTGAACGAGCCGTACTGATTGATGCAAAGCCAGGCCAGCTCGTCGTAGTAAACCTCGGCATCCTTGTCGCTCGCAAAATAACCATCCGCCTTGCCCCAGTCCGCAATCGTGCGCGCGACCCGGTGGATTAGTTGGCGGGCGCTTTGTTCTCGCTCCGGCGTGCCGTTTTCACCGTAGAAATACTTCGAGACCACGACCTTCGTGGCGAGGACGGACCAGCTTTTGGGAACCTCGACGCCTTCTTGTCGGAAAATCACCTTGCCAGTGTCATCGGTGATTTCCGCAGTGCGTCGTTCCCATTCGAGTTGTTCGAACGGTTTGGCGTCGGCCCGACTGAAGACACGCGGAACCGTCAGGCCGGTTCGCCGGGCTTCGTCGATCTGAGCCGGTCGCGGCGGCGCGTTCCGCTTCGTGCGTTTGTTCGTCGACGCATCCGTGGCGACCTCTTTTCCCGACAACTTGCTTTTTGTGGCAGCATGTGCCCCGATATCTTGCTTCAAATTGATCACGACAACCCTCCTTCATCTACCCGCGGGGTGGAACGACCCGAATTCGGAACCACCTCTTATTGTGATGGGCTGGACTCTATGACCCTACATATTGTGTTTCAAGTAAAAAATACTCCCAGCGCGATTTTTCTGCAAATTCAGCGCACACGTTTTCTTTTCACGAACTTCCGGCGCTCACGTTGACGGAGTTTGAAGCGGACCGGGCAACCGCGAAAGCCCCAAGCAGCTCGAATCTTGTCGATTAGAAAACGCTCGTAATGCGGTGTCAGGCAACGGGCATCGTTGACGAACAAGGTCACTGTCGGCGGTCGCGACGATTCCTGATACGCGTAGAAAATCTTGAACCGTTTGCCGCCTATGTAGGGGGGCGGATACGAATCAAGGGCCCGCGCCAAGACCCGGTTGAGTGCTGGCGTATCGAGACGTTTCTCCATTTCCTTGGAGATCGATTCGATTTCACCAAACAGACGATGCACGTCCTGGCCGGTTTTCGCTGACACGAATAACACCGGTGCCCAATCCAGAAAAAACAACCCGCGTCGGAGTGCGTCCAAATATTCCTCCCGAAAGGTTTTCTTCTGGCGCTTCTTGTGTTTGCCGGGCACGGAGTTCTGGCTTTTTTCCTGTTCCGCTGCCAGATCCCATTTATTCACGAGAATGACGCAGCCCCGTCCGGCTTCGAAAATCTGTCCGGCAATGTGTTTATCCTGTTTGGTCACGCCGTCAACGGCATCCAGCACCAGCACCGCCACGTCGCATTCGCGAACACTTCGTTCCGCCCGCATCAAACCGAACTGGTCCACCGGGGTTTTGATTTTTCGCCGGTGCCGCAGCCCGGCAGTATCGATCAGCAAATATGGTTTATCGGCATACCGGAAGGGCACATCGATCGAGTCCCGTGTTGTGCCCGGAATCTCGCTCACAATTGTCCGCTCGCCCTGCAAAATGGAGTTGAGGAGCGAAGATTTCCCGACGTTTGGCCGCCCGACGATGGCAATACGGGTTGGCCCGCTGGTCTCGACTGCTGGAGCGGGGGAGAAGGATTTAGTCGCTTCCTCCAGCAGATCAGCGACACCGAGGCCATGGATGGCGGCGATGGGGAAAAGCTTCTCAAATCCAAGTTCGGTGAATTCCGCAGCGTTTTTCTCGTGCATTTGATTGTCCACTTTATTCACCGCAAGAAATACTGGTTTGCCGCTGGCACGCAATTCTTGGGCGATTTCCCGATCGAGAGGAACGATTCCACTGGTAACGTCCACTACGAGGATTAGCGCGTTGGCCATTTCAATGGCCATCTCGGCCTGATGACGGGTAGCGCCTGCGATCGCGTCCGAAGTTTTCTCGTCGTCCAGAGAGGCGATCCCGCCGGTATCGACCACTTCAAAGACCTTGTTGTCGCATTTCGCCGTGGCGCTGATCCGGTCGCGGGTGACGCCGGATTCCTCGTGCACGATGGCAATGCGCCGGCCGGCGATGCGGTTGAACAAGGCGCTCTTGCCGACATTAGGTCGGCCCACGATGGCCAGAACAGGAATTTGCAGCGATGCAGTCATGCGGTAATGGAGTAGGGGACAATACTCCAAGACTCTACCACCCCACTACTCCAATTTGTCTATAGGTTGTAGCCGCTCTCGCCGTGCTGCGTCCAATCGAGCCCCTGCTCTTCCTCCTCGTGCGTCACCCGTAAACCGGTTACGGCTCCGACCAGCTTCAACAGAATCCACGTCATCACACAGGAGTACACGATGGTGGCCCCCACTCCAATGGTCTGTGCGACCAATTGCCGCGGATTGCCGTAAATCAAACCATTCGCGCCGGCCGAGTTCACCGCGACCGTGCAAAACACCCCGGTCAACAACGCGCCGACGGTGCCACCGACACCGTGAACGCCAAACGTATCCAGCGTATCATCAAATCCAAACCGGTTTTTGATCGTAACGCCAAAGTAGCAAATCAGCCCGCCCAACAATCCGATGAACAGCGCTCCCACCGGCGTGACGAATCCAGCCGCTGGCGTGATGGCCACCAAACCGCCCACGCAGCCTGAAGCCACGCCGAGGACGCTTGGTTTCCCGCGCTGCAGCCATTCAACAAACACCCACGCCAGCGCCGCCGCTGCCGAAGCGATGTGCGTGTTCACGAACGCTGTCCCGGCCAGCCCGCTCGCACCGAGCGCGCTGCCGCCGTTAAAGCCGAACCAGCCGAACCACAAGAGGCCCGCGCCGAGAATGGTCAGCGTCATGTTGTGCGGTTCCAGTTTGCGGTCTCCGCGGCGGGCGCCGAGAACCAAAGCACACACCAGGGCCGATACGCCGGAACTGATGTGCACGACGGTTCCACCGGCAAAATCCAGAGCGCCTTGATGGCGGACCCAACCGCCGACACTCCAGACCCAGTGACAGATCGGATCGTACACCAGCGTCGCCCAGAGCAGGGAGAAGACGACCATCGCCGAGAATTTCATGCGCTCGGCTACGGCGCCGAAGATCAAGGCCGGGGTGATGATGGCAAACATCATCTGATAGATCATGAATACGTTGTGCGGAATCGTGGCTGCGTAATCCGGGTTGGGTTCTGCTCCAACCCCGTGAAGGCCAAACCACTGCAGGCCGCCGATTACAGAATGAACGTCGGGGCCAAACGCCAGGCTGTAACCGCACAACATCCACTGTACGGTGATCAAGCCGAGCAGAATGTAGCTATGCATCATCGTTCCGAGAACGTTCTTGCGATGCACCATGCCGCTGTAGAAAAGCGCCAACCCTGGCGTCATCAACATCACCAACGCAGCCGAAGTCAGCATCCAGGCTGTATCACCGGTATCGACTTTCGATCGGGTTGACTCTTGGGCGAAAGCTGTCGAAGCCATTAAAAACGGCAGGACGCACACCCACCTTGTTCGGAAGCGGCTCATTACTGAAATTCCTTCTGTTCGGGGGAAAAGCTTGGGGTGGGATTGTAGGAGTCGGCTATTCAAATTCAAGTCGATTGTGCTAGCCTCACTTCGTGAACGCGCGTGAAGTTGCTCTGGCTCTGCTCGGTCGCTGGAAGAAGTCGCGCCAATTGGCCGACGAGCTTCTCGAACTTTCGCTGAAGCAGTCGTCGCTGACCGATTCAGATCGGGCCTTTGCCACGGAATTGTTCTACGGCTGCTTGCGGCACAAGCTGGCGCTGGAATTCCTGTTATCCCAACTGGCGAAGAAACCGCCCCGCCCCCTGGTCGCCGACATTCTCAAACTCGGTCTTTATCAGATCGTTTTTCTCAGCACCCCGGCGCACGCCGCCGTCAACGAAACGGTGGCTCTCGCCAAGAAGCACTCCAGCCCCATTGAGACGAAGTTCGTCAATGCGATTCTACGCAAAGCGGCGGCAATCGACCTTGTGGCGGCGCTCAAGAAGGCCGAGCCCTGGGTGCGATTCTCGCATCCGCGCTGGGTGTGGGAGCGCTGGTGCCAGGAGCGAGGCGCGTCAGACACCTTCGCTTTGTGCGAGTGGAACAACCAGCCGCCGTCCATCTATCTGCGCCTGAATACATTGAAGACTTTCGCTCCGCCGCCCGATATTTCTGTCAAACCCACGGATCATCCCCTCTGCTGGCGCATCGAGGAATCAACGGGCCTGTTCCAAACACGGTCTTGGTTCAACGGTGAATTCTACATTCAAGACCCGTCCACTTTGATTGCCGTGGACGAGCTCGACCCGCAACCGGGTGAATCGGTGCTGGACATGTGCGCCGCGCCGGGAGGCAAGACGACCTACATTGCCCAAAAAATGCAGAACCGCGGACGCATTATCGCCGCGGATTCCTCGAACTCGCGTCTGTCACTTGTCGGAGACAATTGTCGACGACTCGGTGCGACCATCGTAGCCACGCTGGCCTGCGAAGGTCTGCGGTTGGATCGTTGTTTGAGGGGCGAACGCTTCGATCGCGTGTTGGTAGACGCGCCGTGCTCGAACACGGGCGTCATGCGACGGCGACCGGACTTGCGCTGGCGGCTCGAGGCCAGGGAGATCGCGCGGCTGGCGAGGCTGCAACTCAGCTTGCTCGAAAAAGCAGCCGACTTGCTGAAACCCGACGGCGTACTCGTGTACAGCACTTGCAGTCTGGAACCGGAAGAAAACGAAGGCGCGGTCGAAGGCTTCAGCAATTCGCACAAGGCATTTCGTCTCGAGATGACGCATTCTACCTTTCCGCCGCGCGACGGTATCGACGGCGCGTTCGTCGCCCGGTTTAGAAAAACAAACGCCGCGTGAGATTGAATTCAATCCCACGCGGCGGGTAGAGGAGTGTCAGACTATTCGCCAGCAGGAGGCGGAGGTGCCTGTGGCGGCGGACCCCCCGGGCCGCCACGACCACCGCGCATGGAGCGAGCGCGTTCCATCGCTTGATCCAGTTGGCCTTTCTGCGCATCGGTCAGGAAGGCGCGCACTTTGTCGATGTAGCTGCGGTGAAGCTTGCGCATTTCCTCGCGCATTTTCCGCATGTCGCCTTGATTCGCTTCGCGTGCCTTGGCCACCTCGCTCTTGAAGTCTTTCTCCAGCGCGTCGTATTTCGTCTTCTGGTCCGCTGTGAGAGCGAGTTCATCGAGAATCCGAGGGCCCAATATATTCTCCATCATGGGGCGATTGCGACCGCCACCCCAAGCCGGTGCGTTCGTCGGGGGCGGAGGAGGCGCGTTGGTTTCCTGGGCTTGGACCGCTAGGCCGGCCATCAAGCCGATCAGACAGGTAATGATCAATCCACGTTTCATACTAATTTCTCCTTTGGTTGGTTTGTGGAACTGGTTTGTTGTTTGTTCGACTTCTTTCCGAATTCTTATTGCTGCTCCGCCGGTGGAGGTGGCGGGGCCGGCGCCGGAGGGGCTGGTTCCTCTGGCGTGGGCGGCGGGCCGCTCGGCTTGTTCGGCGGAAACGGCGGTGGTGTCTGACCCGGATGCTCTCGACGCCAGTTGCGATAGTCTTCGCGCGCCTTTTGCCGCTCTTCCGGACTCATTTGTTCCCATTCTTTCCTGAGTTCCGCGAGCCGCTCGCGCTCAGCGGGGGTCATTTTGATGAAGCGTTCAATGCGGTCGTGAATGAACCGCCGTTCGTCAGGCGGCATTTCCGTGAGAGCCCGGTGCAAGTGCATCAAATGCAGCTTGGACTGCACAGGCAGCGCGTTCCACTCCTCATTAAGCTCCTGTTCCAATTGAGCACTTTGCTCGTCTGTCAGGGGAGGCTTGCTGCGCTCAGGTTTCGGCTTCTCGGTTTTTTCCTGCGCCAAAACCAGCGTGGCTCCGGTCAACGTGGCGAGTATCAGAACCAGGATTCGCTTCATAGTTTGTTACCTCCGTTCGCCCCGCTCTGAGCGGAGTTCAATTGATCGAGGCTCGCAATCACGTCGAAATCCTCCAGATAATCCGCTTGTCGGATGCCCGCGTAGATTTCTGCGCGCCGTTGCGCGACCAAGCGTTCGTGCCCCACCCATGCACCCACACCCAGCACGATCACGCCCGCTGCCAGCACAGCCCAACGAAATACCGGTCGCCAAAACCCGCTGGGGACGACTACCAGTTCTGTGAGCCGTCGCAACGTGCGCGCGGTGAATCCGAAAGACGGTTCGATATCCGCATGATGCTGGAGTGTGGCCCAGGCGTTCGCATAGGCTCGCCAATCCTGACGGCACTCGGCGCAGACGGTGACGTGCTCGTCGAACGCCATTCGATCCACCTCACCGAGGCGGTCATCGAGCCGGTCATCGAATTTCCTTTGCATTTCCTTACAGCTCATCTCGTTTTCCTCTGTTCTCAGTCAAACACCGCGCCGGCAAAATTGTTTCAATAACAACCGCGCAGTTTCTCTTTCAGGGTTAGCCGTGCTCGATGCAGCAATGACTTGGTTGCCGAAACGGAACAGCCGAGGACCTGCGCGATTTCCTCGTAGGACAGGCCTTCGTAGCGGCACAAGATCACTGCCGTTCGCTGGGCCTCGGGCAGTTGTTGGACTGCCTCCATAATCTTGTCCTGCAATTCACGTTCGATGACCTGTTGGGACGGGTCCGCTGCTGTTTGGTCCGTGGCTTCCCAACCACCGCTTTCGCCGGGCCGGGGACTCTGCAACGCCTCCAACGATTCCGCGGCGTGCCGGCGGCGGCGGCGATGTTCGTTGAGAATCGTGTTGCGCGTGATCGTAAAGAGCCAGGTGGTGAATTTTGCGGTGGGCTGATAGCGTTTCGCCGACCGAAAGACCTGGAGAAAGACACGCTGCGCGAGGTCTTCCGCTTCGCACGCATCGCCGATGGCACGGTAAATCGTGTTGATCACCGCGCGCTGATGACGCTCGATCAGGACACGAAACGCATCCGTGTCGCCGTTGCGCACGCGCGCCATGAGCGCGACATCGGATTCGCTGGAAGTCATGTCAGCTAATGCTAGCGTAGGAATTCAAACACCGCAACGGCAGGAAAGATGCGCAGCGACCTACAGTGACTCGTCGAAGCCCCAGCAAGGATTAAGCCTATTCTCGTCTCGGGGAATTGACTCTTCGGTGGTGGCGGTCGAGTTTAGTACACACGCACCAGCAGTGGAAAGGAGACGGTCATGGCCATCGAACTGAAGGTGCCATCGGTTGGCGAGTCGGTGACAGAAGTAGAAATTGGCGGTTGGTTGAAAGCCGAGGGCGATCCCGTCGCGAAGGACGAGAATGTCGTCGTGATCGAATCGGAGAAGGCTACGGTCGAATTGCCGGCGCCAGTTTCGGGCCGGCTCACCAAAATCCTCAAACAAAAAGGGGAATCCGCCAAGGTCGGCGAGGTGATTGGCGAGATGCAACCCGTGGAAAACGCAGAAAGGCCGACGGAGAGGAAACCGCCATCAAAAGGCGAGCCGGCGAAAACAGAGACGGAAACAGAAACGCGTAGAGAATCGCCGGCTGAAAAACCAGAGGACCAGAAGTCCACCGGAGGAAAGACCATTCAAACGACCGGTGGAATCGTCGCGCCGGCACAGCGTCTGGAAGAAACCGTGCGGATGAGCCTGTGGCGGCGCACGATTGCCAGGCGTCTGGTCGAGGCCAAACAAGCGGCCGCCCTGCTGACGACGTTTAACGAAATCGATATGTCCGGAGTTGCTGAATTGCGCAAAAATTACGGCGAACGATTCCAGAAAAAATACGCGACGAAACTGGGATTGATGCCTTTCTTCGTCAAAGCAGCGGTCGATGCACTGAAACAGTTTCCGCAAATGAACGCCGAGATGCGCGGTGAGAACGTTGTCTATCATAACTTTTGCGACATTGGCATCGCCGTCAGCACCACCAAGGGTTTGGTGGTGCCAGTACTCCGTCGTGCGGAGCGACTGAGCTTTGCCGAAATCGAAAAGGCGATTGCCGATTTTGCCGGGCGGTCTCAGACGAACGATTTGTTGCCCGAAGAACTCGAAGGCGGCACGTTCACGATTACCAACGGCGGCGTGTTTGGCTCTCTCTTATCCACGCCGATCGTCAACCCGCCACAAAGCGCCATTCTCGGGCTCCACGCGATTCAAGAACGGCCGGTGGCTCGCGCCGGCCAGGTGGTGATTCGCCCGATGATGTATGTGGCGGTGACGTATGACCACCGGATGATTGACGGTCGCGAGGCCGTGTTGTTTCTCCGCCGCATCAAGGAAACCATCGAGAATCCCGCCCGGATGCTGATTGAGGTTTAGCAGCTTACGTTTCGGCAAAGACAGTTGTTGAATCATCTTGTTTTAGGTTCTTCCGCCCGAAGGATTTTGCTCATTCTAAAGGGGTGAATCGAGGTGAGGCAAGAAAGCGAGTCAGGAAACTCGGCGATTCCACGCATCGGTCGCGTACTTCTCGTGCGCGAGACGATCCGCCAAAGACCGCTCTTGATCGGTTGGTGAATAGGACTGCAGTTTTGAATCGAATGTGGCGCTGAATCCATGGGCGAGTTGCTTGGCGGAAACGCGTAATGCGATAGAGCCTTGGTGCAGCATTCCGTACTTGTTCCGACGTTGCGCGCCGCCGGCGAGTTTACGGCCATTGGCGACGACGTCTCCGGGTACAGGATTCGTAAAGCAGTCGTAATTACTCCGGGGAAGGGAGGATTGGTGATTCGTGACTTGTGACTGGTTGCCGATAGCTACAGCCACGGCTTTGTGAATTGTGCCGTAAGCGTCCGAGGTACTCATTGTGGAAAGTCGGTGTGCGGGCGGGGCAATTACCGTGTAGGTCGTGTCCACGCCGTCGCCGTGATAGACGAGGCCACCTCCGGTCGGCCGACGTACGATTTCGTATCGGTCCGCAAGCTGCCGGGGAAACTTCTGAAAGTAACCAAACGAAACGGCGGCTTTCTCCCAGCGATAAACGCGCAGCAGCGGCTGCTTCCGTTGCGCAGCCGTGTGCAGCAGGGCTTCGTCCAACGCCATATTGAAGGCGGCGTTATTTGCCGGTGATTGCAGGAAATTCCATATCTCGGCCATCCGCGCATTGTAACTCGAAACACCGGGCGGGTCGATATAACCGAAGTTGCGCGCTGTTTATCCTCGACTGGAAGCCAACGAATTGCTAGCATCTATGTCAATTGGGCTGCATTTGGGCAGAGGGGCAGGAGGCATCTCGTTCAACGGGGAACCGGAGTGATGGCGAGTTGGGGCATCGATTGGCGAAGAGAAGCTAGGAGCGTCCACTGGATTATCAGCGCAATCATTCTCGGATTGCTCGTTCTGCCGGCAGTGAAAGCGCAAACCAATCTGGTCCTTGCGGCCACCCCGCCCATGGGCTGGAACTCTTGGAACGCGTTCCGTTGCAACATCAGCGCGAATCTCCTGGAGCAAATCGCGCAAGCCATGGCCACCAACGGCATGAAAGACGCCGGCTACCAGTACGTCATCGTGGATGATTGCTGGGCGCTAACGAGCCGCGATGCAAATGGCAACGTCGTGCCCGATCCGAATTTGTTTCCCGACGGGATCAAGCCGGTCGCCGATTACATCCATTCTCTCGGTTTAAAATTCGGCATCTACACGGACGCTGGCACGAAGACCTGCGAGGGACGGGCCGGCAGTTATCAGCATGAATTACAGGACGCCGCCGCTTATGCCTCGTGGGGTGCGGATTACGTGAAGGTCGATTGGTGTTTTAGTTCAGGGATCGATGCCCGAGCGGAATACGGCGTATTCAGCAACGCGTTGCAGGCAGCGGGACGGCCGATGGTGTTCAGCATCTGTAACTGGGGAAATAACAGCCCATGGATTTGGGGACCGCACACAGGAAATCTTTGGCGCACGACACCGGATATTGGGGATAGCTGGAACAGTGTAATCAGCATCACCGACGCTTCCTCCGTTCACGCCGCCGCGGCCGGCCGCGGACATTGGAATGATCCGGATATGCTGGAAGTGGGCAATGGCGGAATGTCCATCACCGAATACCAATCACATTTCAGCTTGTGGGCGATGATGGCAGCGCCTTTGATTGCCGGCAACGACCTGCGTTCGATGTCTCCATCCATCATCTCCATTTTGACGAATACAGAAGTGATCGCGGTTGACCAGGATCCGTTGGGCGTTCAAGGGGTCAAAGTCAACGAAGCCGTGTCCGGACTGCAGGTCTGGGCAAGACCCCTGCAAAAACCGGGCGCACGCGCTGTTTTGCTCCTCAATCGAAGTTATGCCACGCAGCCGATTTCGTTTGCCTGGAGTGACATTGGTTTGGGACCCGGCCCGGCGACCGTGCGTGATCTCTGGCAGCACGCTGACGAGGGCATATTCTCAAATCAGTATTCCGCTTCAGTTGATCCGGCGGGAGTCGTCATGCTCATCATCCGTGGATCGGAGCCGCCGCCGCCCACCAATGCGGCGTATGTCAGCGATATGGCGTGGACTTACGCGGTGAATACACTGGGGCCGGTGGAACGTGATAGGAGCAACGGCGGAGCCGATGCCGGCGATGGCCAAACCATTTCGATCCGCGGTCAATCCTACCCGAAAGGCATCGGGTGCGACGCCACGGCAGCGGTCCGGGTTCATCTCGGCGGCAATGGGTCGAGATTTATATCGGATATCGGTCTGGATGATGAGGTCGCCACCAATGGGACGGGTTTCGTTGTCTTTGAAGTTTGGGGCGACGACGCGCTGCTGTTTCGCAGCGATGTTTTAAGCGGGACTTCGACAGCTCAAACGGTGAATGTGGACGTCACAGGAAAGCAGGACTTGTGGCTGCGCGCGCTGGCCGATCCGGCCCACGATGAAGGGGCGGCCCACGCGGACTGGGCCGGAGCGCGGGTACTGGTCTTGAGCTCGAACGGGGATGGTATCCCCGACGCGTGGCGGCAGCAGTATTTTGGCGGTGACGGGACGACAACCAATGACCAATCCTGCGCTTTGTGTGATCCGGATCATGATGGCCGGAACAACCTGACAGAGTTTTTGACGGGCACCGATCCAACCAATGATGCCTCCTTTTGGCGCATTCAAGCGAATCCGACAAATGGCGCGGCGCCTTTGGTGGTGAGCTTTTCTGAGAATTCAGCAGAACCGTCGATTGTCGACCGGCTGTGGACGTTCGGAGATGGTGGCAACGGGAATGGTTCAAATCTCACCCACATCTACGCAAGCCCGGGCACATTTTCAGTCGGTTTAACCGTCTCCAGTCCTTACGGCACGGCGTCGCTTGTCGCCTCAAATCTGATCACGGTTTCGTCCTTGGCGATCTGGACGAATGCCAACGCAGACGGCAACTGGTCGGACGCGTCGAACTGGGATCCCGTAGCCATTCCCGATGATGATTGCAGTGTCATGTTCGGCACAGGCGGAGCCACGGCCACGGTAGACAACGTTAGCCGGACGGTGAGCAACATCATCTTTAGCCGCTCAGGCGGCTTTGGTATCACCGCCGCAGGAGGGGCAATCCTGACAATCAATTGTGGAATCACGGTCACCAACACTTTTGCCTACACGATTGCGGCCCCTGTAGTGCTCGGTAGGACCAACATTTGGTCGGTGACCAGCAACGGCATTTTGCGCGTGACCGGCCCGATCGATGGTGCCAACCCGCTTCTCAAAACCGGTCTTGGGACGTTAATTCTCAGCGGCACAAACAATTATTCTGGTGTAACGACAGTGAGCAACGGCGTGTTGGAGGTTGCAGGTGAAGGTCTGCTCACGAATACCCCGAGTATCGATCTTGCCAGCGGTGCAACGTGGGATGGCAGCGGATGTGCGGGTGGGAGCCTGATGCTGGCGACCGGGCAAACCTTGCTGGGCAACGGAACGGTGAAGGGCGATTTGATTATTGGAAGCGGCGCGTCCTTATCTCCGGGCGGTGACTCGGTGGGCGTATTAACATTTCTAGACGACCTGGTGGTGAGCAACGCGGCGATATTGCAATTCGATCTCGGCACGAACAGCGACCAGCTCACAGTCTCCAGCAATCTGACGCTCGGCGGCATATTGAACATCAAGGATTCGGGCGGGTTGACAACCGGGGTTTATACACTGGTGACGTATGGCGGGGCATTGACGTACGACGGCGTGGTGATTGATTCGAATTCCAGCCCAAGTTATGCATTCACGATCGACACGAACACCACGGGGCAGGTGAAGCTGGATGTCGCCGCAGCGGTCTCCACCATTTTTGTGGACGCTGGTGACCTACAAGACGGGTTGGGAAATCTCGAGGCGACCAACAGCGTCGCCGTACTGGTGGCGGATATGGGCAACAACGGATTTCCGTCTCCGCAACCGTCCTCTGCTCTGAGCCTCGGTGCCATGTGGGGAGCCGACGACAGAGTAGTTGGTCTGTGGGATTTAAGCGCATGCGGTTGCGGAGAAGGACGGTTGTTTGATCAGACAGCGATCACTTATCTGAACGGAATTGTCCCCGGCCAGAAACTGCAATTGTACTGGTTCCCGTCGCTTACATTGGCTTCCAACACCATCGGCAGCACGTTTTACGGGAAATATTCCGATACAAACAGCCCACCGTTCGACGGAAGCGATGCTTGGCAGGTGCCGGCAGGCGAAACGAGTGTGCACCTGCGATTCTCCACGGCTGCCCGGGGTGGGACAAATCCCCAGGCTACGGGCCGGGCGACGCTGCCGACGACGGCCTACCTTGGTTGGCAGATGCAGTACTTCAACTGCACCGAATGCCCGCAGGCGTCTGCCGATGCAGATCCGGACGGTGACGGGCAGGGCAACCTGACTGAATTTCTTGCGGGCACCGACCCGACGAATGCCGCTTCTTCCTGGTTTATTCAGGCGAATCCCGGCAGCGGTGCGTCGCCTCTGACAGTGACTTTCAGCAATAACTCTTCAGCGGCTTCTATCACCAACCGTTCGTGGGATTTCGGCGACGGCAGCAGCGGCAATGGAGTAAACCCCAGCCATACCTACTCCAACGTGGGCACGTTCTCGGTGGGCTTGAGGCTTTTCAATCTCGATGGCGTGGTCGCGCTGGTCGCTACGAATCTGGTTACGGTTTCGCCACCGCCACCTTATTGGCAGGCGGTAACTGACGAGAGTCCCTTCGCTTACTGGCGTCTCAATGAAACCAATGGCGCCACCGTGGCCATTGACGTTCTTGGTTTGAACAATGGAACCATCAATGCAAACGTCAACTCCGGCGTCGCCGGGCCCAGCAGTCCACTTTTTCCCGGCTTTGAAACGACCAACACGGCGGCGGAACTGAATTCTCTTCTGCCAAATTCTTACCTCACGATGCCCGCGCTGAACCTGAACACCAATGCCGTCACGATCATCGGCTGGATCAACCCCGCCAACAGTCAGAATGGTTGGGCCGGCATTGTTTTCTGTCGGGGCGGGAGCACTGTCGCGGGCCTGCATTTCGGTCCGGGCAGCATCTTTAACGAACTCCGATACACCTGGAACAACGATGGCAATACATTCAATAGAAGCACGGGGCTTTCGGTCCCTACCAACCAGTGGTCATTCTTTGCCCTGGTCGTGTGCCCCACAAACTCCACAATCTATCTGGGCACGAACGGAATATTGGAGGCTTCCACACAGATAATCAACCTTCCGATTCAAGAATTCGAGGCCCCTCTCTGCCTGGGGTACGATCCTTCATCCGGCGGCCGTCCCTTCAACGGCCGGCTCGACGAAATTGCCGTTTACAACCATTCGCTGACAGCCGCACAAATCCAACAACTTTATCACAGCGTGTGGAATGAGCCTCCCTGGGTTGCGGCGTTCCGGACGTGGCAGATGCAACATTTCGGCTGCACGAACTGCTCACAAGCGGCTGAGACTGCGGACCCCGATGGTGACGGCCAGAACAACCGAATGGAGTTTTTGGCGGGCACCGATCCGACCAACAGTGCCTCGGCGTTTCAGATCACAAGCATTGCTCAAGAGGGCGAAGATGTGCGAATCGTCTGGTTGACCGTGGGTGGTCGTACGAACATGGTGCAAGCGGCATCGGCCATTTCAAGCGACTACTCGAATGCCAGTTCAAACATTATCATCGCAGGCAGTGGTGATACTTCGACCAATTTCCTCGACACAGGTGCGGCCACTAATTTACCCGGTCGATTTTACCGCGTGCGGCTGGTGCCATAACCTTGCGGAAAGCCGGCCGCACAGAGGTTGCGCACCATCAACGTCTCGTGTATCCTGTCACGTCTTGGAGTCTTTCTCATGACATTGACAGAAAAAATCATGGCCCGCGCGGCGGGCAAGAAATCGGTGCGACCCGGCGATAACATCTGGGTAAACGTGGACATCCTGATGACGCACGACGTGTGCGGGCCGGGAACAATCGGCGTGTTCAAGCGCGAGTTCGGCCAGGACGCAAAGGTATGGGACGCCACCAAGATTGTAATCATTCCCGACCACTACATTTTCACCGCTGACTCGAAATCGAATCGCAATGTGGACATTCTGCGCGACTTCGTTCGCGAGCAGGGCCTGAAGTATTTTTACGACGTAATTGATGATCCGAACGGGCACTGGCATTTCGACGCGACCCAGGGTCAGCTCAAGCATCAGTACGGTAGCAGTTTTGCCGGCGTTTGCCACACCGCGTTGCCGGCCAAAGGCCACACGCGGCCCGGCGAGATTTTGCTCGGCACCGATTCGCATACCTGCATGGCCGGAGCGTTTGGCGAATTTGCCACCGGCATCGGCAACACGGACGCCGGCTTTGTCCTCGGCACGGGCAAATTGTTGCTCAAGGTTCCAGAGACCATGCGGTTCTGGCTCGAAGGCAAATTGCCCAAAGGCGTGATGGCCAAGGACGTCATCTTGCATTGCATCGGCGAGATTGGGTTCGACGGCGCGACCTACCGGGCGATGCAGTTTCAAGGGCCCGGCGCCAAGGCGCTCCACATGGACGACCGCATGACCATCGCCAACATGGTTATTGAGGCCGGTGGCAAAAACGGCATTTTCGAGCCGGACGAGACGACGTTTTCCTACGTGGACCAGCGCACCAAGGCCAACGGCACGAAGGGGAAGTACGATCCGCTCTACTGCGATGGCGACGACAAACAGAAATTCGTTTACGACAAGAAATTTGATCTCGCCAAATTGGAACCGACGGTGGCGTGTCATCCAAATCCGGGCAATCGCAAGCTGGCGAAGGAACTTGGCAACATTACATTGGACCGGGCTTACATCGGCTCATGCACGGGAGGGAAAACCAGTGATTTCCTCGCCTTTGCGCAAGTGATTACAGGGCACAAGGTCAAGATCGACACGTTCGGCGTACCGGCAACACCCGACGTTGTCCGCGAATTACAGACGACCAAATTGAATGGGCAGACCGTCTGGCAGGTGCTGGAAGCAGCGGGCGTCCAGATGACTGAGAACGCCAGTTGCGCCGCATGCCTCGGCGGACCAACCGATACGTTTGGCCGACTCAACAAACCGATGAAGTGCATCAGCGCGACGAACCGCAATTTCCCGGGACGGATGGGCCATCTCGAATCCCAAGTGTTTCTCGCGTCGCCGTACACGGTTGCCGCGAGCGCCATTACGGGCAAGATCACCGATCCAAGGGAATTCTTGTGATGCGAGCCTGCTGACTGGTGATTGGAAAACAGAAGCTGCCTGTCACCAGTCACTAGACCATGAAACTCTACCTATTGCGTCATGCCACGGCTTCGGACGTGGCCCCAAGCGACGAAGAGCGCAAGTTGACGCAAGAGGGCCGAGAAGAAGCCCGTGTCGCGGGCGCGGCGCTGGCAAAGATGGGGGTGAAGCCCTCTTACGTTTTGAGCAGTCCTCTGGTGCGTGCTCGGCAGACGGCCGAGATCGCCGCGAGGGAACTGGAATTTTCCAAAGAGATCGAATTGGTCGATGAACTCAAGAACAATGTCTCAACAGCCGCTTTGCTGAAAACGTTGAAATCCTGCACCTCGGATAGTCAGATTCTTCTGGTTGGCCACATGCCATCGCTTTCCGAACATGTCGCGGCCTTCATTGGATCGGAGAATGCGGACGGCCTGCCGTTGGGCAAGGGCGGCGTGGCGTATGTTGAACTAGAGCCTCTGCGCACCGGTCGTGGCCAATTGCGCTGGCTGTTGCGGCAGAAACAGTTACGCTACATCTCCGCTCAGGGCTAACGGTCGTTTGCCAGCGCTTGGTGGTGTTTTTGCCGAAAGCGCCCTTGACGAGCTTAAACGCATGATTTAAACACATGTTTTAATTCGTGCCTGCTTCCATCACATCGGACCAGTCGACCGAAACTCGCCAGCGGCTGCTCGAAGCGGCCGGCGAAGTTTTCGCTCAGCGTGGTTTTCACAGGACCACTGTGCGTGAAATCTGCCAACGCGCTCACGCCAACATCGCGGCGATCAACTACCACTTTGGTAACAAGCAAGGTCTATACACCGCGGTTTTGAAATATGCGTTGCGCTGCGCAAGCGGTAAATATTCCATACCGGCCACACCGGTCACCCGCGCCAACGCGGCCTCTCAATTGCGCGCCATTGTTGCCGCGCGGCTCGACGTGGTGTTTGATCCGGGGCGCCCAGCATGGTTCGGCAAGCTGATGGGGCGGGAGGTCATCGAGCCAACGCCAGCATTGGACGCGCTCGTCAGGGACGAATTACAGCCGCTCTTCGAGCGCTTGGAATTGTGTGTGCGTGTGCTGCTCGGGCGCCATGCCGACCGCGAGCAAGTCCGCTGGTGCGCGCTGAGCATCGCCGCGCAATGGACTTTCTATCATCACGCGCGACCCGTGATTGCGCGATTGTATCCAGGCTGTACATTTCGACCGAAGGAGATCGAAGCCTTGGCTGACCATATTGCCGATTTTTCACTGGCCGCGCTGCAGCGGTTAAGGCGGCAATGAAACGGTAAAGGAATTCTGGACTATGAATACTGAGAATCAAGCGTCTGCTACAACTACGTCCGGCCCGGCGTCGACCACGGTTCCAGACATCCGCCGGGCCAACGGCGGCCGGCGCCAGCGATTTTTTTGGATCGCGATCGTGGCGGTGCCGTTGCTGCTCGTCGCGCTGGGACTTTATTATTTCTTCGAGGTGAGGCCCTACGAGACGACGGATGACGCGTTCATCGATGGGCACGCCATCCAGGTCAGCCCGCAGGTGGCGGGCCACGTATTGCAGGTGTTCATCAGGGACAACCAGGTCGTGAAGAAGGGCGACCCACTGGTAAAGATCGACCCGCGCGATTTCGACGCACGTCTGGCCGCTGCCCGGGCCGGTCTCGCCGCGGCCCGGAGCCGGGTCGCGCAAGCCAACAGCCAGTTGGCAGTCACGCAAGCCACCGCCGAGCAAGACCGGGCGGCTGTTGCCGCCGCGCAGGCCGAGGCGGAGCGCGCCCAGGCAGATTTAGCACGCTATCAATCTGTCGAAAAACGCGCCGTTTCGCGCGAGCAGGTCGATGCCGCGGTTGCTGCCGGCCAGTCTACCGCGGCGTCCTTGGAGGTTGCGCGCAAAAAGGCCGACGCAGCGGAGGCGCAGGTTGGGTTGAGCCGGGCATTAATTGCGACTGCGGAAGCCGACGTGCAACGAGCGGAAGCGGATGTGCAACAGGCCGAACTGAATCGCTCGTATGCCGAAATCGATGCGCCCGAAGATGGCTGGGTGACCCGTCGCGTCGTCGAAGAAGGGGAGTACGTGCAGGTCGGCCAGGCCTTGCTGGCAGTGGTGGAGCCGAACCCTTGGGTCACCGCCAATTTCAAGGAGACGCAACTCAGCCTCATGAAACCCGGTCAGCCCGTGGAGATCCGAGTGGACGCGTTTCCGCAGAAGGACTTCAAGGGGCACGTGGATAGCATCCAGGCCGGTACCGGAGCGCATTTCAGTCTTCTGCCACCTGAGAACGCCGTGGGCAATTACGTCAAGGTCGTGCAGCGGGTTCCTGTGAAGATCGTCTTCGACGAAGGTGAAGACCCGAAATTCCCCCTGCCCCTTGGCGCGTCGGTAGTGCCGAAAGTGAAGGTGCAATGACCGACGCCTCGACAGCGCGCCACGACGAAGCGCTCTGGCAGCAACCGCATAACCCATGGGTGATTGCGCTGGTGGTGACGATGGCGACGTTTATGGAGGTGCTGGACACCAGTGTCGCCAACGTTTCGCTGCCGCACATTGCGGGGAACTTGTCGGCGGGCGTGGACGAAAGCACCTGGGTATTGACTTCGTATCTGGTGTCGAACGCCGTGGTGTTGCCGTTGAGCGGCTGGCTGTCGGAAAGGTTCGGTCGCAAACGGTTTTACATGAGTTGCGTGGGGCTCTTCACGATCAGTTCGTTGTTATCTGGATTCGCACCGAGCCTGGGCTGGCTCGTCTTTTTCCGCGTACTGCAGGGAGCGGGCGGTGGCGGTCTGCAGCCGAGCGAGCAGGCGATTCTGGCAGACACATTCCCGCCGGCCAAACGCGGGATGGCATTCGCCGTCTACGGCATGGCCGTCGTGGTGGCACCGGCCCTCGGGCCAACGCTGGGAGGATGGATTACGGACAATTTCACGTGGCGCTGGATTTTTTTCGTCAACATCCCCGTGGGAATCCTGTCGCTCATCCTGACATCACGATTGATCTCCGACCCGCCGTACCTGAAGAACCGGAAACGGGCCGGCGTCAAAATCGACTACATCGGGTTCGGGCTGATCGCCTTGGGACTTGGCCTGCTCCAGGTTGTGCTCGATAAGGGGCAGCGCGAAGATTGGTTTGAGACCCCGTATATTCGCGTATTCACCGTCATTTTTGTTGCAGCGCTGATCTTGGCGGTCATTTGGGAATTGCGAATCAAAGAACCGGTGGTGGACCTGCGATTGTTCAAAGATCGCACCTTTCTCATGGGGAACGTGATGCTGTTCATCGTGGGGTTCGTGCTGTACTCCAGTACGCTTCTGCTGCCGCAATATGCCCAGGAACTGATGGGCTACACCGCTGAACAATCGGGGAAACTCATCTCGCCGGGCGGGATCGGCGTCATGATGTTGATGCCGGTCGCCGGTATTCTGGTCACGCACTACGACGCGCGTAAAGTCATTGTCCTGGGTTTCTTTCTCGTAGCCGTGGGCCTGTTCAGCATGGTGCGGTTCAACCTGCAGGTCGATTTTCAAACGATGATGTGGGCGCGTGTCCTCCAGGCCAGCGGTCTGGGATTCATCTTCGTACCGATCAACACGGCCGCTTACGCCTTTCTGCCGCGCGAGAAGAATAACGCGGCCTCCGGTTTGATCAATCTTTCGCGCAATATCGGGGGCAGCGTGGGAATCTCTTTCGTGACCACGCTGCTGGCGCGCCGTACCCAATTTCATCAGACGGTATTGGTCAGTCATCTCAGCAACTACAACTGGCACTTCTTGGGAACCGTGAGGGCACTGGCGCAGAACTTTGCGGCCGCCGGCAGTGGCGCGTGGACGGCCACGCAGCAGGGGTACGCGGTGATGTCGAGGATGGTGACGCAGCAAGCCAACTTGCTGGCGTACATCGACAACTTTCACGTATTGGGAGTGATTTGTCTCGCGCTGATACCGCTGACGTTTCTCATGAAAAAATCGAAGCCAGGACAAGCTGTGGTGGGGCACTAACATGATCAAAATCATCGTTATTGAAAGAGAATTTGGCACCGGCGCCAGCGTCATCGCCGAGAAACTGGCCCAGCGGCTGGGCTGGCGGTTGCTCGATCAGCAGTTAACGGGGGAGATCGCGCGACTGGCCAAAGTGTCGGAAGCTGCCGTCAAACATTGCGAAGAACGGCTCGACCCGCTGTTTTACCGGCTGGCAAAGGTTTTTTGGCGCGGCAGCTACGAGAGAAGTCTGCCCGTCACCGGGCTTGAGACCTTCGACGCCGACCAGATGATGCAGTTCATGCAACGAATTATTGGAGACGCGGCCGCCGCTGGAAATTGCGTGATCGTCGGCCGCGGCGCCCCGTACTTCCTGCGTGACCGTTCCGATACGCTGGTGGTCTTTCTGTTTGCCCCGCGCGAGTTAAAAATCCGCCGCGCACTGGCTCTTTGCAAGAACGAGGCCGAAGCCAGTGAAATCGTGGACACCGTCGACCAGCAACGGGTCGCTTTTGTGAAACATTACTTCGGCAAGGACTGGCCGCATCGGCCGCTTTACGATGCGATGCTCAATACAGCCTTGGGAGAAGACATCACGACGGATGCGATTGTGAGTCTCATGAATGCAATCAATAAGAAAAAAGGATCGTCATGAATAACAGGGGTTTGGTTCTTTTGCTGTTGGTTGCCGGATTGAGCGCCAGTTGCGCGGTCGGACCAGACTATCATCCGCCCAAAGTCCAAGTGCCCGCCCACTGGAGCGAGGCCCAAGTCGGCGGCGCGACGAACGCTGCCGTACAGGTGGTCGATTGGTGGAAAACGTTCAACGACCCCGAACTCAACTCGTTGGTCCGACGCGCCGTGGTGGCTAATCACGATTTGCGAATCGCCGAAGGATTGCTTCGCGAAGCGCGAGCACTGCGGAGCGGAGCGTTGTGGGATTTGGGGCCGACGATTAATGCCGGCGCGGGTTATACCGACGCAAGGCAAACTCCGAATTCCCTGCCGTTCAAAGGTTCCCTGACGAACTTCACGTACCTTTTTCACACCGACTTGTACGATGCCCATTTCGACGCCAGTTGGGAGATCGACTTGTTTGGTGGCAAACGTCGAGCCCTTCAAGAAGCCAACGCCCTGGTTGCGTCGGTCGAGGAGAATCGGCGCGATGTTCTCGTAAGCGTTCTCGCCGAGGTGGCGCGCAATTACCTCGAAGTCCGCAACTCCCAACAGCGGTTGGCCATCGCCCGCAAAAACATCGCCGCCCAACAGGATGCGGCGGATATCGCCCGCGCGCGGTTCAAGTCCGGACTCAGCAGCGAACTCGATGTCAGGCAGGCCGAGGCGTTGTTGGCCACGACCAAGTCACAAGTTCCCGCCATCGAAACGGCTCTCAAGCAATCCATTCACCGGCTTGGCGTGCTGACAGGCTTACAGCCCGATGCGCTCTCTGGAGAACTTTCCGAGCCACAGCCGGTCCCCGCTCCGCCACCCCAGGTCCCGGTCGGGTTGCCATCCGACTTGCTGCGGCGCCGACCCGATGTGCGTCGCGCCGAACGCCAACTGGCCGCAGCTACTGCCAACATCGGTGTTCAAACCGCCGAATTGTTCCCCAAGTTCTCCCTTACTGGGGTGGGCGGCTTCCAAAGTTTCTCGGCCGCGGATTGGTTTTCCGGCGGGAGCAAATACTGGTCGGCGGGTCCGTCGGTCACGTGGCGGATTTTGGATTACGGGCGGGTCCGCAGCCAGATCAAGGCGGCCAGCGCCCAGGCCGATCAGTCGCTGGCGGCCTATGAGAAAACGGTGTTGCTGGCACTGGAGGACGTCGAAAATGCCTTGGTGGCCTACTCCAACGAGCAAGCGCATTACCGGGCCCTGAGCGACGCGGTTACTGCCAACCGTCATTCGCTCGACCTGGCCAATGAAAGATATCGAAGTGGCCTGATTGATTTCCTCAACGTTCTGGATGCGGAGCGCTCGCTCTATCAAACCGAAGATCAACTCGCCAACAGCCAGGGCGCTGTCAGCATCAGCCTCGTCGCACTGTATAAGGCGCTGGGGGGCGGTTGGCAGACTGAGGTACAACCACCGTTAACGCAGCGCTAAGTTTGGCGTTGCACACGGCTTCACCGTCCATTAGAAACGACGTGGTTATGGCGAAGAGAAGACCGAGATTCAAACCCATTATCCCGACCGGTACCTCATTGCGGCCCGCTTGGTTTAACCCGTTTCATGTGTTGACGCCGGGCGACAAGGCGCCGGAGGAATGCAACGCGTTTATCGAGTGCCCAATGCGCTCGAAGATCAAGTACGAATTGGACAAAGGAAATGGGATTCTTCACATCAGCCGCACACTGCATAGCGCGGTCCATTATCCGAGCAATTACGGATTTATCCCCCAGACCTATTGTCGGGACCACGATCCGCTGGATATTTTGGTTCTATCGCAGGAACCCGTCATTCCCGGTTGCGTGATGAAAGCGCGGCCGGTGGGCATGCTGCGGATGATCGACCAGGATTTGGAAGACATCAAAATCATTGCCATTCACGTCAACGACCCGATGTTCGAAAGTTACAACGACATCTCTCAATTGCCGCCGCATGTGCTGCGCGAGATGCGGCATTTCTTCGAGATCTACAAGGAACTGGAAAAAACCAAGACGCCGGTGGTGGAAGATTTCCGGGGACGGATTGACGCGCACAAGGTCATCCGCGACTCGATGGAAGCCTACGTGCGTTTCCGCGACAAACTGCTCGACTGCGAGTACCCGGATTATTAGGATCACAACTTAGATTTACAGCTTCGTTTTCTGCCGGTCTCCACTTCAGCATGGTCCGCCGAATATCGCCCGACAGCGCAAGCCTCCTGTATTTCGTAAATCTGCGTCGCATCGCAGGGCGTCGTAAATTCATGAAGGTTTCGCATGACGTCGGGTAAATATCCAGTCCTGAAGACACCGAATGAGAACATAACAAATGCCAAAAGCGACAAGGTAAACAGCAAACGGCAGACGAAACTCTTGCTGTTCGAATGTTTCTCGCCCGTTCAGTACGGTGCCGACGATGACCACAGAATACCTGCACGGCACGAAGACAGGAGCATCCCACATTAGAGAAGTGTCCAGACCTTCTTTCCCATAAATCAACGAAAGCTCATGGAAGAACACAGGCTCGCTGATGACGTAACGATGTGGAGATACGATGTCGCCGGACCAATTCAGTTTTTGAGCAATTAGCGGGTGGCGACCATCATTAGAATAATCCGCCGAATATCGCCCGGACGGTTTACCCTTGCTCCGCCATCCCAAAGTTTTACAATTCGAGTCTCTATGGAGAGCGACGCAAAACGCCCGCCTCGACCTTCGCTCTGGCTCATTGTCTCTGTGACCTGTCCTGTCCTCGGATACGCAATGACTGCGTTTGCCCTCGTTTCGCCTAAACTTGACCGTACTCAAGCCCTTGTCGACCCCATCAACGACTTGACCGTATTTCTCATCGTGGGACTCGTCTCTCTTTGCATCGGTACGTTCAGCCGTCCAAGACGCAACGACTGGATTGCAGCATGCTGGATTGTGAACGTCATAGCTTGGCTTGGCACCTTCCTCCTTACAGAAGTCCGGTAGACACGCCCCAGACTCCACAGTTTGTGCGACCTAACCAATAGTTGGGCTTGCCGCTGACGAAGCCGGTGGATGGCTCTCTAGAATAATCCGCCGACTTTCGTCCGGATGTAGTAACCCGCTAATAAATAAGAGGATAAGCAGCATTTACGACTTGCTCCATCCTATCAAAGTTCTACAATTCGAGTCAGGGAGAATGCGTAATGCGCCATGCTTATCTGGCGCAAACAATGCAACAGATCCCGTAGATACAGCTAGCAAGGCGCAGAAGTAGGTCTACAAACAATGTCTAAACGACGCTCATTCGTTTTGGAGAGGCCGAAAGGCAGGCAGTGGTTTCAATTGCTTTTGTGGGTAATGGTCTTGGTGGTGATCCCTCTACTGATACGCAATTGTGCTCCTTCAAGCGTCCGCCAAATGTTTGAGTCGGGTACGCATTCGGATTCAAATTAGGTCACGACCGGATCTGCTCCCGCCACCCGACCCGCTGAAAAATCGGGCGTTTCATCATCAGCATGTTGTATCCGCCCAAGATAGCCCGAGGTTGATCGGGTCACCACTCGTTCTCTACGCGCATAATCCATTGCGGGCGCATGTTGTGAGCGTTCAGGAAAGCGACGACCGATTCTTTGTCGGCGGCTTCGAATTCACAGAGCAATTTGCCTTCGAGGGAATCCGAGACGCAACGAATAGTCTTGATGGTTTCGTCCCGTTTCAATTCCGCCATGAGTGTCTGCAAAGCTTGCCGCGTCAGGCAGGCAACCGTGTGTTGGCTGATGTAGCGAGGCATGGGGGCTTCTTATGGCGAGCGCCGAGCCACAAGGCAATGCTTTTTTCATTTCGTTGTCACCGCGTGCGTCCCGCGGTAAAATGCCGCATGGGGAACGTATGAAAGATTTTTTTATCGGATTGTTGGTGGGCGCATTTTTGACGGCAGGAACCGGCTGGTACTTTTTCGTCGCGCGAAAAGATCCTCGCGTGACACACGCGTGGGACACTGTGGATGCCCAGCTCGCCGCCTGGCACTTGGGCAGCGACGATATCAAGGCCGAGTTGGCCCATTCCGGCAAAGTCCTGCGGCGTTCGGTGCGTGAGGTCGGGTCCGCCGTCGCCAGCGCGTCGGCCGACGCGGCGATCACTGGCAAAATCAAAGCCAAATATGCAATGGACCGTGAATTATCCGTGTTTGGCATTTCGGTGAACACAACGGACGGACGAGTGACCCTTGCCGGCAACGTCAAATCCGCTCACCAAATTGGCAAAGCCATGCTGATCGCGCTCGAAACCGACGGTGTGCGCGAAGTGACCTCCACGTTGCAGGTGAAACGCTGAGTACGCTGCCTTGAAACGTCCTAAGAACTGATAGCAGAACTGTAGTCGCAGGCTTTAGCCTGCGCGGGGAAACGCACCCATAAAGGGTGCGGCTACACGGAATCAGATTTGGTACTGCACTCTGAGATTCTGTCGTGGATTGTGTGTGGGGGGGGGGTATCGACCGCGCTTAAAGCGTGCGTCGAAATAAGGCTGTGGCGGCTCCCATCGCCAAGGCGGCGAAGATGAGCAGGAATGCCAAATCCGGCACAATTGCCAACAGGCCGGTATTTTTCAGCGCCAGCTCCTTGAAGCCGTGCACGGCGTAGGTGAACGGATCAACGATGGTGATCATCTTCATCCACTTCGGAAACGCTTGGACCGGGTAGACGGCGCCGCTCGGGAAAAACAGCAGCGTGTTGAGCACGCCGAAAATCGCGCGCGGCACCAGCGGGTCACTGACCCGCACCATCAGGAGAAACATCATGCTGATCAGCGCCAAGGCGCTGGCGATTACCAGCACCAGCATCCGCACCAGCCGGGCGAGATTGAGCGGATCGGGAATACCGGCAATGAGCGAGCCGAAGACGACCAACACCGTCCCGGCGAGGACGGCTTTGGCCACGCCGGCGAGGTTGAAGCCCATAATCAATTCGTACTTCCGAATCGGTGTCACCAGATAGCCTTCGTGTAATCCGCGGGCTTTGTCGTCGATGAAGATGATTCCGCCGCCGATCATCGCCGAGACAAAGATCGCCAGCACAATGGTGCCCGCCAACAAATATTGGATGTAGGGCACGTACGGGTACAATTCGACCACGTCGAGCGTGGCGACGGCGGTTTGACGGGACGGGAGATTTGGCCGCTGATATTCGGCAAGCAGTTCAGTCAGGCTCTCCTGCAATGCCGACGACGAAAACTGGTCCGTGTTGTCTTCCACCAACGCGACCCGGGGGTCGGCACCGTAGCGTACGTCACGGGAGAACTGGGGCGGGATGGTCAACACGCCGTTGATATTGCCGTTGCGCAGGTCGTGCAAGGCGGCGGCTTGGTCCGTATACGGCGTGGTGACGAAGGTCCGGGCATTGGCCGCTACCGCCTCGAACATCTCTTTCAATTGTACGGCTGGCACACCGTGGTCGTGGTCCACCACGCCGATTTTCAGATTTTTGACCTTGCCGCCGAACGCGTAACCCAGCACCACAAGTTGCACGAGCGGCAAAACCATGGAGACGACGATGAGTGTGGGGCTACGGCGGAAGCGTCGCAGGTCGCGTTCGATGATGGCCAGGATGCGGTGCATGGAAGTTTTTGTTGGTTATCGTTGGGGAATGAAGGGGCTGCTGGACGGAGGGGGCGCCTGCAATGCGTCGCGTAGTTGATGACCAGTGTAATGCACGAATACATCGTCCAGCGTTGTGCTTTGCACGGAAAGCGAAGTCACCGCGATGCCGGCTTGGCGCGCAGCTTCCATAAGCTCGACAGTGGTGCGAGGTCCGTTGTCGGAAGAAAGCCGAAACACCTGGCCTTCTCCTTGCACTTCCGCCACTTCTGGCAACGATTTCAAAAGATCCGTCCAGTCGGGCGGCACGGTAGAAAAACTCACTTCCAGAACATTCTTGCCGGGAATGGAGGCCTTCAGTTTCAACGGCGAATCCAACGCCACCAGTTTGCCGTGATCGACAATGGCAATCCGGTCGCACAGTTTGTCGGCCTCGTCCATATAATGCGTTGTCAGGAGAATGGTCAGGTCGCGTTCGCTTTTCAATCGGGTCAGCATCTCCCAAACGGCGACGCGCGACACGGGATCCAGACCGGTGGTCGGCTCGTCGAGGAAGAACGTGCGCGGTTCATGCACCAGACCGCGGGCGATTTCCAACCGGCGCCGCATACCGCCCGAAAACATCTTCACGGGCTTGTCCGCCCATTGCTGCAGATCCACGGCGGCGAGCAACTCGCGCACGGTGCGGCGCCGCTTCTCGCCGGAAATGCCATAGAGCTTGGCGAAAATGTTCATGTTCTCCACGGCGCTCAAATCGAGGTCGGAGGTCATCGCTTGCGGGATCACACCGATGGATTGACGCACATCGTTGGCCGCCGTGACCACATCGAAGCCGTTGACGCGTGCCGTGCCCGAAGTTGGCAGCAGCAACGTCGTCAACATACGGATCAAGGTGGATTTCCCAGCGCCATTGGGTCCCAGCAGGCCGAAAACTTCGCCGTGGTTGACGCGAAAAACTAGCTCGTCTACGGCGCAGAAGTCGCCGAAGCGTTTGGTCAGATTATCCACTTCCACGTCGAACATGGGAGTTCACCGTTGAGACAGAGGCAACGTCACATAAGCGGTCATGCCGACGGCGAGACTGCGGTCTCGGTTATCGCAGCGCAGCCGGATTTGAAACGTCTTGATGTCGCGTTTGGTTCGGCTCACGTCGCGTTGCGTGGCATAATCTGCGTCCACGCTGCGATAAAAAACCGTGCCTTCCCGCTTCGCTCCCGAGGGCAATGTCACGAGCAACTTGTCGCCGAGATGAATTCGGTCGATGTAACTTTCCTCCACGTCGGCGCGCACCCAGAGGTCGTCCGGATTGATCAGGGTTACAACGGCCTGGCCCGGATTGACCACTTCGCCCGTGAGCGCGACCCGGGTATCGACAATGCCCGCAATCGGGGCGCGAATGGTGGCGTAACCTAATTGCACTCTGGCCTTCTCGACTTGGGCCCGGGTGGCTTGGACCAGCCGATTGATCGATTCCACATGTGCTTGCGCGGCGTTGTATCCCGTGCGCGCCTGGTCGTACGCCTCCGCAGATTCGACCTGATTCGAATACAGCCGCGTCATCCGCTCGAAGTTAAGACGCGCGTTTTCGAGATCGGCCTGGGCTTGGGCCAACTGCGCAGCCGTTTGGGCTTCAGTCTTCTCATAGAACGCCAGGTCCGCCTGCCATTGTTGCGGCTGAATTTCTGCCAATAGTTCGCCGTTGGTGACGGTGTCGCCCTCCCGCACGAATACTTTCTGCAGGCGCCCTTGGATTTCCGAACTGACGATCACTTCGTCCGTATCCACGATCCCGGTCAGTCGAATCGCGTGCGGTCGCCGCGTCAGCAGGTAAGCAATGACGCCGGCAGCGAGCAGGAGCAAGAGCAGCAATATGCGGAGCGTGCGTTTCATGGCAGGGGAGCGTTGGGATTCGCAAACAGGGCATAACGGATAAAATCGAGGACTTCCTGTTTGCGACGTTGCAGGTTGACCGGGCTGTAGGCATCCGCATGCCCGAACAATTGCAGGACCTGGGAAGCGGAAAAATAAAACACGATCAGCCCGACGATGGAAACTGCGGTGTGAAAGCCGTCGGCCCGCCGAAACTCACCGTTGCGCATGCCGCGCTCCAGCAACTTCCCAAATGCCTGACTGCGCGGGACGAAGTATTTGCGAACGAGCCGCTCCAAGGGTTTGCCGCCGGTCATCATCAACTGCTGGAACAACGAGGCGTGTCGATGTCGGGCGCTGATGAAATCGAAGTGTAGATTGACGTAGCGGAACAGAACCACGCGGGCGGCTTCGGGCGAGTTGAGCACCTCCAACGCCTGCCGGTTGAACTCCTGGAATTGGTCGACCAAAACGGCTTCGTACAGGTCCTGTTTGCTCTTGAAGTAATAATAGAGCAACGCCTTATTGACGCCCGCCTCCGCGGCGATGGCGTCGGTGCGCGCCCCGGCGAGGCCGGACCGGGCGAACACGCGTTCGGCAGCCGCCAGAATGGTCGAGCGGGATGCGACGCGGCCGGCGCGGTGGTGGTGACTCGTAGATTGGACCCTGCTCATGGATTAACTAACCAGATAGTTAAAACAATTGAGCGCCTTAGTCAAGCTTCATCTGACGCAGAATGCGGCCACCGGCGGGTTTTTCAGTGCGGCGTGCTGAAAGAAAAGCCCCTAATATCCCGGAGATCCCGGCGGGCGGAATCCGCCCAAAGCACCCTGGCCTTCCCAGTTTTGCGGACGATTCCACGGAATGGAGCTAACATCGTCGCCTTCCTTGGTGGTGGCACAACCCGATACGAATGTCGCCAGAGCACCCATCAGGACGATCATGAAGAAAAAGGCACGCATCGGATAAACAACCTGAAACGTCTTGCCGGTTTAGTGTATGGCCAGATCGCCGGGTCGCGGAACGCCTGGATAGCCGGAAAGAATTTGGGCCACGCAGGTATTGGCCGCCACGGATGTAATCTGCACTTTCCCAACGAGCTTGCTATCGCGGTAAATCACGAATTCCGAGTTTCTCCGCACATGTTGGGCATCACCGATATCGAGAACGACGAACCCCCAATTGTTCTCCACGACGGAAACGCGCCCGCGCACTCCCGGCGGCGTGGTTGTCAGATCCTCAACCTGTTTCTTTAGCGCGATGTTTTCTTCGCGCATGGAGGCAAGCTGTTCGCCGAGCATTTTGCTCTCATCGACTTGGGCCGTCAGTTTTTCACGCACCTTGGCAAGATCACTGATATCCTTGATCTGAAAAATGTCTTTGACGGTGTTAATGGTCTCTTGGGCGGTGGCCAGCTCGGCCTTATTGGTGGCCAACTCTGCTTCGATTTGGTTGTTCTTGGCTTGGAGCGCGTCGGCTTCTTCGCTCTTCTTGGCCAGCGCATCCTTCGTGGATGCCAGGTCAGTATTGGCTTTATCGAGGTCGGTCTTGGCCTGCGCCAGCAACGCGGCATCTTTCTGAAGTTGCGTCTTGGCCTGCGTTAACTGCGTACGCGTGCTATTGAGATCACCGGTAAGTTGCGCGTTATCGGCCTCGAGCTTCTTTTTCGTGCTTCCCAGCGAAAAGGCCAAATACAGCGAGCCCAGACAGGCAACAATGATAATGATTGGTGCAATCTTACCTAGTTTGTTCATATCGCGCGTTCCTCCGTACGAGGGTTCTTCAGAAAGTGAGCCCAGACTAGCCTAACTGGGGCTGTCGTGTCAACCACCCCGTGTGCGATCCGTTTTTCGAGCCCAATGTTCCCGTATGGTCCCCGTCGCTCGTCGCCGACTATGGTGCCGTACTGCTCCGGCCAGGTCGCGCAAGGCCGATTCCACCTCAGCCTCAAAAAGCTCGGCAGAAATACTCTCGGCTCCCATGGCTTCCACCGTGCGCCGTTCCACGTTATCCGAGGTGACCACTTGAATCCGCCGCCCGTTCTCTGCCTCGGCGACCATCCGTTCGATCGTATCGTCAGCCGTCTTACCGCGTTCCGAAAAGATCACTTCGACTCCAGGCGAGGGCTCGACCACCTCCGGCTTGTGTTTGGCCGCGTAGCCATCAAATACTACCGTCACGCGTCGTCCACTATGGTCGGCGAATTGGCGCAATACTTTCACCAACTCCTCACGCCGCTGCTGCAGAGTCATGGCCTGCGCCTTGCGCGTGGCGAACCGTTTCCACGAGTGCATCGCACTGTACCCGTCCACCAAAATCCACTGATCGCTCATGGCGACGCAGTGATACACCAACGGTGAGGAAATATGAAGCCCTGTGCCCGGCAGTAACAAGTCCCCCATCCCCAGACGCCAGTTGCGCTCGCCTCGACTTCGGGGGGTAAGCCTTTTGTCCGGCAATGGAATTACCCGGCCGGTGTTTCGCGGACGCGGATGACCATTTTTTCATCCCGGCTTCGTCGCCATCGCCTTCGCTGATGGCCTCCGACTCGCCATCCTCCTCTATGTGCAGGTCGCGACGATCGAACGCGTCGAGGAATCGGCGCAGAGATCACCGCGAGCGCAACGCGAACGGGAGAAGTTGTTATCGATGGAAGCAGGATCAGGTTAAGATCTGGGCCCGTGCGGTTGAGTGGCCGCCGGCAACCGGAGTTGGCGAATCTATGGAAATCGGGACGGCAGTGGGTTCGCGTATGTGGTGCGGCGGCTCGAACAAAAAACGCCAACGGACCGTCTGTTGGCGGCAAACTCAAACACCTGAAAGAGGAGGACAGTTTACAGAGATGACCCCATGTACCATCAAATTCTCCGGCGGGTGCAACGTCGTATTGCTTACCGGTGGGACAGGCATCGCCGAGCGCGATGTGACGCCCGAAGCGATTCGGGCTATTTCGACAAAAGAGCTTCCCGGCTTCGGCGAGGTGATGCGCGCCAAGAGCTTCGAGCGTTTCCCCAACGGCATTCTTTCCCGCAGCATGGCGGCGGTCATCGGGCAATCGCTCGTCATTTGTTTGCCCGGCAGCCCCAAAGGCGCGGTCGAATGTCTCGAGTTCGTCGCTGACGCCATCCCGCGCGCCGTCGAGTTATTGGCTGGTCACACGAACCACGGCTAACCGCGAATGGACGCGAAGCCTCATGACGCATTCCAAGAACTGAACAAGGCGAGAATGAATCTCGCTACCAAAGAAGATACTGTTTGCCTTGCCGCCACCACCGGGATGGCGTACTTCCGAACGGGCAATGATTTCGAAGGAAGACGATATTATGAGGCAGCCATCGAATTGGCGAGACAGGTTGGTAATGATAACTTGGTAACCTTGGCGAAAGTTCATTTCGCGAGGGAACGCTTGTTACGCGGCGATAAGGACGCAGTGCTCGATTTTATGAAGGCATACGAGGCGGCCATGAAGCTGCAAGAGACAAACATTCCCGCGGTCGTTGACCACATGGCAAAAGAAATCGCCCCAGTTGTCGCGCATCTTAAATAGTCGGCGGTCAGCGGGGCCGACTCTCCACTCGTCACAGATTTTCGTTTAGCAGTTTCACGCTTTGCGTTCCGCTCGGAGCGGGACAAGTCACGTTCTGTTGCAAATGCGGGCAGGAGATTGTCATCGGAAATGGTCAAATGGAGCCGCACAACGGCTCCGCTCCGACGGCATTCAGATGGATTCCTTGGCGCTTTGCATCCGTCCCCGTGGTCATTCCTTGGCAACGACTCCCACAAATTCCACGAAATTCATCTGTGCTCAACTTGGCGTTGCACCATCCCGTCTGCTAATGCCATCCCTTGCCGATTGAGGAAGGCTGTTATAAATCTCCTCAGCCATTCTCGGTTCGGTGATCATTTTGTCTGCAATGAGATTTATGAGTTTGAAAAGTTCTACTGCAATCTCCCGATTGTCACTGACGTCCAGTTCCCCCGGATGCACTGCATTATTGCCAATTACCCGAACTGAGTCCAAGGCCTGCTGGATTCTTCGGTTTAGTCCCTGCCCAACGAGATTGCGAATGTCTTCGTTAAGGTTATCTCCTGGTTGCCCTAGTTGACGACAAAGCTTCTGCACACACAGCCTCAACAGCGCCATCGCTCCCCGGGGAGATCGGTTCACGATTCCAGCGGCTTCGTTGTAGTCGGCTTTGATTTCTTCGGACAAGTCAGGATTTGGCGGCACGATGCCGGAGTCATTAGGATAAATCATTCTCTCTTCGAACCAAATCGAAATTCTGTCACAGTGTTCGCAACAGCACGACAATAGCCCAGACTCGAATTCGCCCCCAACTCGTTCAAGGCCATGCCAATATTGTATTGCGTAAGCGTGGCAGTGAGGACAATTAAAAGCTTTCAGCTCGAATCGTGGCGGTATGTACGGCTGATTCATAGGCGCACAGACTAACACTAACCAAATCTGTTTTCAGCCCTTTTCGGCAGCCCGACGAATTGTCCATCGAACCTTTTTTTAGTCTCGCCACATGCGTTCAACTAAAGCCAAGACGCGCATCGTTGGGCTATTCGATATTCTTGGACATCAGAGCTTCCTAAAAAAAGAACACGGCGGCCGAAGCCTCTCAAACATGCTCAAGAGGCTGAACCGACTTGGCAAAAGTGTAAAGGCATTTGTCAAAAGAAGCTTTATACAGAGGAAAACGGGGCACGCCTCATAACTCATAAATGTCCGGTCACCCCATTTCGACGGCTTCTTCGAGCACGGGCGCGGGCGCAATCCCGTGCTTGTCGATGACGACGATGAGTCCGACGAGGAAGATCACCATGAACACCAGCGCGCTCGAAAACGCCCAGATGAAGCCGAATTTATTGGCAATGACCGTCACGAGGATCGAGCTGTAGGCTCCCATCAGATTGAGCACGCCGTTGTAGATGCCATAGACGAAGGCCGAGCTCTTCGGCGTCGGCGCCAGGTCCACCGCGTTGACTCCCCACGCCCCTACGCTGGCGTTCATCACCAGCAGCGATAGCCCGATCAGCAGCGCGCTCGGCGCCACGAGATTCAGCCTCGACGTTTCCAGCGCCAGCAGCATCATGATGATCATCAGACCCATGGGCACCCCGGCCCCCAGCTTGCGTCCTTTCGCGTATCCGTATTTCGCCACCAGCCAGTCGTTGATCGGGCCGGACACCAGAAAGCCGACGAAGCCCGCAAGATACGACACGCTCGTCCACGACGCACTCTTGACGATCGAGAGGTGGAACGTGTCATGCATGTAAACCGGCAGCCAGTTGAGAAACGTGAACAAAATGTAGCCGAAGGTCAGGAAGGTGAGAAAGACGCCAATACCGTTTCGCGTGAGCATCACTTGCAATGCCTGCTTCATCTCCTCGCGGCTCAAGTGCTCTTCCTTCTCGTGACGGGGCACCGCGCCAGCCACGCCTTGGATGAAACGCAACTCGCGGTCATTGACCCACGGATGAGATTGCGGAGTGTCGCGAATCAAAACCCACCAGATGGGGACCCAAATCAACCCCAGTGCGCCGAAGATGATGAACGTCCACTGCCATCCCAACCAGTGGGCGATCCAGCCGGAGACAAAGACCCCGACGATCGAGCCGAAGAACTGTCCCGAGCCGGCCACGGTGAAGGCCCGCGCGCGCTCGGAAGGCGCGGACCATGTGC
>DATIZX010000076.1:0-72173 GCA_035516795.1 Verrucomicrobiia bacterium
TGGGTGCGCACCCTGGTCGTGCCGGCCCGCACCGAATACCCGCTGTTCTTGCCTTACAACCGACTTGGCACCCAGACCGATGTCCTGCTCAACCGCGTCTTCCTCAGTGAAGGTCAGGTCAACCTCTGGATCAAACCGTAAGTGCGGTTCGGAAAAGCCAGAGAACCGAAGCCGGGGATTCAACAGAAGACGCTATGTGGTCATTGCGTGTTGACCGCGAAGGGCAGGTTTCTTGCCTGGGGTAATTCCTCGAGGGAAATGCGAAATTGACGGACGGCGACATCGTGTTGCCGGCATAACGCTTTGATTTGTTCAAGTTCTCCAGGGGCGATCTTTGGGGTGGCAATGATCAATTCCTCAATACCGCCTTCTTGAAGCACTTCCGGCAAAATCTCCATCGACCCAAGGATGGGATAGCCATGGAGAATTTTGCGATTTCGGCCATGGTGCTCATCTATAAAACCGACCGGCGCGAGGGAATGATGTTGGTTTGCGAGCAGTTCGCAAATAAGGAGGCTGGCGCTGGGACCGGTGCCGTAGATCAGGATACGCTTTTTATGAGCGGGATTTGACTGAGCGTAGTAGTGAATCAAGCGTGCGGAAAAACGGGATCCGAGCAAAAAGGAACTCATAATGTAAAAATCGACAATCAGAGTTGCGATGCTGAATTTTCCAATCTGCAGATAATTGACCACGAGCGCAGCCGCCACTGTCCCAAGAATCATGGAACGAAATCCGCGTAGCATTTCCGGCAGGCCTGCCTGCCGCCAGCGTATACGATACAATCCCGAGAGATGAAACACGACAATCTTCGTTAGCAGTATGGCCGGCAGGGTGGCGATGAACGTAATTTTGGTTTCACCTTCAAACACTCCGTTGTGGAGGAGCCAATACGTTAGATAGTAAGCCAGTGATACCATCACGAGATCGATTGGAATTTGGAAAGATTCGTATCCAAGTACAGGAAACCGAGAAAGAGGGATCAGCGATCCATTGCGCAAGAATTGAAGTTCCTCATACCGCAGTTTTCGAATCCCCAACACGACAGCGACCCCGATCGCGGCGAGTACGACGCCCGTATTGATATTGCGATAAGAGGCAGTGACAATGGCCGCGACGCTCATGGCGGCGCAAATGGCATATAGGAAGATGACCGCATTGCGATGATAAATGCCAAGGCGCATGAGACGATGGTGAATATGATCGCGGTCGGCGACAAACATTGCCTTGCTCCGCATAAAGAACACGCGATACGTGCCTTGCCCGGTCGTTTCCCACACGTGCATCGCGCGGAGAAAACGTCGAATCATGGCCAACAGCGCATCCATAATCGGCAACCCGAAAGCCAGCATAGGGATCAGAATCGAAACGGCCACCGTGCTTTTTTGTGAAGTAGTGATGCTCAGTACGGCCAGGGTAAAGCCGAGGAACAAGCTGCCGGAATCGCCTAGGAAGATCGAGGCCGGGTGGAAATTATAAGGCAGAAACCCCAAGAGACAACCAGCTAACGCCGAACAGATCAGGGCCAATTCGACATTTTGTCCAAGCAGGGCGATCCCTACGAGCGTCAATGAGGAAATCAATGCAATGCCGCTGGCGAGACCATCCAAACCGTCGATGAGGTTGAAAGCATTCGTCAATCCAACGATCCACAGCAGCGTGATGGGAATACTCCACATGCCGAGGTTGATCGATACTCCCCAAGGAAGGTCCAGCCGATTGATGACATAGCCGAAGCACATGGCACAACAGGCAGCCAGCGCTTGCGTCAGGAATTTTACTCGCGCGCCGAGGGGACGAAGATCGTCAAAGATGCCCAGCGCCACGATAATGGAGGCGGCACCAAGATAGCCGGTCCACCAATGCTTCCCAATCGTTGCGATGGGGTGCGAGACCAGGGCAAATGGTGAGAGCGTGAGGAACAGCATCAACGTAAACGAAATGAAAATGACTACGCCACCCAGACGAGGAATGGGCCGGTCGTGAACTTTCCGCTCATTCGGGAGATCCATGGCATTCACGCGCACCGCCAACCAGCGGACTAGGGGAGTTAGCGCGAATGATACTGCGAACCCACCGATGAACAGTAGAATGTATTTGCCCATACCCTTTGTACGCTCGCCTCTTTCCAATCCTACAATATGTTGGCCTTCAAGGCAACTAATGTTCGCTTAATTGTTGCTCATACCAACGGATGGTAGTGCGAAGCCCATCTGGCAAACTTGTTTTTGCGGAAAAACCGAACTCCCGTGCGGCTTTCTCAGTATCCAGACAGCGTCGTGGCTGGCCATCCGGCTTTGCAGGGTCCCAGCGAATCTCACCAGTGAAATTTGTCAACTTGGCGATGATGCTGACCAAATCTTTAACGGAAATCTCCTTTCCGCTACCAACGTTCACGGGGTCGGCTTTATTGTAACGTTCCGCAGCTAGGAGGATGGCTTCTGCCGCATCGGCCACGTACAAGAACTCACGAGTCGGGGTGCCAGTGCCCCAGCATTCGATGAATCCGTCGCCCCGCGCGCGAGCATCGATACATTTCTTGATAAGAGCAGGGATTACGTGGGAAGACTTAGGATCGAAATTATCCCGCGGTCCATAGAGGTTAACGGGCAGAAGATAGATCGCATTCAGACCGTATTCCTGGCGGTACGCCTGACACTGCACCAGCAAGGACTTCTTCGCAATTCCGTAAGGCGCATTGGTTTCCTCAGGATAACCGTTCCACAGATCTGTTTCTTGGAAGGGAACCGGGGCGAATTTCGGGTAGGCGCAAATCGTACCGACGACAACCAACTTGGGGAGCCGAAATTGCCTTGCTTGCTCGATCAGTTCGATCCCCATGATGGCGTTTTCATAAAAAAACTGGCCCGGATGCTCTCGATTCGCGCCAATCCCTCCGACCACTGCTGCTAGGTGCAGCACCAAGGTTGGGCGAGCATCTTTGAACAGGCGAGCAATGTCTGCACGGTCGCGCAAGTCGTATTCTTTGCTGCGCGGCGCAAAGATCTTGCCGCAACCAGATTCCTTCATGGCGTCCACGACGAATGAGCCGAGAAACCCTCTCCCACCAGTTACGACCACGCGTTGATTTCGCCAGAATTGCATGTTGGTCTGATCTTTCAAAGTTTGCTTCACTGTTGCCCCACATCAACCATCGGCACTTTTCCCGCCAATTGGTCCTGCAGCATGTTCAGGTCTGCGTCCACCATCAATGTTATCAAGTCTTTGAATCGGGTCTTTGGTATCCATCCCAGCACTTTTTTCGCCTTGGAGGCATCGCCGATCAGGAGATCCACCTCCGCAGGCCGATAATACCGTTTGTCAATCTCGACATATTGTTGCCAATCCAAACCAACATGGTTGAAAGCTTCGGCGCAGAATTCTTTCACCGAATGCGTTTCGCCCGTGGCGATGACGTAATCATCCGGTTTGTCTTGCTGCAACATCTGCCACATCGCCTCGCAGTACTCGGGCGCGTAACCCCAATCGCGCTTGGCGTCCAGATTCCCCAGATACAACTTGTTCTGCAGACCAAGTTTGATGTGCGCCACGCCCCGCGTGATCTTGCGGGTCACAAAGGTTTCACCCCGGCGAGGGGATTCGTGATTGAACAGGATCCCATTGCAGGCATATAGATTGTAACTCTCTCGGTAGTTGACGGTCGCCCAATAAGCGAAAACTTTGGACACACCATAGGGGCTGCGTGGGTGAAAGGCTGTCGTCTCTCGCTGTGGGATTTCAGCGACTTTCCCATACATCTCGCTGGAAGAGGCCTGATAAAAACGAAGATTACTGCCTGTTTCGCGAATGGCTTCCAAGATGCGAATGGTCCCAACCGCGGTAATGTCGGCGGTGTACTCCGGGATGTCGAAACTCACGCGCACATGGCTCTGAGCACCGAGGTGATAGATCTCGTCTGGTTTCAAATCGTACAACATCTTTACCAGACTGACCGAATCGCTCAGATCGCCATAGTGCAGAAAGAACTTAACGCCTCGCGTATGCGGGTCTTGGTAAAGATGGTCAATGCGAGCGCTGTTGAAAGAACTAGCTCGTCGAATGATGCCGTGAACCTCGTAACCTTTGTTCAATAGCAGCTCTGCCAGGTACGATCCATCTTGACCTGTAATTCCCGTGATCATCGCTCGTTTCATGCTTCCTCCTTTGCCTCCATAATCTCAATCATTCTCGGCATCAAAGCCGATTTGGATATCTGACCGGCCCATCGATTCACACCCCCTCGCGGCAACGGTCGTTCGCAAGCAGCCATTTTCAATACATGTTCAATCACCGGCTTTATGTTGCCGTGTTGAACCACACACGCCTGGCCGTCGCGGTTCGTCTCGCGCAGAATCTCACCAATGTGACTCTCTGTGGGACCGATCGCCAGCACCGGTACGCCGATCATCAGTATATTGTAAATCTTGCAGGGATGCACGATTCCGGTGAAGGCGTTTCCCATCACAACCACGTGCAGATCAGCGCTCGACAAAGACGCTGATAATTGATCCAAAGGCTGGTAAGGCAGGCAAGTGATATTCGCGAGGCGTTGGTCGCGCGCGAAAGCTTGCACTTTTCGGAACTCGCTTCCACCACCCACAAAACAAAATGCAATGCGGGACTCTTGACTGAGTTGTTCCGCGGCGCGCAATAGCGTGTCCAAAGGATGACAGGGACTGTGATTGCCGGAGTACATCACCACAAACTTATTGTTCAAGCCGTGGCGCTCTCGGAAGGACTGCCGCCCGGAAAGATCGTAAGAGACCATGTCATCATGCGACCAGGGACGGATCACCGCAACTTTCTCTGGCGCAATACCCTTCTGCACAATGCGCTCCTTCATAAAACGGTCAAGGGCCACAACGTTTTGCGCCTGCCGCAGACTGTAGCGGAGCATGTTCTCCAGAATTCGAGCGGCCAAGGAATCCGCTTTCAACCATCCGGCGGCGATGGATTCGTCGGGATTGAGGTCCATCACCCAGAAAACGAAACGGCCACCTTTCCAGCGGACAAACAGTGCCCCCAAGAATGAAATCAAAGGTGGAGAGGTCATCGCCAGCACCACGTCAAATTGAGGCAGCCAAATCAATCGCAGCACGCAACTGAACAGGTAGCTGCCAAAATCCGCCGCGCGGCGCCACTTGGCACCTTTCCCCAAACCCATACTCGGAATCCGGACAATCTCAATGCCGCGCCACCTTTCGCGTTTGGCGAAACGCGTCGCGGGATTATCGTAGCCACGTTGGCTGGCGATCACCGTCACCTGGTGCCCACGCTCCGCAAGTCCGACAGCCAGATCCGTCAGGTGCTGTGCGGTCGAGGCCACATCAGGGTAGAAGCACTGGTTCAGTAACAGGATGCGCATCGCTCGAGCCCGTTCATATCCGCGCATTTTCCTCGCGCCGTTTGAGTTCCTCCATCTTGAGGACGATCATGTATTCGTACATCGAGATCAGCCGGCAATATACCAGTCCAGCCCGTCCGTCCAAAAAGCCCAGGCGGAGCACGTACATGTAAAGGAATCGCAACAAGGGACGGAAAGGAAGATGGAACGAGAGGGTTTTCAATGCCTTGCGGCGCGACGCTTTATCAGGGCTGAACAAGGAAGGTGACGGGCCGGTTTCCCCGCGCAGAATTTTCATCCCTTCCATTGCCTCCCACTGCGCGTACTGATTGTGTTTGGCAATCCATTCCGTCAAACCCTTGCTGAAGTTGTAGTGCAACAACTGAGATTGAAGGTGGCCGTGAGTACCGCGCAGAACCGGCGTAGGGTTCACCAGCCGTTCGAAGCGAATTTTGTCAGGCTGAAAAAATCGCATGATGGCTTCTGTGCGGAACGAATGCTTCAGCCATTGGCCCATGAAGTAGTTCTTGCGGCCGCAGTAAAAAGCGACGCGCCGCTCGCCAGCGTCTGTTGCAATCGCCACAATCTCCTGACGAAGTTCCTCGGGCATCCGTTCGTCTGCGTCCAAATAAAAGACCCACGGATGCTTAAACTCGATATGTTCCATCGCCCAATTCTGGTGCGCCGCCCAATTATCGAACTTCCGCTGAATGACGCGCCCCCCGGCCGCACGTGCGATTTCTGTAGTCTGGTCGGTGCTGAACGAATCGAGGACGACGATGTCGTCCGACCATTTCACGGAGTCCAGACAGGCGGGAAGATTTTGCTCTTCATTGAGCGTGAGCACCAAGATGGATACGTTTGCCTGCATCTGTACTCAGGGTTTCTTTGCTTCCACGAGAAGCGTGTGCGGTGCCTCGGGCGTATTCTCGTATTCGCTGGAAAGCAATTGGTTGTCGATGAGAAGCGGGTAGGCCGTGTCGGTGATCGGCCGGCACTGATGAATGTCCACGAATCCAATCTGGGACGCGAGCTCCTGCAAATAGGAAAAAGTCAGTATGGTGAGATGTTCGCCGCGACATAGGAGGAAATTGGCGAAGCGACCTCCGACACTTTCTCGTTTGTCTGGAAAGTCAGAAAACCACGCGGCATCACCTTCCACCAGCTTCTTCGCGGCGGCATCACCATTCGGGCCGCCAATTCGTATGATTCCACCAGGCTTCAGGCACCGAAATAAATCCTCCAAATGGGAAGTCAAGTTGCTGTCGGGCAGATGTTCAATGACGTGATGAGAATAGAAGGCGTCCACGGTTCCATCATGAAAGGGCAACCGATTGCGCAGGTCGGCCCACACGTCGATCTTGGCGCTCACGAGATTCGCGTCGACGTTGATCCAGCCGTCCAGATAATGGGCTTGGCCGGGACCCAAATGGACTTTGACGGTGGCGGTGCCGTTCCGAGGCGCTCGGAAGTGCTTATATACCAAGCCACTCAACCACATTGGCCAACGCATCAGGCCAAAGTAGGCGGCCTTGGTTCTCCTTCTGATCATCGGTTGTTCCGATCGACGAGGCGCGCCGTGCTAAGACAGCTTGGAAACAACATAATGTCCCAGAGCAAGGGTATCGATATCGTTCCTCGAAAAACAGGCCACGGCTTGTTCCGGCGTATCCACGATCGGTTCGTTCTCATTGAAGCTGGTATTCAAGAGAGTTGCGACACCGCTCCGACGACGGAAAGCCTCAATCAAGTCATAATAAAGCGGATTATGTGAACGTTCGATGCTCTGTAATCGGCCCGTGCCATCCACGTGAGTAATGGCCGGTAATTTCGGCCGCCATTCAGGTCGAATCTTCACAACATGCATCATGAACGGACTCAGGATGTCTTGCTCGAAATACGTGCTGACATATTCCTTCAAGACAGTCGGAGCAAATGGGCGGAACGATTCGCGCCGCTTGATCTTCGTATTGATGATGTCTTTCATGTTGGGGATGGAAGGATTCGCCAGAATCGATCGGTTGCCCAATGCGCGCGGCCCCCACTCGCTACGTCCTTGATACCAGCCCACCACTTTCCCTTGAACCAGCAAGTCAGCGACAGCCTCCACAAGCTGTGCGTCGGTGGGGTAATGATGAACAGCATGCCCGCTCGATTCCGCAGTCTGCTTCAATTGCGACTCCGGATATTCCGGTCCCCAGTAGGCATGGTTCATGTAAAACCGCTTGTTTTGTCCCAATATTTCATGCCAGCAGTAGTACGCTGCTCCGAGACATGTTCCGTCATCTGACGCGGCGCACTGGTTGTAGTACTTCTGAAAACGTGATTCGCGTAGAATGCGTGCATTGGCGACACCATTGAGGGCGCACCCCCCAGCCATCACCAACTGATCGGTACCGGGCACCAGTTGCTCCAGCTTTCGCATGCAATGCATTGCTACATCTTCAAAACGCACCTGCACCGAACGCGCGATGTCTTTATCACGTTGCTGCAGCGGCTCGGTGCGTTGACGCGGTGGGCCGAGCCGCTTCACGATGGCGTCGGTGTAGAGGCGGCCCATGATGATGTGATTGCGATCATCCACGGCGCCACTTTGACCGCCTTCATGCATCCCGAAATAGCCGGGCTTGAGGTGGAACCATCCACTCCCATTCAGCGAGACCCACTCTTGCATCAGATCCGCGTACCGATCCTCACCGTACGGCGCCAAACCCATGACCTTGTATTCTTCGCCAAATTCATCGAACCCAATAAACTGACAAAGAGCCGTGTAGAAGAAACCGAGACTGTGGGGCAGATACACTCGATCCAAAACCTCGATGTGCGAACCTTCGCATCGGGCCGCCATTGCACTCACGAAATCACCCGACGCATCGTAGGAGAACCCGGCGGTCAAGCTCTCAAAGGGCGATACATAATAAGCGCTTGCGATATGTGCCAGATGATGTTCGACCCACACCGTCTCGAATTTCACCCGAGCCGCATCTTCTTCACAAATTGCCGCGAGCTGGTCGATTGTGCTCTGAGTTTTTGAATTGCGCCGAAAATGTTCCCACACGGCGCCGGCGGCCTTCACCGGCCGTCTGGCCACATAGGCCATCTTCGCCCGGTAATTGGCCTTCGGATTGCGTGCAATTGCGACGTGCGTCACATCGTTCAAGCTCACGCCGGATTCCTGCAACGAACGGCGAATTGCGTTCTCGGGGAAGCGCGGACAATGTTTCTCCCGTTGCTCGAGTCGCTCCTCCGCGACGGCGAACTTCAATTCGCCATCGATCACTACGCAGGCCGCCGAATCAGCGTGAAACGCATTAATTCCCAAAATCACCGCCATATTAGCCTTTCACCGCAATTATTCGCTCCGGTACAACGTGAAGCGCTTGCTGTTGGGGAAGATTATTGTTTATCCAGTGGCCCAGCACAACAAACTGCCACACGCGAGACCACTGCAATCGCCCACGTTGAAACTCGGCGAACAATTCCCTGGCCTTGACGTTCTGCAAGATACCCGCGCGGTCAATAACGGCCAGCCCATCGTTCACAAATCTCTTTAGCGGACCATTCATCCATTCAGCCATCGGGAGGGCGAATCCCTGTTTAGGACGGTCCGCGACACCTTCTGGCAATAGATCACGTCCGGCCCTCAGCAGCCAGGTTTTCTTCAAGGCGGAGCCATCCTGATCCGCGACGTTGTATTTCAAGCACGTTTCCACCAGCACGTGGTCAAGGAAGGGGACACGCAGTTCCAAACCGTGGGCCATACTGAGAACATCGCTATCGCGTAGCAGCACGCTGCGCATATATCCCGTCAATTCCAACACGCTGATACGCGCCGGCAGTGACAACTCGCCGTCTGTCGCGTCTCCCCAATCCGGGGCCGCGGCGAGCCCCATCTCCGTCAACTCACGTCGTGACCACAACGAGCGCAAACAGGCGTAACGCGCTGGCAAAGAAGCGTTTCGTTCAAACAATTCCGCTGCTCGCCAACCTCGGTTGCCACCCCCGGCAAAAGCGGCGCGCCATGAGGCGGGCACCAACCCTACTGATTGGCCCCAGCGTTCGGCCCACGCTGCCCGTTGAAAACTCGGATAGCCGCCGAACAATTCGTCGCCGCCCAAGCCAGAAAGAACTACTTTCAGGCCCCGTTCCGCTACCACCTTGGAAATAACGAACGTATTCGCGCCGTCCATGCTCGGCAAATCCATTGCGCTCACGGCAGCCGGGATTTGCGCTGCCACCTCGTTATGGCTCAATCGCACCAACTCGTGCCTGGTCCCATACTTGAGAGCCACGGCTTCCGCGTACTCGGATTCATCCGATTCAGTTTCGTGGAATCCCAGCGTGAATGTTTGCAGTCGCGGGCCCAGTTCACGGGCAGCAATTCCGGTAATGACCGACGAATCGATCCCGCCGCTCAAGAAACAGGCGACCGGCACATCGGAAATGAGGTGCTCGTGCACGGCGCGCTCGAGTTCCGCACGAACTTCCTTCACGATCGATTCACGCTCGACCCTCACGGGCTGAGGTGCTGGTTTCCAGTACGGCTGAATCGTTTCGATTTGTCCAGCATGGATCGTCATCCAGTGTCCTGCCGGAAAAGACCGCACGCCCTCCCACAGCGTGTACGGCTCTGGCGTTGCTCCGAAGCGGACGTAGCCCGCCAGGCCGAGTCGATCTATTTCGCGCGGAATCCAGCCCGTTGCCAACAGCGCCCGGACTTCCGATGCGAAGAGCAATCTCTTGCTTTGCGCGTAGTAGTAGAATGGTTTGATGCCCAGTCGGTCGCGAGCGCACCACAATCGGTTGTCAGCCGTATCCCAGATCGCAAAGGCGAACATGCCGCGCAGCTTGCAGACACATTCACGGCCCCAAAGCCGATAGGCGCGGAGAATGGTTTCCGTATCACTTGTAGAAACCCATCGCCCAGCGCGCTCGCCAATCTCGCTTCGAACGTCGAGATGGTTGTAGATCTCTCCGTTGAACACGATCCAATTCCCAGTCTCCGAATCCTGCATGGGCTGATGACCTGCAGGGCTCAGATCGAGAATTGCCAGCCGCGTATTGGCCAGTCCGACTTCGCTTTTGACGCCTCGCATCGAGATAAGTTGCGCCCCTTGATCGTCAGGGCCACGATTGCGCAAGGCGGCAATCATGCGTTTCAACGCGGCCTCAACTTCGGAGGTGGCGACGGAATTTGAAGTACAGATTCCAGCTATCCCACACATGATGGTTGTCCAGCCTTTACTGCCCGGGTGATGCTGTGCCTCCTCCAATCACAAGAACAGGATTCGCGCCGGCTTTGTAATGCGTCTGCGGAACAGACAATCCGATGATGTCCCTTCGAATGGCCACCACGGCGTTCAGACCAGCCACTTTGCCAAAGGTCATGATCGACTCTCCTTGACCACGGTGCACACCAGCATCGAGCCCATCTGGCACATGTTAAGCCATGCGCGAGTCAGCGAGTCCGGCACCAAACGCGCCACGAAATCCTTGAGCCGACCACTGGGAATCGGAATCGCTTCGGCTTTACTGCCATAAATCCGGAGATCCTGTATTGCGAACAAGTTGCCAACCAGATCCTTCCACTGCTCAATCGTGTAGAATCGGGCGAGCGCACCATCCGTCCATTTTTGCATGATCATGTGAATGGATCTGGTTTTCCACAGTTCGCCTTGCAGGATGCCATGAAGCAGTCCGGCCACGACAAAAGCGTTCCAGAAACTTCGATGATAAACCATGATCGTGGCAGCCCCGTGCGGGCGCAGTACGCGATGGATCTCACGAAGGATTTGTCCCGTATTCGCGGAGTGATGAATGACGCCCCAACTCCAGACGAAATCGAACGACGCATCGGCAAAATCGAGATGCTCCGCATCCATCCGCACGACCTTGCCGTTCAAGCCGCGCAGTTTCAAACGGGCGGAGGTACTGTGGACAGCGTATTCAGTGAGATCAATCCCCGTGAAGGAGCGACTGTGACTGGCCAACAGTTGTGCGTGGCTGCCATTACCAACGCCGATTTCCAGCACATCCTTGCCCTGGAGCCCCTCGAAATCAATCAGCGGATCAAAAGGGATCAACGACCACGGCATGTAGGTGCGCACGTCGTCAAAAAAACGACGGTCAATCTCCGCATAAAACTCTGGAGTAAAATCAGCGGCAGGGATTTTTGTGCGCCAATCGTAGCGCATTGGATTGCTCTCCCACCAACCGCGGTTCGTCTGCTGCCACAGCTTCCACTGTTCAGGAGTTGTTGGTTCTGCCGTTGCGGTGGTGAATCCTTGTGGGACTTTATCTTTGAGATGTGATTTCATCTAATCTCCTATTTTTCGGTCCTCTGATCCAATGCTTCGAGGAACCGCTGCCGGAAATGGGACTCTGTAAAGTAATTCAAAAAGCGCTTCTTGCCCGCACGCCCCATCTTCGTTCGCCGATCAGAATCGACGAACAAACCAGTGAGCGCATTCAACAAAGCCGTGCTATCACCCTCCTCGATGATGAACCCCGTCTCAGCGTGGACGATTACTTCGTTAGCCGCGCCGTCCCCGCCGATGCAGGCTTTCCCGGCGCGCATCGCCTCCAAAAAAGCCAGGCCAAAACCTTCCAAACGGCTGCTCGGCATCACGTAAAGTGCACAGTCTTGATACATTTGTTGAAGTTGCCTGTCATCAATCCGGCCAAGAAACTCGACCGTATCGCCGAGCCCGAGGGCGGCAGCCTTGTGTTGCAGCCGCACACGGTCGTCTCCATCGCCTACGACCATCAAGCGCGCGGGCGGAAACCTCTGTATCACCTGCGGCCAAAGCTGGAGCAAAAGGTCATGTCCTTTGTGCCGTTCTGTCGAAGAAATGCGACTGACAATCAGTGCAAAGGGCTTCCGGTGGGCAGGAGATTCCGAAACACAATCCAAAGTGGGGACCCCCAATGGACAGATCACGATTTCTCGATCTGTAAACGCCGGGTTGACGGCCTTAAACTTCCGTATCGTAAATGACGTGTTGGCGATCAAAACGCTCGACCGACGCAAGGCGGCTGTCCTGACTCTGCTCAGCGGCACCCATCCCTCACTCCCGTGCAGAAATACAGCCAGTTCGGCGCCCCGCGCCACCAGCGGCAGGGCGACGGGAGCGAGGTGTAGGTGCATGGCCACAATGAGAGTGTGTTTGCTGAGACGCAAGCCTGTCTGCACACTCCACATTGCGGGGATGGCCTTTCGTCCATACGCGTAACGCACCTTCCAGTTTTCCGAATGGAATCGGCTGCCGTTGCGAGCGGGCGACCCCAGATTCCACACTTCACCTCCGCCATACTGAGATTGGAGGGCAGCGAATGCCATGCGCGACACAGCTCCGATCCCACCAACCTCGTGCAGGTCTGGGCAAAGCATCACGACGCGTTGCGGTCGGCTAGGCATGGACCAACGACGGTTCTTGTTTCTGCACTCTGATGCTCTTATAGCGTGATGCCCATTCGGTCGCGATGCGTGGCCAGGTAAAACCTTTGGCGACCAGCGTCTTCGCCGCGGCGCCTCGCGCAGATAATTCGGCGGGATCACGGGTGGCTTCGACGAGTTCCTTACCGAGGCTGACTACGTCGAGCTTGGTCACCCAGCCGGCTCGGGCGTTTTCGATTTGCGTTGCCAAACCCACCTGCTGGCTTAACAACACGGGCGTCCCGCAGGCCATCGCTTCTACCGCCCCAATGCCAAAGTTTTCCTGATGTGAACTTAGCACGAATAAATCGGCTTCCGCCAGGGCATCGAGTTTTGCCTGATCTGCAAGCCAGCCCGTCCAATGCACGAACGAATGGGCGTTTGTGCCGTTCAGCAAGCTTTTCAAGTATTGGACGTAAGCGGCCTCTCCGTCGCCGGCAACCACGAGGTGCCAAGCCCGCAGTTGGCTTTCTCCCTTCAATTTTGCAAAGGCCTTCAGCAGAAGGTCGAGACCCTTTTTGGGATGGAGCCGTGAAAGTGTGAACAGGATTGGCGCCCCGTCGGGAATGCCGTGCGTCTTGCGAAACCGACCACTGTTCTGCACGGCCAGCAAAGACTCGTCGACTCCGTTCGGGATCACAATCCCACCGCGCAAGCCCAGCGATTCTTCGGTCCACTTGCGTTCCTGCTCGGTGGTGTAATGGATCAGTCTGGCGCCACGGACAAGGTTGCGAAACACAAGACGCCAAGCGATCTGTTTGCGTATCGGTTTTTGGGACATGCTCCAGGGCTCCAACGTCCCCAGCGGCCGGACAATATAAGGCCTACTACTTTCGTGACATGCCTGCGCGGCGGCATAAGTTGAGTACGAGAACACCGCGTGGATGTGTGCGACATCGTAGGCACCGATGTTCGCGTTTAGCCAATCTGCCATGGACCGGGAATATTTGAAGGCTTCGCTACAGTCGCGACGGAAGAAATGACAGCATACGTCCTGATACCTGACTGGTTTACCGAGTTTCACCGGCAAGCGCGCTTGGCCATTTGCATCCGTCGTGCAGATCTCCGCCTGTACGCCCCCATCTTGTAGCGCGCGACACAATTCTAGGACGACCTGACTCGGGCCGCCGTAACACGGGCCAACCGCCGGGATGACGTGAAGGATTCTCATGAATCGCTCGTATGGACCGTGGACAACAGGTTCGACTCGTCTTGCCTGTTGTCGAGAGCAGAGTTTACGAAAAGGTGCCGCAATCCGGCCGTCCAAGCCACGGCCAAAATGATACCAGGGGTGACGTCGATGAGCGATCCGCCGACCGTAAGCAACGGAATTCCAATCAATGCCCATCTCGCAAAAAGAAGTGGGGAGCCCCAGCGTAGTTCTTCGCCCGCACGACGGTCGGTATAGCCAACGACAATTCCCATCACGAACATTCCAAACAAAACCCCGTAGGTGCCAAAATTCGCGTAGAACTCAAAAATCAAGCCCATTCCAACGGAAGTCCCCTCGGCAAATTTCAATCCGGTATAGTGGCTTACAAAATCCATGCTCCCGGCTTGGATCGGCTTGTTCGGCCAGACAGCGCGCGGAATCAGGGCCAGCACGCTCATCCAAATCGTTTCGCCATTTCCGAAGGCCCTGGTGGCATCGAGATGCGAGATTTCTGCACCGACCAGCCAGTTGTAATTCAGCCTGTTATTTACCGCATTCAAATGCTGATCGTTGTGTAAATTGAACCACTCGAATCTCCCAAAAGTCCTCTTGGTTTGGTCCACCCGCTCTTCGAGTTTGCTGCCACCCCATACTACGTCGCGGATTTCATCGCGATCACGCATGTAGGTTACATACACCGACAGCCCCACATAAATCAGCGGAAGAACCAAAAGGGTGGCCCACAAGCGCGGCCGATAAATGGCCACAAGAAAACAAAGCACAATGATTGCGTAGCCGACTCCAAACCCGAGAAAGCCCTGCAGCACCACAGTCAACAGCGGAAATATTGGGGTGACCGCCAGTAGAATCCACATTTGCCGACGGTTCTGCCGCAAATAGGCCTGCCATAGTCCAAATCCTAAGGCGACGAAAACGAAGCTTTGTCCGCTCGCAAAGAAGGCACTGAGTGTGGGGATCTTGGCGAGCCCGATTGCGCCGAATGCGAAGCAACAAAGACCGATCGCCAAAAAGATACGGAAGATCCGCGAATCGTTCGCTGCCGGGACAGACTCCGAGGCGTGGTCGGGTCTTCGCGTGAGCAAGGGCGTAACCCCGAAACAGCCGATGGCAAAAGCGACAATGCCAACGGTGCTCGTCTGGAAACCGGCTACCGTACTATTATACTCCGCCGGATAGTACCATGGCAGCAGGAGAATCATTCCGCTGAACCAGTGGAGCAACGACAGGTTTAGGAAAAAAGCCAGAGTAAATCCTGCCCCCGACCAGCGGCGCCCCATCGTCGTAGAATACGCGAGGGCGCCGACTACTCCCCAAATGAGAACGCAAAGGAAATTCAGATCCATGATCGAAATTCGATTCGCGACGGTCGTGAATGCTGCGGCTGATAGAACGACTGAACTTCGACGGAGCTCATGTTGAGCAGCATACCCCCTGTCGGGCCACCCGCTGCAAAAACGCGCTTTCGTGGTCGCGAGCAACGTCATCCCAGGTGCGGGGATGGAAATTGTGGACGATACTGGCGACCATTTTGGCCAACTCCTCTCGATACTGGTCGCACCATTCCAGCTTTTCGACAAACGCCGCCGGACATCGAATAGGGAGAATCCATCCGGTTCCTCCTTCGTGAATCAAATCGGGAGCAGCGCAGTTGGACGTGGCCAGAATTGGTAATCCGTTGGCATGGGCCTGCGCCAAGACCATCGCGAAGCCATCCTCGATGGTGGGGAACACAAACAGGTCGCCCCAAGCGTAAATCTCACGCAGCTTCGCCTCGGGGACCGCTGGTTGGACCTCCGTCCTCTTTCCGAGATCGTTGACCAAGGAAATCGCCGCGCTTTCTGTCGGACCGACCAATCTAATCTCAAACCTGCCCGCGGCCCGTCGGGTAATTTCAGCCAGGTCAAGCAGCCCCTTGCGAAATGACTTCGTTCCCACGAATAGCACCCGCAACTTGGCCCCATTGCAGATCCGAAACTGGCGTCCCGCGATTTCCTCCTTCGACGCGCGGAAGCTCTCCACGTCAACGCCCAACGGAATACAGAGAACCCTTTCCGCGAGCGATTGCGGGAAAGATGCGGCGGCGAAAGTTGACTGAGTCACGATAACGTCTGCGAGTGAATACTCTCGTTCTTCCCGGTCGATCATCCATGGACTGGGTTTGTCGATCGGCACACCGGCACGCCGTTCTTCTTCCTGAAGCAGGCGCGCCTGTGTCCGGATATGTGTCGAACCTCGCGCGAGCCAGCAACTGATTCCCGAATATCTCAGCGCGCGAAACAGTTCCTCAGCACCACCACTGTAGCAATATACGAAATCCCAACGCTGCCGCGCGACAGTTCGGGCTGCCCAGCGGCCAAAAGTCTCGTGCAACCAGCGTTCCGGATAGAATCCGTTGTGCCAGTTGCGGGCGACGCTGCAAAGCCGGGAAGTGATCCCATGAATCCCGAAAGCATCCACTCGATCCGCCGGGAAGCCAAAGCGGGGCACGAGCGTTCCCGGGTAATTTGTAAACAGGTGCACATCATGACCGCGCTCCAAGAGCGCCCTGGCCAACTGAAACGTGGTGAAGCGTCCGTGGCCCACAATGGCAATCTTCAATTTCATGCGGCAACTTGCTGGAGTATCGCTTCCAGACGGTCCCGATACGTATTGTGCCCACCGGTGATCACGCGATGAGCCGCTTCTCTTAGTCGCTGCCGGGCATCTTCGTGCGCCAATAACCAGCGGAGTTTTTCCACCATCTCCTCGCGCGTCCGAAAAAATGCCACCGCTTCGCCGTCGTCGCCAAAAATCTCCCGATGTTCTTCTGTGTCTTCCGCCAGCAGACAGCCGGCCATCGCCGGCAGTTCGAAACTGCGCATGACATTCCCATCGCGGTTCGCGCGACGCACCAAACAGAGCGAAACCCGGGCAGCGCTGACCGCCTTGCGGAGCGTTGAGGCGTCGGCCAGTCCGCGTGCCGCCGGCGCTGTTTGCGGGTATCGTTCCCAATAACCACCATAGAGCGCCACGTCAAAGCCGGCCTGAATCAGTGCTTCCATGTACGGCACGCGATCGCGATCTGCCCCGCCAGCGAAGATGATATCGGAAGCCAGACGGATGCGTTCGCCGTCACTCGCTTGTTCCGGGAAGTGCAATTCCGACGCATAAGCGAACGGCAGATAACAGGCGCTCATGCATCCGAGCCGGCGCAGATCGCCGAGCGTCGCGCGCCGCGGTGAAAAAATGTAGTCATAATGCGGCGCGGCGCGCAAGAACCAGGGCGCTCGATGCGCCGGATTCCAAGGATCATCCGTCAGATAGTTCAATCGCAGCACATCCATTTTCCCGATTTCCCTGAGCGCCGCTTCTTCAATCGGGGCAATGCCGGTGGCCAAAAGCCACGTGGGTCGATGATTCCGGCACGCCTCCAGTACCTTTGCGCTGAACGCTTCCAACCGCGTCGGCCTCCGTCCGCGCACCCACCAGTTGACCCGGTTGCGCCATAGAGCGCCTTCGTAGGCCTCGGTCAAATCGCACACCGCCGTTTGCAGGCCGAGCGTTTCCGCGGCATGCAAGAAGTGGGCTCCGATATGAATCGGGTCGGGATTGCCCACGAGTAGCAGAATATCCTTCATGCGCATTGAACCATCGGTCGTGGATGAAGGGCGGCGCCGGAATAAGCCTGCGCGATTCCTTCTGCCGCTTTCTCAATGGTATAAGCGCCCACCTTCATTCGGCATTTCGCGCGTATTTCAGCCAAATTCATAAGTGGCAGAAATCCGGCGATGGCCGTGGCGAGCCCACTCGCTGAACCGCTTGGGAACATTCCGCCGGTCACCCCCGGCTCGATCAGGTCCGGAGCGCAGCCCACCGCATCCGAAACGATACAGGGCAGACCGTGATGCAACGCATCGTTGACCACCAACCCCCAGGTTTCCGAATTCAGGCTCGGTAACACCAACAAATCCGCAGCATGATAATATTGGCTCAGTTGCTTCTGGTTTTGGAATCCGACGAAGCGCGTGCCAATGGCCGGTGGCTGGAGGGCCAATGTCTGAAGCCGCGGCTGAAGATTGCCGCTACCAACAAAAAGCACCACCACGCGATCGCGCATTGGGGCGGCCAAGAGCTTGATTGACTGCAGAAGCAAGTCGGGTCCCTTACGTTTGCTCAGCTTGCCCGAGAAAAGGATTACTGCTTTGTCCGTCGGAATATTCAGTGCCGCTCGCGTCGCGCCACGCAACCGGTCGCGAGCCGATTCGTCAGTCTGAAATGGCGTCGCGTCGACGCAGTAGGGAGAGAAGACGAGTTTGCTCTCCGGACAGCCAAGCCGCTCAAAATGCTGCTTCGATCTTTGACCGATGTACAGCAATCGTTGACAACGCGCGTAGAGCCACCGCAGCGCTTGGTCTCGCATCCAGACCTTGAGGCCGCCCGATCTTTGGTCACTATCATTTGTCTCCGCGCGGAACAAAATCGGATAGCCAGCGCGCCAGGCAGTCAAAAAAGCTCGGCGATGAAATCGTGGACTGTAGCCCACGATCAAAACCGCTTCGGGCGCAGCCTTCCGCAGAGCGTCTCGCAGTCCGCGCGTTGTCGCTTCGGTATCGCAGCGCGCCCCGCCTGCGGCACTGCGCGACAGGAAATGGGAAGTGTAGCCGGTAAGCAGGTCCGTATCCCAAGCGAACACCGCACCAAATTCGCCGTCGCGATAACCGGCCACACTGAAGTCCGAGCCGTAAATCGCCGTCACCGGAACGCCGAGATTCTGCTGCAAGGCGCGGTAAACCGGTGCGTGATATTGGATCGGATGAGTTTCGATTACGGCGAGCGACATCGGACTGATTACGCCAGCAATTCTGTAAGGACAGCCTTCTTTTCTTGAGGACACAGAAACAGCGTGCCCCAAATTCCTGCCGGATCGGGATGTACCGCTTGCGGGGCGCTGACCCATTTGTGGTTATTTAATCGGAAGGCAGCATAATCGCCTTGCATGACGAGATTGCTGATTGCGCGGTCCTCTTCCGGAGTGTGAGATTCAATCAGGAAATACGGTCGAGCCTGAACGCAGCGCTCGCACTTTTGCAGGGCAAATACGCCGCCACCTTCAATGTCCATTTTGATGAAGGACGGCTGCAGATCTGATCGTGGCCCAAAGAAGAAGTCGTCCAACGTCGTGCTGTCTACGGCGATCTTGCGGGCCTGTCCACGTTCGCCAGCAGCCCAGGCTGCGTTCAGGGAAGAGACGTGGTGATGAAATCCAAGGAAGAACTCGACTGAGCCACATCTGTCGGAGCAAGCCAATGGTTCAAGATGGACGTTCGTGGCATTGTTCAACGCCATGGTATCCTCCAGATCCTCAAAAGTGTCTGGCGCTGCCTCGAAGGCATATACGTGCCCATTCGGCACGCACCAACGCGAAAGCCAAAGGGAAAACAAGCCGATGTTTGCCCCGACGTCGCAGGCGATCGAATCTTGACGGAGAAGTCCTCCCTCCACCAGGGTTCTGGTCAAAAACCGGAAGTTTTCGGGCTCCCATAATCCCAGCATCGCGTGATAATTGATCCGTTCGTGATAACGCAGCTTGCAACCGCGCAAGAAACCAAACGGCACCGTGTAGATCTCTCCCTCCGCGTAACAGCGATGCAACAGGGCGCGGATCACCGCGGAGTTGATCTCGGCATTGCGAAGACGGTTCAGAAACTTCATAAACGGAATTGCCGCGGATCAATTTGCAGTTTGGGGATTACCTAAAAGCGCCAAGATGCGCGCGAATTGCGTCTCATAATTCCACTCGGCCAGGATGCGTTGACGCCCACGTTCCCCCATCGCCCGCATTTCCGAAGGATGTTTCTGGAGCCAATCCAAAGCCGCAGCGATCGCCTTGGCGTCGTCCGGGTCAACCGCCATGGCGTATCCGTTGTCGACATACAACGCCCGCCATTCGGGCAGGTCTGATACCAGCAAGGCCAACCCGCACGCCAGATAGTCGAACGGCTTGTTGGACGCCCCGGTCATGGATTGTTCGTTGAAATCGTCGCTGTGCCGAGGCATGAATGCCAGACCGACATCTCCAGTGTGGCAGTGGTCAAGCGAATTGCTGCGCGGGACTGCGCCGATAAATTCCACCCGATTCACCACACCCAATTCTTCGGCCAACTTTCGCAATCGCCCGGTGTAACCTTGGTGCCCGGGGGTCTCGTACCCGATAATCCGCAACCGAACTCGCTGCGCGAGAGACAACGCCTCAATCACGCTGGCGGGGAGTCGTGCGGGAACCAGCGAGCCGTGATAGACAATCCACAGATCTTTTCGCTCGTAGTGCGGATGCGGCTCTTGAACCTCGGTTTTCCGCGGGCAGTTCCAGACGCACTTCACTTGCGCCCCATCGCCGATATCCTGGCGAAAACGCTCCGCGCGCTTTTCATTGGGCAGAATGCAAAAGGCCGCGCGCCGTGCGAGTTGACGGCGTGTCCACAAGATGATGCGCATGAAACAGGACCTCTCGTCCGGCCGGCCGTTCACAGGAGAGGGAGAATCGTGTTCGTGATAAATCACCCGAATTCCCGGCATGTAGCTCAACAATAATCCCGGCGGACAAGCAAACTTATCAGACGCATAAATCCAGCTTGATCGCCAAAATAGACTGTGGAGCATGGCCCAGAAGACATATCGGGTGTAGTGAAGTTTTTGACGCCAGCCGGGACGACAAAGCGGAAGTTGTCGAATCGCTATATTCGAGTGCCGGGGAAACTGCAATGAACCGATGTTTTCCATCTCGACCCCGAGAAACAGCACGCGCCACCCCGCATCTGCGAGAATTCGAGAGCTATGTTCGAGCGGCGGATACGCCGCCGGGTTGGTGTATTGGATGTAGGAGATGCGATGCATTCAACCGGTGTGGGTCGAGAACGCGGAGAGGGCTGATTTTGTGGATGACGCGTTCGATTTGAGCAGCGAAGCGTAAAGATCGAGCATCTCGCGGGCAATTTGTGCGCTGGTTCGAGGCGGACGTACTCCTGCCTTTAGCTTGGCCAGCAGAGTGCGGTCGGCTGCCAGCGCCTGCAACACGTCTACCCAAGACCGCGGAGCATCCGGCTCGATCAGCAGCCCGTTAACTTGGTGCTGAACAATTTCTGCAATGCCGCCGATATTCCAGCCAATGACCGGTGTACCGGCGGCAAAGGCCTCCAGCGCTACCAACGGACCCGTTTCCAACCATTGCGACGGGACAGCCAGAACGTCGTAGTCGCGCAATCGAATCACAACTTGACCCGTTGGAAGCGGTTCGCAGAAATTAATGCGTGGGTCCTCGTTGGCGAGCAACCGAACTCTTTGTGAATACTGTTTGTTCGCGGCGCTTTGCACCACCCCGTAAATATCGAGCTGGGCGTTCATGCTGGGTGCGGCACGCCAGGCTTGAATGAGGACATGGACACCTTTCGTTGGATCCAGCCGGCCAAAGAAAGCAACGCGCAACGGACCGCGAGGATCGCGCAAAGGAGCGGCAGGCTTCGTCCGAGCGCCTTCTGCGAGACGAATCCCGTGGCGACAGAGCGTTATTTTCTCCGCGGGAATATCATTCAGCAGCAGAAGGTCGCGCACCCAACGGCAAACCGCGACGATTCGATCGGCCTCTGCGGAGAGAGAGCGAAACGTAGCCTGACGCAGCGCAACCAGCTCACTCATGCGCAAGGCTGTCCATATCCCTCCATGAAGTCCCGCATTTCCGAGGCTACGACCCACTGCAGGAGGAAGCGCACCCGCGAGCCATGCCGCCGGTTGATTCAGACCCAAGCCGTGCAAGGTGCACCCGGCGCACTCTCGCACGCTCATTTTTCCATCACAGAATTCCTTTCCCCACCGCAGCAATGTGCCCCGCTGACAGCTTACCGTAGGCGTATGATAGGTGAACACCACCGGCAGCCGGCGCTTTTTCGCCGCGCGTAGAAGACGGATCGATGCCCCTTGGGTAAACGCATGCAAATGCAGCAGATCCGCCTTTTCGTCGTCCAGAATCTCCTCAAATTCAGCAGCGGCATGGGGGTCGCCTTCGCCGTAGAGTTGGCGAAGATCAACGCTGCCGCCGCAGACGGCGAACCGCCGGACGCGCAGTCCATTCAGAGAGTGGCTCCCGGAAACCGTGGCCGGTGCGGCCACCACCGTCTCGACGCCCATTTCGAGAAGGTCGCGGGCCAAACCGTCCACATAAACTTCGGTGCCGCCCATGGAGTCCGGCGCGAAACAGAAAGGAACATGGATAATTTTCACAGGCTTTTCGAGAGGGAGAGAACCTCGGCCGGCGTTAAGCCCAGAAGGGAAGCGCCGCTGTTGCGAATTCGACCGCGGACCCCGTACAAGTCGGACACCATCTCGCAGTATTCGGCATTGGGCAAGACCAGGAACGCTTCGGCTGCACCCGAGCGGCGACTTGACAGCGCCGCGTGATAGGCGCGGACGCGAGCGAGGCCGGAGGCATAGCTCGCATAATCAACCGTGCGCAATTGACTTTGATAGTTTTCGATCAGTGCGAGCTTCGCGGACAGGAACTGGGTAATGTCAAAAATCGCATTCGGTTCCAACAGAGACCAGACCTCATATCCAAGCACCATCGCATCGAGATCGGCGCAGGCCCAAGCGTAGAGAAGATTGGTCCACCGGTGGTCGGCTTGATCATCCAGAAACCAGGGCAACAGCACCGTATCCGGCCGAATTTCTGCCACGGCCGATTGCAGGAGTTCCACTGCTGACGGGAAAAAAGGAAGATCGCCGTCCGGGAAGTCAAGATGGCGAACCGACGCGGCCTGCAACGCCTCCGCAGTCTTGCGAAACTCGGCTTTGCGAGTTTCGACCAATTTGGCTCGGGCCTCGGCAGCGGCAGTTTCGAAGTGTTCCACCCCACGCTCCCCATTGCAGAGACAGACCAAATGGATGCTGGCCAGACCGCGATGCGCCAGTAACAACCCGCCTGCGCCGATGCTCTCGTCGTCCGGATGCGGAGAGAGCACCAAGATGCGTTGGCCGATTGGAGCCTTGAGTTGACGGGGTTCCCAAGCTCGCGCCAGCAATTTGCGGCGCACCAGATACTCCTCTTTGGAGCCAGTCATTAGTTGCGGCTTTACGTAACCGAGGAAACGTGAGTAGGAGAAAAATCCACTCAACCAACGGCGCGGATGAACCCCCTTTTGATGCAGCAAGTGCTTGATCGACGATGGAAAACTCATAATTATGAGTGTTTTCGTGAGCAAGAATGACGCCCGCTGGAGGAAGCTTTCAGGAGTGCCTTGCTCTTGCGGTAGGTGAGCGCCAACCCTTCCGCGCGGCGATAGCCGACGATTCTGGCGGCCAGCGCCAGTCGCTTCGGGTGAGATGGAGCATATCCCCCCGGACTGAGCCGGTTCAGCGCCCCGTAAGCCGCCTCGAACGTATCGGGATTATTCTCGTAGGTGGCGCGAGCCACCTGCTCGAAAACGCGGATGAGCGCGGCCCGGCGTTTCTCCGTCAAACCGCCGTGACCGTGGAACCATTCCTCAACCTCACAGGCGTTGCGGAAGCAGTCCGCAACAAACGCAGCAGGATCCCTCCGTGAGAGAGACGACTGTGAATGCACCCGATAATACGCCACAATACCCCGGCAGTAAGTGAATTCAGCATTGTGTAGGGCGCAGTCGAGCGCAAACCGAGCGTCCTGAATGATCGGCAGATTCTCATTCCAGCCTCCCACGCGCTCCACGATGCTCCGGCGAAATAGGTAGGCCGCCGGCGGGCACCAGAAATCGACGAGCAACGCAATTTCCGGCTCTTCTTCCATCCGCCGCTGCATGACATCGCCGGGCTTGAACCCGCTGTTCTCGTGGACAATTAACCCCTGCCAATCACCGTAGGCCACATCCGCTCCGGTGTTTTCGAGCGCCTGCACCTGGCGCATGAGTTTGTCTCGCACCAGCAAGTCGTCAGCATCGAGATACTGGATGAACTCGCCCCGGGCCTCGCGGGTTCCGGCGTTGCGAGCCTGGCTTGCGCCTTTGCTTTCCGCTCGCAGCAAACGAGCGGTGGGAAATTTCGTGCTGACGATCTCCGCGCTGGCATCCGTCGAATTATCGTCAACGACAATGACTTCGATAAGGTGCCGCGGATACGTTTGCCCCTCGACGCTGGCGAGGGTTTCCTCAATCCAGCGCTCGGCATTGAACATCGGAATGATGACACTGACGAGATGATTCATGCGTTGGCTTCCCGTTGGTGGTGGCGCCGTCCATTCGGGAACAGCAAGCACCTGATTGCACCGAGCGTGAAGCGCGTCATGCGAACCTGCGGATCTCGGCAAGCGGCAAGAGCGATTCGCGCGGCACGCGTCAGACGAGGGCGGCGCGTATCCTCCGTGAACTGTGGGAGAAGCTTCCACCAGTCCAACGTGCGCAGTCGCCAGTCACTGGCGCGGCGTGTGGGAGCTGTCGGCCCGGCGGTGCGCAGCTTGACAATCACCCGGTAGAAATCGTCGATCATATGCTGGTGGGCACTGACGGTCTTGGACCGCGAATGCAGGCGGAAATGCGCCAAGACGTCGGGAAGATAGTTCAGCCGCGGAAACAGGCTGAGATAGCGTAGCGTCAGATCCCAGTCGAACGCGTATTGGAAGGATTCGTCGATGCCGCCGCAGGCGATCACTTTGTCACGCCTGAGCCAAAGGCCGGGTTGGTGATAGACACTCGACTGATTTCCGCGGATCAATTTTCCTGCTTCGAGTTCTTTCGATACGAGCGGCTCCCAATAGCCATGATCGTCGAAGTTGATCACCGTACCAGCAACTCCGTCAGCGTCGCCAAAGCTTCGAGCGATCCTGCCCAGCGCGTCCGGTAGGAGGTAGTCATCAGAATTAATCCAATTGAAGATTGCGCCTGTGCAGCGCGCCAAGCCTTTGTTAATGGCATGTGCTTGTCCCTCGTCGCGCTCGCTTACCCAATAGGTCAACCAAGGTTCGTATTTCTTGATGATCCCGATGCTGCCATCCGTGGAACCGCCGTCGATTATGATGTATTCCAGTTGAGGATAGCCCTGCAGCAAGATCGAACGAATCGTTTCTTCCAGGAAGGCGCCTTGGTTAAACGAGGGCGTCACAATGGAAATGGTTGGCCACGCGGCCGTCTCTTGCGCAGTAGTCGCCAAGACAGGGCTTTCTTCCGTCCATGGCCAGCCGCTGCATCCTGACGGGGGCGGCGGCAATTCAGTTAGACGCGGTGTTACCATTGGGTGAGCGGCGGGTAGTACCAGTCTTGCTTCACGGGCCGCGCACACTGAAACATTTCTGGAAGGGTCACAAACCGGTAGCCTTTGCCGGCTGATGCGAGAAAGATTTCCAGCGCCGTCAGCATCGAGTCTCGTTCGGGACGCGGCAAGGGATTCTCTTCCGGACTGGGCGGCTGAAACAGTGAATCATGCAACAGCACTACGCTGCCCGGTCGCACACCTTTCGCCAGGCCATCCGCCATCCGCTCTGGTTCGCTGTCCCACCAGTCGCCGACTTCCAAACTCCAGGCGATGACTTCAAAGCCTGCCAGCAGGGAATCCAAGCGCGAAGACCTGTTCTGGCTGCCCCACGGGGGTCGAAACAATCGCAGCCCGTAAGGCGCCAACGCACGGTGACAGTCCCGCAGTTGGGCGCGTCGTTCGACGGAGGGAATCTCGATAAACGACGGGTGACTCCAAGAATGATTGGCAATCGCGTGGCCGGCTTGTGCAACCTGAGCCACGAGCTGATGATGCTTCTGCGCGGCTTGCCCCACCATGAAGAAAGTCGCGCGTGCTTCGAATTTCTCCAAGATCTCGAGCACGCGGGGCGTGTACACGGGATGCGGCCCGTCGTCAAACGTCAAGGCTGCGATCGATTCGTCCGTCTCGAAGTACATGACGGTGCCAATCACATGACGGGCAACGCGCCCGACACGATTGCGCACCGCTGCTCTAATTCTGCTGGTCATAACGTTGCTGGCTGGAATGCGCGACCGGTGATCCGAGCAACCGTCCGAGGACGCGATCAAGCTTGTTTCGTCGTTTGGGCGGTGGATTCAAGGACGTCTGCTCGAGGAAAAAACGATCCGCAGCGCCATCCGGAATCATGTGGGGCGGATGCCGCAGAGGGAACTCCATGGGTGCGGTGGCGACATTGGCCCACTTATCTTTCGCATGTCTTGTGTGCGTGGCATCCTTGCTGAACCCAATATTCGTCAGCAATTCGACATTGGGTACGGCGGCGAGACCGCTCTGTGTCCAAAAGCTAAACGTCCACTGATAATCCCAATAATCGGCCGACTTCCCATCGCGATGAGCTTGATCGAAGATTTTCATCCAGTGATCGACGTGCCGACGCTCCGCTAGAATGTCCAGAAGCCAGGGTGTAGAACGCAGATTCTCCCACTTGGTGATTTCGGGGTCGAAGTGCCGCCAGGCACGCCGCCATGTGGCCCAACCACCCGCACAGATATTATGGCGCGAGAAATAGTAACTATACGAGCCGCGTCGCTGACCAAGCTGGAAATTATTCCCTGCGACATGCATCACCCGTTCGTCCTCCGCATATCGTTCCAGCAATTCATCGCAGAACCGGAAGAATGTCAGGTGCGGTACGCAGTCGTCTTCGAGAATAATTGCGCGATCGACGTTCTCGAATACCCAGTCGATACCGGTGGCCGGGCGCTGTCCGCAACCGAGATTGATGTCCGAGAAATTTCGCCGTACCTCGCATTCCCAATCCACGTCCTCAACAATTTTCCGCGCCGCCGCACACCGTTCGATATCGCCGGGCACGTTCGCGCGCGGACCGTCGGCGATCAAAAAAAGCTCTCGCGGCTGAGCCGCTCTGATTTCGGCGAACACGCGCCCCGTGGTATCGGGACGGTTGAAAAGCACAAACGCGATGGGAGCTTTCATGTCGAGATGGGGCAATGCGTTCTTATTGCGAATGACGCCAACTGTGGCGGACCAGCACAGCTTTTCCGCGCCAGCCCGGTGGATAATTGCGTCCCGTGCCGTAGAAATCGCCGTCCACCACCGACATCTCTGCTGCTCGTTCCACCCAATCCTGAATGTCGGGGCCCGATTGGATATAGGTCGTCAAATCGTACGTGCTGGCCGTCAGCGGTAACTTGTCCACGGTGAAATCAATAAAACCTTCGTCGTGAAGATCGAGTTGCGTTTTATCGACGAGGTCGGTGGACAGAAGGAAATACGGCGTGTCCGCCTTGTGAACGGTGACGCTGACGCGGCAATTCCGAAGCACCTTTCCCGTCTCGCACCGGTAATGCAGGCGAAACACGAGATGCTGGCCCGAGATTGGATGGCCAACGGCGTTCCCAGAGGCATCCAACAATTCCAACGAAATCGTCCGGGCGTGACCCTGACCCTGCCGGTCCTTCCGATCTGCAATCGATATCGCGGAAGACTTTGAAAGGTCCGAAAGATAGGAGGCGATGACCTCGGAAGGTTCGCCATCCTGAGCCATCAGCCCGTTGCGGAGATAAATCGCCCGCGTGCAGAGGTTATCGATGGCTGCCATGTTGTGGCTGACAAAAAGAACGGTGCGGCCTTCGTGGCTGGCGACATCGCCCATCTGGCTCAAACATTTCCTTTGAAAGGCCGCATCTCCCACGGCCAGCACCTCATCGACGAGAAGTATCTCCGTCTCAAGATGGGCGGCGACGGCAAAGGCCAAACGCACGTACATGCCACTTGAGTACCGCTTGACCGGCGTGTCAATGAACTTCTCGGTTTCTGCAAAATCGACAATCTGGTCGAATTTCCGGTCGATCTCGGCTTTAGACATACCGAGGATCGCTCCACTGAGATAGATGTTTTCGCGCCCGGTCAGTTCGGAATGAAAACCCGTTCCAACTTCCAGGAGAGAGCCGACGCGTCCACGAATCGTTGCTGAGCCTTCCGTCGGGTCGGTAATCCGTGACAGCAATTTCAGCAGGGTGCTTTTGCCGGCGCCATTCCGACCAATCAGACCGACTACTTCCCCCTGACGCACATCAAAGGTCGCGTCTTTTAATGCCCAGAGAATATCATCTACATTTCCCTGGCCATTTCGACGAAAGAGGGAGGTCAGCCTCTCCGTCAGTTGGTCGCGCAACGTGTTGTGCCGGCGCTGCGCGTGGCCAATATGATAGAGCTTCGAGAGTTTCTTGGCCTGAATAGCGAGATCGTTCATTAAATGATGTCCGCGAAGGTCCGCTCTGTCCGGCGGAAGTAAACCAGTCCGCCGAACAAGAGGGCGATGACCATGATAGTACTGACGGCGATGGCGGGAAAGTCCGGCTGTTCCTTGCCCAGCAAAGCCCAGCGAAATCCCTCGATGACACCTGCCATCGGATTGAGACTATATAGAAGACGCCACTTTTCGGGGATCAGGTGCAGAGAATAAACAACCGGGGAGGCATACATCCAAAACTGCACAAGGAAAGGGATAGCATGACCGACGTCTCGGTATTTCACGTTCAGAGCCGAGAGATACAGGCAGGACGCGAGCGCAGTGAAAAAGGCGAGCAAAAGAAAAAACGGCAAAGCCAATACGCCCCAGGTCGGTGCGATGCCGTACCAGGCCATCATTCCCAATAAAATGAGAAACGAGATGGCAAAATCTACGACAGGGCCGAGTGCACCTGAGATTGGAACAATCAGACGTGGGAAATAGACCTTGCTGATCAGGTTGGCGTTGCTGACCAAACTCGTTCCACTGCGACTGATCGCCTGGGCGAAATAGTTCCACGGTAGCAATGCGACGAAAGTGAAGATGGGGTAGGGGAGACCGTCGGACGGTATTTTGGCGAACTGTCCAAAGATCACCGTGAAGACGATCATGGTGAGCAAGGGCTGCAGCACCACCCAGGCAATCCCGATCGCAGCCTGTTTGTAACGCACCTTCACATCTCGCCAGGTCAGAAAGTACAGCAACTCCCGGTACCGATAAAGCGAGGCAAGATCGAAATCGAACCATCGTTTGCGGGGCTGAATCAGCACCACGGGGACAGAGGTCTCCTGCGAAAAGGTGGCCAAGGGGATGCCGTTCATAATTGCTGCTCCGCGGTTTGCCTGTTTACGGCACGGCTATTTTTCAGCAGGTGTGGCTCCCAAAAGCCTCGGTCATAACGCGCCCAAGCATGGCAACCGAAAGGCAATTGCTGGTGGTTCCGCTGGAAACACACGCGCGGCGATACCTCAAAAGCGAATCTTAATCCCGTTTCCACGTCGGCAATCTTGAAGTCGCGGTAATAGTGGATGGCTTCTTCGGACCAGAAGATATCCGCCTCGGTCCGACCCTGCAACCAACGATACATGTGCCACCGGGAGGAGTTGAATATCGGCAACCGTTTCAGATATTTCTTTGGCAGATTCACGTATTGCACGAGTTTGGGCTTATGCGCGTAGTATTTGTGCCAATACTGGTCCGGATCCATCATGGGCCGCGTGGAATACAGAACCCGCAGGAAACTGGCCACCTTCATCAGGGCGAAGCCACTGTTGCCAACCCTTTCATGTTTCACCCAGGGCGAGTCAGGGCAGTGAATCCAGGGAGGCCCGATATAGTCGAGGTCGGTTTGGCACCATTGCTCAAGCTGATCCGATAACACCAGACTGTCGAGGTGATACATGAAGATGTACCGATAATCGGCAAACGCCTCATAGAACTTCGCCGAGGTCACGAGCCGCGCGTGCGCGGCTGCGCTGCCGAAGAATCTCTTTGGGAATCGCTTGATTTCAAAATCAGGGAAGTCGATCAACAAATCTCGCGGCGCAACCATGTATTTGTCGTACCGCTGCAGGAAGTGCCGGGCTTGTTGCAGCGAGACCTCTTCGTCGGGAGTCAGGTTTCGCCGCGTCGAAAGCGGAATGACCACGGCCACCAACTTGCTGGGCACCGTGAACTCAGGTTGATTTCCTTCCCGCATCATCCTGCCGCTCTTTGAAATTGCGTTCGCTCGGTTTTGACCGGGTCGGTGCGCATTTTTACCACGCGGGCTGGGGTGCCCACCGCCACCGCATTGTCGGATATATCCTCTGTGACAACCGAGCCGGCACCGATCACTGCCCCTTTGCCGATACGTACGCCCGAGAGCACGATCACACCGAAACCCAGCCAGGCGTCGTCTTCGATAACGATCGGGCCTTTGGATTGTAGCGGTTGAGCGTAGATCAACTGATCGGCTCGCAGACCGTGGTCGTAGGAATAAAACGCGCACCGCGGCGCGATTTGAACGCCTTTGCCAATTACGATAGGCGCGACCGCAGACGTAAAATGGCATCGTGGCTGAACGGTCGTGCCAGCGCCAACCCGGAGGGCGCCGCCTTCGAGTATCTCGATGATAGTTTCATCAAAAAGCAACGTTCGATCCCCCAATTCAACCGGACCGCCGCGTTCGTGCTGATAAATCACCACTCGTTCACCAATGAAGGTATGATTGCCGAGTCGCAAATCGTCATGACGAATCGTTGCATTGGGGGAGACGTAACCTTTCGGTTGAATGTTGGCCAGTTCGAGGCGGCCTTTGTACGGTGGATAGCCAAGCGCCGCGAGACGGCCGGCCAGGCGGCCGAACCGACTCCAACCGGCTCGCCGCAGCCAAAAATTCACCCAAATCCAATGCAACCGCTTCCTGACTCGCGCGGCCAAACTGCTGTTTTGTGCGGGTGAGGTCATGAGGAAGAACGCAAATTCCGCACGAGCATTCTTGCGGGCTCGGGAATGGCAGCCGCATAGACATTTCGCAGCTTCTGCGCCATGCGCCGCCACAGGCTTTCCGGTTGCGCCAGATCTGTCAAAACAACTTCCTTCACAAAGAAATCATCTGCTTCCTTGTCACGGATCACGATCGGCGGATGCTCCAACGGGAACGAGATTTCTTGCAGCGGCAAACGCGCCCAACGACTTTCTGTCGAGGTCGTATGGGTCGCCTCCGCATCGAATCCGACGTTGGAAACGAGATTCGCGTTCGGCATGATGCAGAGCCCATTTTGTGCCCATGTGGAAAAAAGCCATTGGTAATCCCAGTAGTCCACCTTTCCGCCGGCTCGATAGGCGTGATCGAATTTCTCGGTCCAATGTTGTACCGCGCGAATGTCACCGACCAGATCGCGCAACCACGCGCCCTCGCGAAATTCAGACCACAGTTTCACTCCCATATCCATGTGCCGCCAAGCACGCCGCCACGTGGCCCAGCCCCAGCAAATTTTGAAGCGCGAGAAAAAATAGCTATACGCACCGCGACGGTGGCCACACTGGAAATTGCTGCCGGCAATCTGCATGATGCGCTCGTCATCGCAGTACTTCTCCAGCAGTTCATCGCAATATCGGAAGAAACTCGGGTGTGCGAGGCAGTCATCTTCGAGGATGATGGCGCGGTCCGTATGCTCAAAGACCCAGTCGAGGCCCGTCGCCGGCCCCATTCCGCAACCGAGATTGACATCCGCGTACTTCCTGATCACTTCACACGGCCAATCAATGCGGTCAATAATAGCTCGGGTTGCGACACATTTCTGGACGTCCTCGGGACGGTTTGAGCGGGGACCATCTGCCACGACGAAAACTTTGGGCGGTCTGGCCTTGGCGATCACGCCCGCGACCCGCGCAGTGACGTCAGGACGATTGAAAACAATCAGTGCTACGGGAGATTGCATGAAGGATCCATTCGCTTGGTCACGATTGTCTTTGGAGGATGCAATGGCGCCAGGAGTGCGCTCGCAGATCGATCAGGTTCATGTCCACGAGCGAGCCACCGCCAAAATGCAGGAAAAAGCTGTTGGCCATGACGGCATTCAGACACGTGCGCCGGACATCGGAATGTCGCAAACCGCCCAAGTCCGCGGCGAGTTTCCGTCGGATTCGCGTCGTCATGGGAAGCTGAGGTTGCTCGTTGATGAGGAATGGGTAGTGCAAACAAATCTGGTCGAAGAGCGTGACATTGAAACGCGGATCGATCCAGTGCACGGCTTTGGCGCGAAGCAATTCGTAGGACAGGGGACGCATCTCGTAATTCCACTCCGGGCCGCCCTTTTCCTCATGGGTGCAATACGTCATTTGGAATAAATCCCGATGATGTTGAGGAGAGAACACCAGAACACCGCATTGGACAACCTCATCGAATTCTGCTGGCAAGCCGTAGTTTGCGTAATACTGTTTGGCGGTGTCATTGCGTATGGCCCGTTCACCCCAAAACTCCTGCAGCCGCTGCAAAATCTGGGCATACTCCGTCGCCGACGGAGTGGCCCATTGATTTACCGCACCAACTTTGTCCGCCGGCACCGCGGCGAAGATACACGGTGCGGTAGCCGTGTTGATCAATACATCAGAATCGATCCAAACGACTTGTTCGTAGTTCTTTACGGCTTGGTGACTGGGGATCAGGCATTTTTGCCATGAAGGAGATCGTTTGCATGCACGCTCGGAGGTGTCCAAAGGTTGATCGATACAGATCAGGTCGTAGTTATGTTCTTCCGCATATTCGCGCCAATTTGCTTCACACGATTCCTTCCATGCCCCAAGGTAGCGGTCCCCGATGGCCATGGTGACAATTGCCCTGGACGGTTTCAATCTTCAGCAATCCCGCGGTTGCTCAATTATCTAGAACTGCAAATCCCGCCACGATTTGATGTTCGGGTCTATCAATTCCATTTCACCGGCGGCGGGCCCCCCGAAATGAAGAAAGAAACTGTTGAGATAGGTTGCCGTCAGACACGTTTGCTTCATCGTGGTGAAGGACGGCAGGTCCAGAACCGTCGCCAGCTTGCGTTTGAGTCTCGCGCGGAAGCTGTGGTTCGCTCGCGGTTTGATCAGAAACGGATAGTGCAGGAACAAGACTGCGGGCCACATAACATTAAAACGCGGGTCAATCCACTGGACGGAATCAGACTTGACCAACTCGTAGGAGAGGGGACGCATCTCCATTTGCCATTCTCGCCCGCCTTTTTCTTCGTAATTGGAGTATGTGCGTTCGAGAAGGGAACGATGATGGCGGGGCGATAGCACCAACACGCCCGTATTCACAACTTCGTCAACGCCCGCGGAAAAGCCATACGTGGTATAGTACTCGGGCGCCGTATAGTTTCTGATCGCCTTGCCTTCGAAGAACTCGTAGATCCGATCATGAATCGCTTCGCGGTAGTGATGCCATTCTCGCGAATACGGATATTCTTCAACGGCCCCCACCTTCTCCAATGGTACGCCAGAATCAATCGCCGGAGCAGCGTGATTGTTGATCAGGATGTCTGAATCGATCCACACGATTCGCTCGTAACGCTGGGCAAAATCCTGGCTGAGAATCAGACATTTTTGCCACGCCGGCGATCGCTTGCGAGCACGCTCCGAATTGTCGAGGGGCTGCTCGATGCAAATGAGATCGAAGCCGTGTCGAGAAGCATAGGCTCGCCAGTTGGATTCGCACCTGCGCTTCCAGTGTTGCTGATATGGTTCACCCATCGCCAAGGTGACGATCGCTTTGGAAGAGTTCATCTACTCCCACCAGCACTATGCTTTTTGCATGGGACGAATGTCGATTTCCGTGATTTCGGCGGTGCGTGGCAGGCAGAGCGCATGCAGCACTGTCGCGGCAACATCCGCCGGCTGCAACAACCGCTCCGGTCGGTATTCTTTGCCTTCTGCTTGGTGAAGAGCAGCTTGCATGGGGGTTGCCGTCCGACCGACAAAAACACTCAGCACCCGAACTCCATCGACGTTCACTTCCTGGCGCAAACTATCGGCCATCGCCTTCAGGGCTGCTTTGGTTGCCGCATATTGGCTGATCAACGCCGCAGGCGTCAGGCGCGCGACGCTGGAATTGATGAAAACAATCTGACCATGCCGTTGACGCAGACCGGGCAAGAGCGCCTGCGTCAGTACGAATGGCGCGCGGACGTTGACGCGGTACTGCCGGTCAAGGTTGGCCGGAGATGCGGTGGTAGTGCTTTCCCTCACAAACACGCCCGCACTGTGGACCAGAATATCCGCCCCTCCGAATTCCTTTTGGATGGCACTGGCGGCATCGAGAATCTGACGTTCCACGTCCAAATCAACGGTAAACCGGGCAGAATGAGGGGCCGAAACGTGAACTCGTTCCACGTGACGGCCGAGCAAGCACAGCGTTGCCCCTTCGGCGCCGAGTGCCAGCGCGATGGCTTTGCCAATGCCGCTGCTGGCACCAGTGACGACCGCAATCTGGTCCGTGAGTGGACCACGCATCATTCAAGTTCCTTCAACAGTGAGTGATCGAGCAACGCGTCGGCCGCTTTGCGAATCAGAGCAAATTCCATTTCCGAACGCTCGGCGATATCGAGCAGGAAATGTTTGCCATCGGAGAGGTTCAGTACCCAGAGCATGGCCAGTTCAAAATTCCGTGAACCAGTTTGGCCGCCGACGTTTTGATAAAGCCCGCGCCGGCCCAGTTGGGGTTCGCATTTCGGATTGAGATTCACGCAGGTTCGGTTGCCTTCCAATACATCGAGTACCGCGAGGCATTTCTGGAAGGAATCGGCGAGGCTCGCCGGTTTCACGAATTCCAGGTTGTCCGCCGACGTGTGATACTCGGGGTAACGACCGTTCGGGGTGCGCATGAAGCAACCGACCGGGAGATCGAAACCCGGCGAGCAATACTGGCGCTCATCGTACCCGTAGGGAGAGAAATTTTGGATCTCAAATTGTTGGCCGGAATGCTTCAGAACGTGCGCGACAGCCCGGTCAATCTCAGCATTGCCGCGCCGGCTCTTCTTATAGGTCGATGGGCCTGCGTCGCCGACGCAAGTGATTACCAACCCGTGCTTGATCTTGGCGGCGTTCGATTCGTTGCGGCTGAGCCAGGTAATGGAGCCGATGGTGCCCGGAATGAAGAGAAATCTGTACGAATACCGCCGAGTCACAGCACCAAGGTGCTTTGCCAGAAAGGTCGTCAATGCGATGCCGGACAAATTATCATTGGCGAGCGAAGGATGACAGGTGTGACAAGAGAGCAGAACCTCGTCGCAGCTGTGACCGGGCAGGTAAAGCTCTCCATACGTGAGATGGCCGTCCTGTAATGTCGAATCGATCGAAACTTCATATTCGTCATCCGGCAGGGAAAGCAATTGGCTGTGACTCAAACAAAAGCCCCAGCGCTCTGCATAGTAGGACGTGCGATAAGGAATCCAGTCCGGGTGCTCTGGAAGAGAATAAAGATGCGGTTTCAATTCGGGCAGACGCATCCTCGCCTTGACTGGAATGCTGTATTGGAGCACGTGCAGGTTTGACTTTTGGAAATCGATGACCCGCTCGCCTTTGCTGTTTTTGATGTAGGCATCGCGGATATTCCATTCCTTCGGCACGATCCAGTCGAACACCCGCGTTCCGCTCGGGACCTCCTGCACGTCCAGGGAAACATGACGCTTCAATGCTTTCAGCGTCTCGCGGAAACCAGTGCCGGTAATGCTCCGGCAGAGAGGGTACAACTCCCCGATCAGACGGTGCATCTCGTGACCAGTATGTTCGGCGGTCATCCTTTGAAGTACGGGTAATTATCGTCGCGGTCGGTGATCACGGTCACCTCACCGGGCCAGCGGACCCGGAACGCGGGGTCATTCCAGCGTACACCGGCCGCATGGGGGGGAGCGTAATAAGCCGACATTTGGTAGAAAATTTCGGTGGTGTCTTCGAGAGTCAGGAAACCGTGCGCGCAGCCCGGGGGAATCACCATCATGCGATGATTGGCGGCTGACAAGGTATCACCTACCCATTGTTTGAACGTTGGAGAATCAGGCCGCAGGTCGATCGCCACATCGTAAAGAGAACCCATCGTGCAACGGACAATCTTGGTTTCTGCGTGCGGTGGTTTCTGGTAATGCATGCCGCGCAGGGTGCCCTTGCGTTTGTTGAACGAAATATTGCATTGCACCAGGCGCGAGTCGATTCCCTGCTCTTCGAATTCAGTCTGGCACCACGCGCGGGCAAAGAAACCACGCGCATCGGGAATCAGTTCGGGGTCGAGTACAAATACGCCCTGGATCTTTGTCTTTGTGAAAAGCATGTGTTTCTATCCGATGAGCACCTTGGGACAATAAAACGCTTCCGCATACTTGCTGGGGGAATTGGATTCGAGTCCGCGCAAGCGGAGCAGCGCCAGAAACGTGTCGGCGTCGAACCACTGCTTATTCTTCTGTGTTTTGAACGTCTCGCAGATGTAATGAACTTTGCGTTCGGCCAGGGATTTCTCCACATGGACGTAGGCATTGGGGGTCCCCATGTCGCCATCATATTTTGGGATTTCGTATTCGAGAATCAGATGGTTGCGAAACGCATTCCACGTCAATTCCGCAATCAGCCGGTGGTCTTGGTGCAGGTCGCGCCGGTGATGGGTAAAGATGATGTCCGGAGAGATCTGCTGGCTCAATTGCTGGACGAATTTTTTGATCCGATCGCCCGCGAACGGAAAATAACTGTCGCGGAATTTCCTGATGACAAGACGTTTCTGCCGGGCATTCCGCAGAAACAACTGCGCGCCTCTCCGCGCTTCCCGGGTTCTTGCAAGGTTCGCGCTCAAAACGATCCAATGAACGCAAAGGTTGGGATCCAACTCAGTTAGCTTCAGCAACGTGCCGCCGCAGCCGATTTCGATGTCATCGGCGTGGGCGCCGAGACACAATACCGTAAGCGGTGAGCCACTCTTGTGATTGAAACTTAGCGTGAGCATCAGAACCGGGAGGACACTATCTCAATTGGCTTCGGCCTCATGCAAGGGATTCTTCCAAACTTCCCACGGGGCATTGCCGCGGGCGTGGAGTTCCTCGAGTTGCTGTTTGTCCTTGAAAGTGTCCATCGCGGCCCAGAATCCATCGTAACGAAAGGCGGCCAGTTGATGGTCCTGAATAAGCCGCTGGAATGGACCCTGCACGAGTTCTTCACCGTTCTGGACATAGTCGAAGATTTCTTTACGAAACACGTAGAAGCCGCCATTGATGCGGATATTGGACCGATGAATGTCACGGATATCGGTGACCGCTCCTTGCTCGCTGAGCGAAACGAAATGATAGGTCAGGTTCGGCTTGACGCACAAGAAGGTAGCGATGGTGTTCTGCTGCTTGGCGAAATCGAGCAGGTCGGGCAGAGGCATGTTGGTCAGGCCATCGCTGTAGTTGGTCAGGAATACGTCTTCGCCATTGAGATAACGCTGCACGAGTTTCAACCGCTGCCCGACCGTGCAATACATGCCGGTATCCACGAATGTGATTTTCCAGTCTCGCATATCGCTACTCAGCAGTTCGACATTGCGCCCGCCATCACTGAGCACGAAATCGTTGAGCAGACATTCATTGTAATTGAGAAAGTGCTGCTTGATCAGGTCAGCCTTGTAACCGAGGCACAGGATAAACTCGTTATGACCGTAATAGGCATAATACTTCATGACATGCCAGAGGATGGGCATGTTGCCAATCTTCACCAGGGGCTTGGGCAGGCTTTCCTCGGTATCTTTCAACCGCATGCCCAGCCCTCCACAAAACAAAACAACCTTCATAAGCCGGCTCCTTTTTTCTTTCCTTGACTCTAAGAAATATCCAGCGGCGAAAACACCTGCACCTCGGGTATGGGCACCACGAATTGTCCACCCCAATTCTTGATAAATGCCATTTGCTGCATGATCTCGTCTTTGATGTTCCAAGGTAGGATCAATACAAAATCAGGTTTCGTTTCGCGAATCTTGTCCGGCGCATAAACCGGAATGTGGGTGCCGGGCAGAAACAACCCTTGTTTGTGTGGACTCCGGTCTACCGTGTAATCGAGGAAATCCGTTCTCGTGCCGCAGTAGTTGAGCAGCGTGTTGCCCTTGGCCGGGGCGCCGTAACCGGCAATGGTTTTGCCATTGCGTTTGGCAGCAATCAGAAAATCCAGCAGCTTGCGCTTGGTTTCCTTTACGCGTTCCGTGAACGAGAAATACGTCTCAAGTTGATCGAAACCAGCGGTCAATTCGCGCTGACGGAGTTCTTGCACGCGCGAAGTCACCGGATGCGACCCCTCCGCTGTATGCCGAACGTAAATTCGCAAGGACCCGCCGTGCGTGGGCAATTCCTCCACGTCGAACACGGTCATCGCGTGCGCTCCGAATATCTTCCCGACCACGAGCAGGGACAAGTATTGGTAATGCTCGTGGTAAATGGTGTCGAACTGGTTTTCCGCCATTAACCGCATCAGGTGCGGGAATTCCATTGTCAGCACGCCGGTCGGCCTGAGAAGAATCCGCAAACCCTCGACAAAATCGTTAATATCAGGCACATGGGCCAGCACGTTGTTGCCCACGAGGAGATCAGCCTGCGAATGGTCGCGCACGATTTCACGCGCCGTTTGTTCGCCGAGGAATTTCATCACGGTAGGGATGCCCTTTTTCTCAGCAGCGGCAGCAGTGTTGGCAGTGGGCTCGATTCCCAGAACGGGAATCCCCTTCGCCAGAAAATACTGCAGCAAATATCCATCGTTGCATGCAACCTCGATCACCTGATGTTGTGGGCCCAGCGCGAGGCGCCCGGTAATCATTTCGACGTATTTTTTTGCATGCTCCAGCCAACTATCGGAGAAAGACGAGAAATACGCATAGTTGTCGCTGAAGATGTGTCGGGCGCTGATGCAATCAGCCACCTGTACCAAAAAGCAACTGGCGCAGACCTTCACATGCAGCGGATAGAATGGCTCCATCTCGCCCAATTGCGCCGCATTCAGGAAATCATTTGAAATAGGCGATGCACCCAAATCAATGAACGTGTGCGCTAGCGGTGCACCACAAAAGCGACAGGATGGAGAGGTCAAGATGAATGCCTCCAATAGAAACGCTCGTCGATTTGCGCGGACTGCAGGAGGTGTTCGAGTTGTTTCAGCCGAGTGAACGCTCGGAACTCGAACACCTCGCGTGTCAGATTGATTTTCTCGAACACAGCCCGCAGTTCGCGCGCGCCGGTGTGCGCGTCGCGCTGGCAACGAAAACCGGGGAGACGGGAGGTGATTTTGTCGAAATTGACGCGATAACTCCGGTTATCCGCGCCCCGCGCGCCGAAAGTCAGCGCGCAGCCGGGGAAAGCTTCCGCGACAATTTCGGCGATCTCCCGCACCCGATAGTTCTGGCCGTTATCGCCAACGTTAAACACCTGATTGTGTATGACCTCGCGCGGTGCCTGGAGAGTGCAGGCTATCGCGTCACAGATGTCCAGGACGTGAACGAGAGGGCGCCACGGTGTGCCGTCACTGATCATTTTGATTTCCCTGGTTGTCCAGGCAAGACCGGCCAGGTTGTTGAGAACGATGTCGAAGCGCATGCGCGGCGACGCACCAAACGCCGTGGCATTGCGCAAGAAAGTCGGCGAAAAACTGTTGTCCGCCAACTCCCCGATATCGTGTTCCACGAGCACCTTGCATTGGGCATAAGCGGTCTGGGGATTGGGCGGCGATTCTTCCGTGACATTCTCGGACGAGGCGACCCCATAAACGCTGCAGGAAGATGTGTAAACGAAGCGGGTGACCCCGACGTCTTTGGCTTTCCGGGCCAGGGCCACGCTGCCGACGTGGTTGATTTCGAATGTGAGTTCTGGATTGTGCTGTCCCAGCGGGTCGTTGGAGAGTTCTGCCAAGTGCACGACTGCATCGTATCCGCGCAGATCGTCATGAGTGATTCGCCGGATGTCTTTCTTGACGTGGTGTGCGACAGATGGGATTCCGTCATAAAGGAGACCATCGAGGTAAAAGCCGGTGTCCAAGCCTGTCACCTTGTGGCCCCGCTCACGAAGCATTGCCTCCAGCAACACCCCGATGTAGCCGTCGGTTCCGGTGACGAGTAGTTTCATGTCTTGCTCAGGCCAAGGGACACTCGATCACTTCCAGATTTTCCACGGAACATTTCCAGAGTGCCACATGTCTTCCAGAAGATTCTTTTCCTTCAAGGTATCCATGCACGACCAGAATCCGGTGTGCCGGTACCCCATGAGTTGGCCATCGCGGGCGAGGTTTTCGACGGGCGCATGTTCCCAAACCGTGTCATCGCCTTCGATGTAATCCAGGCATTTGCGGTGGAGCACAAAATAACCTCCATTGATCCAGCCTTCGCTGGCTTCCGATTTTTCGTAGAACTCCCGCACGCGCTCGCCCTCGAATCCGATACGGCCGAATCGGGCTGGTGAGTGCACGGTAGTCACCGTCGCCAGCTTGCCATGCTCGTGATGAAACGCGGTGAGCGCCGTAAGGTCGAGGTCGGCCACGCCGTCCCCATACGTGAACATGAACGTTTCATCTTTGGCGATCCATTTCGCGAGGCGTTTCAAACGGCCGCCGGTGTTGGTATTTAATCCCGTATCGATCAGGTGCACTTTCCATCGCGGTTGATTGCCATCGTGAATTTTGACCTTGCCTCCGGCGAGATCGACAGTCATGTCGTTGTTGAACGCGTAAAAATTCAGGAAATAATCTTTGATGATTTCCCCCCGATAACCGAGCGCAATGATGAACTCGGTGATGTTGTGGGCGGCGAAGATGTTCATGATGTGCCAGAGGATGGGACGACCCCCAATCTCGACCATGGGTTTGGGACGCAACATCGTCTCTTCGGATAACCTCGAACCGAATCCGCCTGCCAGAATAATCGCTTTCATTGCCTCATCTCACTCAGTTTATACACTCCTGATTCGTAAACCTCGACCCCGCAGTCATTGCGAATTTGCATGTACCAGCTTCCGATTTGTGCCGCCGCCTGCACCCGGGCTTCGGCTGTTCGCGATGGATCGTAGCGCTCAAAGTATTCAACAATGCTCTCCACGGCATGTACTTGGTCCAGATGTTGCAAGGAAAGAATTGGGACTGTTTGGTTACCCGTGTAACGATCGAAATCGGCGTACTTGTAATCGTAATAAGGACCAGAGGTCACCGGCACCGCGGGGCAGCCCCCCATCATGGAAAAGAGGCAGCCATGAAAGGACATGGAGATGGTGCCGTACGCTTGTTCCGATAAATCAATCAGGTCATACTCGTCTTTCAATCGCGCCACTTCGACGTTCAGTCGTCCCCCATTCGCATTCTGCAGATGGGACAAGATTTGCAGGTCATCGCAAAATGCAGGATCACTCATCCCAAACAGCTTGAAAGGCAGGGCCAACCTTTGGTCGAGCGCTGCCAAGAAGGCGGCAAAGGCTTTCATCTCTGAGGCAGTGATGGCCCGCACGAAGTTGGTGCTCCGAAAATTGATCAAGATAAATGACCGGGCACGTTGGTACCGATGCTTCACCGGATACAAACGTGTGCAGGCGAACACCTCGTCGAACAGGAGTTGGTGACCCGCAAATCCAAATTCTTCCACACACCGGGCGTTGCGACAGCGCACGTCTGTGAACAACGGTCGAATGAAGAAGCGGAAAAACCACCGTTGCGCCAATGTTTGCCGACCGTACTGTTGCGGACCGCAGAACACGTCTTTGTGATAAAAACGGCAGAGCGCAAAATGCCAGAATAAGGGACAGGCGTTCGTCCAAAAAAACTGGGCCGACCACGCGCTCCCGCCATAGAAATAGCACGCCTCACAGCGCTCAATGTCGGCAGCGATGCCTTTGAGCAGCGAACGGTTCTCTCGCGTCGACAAGAGATGGAAGGGCAGATACAGAAACGCAGCCAACGCTCTGAGTGGCTCTGGGAACCGCAGGTGTCGCGCTTTGTTAAATAGTCTGGCATAAACATATAACAGGCCGGGTCGACAACTCAATTGGACTTTTGGCGCCGCTGCTGTTTCTGCCCGTTCGCATTGTGTCTTGTTGAATTGATCGTCGAACCATCCGCACTGTTCTTCTGAATGGATCAGACACTCCACGCCTTCCGAATCGCCCAGGCCGGCAATGACGCTGCGGAGAATGCATTCGTCTCCGAGAGAGGCCATGCCATTATACGACCCGAGCACTAGAAACAATTTCGTTTGCACATTCAGTTGCGGACGGCTCTCATGAAACGCAGTATGGGTGGTGGTACCATCGGCCGAAGCAGGGCTTTCATTTGCCTGCGCCGCTGTTGCCAGCGAGCTTGCTGAAGACAACGGGCAAGGAAGCGTTCGACGTCGGATTTGTTCTGCTCAACGGCCGTCTTAAGCAACGTCTGATACGTATCCTGCCGATACTCACCATCAAGAAGTTCATCAAAAACGGTACAGCCAGGCTGTGCCAAATTGGACAGAAACCTTTCTTCGTTGAACTCCACTGTTTCGAAGGGTACGCCATAAAGCCGGTACAAAACATAGTAGCGAAAGCATTTCTCGCAGTTCAGGCACCAGCGTTCGCCGCGATTGGCATAGCAAGAATATTGATAATGGCCGATGGAGGGATGGCGAGTCCATAAATTTTCAAACACAGTCAGTTTGTTCATTTCGCCGAGCCAGGGTTGATAATCGAATAGCGGAGCGAAGATTGCGGAGAGTGGTCCTGTGATCTCCGGGGTAAAGCAATGGAAGCTGAGATCCTCTCCAAATTGTTGGATTTCGTTCCCCTGACACACCGTGCTCAACTCTTCGTCGACCACGAGGGGCGCGACCAGCGCCAGCAATGATGGCGTGAACGAAACGGCGTTGGCGAACAGCGTACCGGTCACGATTCGTTCCTGAAGCGCCGGCTGCAATTGGGCCAACACGCCGTATACGTTGCTATGGATATGCCGGAGCTGAAGCCCCAATTGGCTTGCGATACGGGAATCTTGCTCAAGTTTCGTTGGATTTCGTACAGGATCGCTCCCGATCCAGCCAGGGCCAAGAAAACTGATTAAGATCGGCTTGATGCCCTTGGCCAACAATTCACCAAGTACCAACAGACTTTCAGCCCCGCCGCCAAAAAAGAGACCGGTTTTACGCTGCGCGCTTTCCAATGAATGACATGGCGTATCTGCACCGGGCAACATCACCGGCGGTTCCATGTGGATTTCAACAGCTCTGCCAAAATGCCGCGCCGTTATGTTCTTCACGAAATGTGGCCATCCGTTCAGGATTTGACGTAAGGCGTCAACTTCGTTGCCGCCGGCCTGCGGCTCGATCAAGGACGACTCTATCCGAAACCGGCTTTCAGTGAAACTCAGGGGCAGTGAGGCTGGCAGGGCCAGATACAAGCTTGTCACACCCGCTGCTCGCTTGAGTGTGGACGGATACTCGACCCAAAATGAGTTTGGATAACCCGGGAAAGGATTGGGTTCCCAACGACATTCCAGTCGCCGAGAGGAGATCTCCTCGATGGAAATGACGTACTCGTTCATGTAACCGGCGCTCTATTCATGATCCTTGGCCCATAACAGCAAACCCAGGAGAAGTTTGGGCCCGGAGGCATCGGCCAGGCCGTCATGGAAGGACACTGTCGCCTGCGGAGGCGGCAGCAATTCATTCAGCACTTCGCTGTGGAACAGATGCTGAACGCACGACCGATATGGTTCACCTTCCTGGCGAACTGCCCGCCACGAGGCGCCATTGAAATCGTAGGTCCGGCAATAATAGCGCCGATCGACCGGGTGTACTTTTCGTCGGAGCGCTTCCCACGCCCGGCCATAGAGGTGCCAGGCAAGCATCCAGCGGAACCGCGGGTGAATCGGCAGCGCATAGTCCGCATTCCGATCCAGTGGAAGAGCGGCCAAGTGGGGAAACCGGCAATGCAGCAACTCCAACTGTAGTCGTCGTTCTTCCAAGGTGACGACGGGCATCCCGCTCATGACTTCCAGGACTTTCTGATCGACATAAGGCTGCACCGGCCAGGCGCCAAAACAAAGCGGCCACAGCGCGCTTCCAACATGGAATCGCTGCCGGTGTTGCAGATGGGAGCACCAAGCCCGGTGCGATTCTTGATCGGCAGATCTCAGGTAAGCCGTTTCAAGCCCTGCAATCGTTTCGTCCACCAGGTCGCCAAACACTTCTCGCAGGAGCAGCTTCTTTAAAACTTTGGGTCGAATCGCCCACTCGTTGTGATGGGCAAAGTAAGTCCGGAAAGAAAAGTTGCCTTGGGAGGGTGAATAAGCTCCCTCGAGATGAGCGCCGCCCAAAATTACGTTCCCGAGATAACCGGTAACCACTCGCGGGTTGACTGCCCCCAAGGCCGGCGGAGTGCCCCAGTTCATGATCGTATTAAAGCCGTTGGCCAGATGCTCCCAACGAGCCTGACACTCCGCGTACCGGGGATAAGAACTGCCCGCGACATGAACGGGATGATGAGGAAACCCCAAAGTCCGCGCGACTCGCGAAGCACACCTGAAATCAATGTCGCTGGGCAACCCAAACGTCACCGCGACTGTATCGCGACGCCCTTGGCGTTTCAAAAATCCCCCCAGCATCCGTGAATCCAATCCGCCCGAGAGCAAGAGACTGTGGGATTGAGTTGCGCGCGCATGGCGCGTCACCGCCTCGTCAAGTGCGCCATCGATGAGACGCACCTGGGCTTCCAGCGGCAGATCGTAATATCTTGCAGAGAACGGGATTCGATACTGCAACTTTTCTTGTGGCAATGCACCGGGACTCCATGCAAGGCAATGCCCCGGGGCCAACCGCCGCACGTTACGCCATAGGGTTTGACCATTGATCAGGTGCATGGTGAGCAAGATGCCGACCAATCCAGCCGCATTCAGCTCCATGTGGAAGCAAGGATGATATCGAAAGAGTTCCGGGCTTGAACCTACCAGCAAAACGTCCGGCCACCCGCAGTAATAGACGGGAAACAATCCGAGGATATCCGCACTGACAATAACCCCGTTATCTTGAAGGTGAACCACACCGGCATGAAAACCGTCATAAGGCTCCGGCAAAGTTGCCGGCCAGACACTCCAATGATCCCGCATCTGCCGAGCGCTCACAGGCTGGATAGCCGACTTGGGAATCGCGTCTCCCCAAAGCACCGCGGCCCCGGTTTCATCAGCGCTTTGACTGACCGGCGCTTGCGGGTGGGCGGCCCAGAGGGCACAGAAATCGCCGCGAGCGCAACGATCGGTCTTTAGCCCTTTCACCGGCGGCAACAACGGTTCGACCGTTTGGATAAACCGGTTGCGGCGCGTGGCGTCAGCGTCCACAATGATGAGAAAACTGGCCATCTAGTTGTTCTTGGGTTCCTTGACCAAATCCCAGGAATGTTCGACCAATGCCGTGGAGTATTCGATTGACGGCATGAACGCCGTCGCAAAAAAAACACTCGACTCAACGTCGAACACACAGGCGGTAGGCACCCAATCCAATTGGTTGATGTGATCCTCAGCCAGCACGGCGATTTTGTACTGTCCCTGCGGCAAAGGCAATTTGGGAATCCGGCAGATCACCTGACCGCGACCGTGCGCGAGCCGGAACCGCTTGCCTTCGGCGTCCATGTTGCAGTGTGTGACGGCAATGCCGATGTGGTTGAAAATGGTGAGCATGAATTGCACCTGTGCGAGTTCCTCTTGTGTCTCAAATTCCAGCACGATGTCGATCGGATGGCCCGACACTGGCAGAGCGGTGCGCCCACCGGTTTCATTGCGAAGATATGCCGCCACGAACCGCAGACGACCATCGCCGCTACGCCGCTGCGCATACCGCAAATTGGTCGACTCCTGCCGCACGATGCTGGCAAGATATTCCTGGGTAGCTTGGCGAGCCGTCCCGCGGCTGATCAGCCGTCCCTGATCCAGGATAATCGCGGTAGGACAAAGCTCCATAATGGCGCCCATGTTATGGCTCACAAACAGTACTGTCCGGCCTTGCCTGGCAACGTCATCCATCTTGCCGAGGCATTTCTTTTGAAACGCGGCATCGCCCACAGCCAGGACTTCGTCCACAAGGAGGATTTCGCTTTCCAGATGGGCCGCTACCGCAAACGCCAATCGCATGTACATGCCACTCGAATAATGCTTTACCGGCGTGTCGAGGAATTTCTCCAACTCAGCGAACGCAACCATTTCGTCGAATTTCCGATTAATCTCCTGGCGGCGCATCCCGAGAATTGCGCCGTTTAGGTAAATGTTCTCGCGTCCCGTCAATTCCGGATGAAACCCGGTGCCGACCTCGAGCAAACTGCCTACGCGTCCCTTGAGACAAACACGTCCGGTTGTCGGCTCGGTGATCCGCGCAAGAACTTTCAGCAGCGTGCTTTTGCCGGCACCGTTGCGGCCGATGATGCCCACCACATCGCCGCGCTTTACCTCAAACGAAACGTCCCGCAAGGCCCAGATTTCGTTGGGCAGCTCATCGTTCGCGTGGCCGTTCCAAGCGGCAGCAACGCGCCTAAATGGCGTCGTCACCGCTTGCATCAGGGAATCGCGCAAGGTGACGTAACGTTCCTTTCGCGTACCGAGGCGAAACCGTTTGGTGAGATTCTCGACGCGTATGGCCGTTTGGCTCATCCGATCAGACCGTATCTGCGAAAATCTTCTCCATGCGACGGAAATAAAAGGCGCCGATAACAAAGACGAGAACAGCCGCAAGCCCGGACACCCAAAGGATTGCTCCGGGCGCCGGTGCGCCAAGCAACGCCCAGCGAAATCCTTCGACCACGCCCGCCATCGGATTGAGGCCGTAGAGCGAACGCCATGGCTCGGGCAACAAGCTGCTCGGATAGGCAATCGGCGTGCAGAAGAGCCAGGCTTGAATTAGAAAACTGACGGTGTGCCGTACATCACGATACCGCACGTTCATGGCTGACAGCCAAAATCCCACTCCCAGCGATGTAATGAACGCCAATAGGAAAAACGCAGGGAGAAGAATGAGATGGATTGTCGGCCAAACGTGAAAGTACGCCATCATTCCAATCAACACGATGAACGCCAGCAGGAAATCCACGGCGCCTGAAAGGACGGCGGAAATCGGCACAATCAGCCGCGGAAAATAAACTTTCTTGATCAGATTGGCATTGCCCACGAGGCTTTCCGCCGCTCCAACAAGGCCGTTGGCGAAAAAATTCCAAGGGACCAACGCCGCATACGCAAAAATCGGATAGGGGAGACCGTCGGATGGAATTTTTGCCAGCCGTCCAAAAAACAAGCTGAAAACGACCATGGTGAACACCGGCTGTAGAATGGCCCACGCAGCGCCCAGCGCAGTCTGCTTGTAGCGAACCTTGATGTCGCGCCAGATCAGAAAGTAAAGCAACTCGCGAAATTCCCAAATCTCCTGCAACCGCAGGGATACCCACCCGCGCGACGGCTCGATTACAAGATCGAAATCGGAATCAGGCGGATTCTGGATGACGCTGTTCAAGACTTTCACTTGGGCAGACTTCCGGTTAATCACGCGACAACTTCGACAAGCCTGCAAAGCTTGCGAACCAGAGGTTGATTGCGAATGGAGGCGTTCCTGCTGCGTCAGGAAGCGTCCACCAACTGCGAGCGACTGACGATCAAGCGCGCCTGACAACCGAGCGTAGATAACAGCACGGCCACGCGATCGCGGTCGCTCATTTCCTGCAAAACGACGGCCTGCAATCCGCGTAATGGTCCGTCGGCAATCTCGACGAGGTCGCCCGGTCGAAAACCGGGGCGGACCGTGACCACGTCGACGGCTTCGCCGGCCCATTCTTTGAGCTGTTCGATAATCCGCTCGTCGACAATTGTAGGCTTGCCGCCAAAACTGACCACGCCCACGACTTGCGGAGCGTATTGCACGGCGCGAAAGCTCTGGGACAGATTCAGACGACAAAAAACGTAGCGCGGGAATAAAGGTCCGATAACCCAACGCTTCACGCGGCGAATCGTCTTGAGGCGTTTGAGTCGAGGATAATACGTTTCCAGACCGAGGGATTCCCGGCAGTACTGCTCGGCACTGGCTTCCTTGCGCGGTCGCGTATGAACGCACAACCAGCCCGTTGTGTTGGGAAATGCTCCGTTCTGGGACGGGACCGCCGCCGGAGAGGCTGAAGACATGGCTTCGTTATTCACTGGTTATCGTTGTTCTCGGAGTCAGCGGTGGCGTCTGGGCACGCTGCCGCCATTCCGGTGCTTTCCTGTTTGTGCAACAAGAACCCGGTTTTTCTGTTCCTTGGCCGGCCGACAGCCCGGCCATTTCAGCGCCTCATTCAATTACATCAAGCGGCGCCGTTTCGCTTCCCCTTCTTGTGATAATAGGAATAGCGGTACGGATAGTAATAGAATCCGTGCAATTCCTGATCGATGTTGTTCATGACGACTCCGACCAGCGGAGCGCCACACTCCCGCAGCTTCTGCATGGAGCGGGAAACAATCTCGCGACTCACTTTACCGAATCCAATGACGTAAACGACCCCTTTCACATGCGGCAACAGCAGGAGCGGATCGCTGACCGCAGTGACCGGCGGGCTGTCGATAATGACGCGATCATATTGCCGACAAGCTTCCTGGATGAGTTCTGCCAAACGGTCGGATCCAAGTAGTTCGGGCGCGTTGGGGGGTACGTCACCCACTTGAAGAACGTCCAGGTTCGGAATGTCGGTCGCCGCAACCACATCCTCCAGCTTCGAATGATTGGTCAAATACAACGAAAGTCCTTTGTCAGCACGGGAACGGAAGACCTTGTGTTGCACGGGATGATGCAGATCGCAATCGATCAATAAAGTCCGTTGCCGGTTGGAAGCGAAAGCGATCGCCAGGTTGGCAGACACGACCGATTTGCCTTCGCCGGGAGCTGTGCTGGTGACGAGCAACGATTTCGCGGCATTCAACTCTGGCTTCAGAGTGATGGTGGCCCGCAAATTTCGAAAGGCCTCGGCGGAAATGGAATGCGGCTGCAATTGGAGCACGCGGCCATTCTGGGTACCGTCGGGCAGCTCAATGCGCGGTACACCGGTCAGTAAGGGCAGGCCCAGCAAATCCACGTCCTCGTACGACTTAATCTTGTCGTCGAACGAATTCATCAGGAAGCTCAAACCCACCGCGGCTCCCAATCCCAAAATAACGCCCATCGCGAAATTACGCGTTTTTCTCGGTTTGAACGGCGCTCCGGGCACTTGCACCGGATCGACCAGCCGTATGTTGTTAGACTCCAGTTTGCCAGCGACACTGGCTTCCTTCATCCGCGTGAGGATCGCGTTATACATCTGGCTGTCCGCATCGGCATTGCGCTTCAACGTGTTGTACTCCGCCTGTTTGCTGTCCATTTGCAGCGCCTGCTGCTCCTGATCCTTGAGTGCGCCCTGCAAACTGTCCTCGTTAGCCTTCGCAAGGGAATATTGCGACTGCAGCGAATTGACGACATCGTTGCAGGCGGCCAAGAGCCGGCCGTTGAGGGCCTTCAGCTCAGCTTGCAGAGCCACGATTAACGGATGCTGGTCTTTGTAGCGTTCGCGCAAGACGGCCAATTGCACTTGTTTCTCGCTCAATTGTTGACGGATGGCAGCCACCTTCGGGTTGCTCAGAATGGCTGGAATCTCCGTGACTTTGCGACCGTCTTCCAATTGCTTCTTCACCACATCCCAGTCAGCTTCAGCCGCGAGCCGCGTTTTCTCGGCTTGCGTAACGGCGGCGTTGAGTTCTTTGAGCTTGTCAACAACGATGTCCTGCCGCTCTTCCACCGAAACCGCGTGAGAACGCTGCCGGTACTGGGCCAGAGCCGCTTCCGATTTTTCGAGCTTGGACCTGTATTCGTCTGCTTGCTGCTGTAACCAGCGGACGGCGTCGCTGGCTGCGGCCATTCGTCTATCGAGATTCTGTTTGATGTACTGCTGCGCCACGCCAGTGGCCAACAGCGCTGCCAATTGCGGGTCGGCGTTGTCTACATTAATGGCAATCAACCGGCTGCCGCGAATCGGCTCAACGCTGAGACAGCCTTGTAGCACACCCGCCAAATCAGTATTGCCTCCGGCGCCGGCGAGAAATGCGGCGTTCTGGTCGAGCTTCAACGCTTGGACCACCAATTCGCATAACGTCCGGCTCTGGATGAGCTGCATCTGCGTGTTCATGTACTCCTCGTCCCGTGTGTCGGAGGTCAATACGTCCTGGATGTTCAGAACCTTCACTGTATCGGAATCCACCTGGACGACAGCAGTGGCTCGATAAGTGGGAGTTTGCCGATAAGTCCAAACGACAGCACCGATGACCACTGTCAAAAACGCCGCCAGCGCCAGATATTTGTGTTCAACGAGAACAACGAGGTATTGTTGCCACGGAAAACGTCGTTGTTGTGGGCGTCCGATCATCGGCCGGGGTGCCGTGGTAGAAATTGCAGGAAGGGTTGTTTGCATGGCAATCCTAAAAGACGGATTCTGGCACGAAGACCACGTCGTCGGGAATCAGTTCGACATCTTTGCTGCTGTCGCCGCTGCTGATGATAGCGGCGACGTTCACGGTGATCTTCTTCTCGAGGCCGTTTTCGGTCCGAGAGATGCTGACCCGGCTGGGAGCTGCGATCGGCGTGAAGCCCCCAGCCCGAGCGATGGCCTGCAATAACGTGAGTTTCTCATCCGCGGAGAAGTCGATTGCCCCCGGCGAGCGTACCTGCCCGAGAATGAAAACTCGGCGGCTGTTCGCCCGATCGACGAGCACGGAAACCTGTGGATGCACCAGATAGTCGCGACCGAGCCGCTGTTTCAACAAATGCTCCGCTTCACTGACACTGAGCCCACCGACGAGAACCGCTCCCAGCATCGGGTAGTTGATCATTCCTTGAGTCGAAACGCGGGTCTTGACAGACAAATCGGGTTCGTTGAAGACATTGATTTGAAGAGTGTCCAACGGCTGGATCCGGTAGTCGGACGGCGAGGACGCAGATGTAGATGCCGCTTGTGCCGACGAGTGAACGACCGCCGACGATTCACTGGATGACGGGCCCGGCTGTATGACGCGGCTGCTCGAGTATGTTTCTGCGCAGGATACAAAACCGAGACAAAGCGCCAGGGAGATCATTAATCTCACCAGGGCACTAGCCGGCCCGTACATTTTGACACCCTCTATTCGACCCTTGGCCATGATTCTTCAGTTCGCTTGACTCAAAGCCCAACCCATTTCGCCTAGTGCTGCCGGGGATTTGATCGTGAACAGAACAGTTCGACTTCGCAAGACGTCTGTTCCGATCCCCAAACTCCGGCATGCCACCTTTGCTGGCAAATTATACTGAACAATGTGCCTTTTCACAATAGCGTCAATAGAAAACGTGCCGGGCTCACATGCGCACAAGATCGGTAAGCCTCACGCGTTCGCAGTGCCCCGAATTATCTCATTATTATCCAGCGGGGCGCGTGCCAAATGGATCGGTGAAGTGCCCTCCTTTTCAACAGTGAATCTCCTTGTGTAAGTTATTGACTACACGGAGGTTCACGTTACCGCAATCCCAAGATTGCGCGACCATCTTGTCGCCAGTCCGCCGGCATTGTCCATATTGTGGTCACCGATGTTCGTGCCATGAACGAATTTGCTGGAGGGCGAGCGTTCCACAAAAGCAAAACTCCCGGACGGTTCCGCTCCGAGTTCATTCTGCTGACTCTGAAATCAGTCGGAACGTCCGGTCGCGATTTGTGATCACAATTGTGCAGTTAGCGAGCGCGCGAGAATCGCCCTTCGAGAGCATAGATGTATTGTAGCGCGGTGCTGTGTGTGGGATCAAGTTGTAAGGCTCTGCGGAATGACGCCAAGGCTTGTTCTCTTTTGCCCTGTCCGGCAAACACAACACCGAGTAACGAATGTGCCGGGACGAAATCGGGCCGCTCATTTCGTTGTTGCCCATGTAGATCACGGAAAGGTCGCCATCGTGCGCGATGGGCAGAATTATGTTCGAATTAATTGCTGTTATCGCCACGCAAATGACTTGAAATCGCGTGTCCGGAAATCGCTCGCTCAAGAGTACTTGCAGGGACCGGCCAACGCCGTAACTCATATCCGGATCGCCGAGGGCCGCGGATTCGCCGAAAAGAAAAATCCGGTACGAACCCGGGCCTTTCGTGGCGGCGATCCGTTGCGGCATGGGAGTGCGAACCAGTGGCAGCGGAGCAAGCCGATAATCGAACGCCAGATTTGGGACGTAAAAGTTCCGGCCGGCGGTTTTCGCGGGAAGGAAGAAGTCGGTGGGATAACCATATCCCGCTACTGGCAGTCCCAATTCCATCGCGCCAAGAATCACTAGCGGCACGCCGAACATTGTCAGGAGCCGCAACGCCCCCCGACGACCGGGTGAAAGACTTCGGTGGCTCACGCTACGAGGTGCGGGCGACTGTGATGGCCCGCGTTATACGTGGCAACACCGGAGTCAGGGAATTCGGGCAAGTCCGTTATCTGGGCCTTAACGTGCATCGCACCAATTTGTGGAATGGAAGGAATCATCAGATTTCATACTTCATGAGCGTTACTGGTTCCAGCCACATCGCGAGTCCGCCCGGCTCAAGCGCCGCCTTTCAAGGGTAACGCGTATTCTTTCCCCCTTTCGCCAAAACTGAAGTTGAAATGCTTAACTTCACTACGCAGCAAATAATCCAAGGGCTTTGATCGATTAAAAGGATAAGTTAAATTTGTGCCTCCCCGTATAGTGAGCTATTGTCGCTGCGGTCGTTTCTGTTCAACTGGTATGGTGCATCGGGAGCCTGAATGCGTTGGCGGAACCTTTCAACTTTGTCGGGTGGATTGCTCATTTGTCTTGTGGCGGCGGGTCAGATTGCGCATCCCACGAACCTTGCAGCAGTGGATCTTCCCTATAACAGCACCTGTCCCATCGTTTATGACAACGACTCGCATGATGACATGTACACCGACGAATATCTGCTGGCTCTGGCCAGCGCTGGTGAAATCACACTGAAAGGCATGATCACCACCTCGGGTGGCTGGCGGGAGCCGCTATTCCCCGATCCGGTTTTTGTATTTCAATGGCCCTTGGCAGGTCGGAGCGAAATCGTCGGCAAGGCCTGGCGCAGTGGCTTCACCAATCTTCCAACGCCAGTGGCCGGTTCCGGCAGCGCACTGCTCAAACCCTCCTCGGGGCTTATCGAAGATACTTTGCCCGACGACACTCCCGGCGCCCGCCTGATCGTCAATGAAGCGAAGAACGCGAGCCCCAGTCAGCCGCTCGTAGTCGTGATGGGCGGTCCGCCAACCACTTTGGCCAGTGCCTATCTGCTCGATCCGTCAATTGCCGACAACGTGGTGTTGGCTTGGCTTGGCGGAGGTCCGGGCGAAAACGATATGCAAAACTACAACGATCTCGTGGACCGTTGGGCCACATACATTGTCGTTCATCGACTGCGCGTTGTGCTCTTCGGACCGGTGTTTAATCAGGCCCCATTGGTGCCGAAATCGCAGTTGACGGAGTTGCCGAACACCGAGTTGCGTCCTTGGATGATCGACAAGGAATTGCCCAACGCGAATCTGCCGAACGGATTCGATCACGATGCACCACCAGCCATCAGTCTGCTACGCCCGGATTATGTCTTTGCCGCAAAGCCCAAATCCTTCAGCAGCGTCGATGCGAGCGGCGTCATTACCCTTCAAGACGACCCGACCGGTAATATCCTGATGGTCACCCAAGCCGACCAGAACATTGGAACCGAGGAGTGGTGGCGCGCGTTGGAAAACCCGGCGGCGTACGGCTACGACCCGTTGCCTCCCACGCTCACGCCGTTTGCTGGAACGCCGGCAGTAATACCGGGGGGCATCGAAGCAGAAGATTTTGATTACGGTGGCCCTGAAGTTGCCTACCACGATCTCAATGTAAAGACGATGGACCAAAATGCGAAGCGAAACATCACAACCTTTCGTGTAACCGACAACGTGGACTTCGATTACTGTTCGGATTTCAATGGCGGTTACGCGATTGCCCGGGCTCAGAAGGGGGAATGGCTCAACTACAGCGTCAACGTCACGACAGCCGGTTTGTACACGCTTCACGCTCGCGTCTCCTCATCCGGCAATGGCGGGATATTTCACGTCGCCTTCGATAGCGTCGATAAAACCGGGCCAATCAAGATTCCCAACACTCACTATTTGCAGAACTGGCGGACCATATCCACGGCACCTGTGGCTTTGGATTCAGGGCAACATGTCATGAGTATCATCATCGATGCCAACGGCGCTCACGGCGTGGCCGGTGACATCAACTACTTGGATTTCGAGTTGGGAGATTCTGTGGCTTCCAACCAGTCTGCTGTGCTTGGAACCTGGGACATTTCCATGAGGGGATCGAAGGACGGCGTGGGCTTGGTCACATTCAACGAGGACTCCACGTTGACCGGCTACGGAATCCGCACGGATTGTTCCGGCGTCTTCCAACTCTCCGGATCGTGGCAGAAGGGCCGGAGGGGAATTCTGGTCACTGCTATTCGGGATTCCGACTGTGGATCCGTTCAGACACAACTGAGACTCACGGTGCAAAGCAACGGGCGTCTTCTTGCCGCGGCGGACGGCAGTAGCAGGTCTCGCTGGCAAGGTGACAGGGCACCGACCGAACCCATTCTAGATGGATACTGGTTTGGCACAATTCGAATGCCAGGCACGCACACCACTTCGTCTCAAGTATACAGGCTGATTCCCGAGGGAGATCTGCCTGGCGTATTCGACATCAGCGATGGGAACACGGATGCGCCTCTGGGCGAAGGCATCGTAACTTCGGCGCATTTGGTTGAAGCCTATTTGACCATCAACGGGAATCCCGCTGCTTTTATTGGCCGATTCAACTCTGTAAAACGAATCTTGAAGCTGAAAACAGCAAACAGGGCGGCAAGAAGAATCATCATCAAGGCCAGCCAGCAGTAAGTCAAATCACCTCATCTCCCATGTGCTCGCGATTCAGAAATAAGTATTCAAAAGCCACGCTGCTCGTCGCGATCGTGCTGCCGCTTGCCCTGCAGGAACTCCTTGCCATTTCACTTCCATACGATCACACCTGCCCCGTGGTCTATGATAACGACTCCCACGATGATATGTACACGGACGAGTATCTGCTCGCATTGGCCAGCGCCGGTTCGATCGCTCTCAAGGGCATGATTACCAGTTCCTGTGGCTGGAGCGAGCCGCTGTTTCCCGATCCCGTTTTCGTGTTTGAATGGCCGTTGGCGGGTCGGAGCGAAATCGTGGGCAAAGCCCTACGCAGTGGGATGACGAACGCGCCCACCCCGGTCGCCGGCTCCGGTGTCGCCTTGGTTAAACCTGTTTCCGGAGTTATCGAAGACACCGCACCAGTGGACACGCCGGGCGCTCATCTGATTGTGGATCAAGCGAACAACGCCTCCGCCAGTCAGCCGCTGGTTGTCATCATGGGCGCGCCTCCCACGACCGTGGCCAGTGCCTATCTGCTCGATAACTCGATTACCGATCGTGTCGTCCTCGCTTGGCTAGGTGGTGGTCCTGGTGAAAATCAGATGCAGAATTACAACGATGTGGTTGACCCATGGGCGACGCAGATCGTTGTCCGGCGCTTTCGCACCTATCTCTTCGGTCCAGTGTTCGACCAATCCCCGGTCGTAACCAAATCTGATCTGGCTGCTCTGTTGCCCCATACCGAACTGCGCCAATGGATGATCGACAAGAACTTGCCAAACGCCAACCTGCCCAATGGACGCGATCACGATGCGCCACCAGCAATTACTTTGATGCGGCCGGATTACATCGTTGGGGCGGAGACGAAGTCCTTCGATTACGCCGATGCGAACGGGAACGTTTTCCTAAAAGATGACGCGAACGGAAATGTCATGATGGTTACGAATGTGAATGAATCCATCGGCACTTCCGAATGGTGGCGCGCTCTCACAAATCTCGCCGCTTACGGCGGCAGTCCTCTGCCACCCGTGCTAACTCCGTACGGGGGTGTTCCGGCCCAAATTCCCGGCACCATTCAGGCCGAGAATTACGATTATGGTGGCCCCGAGGTCGCCTACCACGATCTCGATGTCAAAGTCATGGACGATAACGCGACTCGCTCGATCACGACATTTCGAGTTACCGATTGGGTTGATTTCGATCCGGCCAGTGGCGATGCCGGCGGCTATGCTCTCGCCGTCGCACAGCCCACCGAATGGGAGGATTATACTGTCAACGTCCTGCAGTCCGGGTTATACACAATCGACGCTCGCGTTGCCTCCAAAGGGGCCGGGGGTTCGTTCCATATCGAATTTGACGGATCGAACGTTACCGGCTCCATGTTCGTCCCGGACACGGGCGATTGGCAAAACTGGCAGACAATTACCGCCAGCAATATCAGTCTTACTGCCGGGCAGCAAACGATGCGCATTGTGATGGATACCGGTGGAGTTTCGAATCTGGTGGGCGACATCAATTACGTGCGCATCTGGACCGCCGGTGAAAACGGGCCCGACGACGATCCCGATGGCGATGGCTTCAGCAATTCACAGGAAGACATGCTGGGAACCGATCCGCTCGACGCCGACAGCCATATCGCGTTGGAAATTTCGCCGCAGAACGATGACTCCATAAAGTTGGACTACCAATCAGTCGTCCGTCGACTCTACACCATCGAGTACAAAGACGGTTTTGCGGAGACGAATTGGACATCGATTACGAACTGCGAAGATATCGCCGGCACGGGTTCGATCACCAGTTATATCGACGATGGCAGCGGCACCGGCTCTGCGCCCACGGCAACGACGAATCGCTTCTACCGTCTGCGAGTGACTTTGCCTCCCTAGAGAAGCTTGGACGTCACGATCAAGCTCTACGGTGCCGAAGCCGGTCCAAGGCCACCGCGACGATGATGATGATGCCGATGACCATTTCTTGCACCCACTTGGGCCAGCCCATTTGTTGTCCGCCCGTGTACAGCATCGTAATGGTCAGCGCCCCGATGATCGTGCCGAGAATGGAACCTTCCCCGCCAGTAAAACTCGCGCCACCGATAATCACTGCTGCAATCACGAACAGCTCATACATTACCGCCGTGGTTGGTTGCCCGATACCGCCGATGTAGGAGAATTGCATTAACCCGGCCACGCCACAGAAAAATCCGCTGGCTGTGTACACGAATAATTTCGTCCGCCCCACCGACACACCGCACAATCGAGCAGTTTCTTCGTTGGAACCGACGGCGAAGATATGCCGGCCCAAACGTGTATATCGCAGTAGCAACGCCGCAATAACGACCCCAACGATCAGAATCCACACCCCGGTCGGCAAAAGAATGCCGCTATGCCCATGCGTCGATAACGTTGGGTCCATGATTCTATTGATCCAGGTGTCTTGCGGCGGGTAAATGTCGCGTTCGCGAGCAATGCCTTTGGCCAGCCCGCGAAACATTCCCATCGTGCCGAGAGTCACGATAAACGGCACGAGCCGCAGCCCAACGATGATGCCTCCATTCGCCAAACCAGCCACCGTAGTGATGACGACGCCAGCCAAAACCGCGAGAATGGGCGCGAGCACCGGATGCAGGGCCACCACGCTCTGCACCGAACCGTCCGCACCGGCCACGTTCAAATTAAGAACCCACGCCACCGTGACCACCGACAGCGCAATCAGCGAACCGGCGGAGAGATCAATGCCCCCGGCGACAATCACCATCGTCATGCCCAGGCCAGCCGTGGCATACACGCAACTCTGGCGCAGGATGTTTTCGAGGTTGCGCAGGGTATAGAATTTCCCGCCCTCGACGAGTACGGCAAAAAAGATAAACACGGCAAGAAGCGCAATGAACCGCCCAAAAACATTGCCCAAAACAAGTTTGGGTCGCCTGCGGTGCTCCTCCGTGGCGTTCGGCACCAGGGGAGTTTCAATGGGATCGCTCATGTTTCTTCCTGTCCGATGGCGGCCGTCATCAGCTTTTGTTCATTCCAATCGTCGCGCTCACGAGCTTCGCCGAGCCGACCGCGGCACATGACGGCAATGCGGTCGCACACGCCGAGCAGTTCGGGAATGTAGCTGCTTACCATTAGCACCGCTTTCCCTCGGGCTGCCAGTTCGTCAATCAGCCGGTAAATCTGCGCCTTTGATCCCACGTCGATTCCACGGGTCGGTTCGTCCAGCAACAGGACGTCAACGTCGGCATGCAGCAAACGCGCGATGGCTACTTTCTGTTGATTGCCGCCAGACAGATCGCCAAGTCGTTGGGACGCATTCAGACATTTGATAGGAATTTGCGCGATCCACGGCTCACAGGCCGCCCGCTGTCGCGAAGGCAACACGAATCGCCAAGGTCCCAGCCCCTGCAGTCGCGGCAGAGTCACATTCTCAGCAATGCTCAAACCGTACGCCAAACCTTCCATCCTCCGATCCTCGCTCACCATACCCACGCGCTCTGTCCAGCGTTGCGAAGGCGTCTGCGCACCTTGAAAAACGCCGACGCGAATTTCGCCGCGTTGGACACGATCCAGTCCGAAAATCGTGCGCATCAACTCCGTCCGTCCGGCGCCAATCAAACCGGAAATGCCCAACACTTCACCGCGCCGCAATCGCAAGGATGCTGCACGAGGTTTCGCGAAGCCGCTCAGTTCCTTGATCTCGAGAACGACGTCGCCCGGCGTCCGCGACGAACGCGGGTATAACTCGTTTACCTCACGACCCACCATCAGCGCAATGATTCGATCCAGGGATGTGCCTACCGTTTTCCCCGTGCCGACAGTCTCACCGTCGCGTAACACCGTAAACCGGTCGGCGATTTGCTGCGCTTCCTCCAAAAAGTGAGAAATGTACACGACGGAAATGCCGCGCGACTTCAAGCGGCGGATGAGCGCGAACAATCTCTCGATGTCTTTTGCCGTCAAAGAACTCGTTGGTTCATCCAGCACCAACACCCGACAGTCGAGAGCGACCGCACGCGCGATCTCGACGAGTTGCTGCTGCGCGACAGACAACTGGCGCACCTGAATCTCGGGCACAATTTGGTCCAGCCCGACCGTGCTCAACGCCGCCGTCGCTCGCTGTCGCATGGCCTTCCATCGCACCAGTGGACCGTGCGTCGGCTCGACGCCCAACAGGATGTTTTCCATCACGGACAAGTGCGGCGCCAGCGCCAGTTCCTGATAAATCATCGCCACGCCGCTGTGCCGCGCCCGCCACGGATTTCCCGGTGCGAAGGGCTTTCCATCGAGAAACATTCGGCCGTCGTCTGGTCGGAGGGCACCCGCAAGGATCTTCATCAACGTGCTTTTGCCGGCACCGTTCTCCCCAACCAGCGCCATCACTTCGCCGGGCATCACGACAAGATCGACTCCCCGCAATGCCTCGGTGGCGCCGAAACGCTTGCGCACCCCGCGCATTTCGAGGCGCGCCGAATCAGGCTTGGCAGATTCGTCGGCGGAGGGGACCATCAACGGTTACTCGAGGCCGCACAATTTGCGGACTTCGGGATCGGTCGCCAACTTCTCTTTGGTGACGAGCTCCGTACCGGTGTCGATCACAGCCGGCACCTTCTCCTTACGGATAACCTTTACGAGGGTTTGCACCACCAGGTATCCCATCTTGGCTGGATTCTGCGCCACCAGAGCATCGATGGTTCCATTCTGGACATCCTCGACCAACCGCTTGGAAGTGTCGAATCCAACAAACTTGGCGTCCACTTTGACGCCGCTCTTTTGCAGGTCTTCCAGTGCGGAGGCAAGTCCGATCGTGGAATAAAGATTGCAGGCGAACAAACCATCCAAGTTGAGCCGGCCATCCTTCACGAATTTCTCCAGCGTGTTGGCCGCGGCAGTTTTGCACCCTTCGATGGTTCCCGTGTCGGGATAGGGATCGGCGACAACGTCATAACCCGCGGCTTTGGCAGCCTCGATAAACCCGGCGGCACGCGCTTCGGTGCTTCCCGTGCCCTGGACAAACCGCATGCACATGACCCGCGCCGCCTTCTTGTGGCCAATCAATCGGGCCAATTCCTGCGCGCCAAGCACGCCACCATGTTTGTTGTCCGTCGCCACAAAGCTGCTCTGCGCGGTGCCATCGACAGCGGAGTCGAACACGACAACCGGGATGCCCGCGGCCACCGCATCCTCGACTTCCCGGCGTGTGGCAATCTTGTTCAACGGTGCCAGCGCTATGCCTTGCACTCCCATGTTGACCATGTTCTCGATGATCTTGTTCTGCTCAGCGATTTCAGTTTCGGTGACTGTACCCTCCCACTTCATCGTCACGCCCAATTCTTGCGCCGCATTCTCAGCACCTTTGTGCACCGTTTCCCAGAACTCGCCGCCCGTACTCTTCGGAATAACGGCAATGGTCAGCTTGTCTTGCGCGAAAGAACTGCCGAGCCAGCCACCGGTAATCAGGATTGCCAGGAGTGCGATAACAGTCTTCTTCATGGTGCTCTCCGTGATCGTTTTCAGCCAGACTAAGACTTTTCCAGACGTTGGCAAGCTTTGCGTGACACGAATTGCCTTCCCAGGCCCCGGTGACGATCGCGACCTTACCAACGAGTTTCTTTGAGTCTGCACTCGTTGCGTTGCTTCATCATTTCATCGTCAGCACGACACGAAATCGCGCCTTACCACTCAGCATACGGTCATAGGCTTCGTTCACGCGGTCCAGCGGAAAAACTTCATTCATCGAGCGCACGCCGGCGTGGGCGCTGAAAGACAGGGTGTCTTGCGAGTCAATGGATGTACCGGAATACCAGCCTTTCACCGAGCGTTGCCCGACAATCAACACCAACGGCGAGATTTGCAGAGCCTCGGCTGCGCCGACGACAATCAACGTGCCCTTCACAGCCAGTCCGCCCTGAACCACCCTCATGGCCGCGCCAGCGGCGACTGTCGAAATGATGACGCTCGCACCACCGAGCTTCTGCAACTCTGCGGCGAGATCCTGCGACTGGCTGTCGATGTAGACCGCTGCACCCAACTGCCGGGCGAGCGGTTCTTTGTCCTTGCCACGAGCGATGGCGACAACGTTGAAGCCCATCTTCGCGGCGTACTGCACCCCCAGATATCCCAACCCACCAATTCCAAGCATCGCGACAATGTCGCCCGCGCGCCCCTGAGTTTCGCAAGGCATTGAACGTCGTTACCCCGGCGCACAGCAGCGGCGCAGCGTCCACGGGAGGCAATTCATTTGGAAACCTCGCCACGGCGCTCACGGGGGCGATCATGTACTCACCGTAACCCCCGTCGAAGCTGATGCCCGTGACTTGCTGAGTCTCGCACGCAAACTGATCCCCGCGCCGGCACGGGTCGCACCGACCGCAGTAACCGCCGTGCCAACCGACACCCACGCCTTGGCCCGGCGTCCATCCAATCACGTCCGCGCCGATGGCATCGATGGTGCCGGCCACTTCATGCCCCGGAACGCGCGGGTATTGAATCCCGGGCCAATGGCCCTCCTTCACCAGCGAATCGCTGTGACAAATGCCGCAAGCCGCCATCTTGATCCGGACAACTCCCGGCGACGGCTGGGGTATTGGTTTTTCGACAATCTCAAACTGTCGTTTCGGCGCTGAAATTTGTGCCACACGCATTGTAGTCATAATTGTTCTGCCTTCTTTGATTTTCCGTTGATTCCACGCGTGTTGTCTTCGACCCTAATTGAGGTCGCGTTTATTCACCTCACTTCACGTTTGCCATCACGCCAGCTTCGCAAGTTCGTCCAGACGCGAGCGCATGCCAAGTGGATAACCTGCTAAAGGAAGGACAGGAAGATTTCCTGCCGCGCGCCGATGCTGGTCCAAATGGTCGTGAAGTGCTCTCCGAAGCGCATGCCAGCGCGCGGGCCCGGGGTTACCCGCGTCACCATGCGCGCCAAACTCATCCACTTCAGTTTGCATCTTGGTCAGGACCAAGACTCCAAGGCGTGAGGGGCTGTTTCGTCCAAGTCAGTTCCACGACATGGTTTGGATCCGCCGCATGAATGTTTTGACCCTTCGACATCCCCATTGCATTTGCAGAAGCACGCATGCTAGCGTACGAGTTGTCTCGATTTATGGATTCGTTTGGGTCACTAGGGCATCTAGGCCAATGCAGGTTGGCGCTCTTGCTATGCATCGGAATTCTCTTCAATGTTGCCGAGCGAGTGCTGGGGGTCCAAATCCTGCACGGTCATGTGCCGGCGGCAGTGGCGCATTTGCAGCCAATCAGGCGCCTGTCAGCCACCACGAATTTGGATCTGGCGATCGGGTTGCCGCTGCGCAACAAAGAAGGACTTAGCGAGTTGCTCGAACAGATTTATACCCCGTCCAGTCCCCATTACCGTCACTACCTGACTCCGGAACAGTTTACCGAAAGGTTTGGTCCGACAGAGCAGGATTACCAGGCTCTCATTGATTTCGTGAAGACGAACGGCTTGATTGTCACCGGCACGCATCCCAATCGGGTCCTGCTGGACGTGAGAGGCTCGGTGGCCAACCTTGAAAAGGTTCTCCATGTGAAGATGCGCGTTTACCAACACCCGACGGAGGCCCGCACGTTCTATGCGCCCGATATCGAGCCGTCGCTTGACCTGGCGATACCGGTGCTGAGTATCAGCGGTCTGAATAACTACAATGTGCCGCATCCGAAGCGTCTCATTCGGAGACCCAGCACTAGGATGCCGAACGCCACGCCGAACACCGGCTCGGGGCCAAGCGGTGCTTATATGGGGTACGATTTCAGAGACGCGTACGTCCCGGGCGTCACTCTCACCGGTGCCGGGCAAGTAGTCGGACTGGTGGAGTTTGATGGCTACTACTCCAGTGACATTACGGCATACGAGAATCAGACCGGGTTGCCGGGAGTCCCCTTGGCGAATGTGCTGCTGGATGGGTTCAAAGGGACCCCGACCACCGGCGCCAACAGCGGAAACACCGAGGTGGCTCTGGACATTGAGATGGCGATTTCCATGGCGCCGGGCTTGTCCAAGGTGATCGTCTATGAAGCCGGTCCGAATGGCATTGCGAACGACATTCTGAGCCGGATGGTCTCGGACAATCAGGCCAAACAAATCAGTTGTTCTTGGGCTTTTGGCGTGGCTGGTCCCGATCCGACAGCCGATCAACTCTTTCAAGAAATGGCGGCACAGGGACAGTCTTTCTTCGACGCTTCGGGGGACAGCGATGCCTTTGTCGGTTCGACAGCCGGAGAATTTCCTTCGGATGATCCGTACATTACGCAGGTCGGTGGAACCACGTTGACAACCACCGGTCCAGGCGGCTCCTATGTTTCGGAAACCGTCTGGAATTGGGGTTTTGTCCGCCACAGCGGTTATGTTGGCAGCAGCGGCGGAATCAGCACCGTTTATTCCATTCCCAGTTGGCAACAAGGCATCAGCACGTCCGCCAACCAGGGATCGGCTACCATGCGGAACATTCCGGATGTTGCGATGGTCGGAGATAATGTTTCGATCATCGCCAACAATGGCCAACAAGCAACGTACGGCGGCACCAGTTTGGCGGCTCCCTTATGGGCAGGCTTCACTGCGTTGGTCAATCAGGACGCCTTGGCGAATGGCCAGCCAGTGGTGGGGTTTGTCAACCCATCCCTTTACGTGGTCGGCAAGGGGGCGGACTACCTGTCCGATTTCCATGATATCACCACCGGCAATAACGAATGGCCTTCCAGTCCGACCCAGTTCTCCGCGGTGGCCGGTTACGATCTCTGTACCGGCTGGGGCACCCCGACCGGCGGCAACCTGATCGATGCTCTCGCCGGCGTTACGAATCCTCCACCCACCGGCGCGCTGCAGGTGAGCATCAGCCCCGCAGCCGCCGTCAACGCCGGGGCGCAATGGCAGGTTGATGGCGGCGCCTGGCAGAACAGCGGTGCAATGGTTGCCGGGCTGGCCCTTGGTGGCCACACGGTTCACTTCAATGCGATCGCCGGCTGGACGTCCCCAGCGGACCAGAACGTAACCATCGACTCCGGCACAACCACGATGACGGTGGGGACCTACACAGTCACGGACACCACTCCACCCGCGCTCGTTGTAGTGAGCCCAACGGATTACCAGATCTTCACCAACGCCAGCGTGAATGTGGCGGGCACAGCCAGCGATGCCAGCGGGATCGAGAGCGTGACCGTGAATGGCATCGGCGCATCCCTTGTCGGCACCAACTGGTCGCAGACCGTCAACCTGTCCCTGGGTACCAACAGCATCATGGTGATTGCCACGGACAACAGTCCGAACCTGAATGCGGTCACGCAAATGGTGCACGCAGTTTATTCGACAGTGCTGATCACCTCGAATCCCACCGTCACCAATGCACTGCTTCAGGTCGGCGATGTGGTGGCGGTCGTCGCCGGCGAGACCAACGCTTTTACGGTAAACGCGGTTGATTCGGAAGTAGGCACCCTGAGCTATCAATGGTTGTTCGGGGACGGGACCAGCAATGATTGGTCGTCTTCGAGCACGACACTCCATGCTTATCCCACCAACTGCGGCCCGTATTTGGCGAGCGTGGCTGTTTCGGACGGACAGACGACAATGACGAGCAACTTGAACGTGGCTGTCGCTTGCCAGTTGGCCATCACCAGACTCAGGATGAGATTGGACTTTGCCAAACCGAATGCGGACAGAGTCAGACTCAGGGGCATTCTTGACCTCGGCACGAACTACGATGTAACGGCCAAGCTGGTTACGCTGGACGTCGGCGGTGCACAGATGGGGTTCATTCTCAATGCCAAGGGGCGTAGCGCGAATCCCTTGGGAACCTGCCGGCTGGTCTACCACAAGAGGACGCAACTGTGGACGTTGCACGCGAGACTCAAGAAAGGCTCATGGCAAACAGCGTGGGCGGCATTTGGTTTGACAAAAGCCCACGTCCGCGAACCGGGCATTCAGGTCACGCTGCCGGTCATTGTTGTCATCGACAACGAGGCTTTCGCCGATGAGCGCACCATGACCTATACAGCCACTTTGAACAAGTACGGTTGGGCAAAGTGAAGCTCTCTCCCAAACCTGCCGCGGGATACATCAGGCAACCTTGAGCCAAACAACACCGGCTTCGAATCGCTGACGTCAAAGTTGCCTTCGTCAAGCCCGGGCCTCTTTCCGAATAGTAGTGGTGGTTGACAGGATGAGCGCGATATATTAAGCAGACGTTTCAAATTGGCGTTTAACTTTATGAAACAGGGCGAGCGAAGTCTACAAATGCGTCGCAGATTGCTGGAAGCCGCCGGTGAGGTGTTCGCGGATAAGGGGTTCGCCAAAGCAACGGTGCGCGCGATCTGCGACCGCGCCGGGGCAAACGTCGCGGCCATCAACTACTACTTTCAAGACAAGGAAGGGTTGTATCGGGAGGCGATCAAGTATTGGTCCGAGATCAGTCGCGAGAAATATCCAGCGGACTTCGGCTTGGGTGCGAATCCAACAGCAGAACAGCGATTGGGAGCGTTTGTCCAATCCTTCTTGTTTCGGATTCTCGACGCGAGCCGTCCGGGGTGGCATGGGAAATTGCTGACCCGGGAGATGGTCGAACCGACGAAGGCTCTTGATGAGTTGGTGGAGTCCGCCTATCGGCCGATGACAGAACGGCTCCGGCAGATCGTGCGGGAACTCGGCGGTGGCCGACTCAATCAAACGGAAGTGCGGCTATGTGCGCGCAGTGTCATGGGACAATGTCTGTATTATCGGCACGCGCGGCCAGTGATCGCCCGGTTGGATCCGGACGAGACATTCGAGGCGTCCGGGGTGAAACGGCTCGCGGCACACATCACCCGGTTTTCCGTCGGGGCTATCAAGGCGTTGGCCAGGAAAGGTGGGCGAGCGTGAGAATGTCCGTTCGGTGTTTGATGGCGCGGGCAACATAGTTGTATCTGTGGAAGACATCCCGATGAAAATCAGCCAGCTACTTTTAGGCGCTTTGACCGTCGGGCTGGCGGCCGGTTGTGCGGTTGGTCCAAACTACCGGCCCCCGAAGACGGCGGCCCCGGCGAATTGGAGTGAAGCCCAACTCGGCGGCGCGACGAATGCCCCCGTGCAGGTAGTCGCGTGGTGGAAAACGTTCAAGGACCCGGAGCTGACTTCGCTGATCGAACGGGCGGTGAAGGCGAACTACGATCTGCGCATCGCCGAGGCGCAACTGTTGCAAGCCCGGGCGCTGCGGGCCGGGGCGGCTTGGAATCTCGGCCCGACCATTGACGCCGCCGGCTCGTACACCGACGCGAAACGTGCGCGGAACGCGCAAACGTCCACGCTCGCCAAGCCGCACACCGACTTGTACGACGCACACTTCGACGCAAGTTGGGAGATCGACATCTTCGGCGGCCTGCGGCGTCAACTCGAACAAGCCACGGCGCTATACGGGTCGGTTGAGGAGAATCGCCGCGCGGTGTTGATCAGCGTGCTGTCGGAAGTCGCGCTCAATTACGTGAATATCCGCGGTTTTCAGTACCGGCTCGACATTGCCCGTAAAAACATCAAAGCGCAGCAGGAGGCCCTGGATCAGACCCGCACGCGCTTCAACGCCGGCCTGACGAGCGAACTGGATGTGAAACAAGCGCAATCGTTGCTCGCCACCACACAAGCCCAACTGCCGGGGCTGGACACGTCGTTGAAGCAGACTGTGCATCAACTTGGCGTGCTGCTCGGTCAGCAGCCCGGTGCGCTGCGCGAGGAACTGGCCGCGACCGCACCGATTCCGGCGACGCCGCCCAGCGTACCGGTCGGGATGCCATCCGACCTTTTGCGGCGGCGGCCCGACGTGCGGACCGCCGAACGACAATTGGCAGCGGCCACAGCGAACATTGGCGTCCAGACGGCGGAGTTGTTCCCCAAACTCACGTTGCTCGGCACCGGTGGGTTTCAAAGTCTGAGTGCCGGTGACTGGATTGCCCCCGGCGGAAAATATTGGTCGGCGGGGCCGACGGTCACGTGGCGACTGTTGGACTTCGGTCGCATCCGCGCGCAGGTCAAAGCGGCCAATGCGCAGCAGCAACAAGCGTTCGCCTTTTACGAAAAGACCGTGCTGACGGCGTTTCAAGACGTTGAGGATGCGCTGGTGGCCTACAACAACGAGCAACTCCATTACCGGTCGCTGGTGGACGCAGTGGACGCGGATCGCGGCGCGGTCGCGCTGGCCAATAAACTCTACAAAGAAGGGCTGGGTGATTTTCTCGCCGTGCTCACGGCCGAGCGTTCGCTCTATCAGGATGAAGATCAACTCGCCACCAGTCAGGCGACCGTCACGGCCAATCTGGTCACACTCTACAAAGCATTGGGCGGTGGCTGGGAGGATCAACCAGCCACGGCGGAGAACGGCAAATGAGGATTTCACACATGACAAACTCAGAAATCAAAACAACGCAAAGGCGCATGGGAATGGTGGGCCTGATGCTCGTCATCGCTGGTGCGTGGGGTTGCCGGCCCCATGCCGGTAAGCCAACGGCCGGCGGACCGCCACCCGTGCCGGTGGTGGCCGGACAGGTCGCACAAAAGGATGTGCCAATTTACCTCGACGGACTCGGCACCGTCCAAGCCTTTAACGCCGTCACGGTCCACGTGCAGGTGGACGGTGAGTTGACGAAGGTCGCGTTCACCGAGGGACAGGATGTGAAAGCCGGTGACCTGCTGGCGCAGATCGATCCCGCCCCGTTCCGCGCCGCGCTCGAACAGGCCGAGGCGAAGAAGGCGCAGGACGCAGCGCAAGTCGCGAACGCGCGCATCGAGTTGGATCGCGATCTGAGTGCGGCCAGCGCCGTCGCGCGACAGGTCATCGACACGCAGAAGGCGTTGGTGGACCAACTCGCCGCCCAAGTGAACGCGGATCAAGCGGCCATCGACAGCGCCAACATCCAGCTCGCCTACACGACGATCACCTCGCCGCTTGACGGCCGGACCGGTCTGCGGTTGGTGGACCAGGGGAACATTGTTCACACCACTGACGCCAACGGATTGGTCGTGGTGACACAACTGAAACCGATCTCCGTCATCTTCACGTTACCCGAGCAGAATCTGCCGGCAATTCAGAAAGAACACGCGACTGGCGACATTACGGTCCTCGCTGTGGACCGCGACAACCGCACGGTCCTCGCCAGCGGTAAGCTCGCGGTGATTGACAACCAGATTGATCCCACCACCGGGACCATCCGCTTGAAGGCAACATTTCCCAACGAGGATTTGCGGCTGTGGCCGGGGCAGTTTGTAAACGCCCGCTTGCTGCTAACGACGCGCAAGGGGGGCTTGGTTGTGCCGGCCTCGGTCGTGCAGCGCGGACCAAATGGGGCGTACGCATTCGTCATCAAAACGGATCAGACCGTCGCCGTGCAACCGATCAAGGTGGCGCAGATCGAAAACGGCGAAGCGTTGATTGACGAAGGATTGCAGGCGGGTCAAGAGGTGGTCGTGGACGGCCAATACCGGCTGCAACCCGGCTCGAAAGTGAAGCTGGCCCAAACCAGCAAACAGGACGCGTCAGAACAATAGACACTGACAGTGACCACTCACCCCAAGAACATGGAAGTCTTCGGCAAAACAAAACCCAGCAAGTGTGTCGTTTCATTGTTTTGTCACGGCACGCTTGTCGGACGGGGGGCAGGCTGATTACACTTCGCACTGTTATGCCGTTAATTGCTGAACAGGTTCGAGTACCGTCGCGAGAGGACAACAAGCTCCGCGTGGAGGATCATGTTGCCCACGACTGGTATCGGTTTGTCCTATCGTTTCCTGCTCATTTGGTGAGGAGCTATCTTCATCGGTTTGGGATAACGGATTCGCAGACTGTTTTAGACCCTTTTTGTGGTACCGGAACAACCCTTGTTGAATGCAAGCGACTTGGCGTCGCAAGCATTGGGATCGAACCGAATCCGGTCGCGGCGTTTGCGAGTAGTATCAAGGTCAAGTGGAACGTTGACCCCGACGCCTTGATGCATCATGCCCGGCACGTCTGCAAACTAGCCTCGGCGAAACTGGCGGAGCAAGGCATTTCAGATCTTCCGGCTTCGCCCCTCTTTCTCAGCGCAGCACAGCCTCCTGCCGGGCTGAAAATTCTTCCCGCCGAGGCGTTCAAGTTGCTGTTGACGGACTCGATCAGTCCATTGCCGTTGCACAAGACGTTGGTGTTGCTGGAGACGCTCACCGAACACGAGGACGAGCGTTTCAGTGGACACGAGCGGCTCGCTTTGGCCAACGCGTTGGTGACGAAAATCGGCAATCTGCACTTCGGGCCGGAAGTTGGGGTTGGGGAGATTAAACAGGACACCTGCGTGTTGGGCGTGTGGCTTGCTGCGGTGAACAATATCGCGAACGATCTACGCGCGCTTCAAGTGAACGCGGGAGTTCCTTCGCGTGTGTACCGTGCGGATGCGCGGGACTTGGGTTCGATTCTCGAGCCGAATTCTGTCGATGCGGTGATCACGTCGCCGCCGTACCCGAACGAGAAGGATTACACCCGGACAACGCGTCTTGAATCCGTGCTGTTGGGATTCATTCGGACAAAGGACGACTTGCGCGCACTGAAACAATCGCTGGTCCGGTCCAATACGCGAAGCGTCTATAAGACCGATACCGACGACCGTTTGGTACGAGACCACGAAGAAATCCAGCGCCTCGCCGCCGCCATTGAAGCCCGCCGGATTGAATTGGGAAAGACTTCCGGGTTTGAGAAACTCTATGCGCGGGTTACGAAGTTGTACTTCGGCGGGATGACGCGACACCTCCTCGACCTTCGCTCGGTGCTTCGTCCGGGGGCGCATTTGGCTTACGTGGTAGGCGACCAAGCGTCATACCTGCGTGTGATGCTGCGGACGGGACAGCTCTTAGCCGGCATCGCCAAGTCCATCGGCTACGAGGTCGTGGGGATTGATTTGTATCGCACCCGACTGGCAACTGCCACGAAGGAACAGCTGCGAGAAGAAGTTGTTGTCCTCCGGTGGCCGGGGTCCACCTCGGTTACCGGTTGGTCGCAAGAAAAACCGGAGGAGATCATGGTCAAAGAGAAACCGCAAAACAGCTACTCGGCAAAGCCGAAGAAACCCAATCGCTACGCAGCGATCATTGAGGACGTGTTCTTCTCGAAGTACAAGCGGGGAGCGCGTGAAGTTGCCTTTGAGCGGGCCGAATTTGAGGCGTGCGCCAAGAAGCTCAAAATCACTCTCCCCAAGAATCTGGGTGATCTCGTTTACAGTTTCCGTTATCGAGCGAATCTGCCGGCGAAGATCGTCGCGCTGGCAAAGGCCAAGGAAGTTTGGGTCATTCGTCCGGTCGGGAAAGGCAAATACAAATTCGCGCTGATTCCTGACATACCGATCGTCCCGAATGAGGCAATGGCGGTGACGAAAGTCCCTGATTCCACACCAGGCGTCGTCATCAAGTACGGGTTCGATGACGAACAAGCCCTACTAGCCAAGCTGCGGTACAACCGGCTCGTGGACATTTTCACGGGCGTCACCTGCTACTCGCTCCAGAACCATCTACGCACCACGACGCCAGAAATGGGGCAGGTTGAGACCGATGAAATCTACATCGGCGTGGACAAGAAGGGCGCGCATTACGTCTTCCCAATCCAAGCAAAGGGCGGGACTGACAAACTGAACGTCGTGCAAATCGAACAAGATTTTGCCGTCTGCGCCGCCAAGTTCCCGCTGCTGGTATGCCGGCCCATTGCGGCGCAATTCATGGAGCAGGGGGTCATCGCGCTTTTTGAATTTGAGCAAAGCGAAAAAGGGGTCGGAATTTCTTCGGAAAAGCACTACAAATTAGTGCCACCCAAGGAAGTCACTGACGAAGACCTCAAGACATACGCTGGCAGAACGGCCGCGTGAACGTTTCCGAGCCATTTATCCAACGGCCGGTGGCGACCTCGCTGCTGATGGCGGGGATCGTGATGATGGGGTTGCTCGGCTATTTCCTGCTGCCAATCTCGGCGCTGCCGCCGGTGGATTTCCCGACGATTCAGGTCACGGCGCAATATCCGGGCGCAAGTCCGGACGTGATGGCGTCGTCGGTGACCACACCGCTCGAACGGCAGTTCGGTCAGATCAGCGGGCTGGCGCAAATGACTTCGCAGAGTTCGTTCGGCAACACGACGATCATTTTGCAGTTCAATCTCGACCGCGACATTGACGCCGCGGCGCAGGACGTGCAGGCGGCGATCAACGCGGCCGGCGGCGTGTTGCCGGCCGCCATGCCGAACCCGCCGACCTACAGCAAAGTCAACCCGGCCGACACTCCGATCCTGACCCTGCAAATCACCTCAGACACGTTGCCGCTGGAAAAAGTCAACGACCTCGCGGACACGGTACTGGCGCAGAAGCTCAGTCAGGTGACCGGCGTCGGGCTGGTCACCATCGAAGGCAACCAGAAGCCGGCGGTGCGCGTCCGCATCAACCCCGCCTCGCTCGCGGCGCTCGGCCTCGGCCTCGAAGACATCCGCACGGCGCTACAGCAAAACAACATCAACGCACCGAAAGGCAGCTTCGACGGTCCGCGCCAATCCTACGCCATCGGCGCGAACGACCAGATTTTGTCGGCGGCGGAGTACAAACCAGTCGTGGTCGCTTACCGGAACGGATCGCCGGTACGACTTGGCGACATTGGCAACGTGATCGACAACGTCGAAGATGTTCGTCTTGCCGGCTGGGTGGGCGACAAACCATCGGTCATTCTCGACATCCAGCGCCAACCGGGCGCGAATATCATCGAGACCGCCGATCGCGTGAAAGCGTTGTTGCCGCGGTTGCGCGCGTCCATTCCACCGTCGGTCAAGGTCACCGTACTGACCGACCGTACCCAGACAATCCGCGCCTCGGTGCGCGACGTGCAGTTCACGTTGATGCTGACCGTCGGGCTGGTGGTGCTCGTGATTTTCATTTTCCTCCGCACATTCTGGGCGACGGTGATTCCGAGCGTGGCGTTGCCGCTGGCGATTATCGGCACATTCGGCGTGATGAAGTTGCTCGGGTTCACCCTCGACAATCTTTCGCTGATGGCGCTGACGATTTCGACTGGGTTCGTGGTGGACGACGCGATCGTGATGATCGAGAACATCGTTCGCTTCATCGAGATGGGCGACCCGCCGTTGCAGGCGGCGCTGAAAGGCGCGAAGCAGATCGGGTTCACGGTCATTTCGCTGAGCGTGTCGCTGATCGCGGTGTTCATTCCGTTGCTGTTCATGACCGGCATCGTCGGACGGTTGTTTCGGGAATTTGCGATCACGATGAGCGTGGCGGTGGCCTGGTCGGCGATCGTGTCGCTGACGTTGACGCCGATGATGTGCGGGCGGTTGTTGAAGGCGGAGAAGGAACAGAAACACACCGGGTTGTTTGACTGGAGCGAGCGGATGTTCAAGGGGATGCTCGACAGCTACGACCGCGCGCTGAAATGGGTGCTCAATCACCAGCCGCTGACGTTCACCGTGGCGGCGGCGACGCTCGTGGCGACCATCTTGTTGTACATCATCGTCCCGAAGGGGTTGTTGCCGTTGCAGGACACCGGGTTGATCGTCGGCGTGACCGATGCGGCGCAATCCATTTCGTTCAAGGCGATGGTCGAGCGGCAGCGCGAA
>DATIZX010000077.1:0-6440 GCA_035516795.1 Verrucomicrobiia bacterium
GCGACGCTCGTGGCGACCATCTTGTTGTACATCATCGTCCCGAAGGGGTTGTTGCCGTTGCAGGACACCGGGTTGATCGTCGGCGTGACCGATGCGGCGCAATCCATTTCGTTCAAGGCGATGGTCGAGCGGCAGCGCGAAGTGGCGGATATCGTGCGGAAGGATCCGGACGTGGTCAGTGTGGCATCGTTCGTCGGCGCCGGCTCGGTCAATCCGACCGTCAATACCGGTCGGCTGTACATCAATCTCAAGCCGCGCGATGAACGCCGCGCCAACGTCACCGCCATTATCGGCCGGCTGCGCGACGCGACGAAGGATGTGTCGGGCATTTCGCTGTTCATGCAAGCGGTGCAGGACGTGCAGATCGACAGCCGCGTGAGCCGCACGCAGTATCAATACACGCAGGAAGACACCAGCGAGGCAGAGTTGTCGGTCTGGTCGGACAAGTTGCTCGCAAAGCTCCGCACCTTGCCGGAATTGACGGACGTGGCGACCGACAAACAAACCGGCGGCCTGCAACTTTACGTGGACGTGGATCGCGACACGGCCTCACGCCTCAACGTGCTGCCACAGGCGATTGACGACACGCTCTACGACGCGTTCGGCCAGCGGCAGGTTTCGATCATGTTCACGCAGCTCAATCAGTACCGGGTGATCCTCGAAGTCGAGCCGCGGTATCAACTCTCGCCGGATGCGCTGGATAAAATCTACGTGAAATCCACGACCGGCCAGATGGTGCCGGTGAGCGCGTTTGCCACGTTGAAAACGGTGACCGCGCCGCTGGCGATCATTCATTCCGGTCAGTTCCCCGCCGTGACGCTGTCGTTCAACCTCCAACCCGGCAGCTCGCTGGGCGAAGCGGTGAACGCCATCCAAACCGCCCAACACGAAATCGGCCTCCCCCAAACAGTGACGACGACCTTCTCCGGGAGCGCCGCCGAATTCCGCAAGTCGCTGACGAGCGAACCGTTCCTGTTTCTGGCGGCGGTCATCGTCATCTACATCATCCTCGGCGTGCTGTACGAAAGCTACATTCACCCGCTCACGATTCTGTCGAGCCTGCCGTCGGCGGGCGTCGGCGCGTTGCTCGCGATGATGATTACCGGCACGGAGATGTCGCTGATTGCGCTGATCGGCATCATCCTGTTGATCGGCATTGTCCAGAAGAACGCGATTATGATGATTGATTTCGCGATTGAAGCCGAGCGGGAAGAAAACCTCTCACCGATCAAGGCGATTTATAAGGCGTGTCTGCTCCGGTTTCGGCCGATCATGATGACGACGATGGCGGCGCTGCTCGGCGCACTGCCGTTGGCGCTCGAACGGGGCACCGGCTCTGAACTGCGCCGACCGCTGGGCATTTCGATTGTCGGCGGCTTAATTTTGTCGCAGTCGCTCACGTTGTTCACGACGCCGGTCATTTATCTCTACCTCGGCCGGCTCGGCAACTGGGTCCGACAACGACGCGCCGCATACGGGTTGCTGCCGGAACCGGAAGCCAAACCAGCCGCGCCATGAACATTTCCGAGCCATTCATCCGCCGGTCGGCGGGGACGTCGCTGCTGGCGGCAGGATTGTTTTTACTGGGGATCGTGGCGTTCCGTTTTCTGCCGGTCGCGGCCGTGCCGCGCGTGGATTTCCCGATGGTCACTGTGTCCGCTTCGCTGCCGGGCGCGGACCCGGAGACGGTGGCATCGTCGTTGGCTGCGCCGTTGGAACGGCGCATCGCGCAGATCTCCGGGGTAACCGAGCTGACGTCAGTCAGCACGCTCGGCGGGACGAGCATCACGATCCAATTCGATCTCAGCCGCAATGTGGACGGCGCGGCGCGCGACGTGCAGGCCGCCATCAACGCCGCGTCGAGCGAGTTGCCGGTCAACTTGCCGAATCCGCCGACCTACCGCAAGGTGAACCCGGCGGATACCCCCATCATGATTTTGGCGATGACGTCCGATACCGTCGCGCCTTCCGAGGTGTTTGAGTACGCCGACTCGATCATTGGCCAGAAGATCAGCCAGGTGGATGGCGTCAGCCAGGTCTTTATCCCGAGCGCGGAAAAAGCCGCCGTGCGCGTCCAAATCAACCCGGCCGCGCTGGCCTCGACGGGGTTGAGCTTGGAAGACGTGCGCGAGTTTCTTGGTCAGGTGACACTGGATCAACCGAAGGGCAGCTTGGACGGCAAAAAAACTTCCTACACGCTGATGAGCAACGACCAGATTACGAAGGCGTCCGAGTTTCGTCCGTTGATCCTGGCAAATACCAAAAACATTCCGATCAAGCTCAGCGCGATGGGGCAGGTCATTCAGGGCATCGAGAACACGCGACTGGGCGGCTGGGCGGGGACGCAGACCGTGCCGATGCGGCGGGCGGTGTTGTTGATCGTGTTCAAACAGGCCGGCGCCAACGTGATCGAGACGGTGGATCGCATCAAAGCGCAGTTGCCGCAAATGAAACGCTGGCTGCCGCCCGCGGTGAATCTGCTCATGCTCAGCGACCGCACGACGACCATCCGGGCGTCGGTGAACGACGTGGAAATTTCGCTGATGGTGAGCATCGCGCTGGTGGTGATGGTTATTTTTCTGTTTTTGCGGCGGTTTTGGCCGACCTTCATCGCGAGCGTGACCGTGCCGCTGGCGTTGGCCGGGACGTGCGCGTTCATGTACCTGATCGGGTACAGCATTGATAACCTGTCGTTGATGGCGATCACGATCGCGGTCGGGTTCGTCGTGGACGATGCGATTGTGGTGATCGAGAACGTCTACCGGCACATCGAGGCCGGCGAGCACACGATGCCGGCCGCGCTGAAGGGGGCGCGGCAAATCGGCTTCACGGTGATTACGATGAGCACGTCGCTGGTGGCGGTATTCATTCCGCTGCTGTTCATGGGCGGGTTGATCGGCCGGTTGCTGCACGAGTTCGCAGTGACGTTGAGCCTGGCGATCCTGGTGTCCGGGGTCATCTCGCTGACGCTGACGCCGATGATGTGTTCCCGGTTTCTTAAACCGGAATCGGCGTACAAGACGGAAGGGCCATTTTACCGGGCGTGCGAAACGGTGTTTAACTGGCTGTTGGCTAGCTACGAGTACTGCTTGAAATGGGTGTTGCGCCATCAAGGGTTTATGCTGTTGGTCGCGCTGGCGACGTTCATCGGCACGGTCGTGCTGTACGTCAAAGTGCCAAAGGGATTCTTCCCGCAACAGGATACCGGCGTGATGTTCGGCAATACCGACGCGGCGCAGGACGTGTCGTTCGCGACGATGGCGAAGATGCAAGACCGGGTGGCGAAAATTGTTCTGGCTGATCCGGCTGTGGACACCATCGGTTCGTTCGTGGGTGGTGGTGGCGGCGCGTCCACGGAAAACAACGGCCGCATGTTCATCACGCTTAAACCACTCAGTGTCCGCAAGGACCGCGCCGACGTGGTCATGGGCCGGTTGCGCCGCAAACTGGCGGCGGTGCCGGGGATCACGTTGTATCTGCAACCCGTGCAAGACATCCGAGTTGGCGGCCGGCTTAGCCGCGCGCAGTACCAGTACTCATTGCAGTCCACGGACCTCGACGCGCTCAATTACTGGACGCCCCGGCTGGTCAACGAACTCCACAAGAGCCACGAACTGACCGATGTCAGCAGCGACCTGCAAATGCGCGGTTTGGAGGCCGACCTCGTCATTGACCGCGACGCGGCCGCCCGGCTCCGCGTCACGCCGGAGGACATCGACAACACGTTGTACGATGCCTTTGGTCAACGGCAGGTGGCCACGTTGTACGAGCAGTACAACCAGCACCATGTCATCCTCGAAGTGGATCCGCAGTATCAGATGGATCCGTCTTCGTTGAACGAAATTTACGTGAAGTCCACGACCGGCCGGCAAGTCCCGCTGGCCAGCGTCGCCAAGTTCACCACCAGCAACACCGCGTTATCGGTCAACCACCAAAGCCAGTTCCCGTGCGTGACGATCTCGTTCAACCTGCCGCCCGGCGTTTCGTTGGGCCGGGCCACCGAGATCATCGAGAAGGCGGCGCAGAGCCTGCGGATGCCGGCCAGCATCCATGGCAGTTTCCAAGGGACGGCGCAGGTGTTTCAGTCGTCGCTGGCGACGCTGCCGTTGCTGCTGGCCGCGGCGTTGATCGCCGTGTACATCGTGCTCGGGATGCTGTACGAAAGCCTGATTCATCCCCTCACGATTCTCTCGACGCTGCCGTCGGCCGGGGTGGGCGCGCTCATTTCGCTCATGGTGTTCGGGTTTGATTTGTCGCTGGTCTCGTTCATCGCCATCATCCTGTTGATGGGCATCGTGAAGAAGAACGCGATCCTGATGATCGACTTCGCGCTCGCCGCCGAACGCGAAGATGGGTTGAAACCCGAAGACGCGATCTACAAAGCCTGCGTCATCCGGTTCCGCCCGATCATGATGACGACGATGGCCGCGATGCTCGGCGCCGTCCCGCTGGCCCTCGGACTCGGTGCCGGCTCCGAACTGCGTCAGCCGTTGGGTATCGCCGTGGTTGGCGGCTTGATTTTTTCCCAAGCCCTGACCCTGTACACCACGCCGGTGGTCTATCTGGCCTTTGAACATCTGCGTCAGCACTTCCGACTCCGCCGTCGGCAGTCAGCCCCCGCTCTTGCGGTTCCCACATGAGCGCCTCCCGTCAAGCAGCGACGCTCAACACCGTCGGAGTAATTGTCCTAGTCCTCGGGATCGGCAGCGCGATTCTCCTTTACCGCCACAGTCGTCCTGCCGCTTCGAACACGAACGGCGATTGGCAGGATAACTCGCTGTCGTTGACTGACTCCAAGGCCAACACACGGGATATTGAAATGTACGGCGGCAAACTCGAAGTGCTCATGGTGAAATGGATGATATGGTTTCGGCGACCGGAATCACAGGCCATCGTCATCGCCACCCTCTCGGTGCTCTTGGCGTTGAGCTGTTTCCTTGGCGCTCGTCATCTCTCCGCGGACACGTAATCGCTGGCATGATTCGGGCGGGTTCTTCAGGTCATTGAATTTCAGATTCCGAATTCTGCGACTTGGGACTGGATCGATCACAGGCGATTGCTGTCCCAGTGAGTCCCAGCTCGATCACCAGTCACTTCAACATCGCTATGTAGAAAGCTGAATCACATCTCTTCGTTCATCAACGGCTCAGGTGCTCTGCAAATCTGGCGGATAGAGTTCCCTCTGCAGCCTTTTTGTGATTTGGCGACCCGCGCCATGAGGGCTGTTCCCTCCATTTGGATAAATCAGCCCGGAATTGCTCTCGCAAGTTCTTTGAGAATACCGTGTTAAGAACAATCTCAGTCAAAAATCACTTGCCTCAAAGCTCCGTGTAACCCTCAGCGCCGTCAGCCGCTGGGAACGGGGTAAAGCAACCCCAAAGCGACAATCTTGGATGGCCTTGCTTGCTGCCGTCTGCACCTGAGGAATCTGCTTGCGAATTGGGTGCACGAGGTATCCGCAGGTGGTTCCGCACCGTTTGCTGAATCAGCCCGATATTCTCCCATAATCTGTTCGAGAATAGCGACTTAAGAAGAACCTCAGCAAAAAACCACTTGAGGCTAGGCTGACCCTCAGCGCTCTCAGCCAGTAGAAGCGACGTAAGGTAACACCAGATATGAGGTCACGGGTGAGGCTCCGCACCCTGCTGAGTGATATAGAGATGCTAGATGGGCGATTCAATTCTCTCGGATTTTGTAATTCCTAGTTTGGGCTGTGAAAGTAAGACGGCATTTTTTGTCACCTTTTTCTGCGCTGGACGACCAGATGGGTGAGCAGGAGAATGAACATGATGACCGACACTCAACTTTGCAGTGACACACAACTGGTAAACCGTTGCCTCTGGGGAGATCGGGATGCCTTTGGCAAGATTGTGGAGCGGTATCAAGGATTGATTTGCGCAATCGCTTACAGCATCTGCGGCGATATTAACCGAAGTGAGGATGTGGCCCAAGAGACGTTCCTTGCCGCATGGCGCAACTTGGACAGCTTGAAGGAACGAGACCACTTGAAACAGTGGTTGTGCGGCATTGTGCGCCACATCATCCAAGAATCTCAGCGCCGAGCCACGCGGGATCCAATCAGCAGGTCCGCACCTTTGGACGAAGGCGTGGCGGATGGAGGGGATGAACTCGAACCCAGCGAGCAGATGATCAGCAAAGAGGAGCAGGCAATTCTCTGGCGCGTGTTGGAGGGATTGCCGGCGGTATATCGTGAACCGTTGATTCTTTTTTATCGCCAAGAACAGTCGCTCGCCGAAGTCGCCGGGGCATTGGATTTGTCCGAGGATGCTGTCAAACAGCGGCTCTCTCGTGGACGAGCCATGTTAAGTGAACGCATGGCGAAGTTCGTCGAGACAGCGTTGCACGGCAGCCGACCCGGAAAGGTGTTTACACTCGGCGTTTTGGCGGCACTGCCGTTGGTGGCGACCTCAGCCAAAGCC
>DATIZX010000078.1:0-27895 GCA_035516795.1 Verrucomicrobiia bacterium
CAGCCAGGCTCCCGGAATGTTCAGGCGTCGTAGAATCATCCACACCAAAATGGCGTTGACGGCGTGCAACACCACGTTGACCACGTGATACCCCGTCGCCTTCGCACCCCATAACCGCCACTCCGCCCACCACAAGCTCCAGGTCAACGGATAATAATCCGGAGGTTCCGCTGTAAACCAGAACCGATACGGTCCGTCGTGGGCTTTGACCAATTGGTTGTTCGTGATTAGAAGGTCATCGTCCCAAACGAATCCGCCGCGCATCGCCGGGAGGTACGCCACGATCGTCAGCAGAAAGATCAGAATGGCGCCGACGCGTGGTGATTTCCAGACGTTCTTCATGACTTTAAGATTCATCTACTGATTACTGCTCTGAGCCGCGCCAAGCCATTCTGGGCCTCGGTGTAATCGGGATTGAGACGCACCGCCTCTTTGTATTCGCCAATCGCCTCCTGGACTTTTCCTTCCTTCTCCAAGGCAATTCCCAGATTGTAGTGCGCCTCGGCAAAATCGGGATTGATTTCCAACGCTTGTTTCCATTGTTGCATCGCTTCCTGGATCGCCCCCCGTCGCATCAAAACGGCTCCGAGATTGTTGTGAGCCTTGGCATAACCGGGGTCGATCCGGAGCGCCTGCTCGTAATATCCGATCGCTTCCTGCCAGCGGCCTGCCTGCTCCAAAGCGACCCCCACATTGTAGGGTACCTCCGCAAAATCAGGCTTGAGCCGTGACGCTTCTACCCAATGTCCCATCGCCTCTTTCATCTTGCCCTGACGCGCCAGCACAACTCCCAAGTTATTGTGTGCCATCCAGCAATCCGGATTTTTCCTCAGAGTATCTTGCCAGAGCGTTTCTGAGTCTCGATACACTTCTGCCCGCCCCCACGTCGACGCAGCGAGCAGCAGCACTATCGCTGCGGCCGCAAGCATTCCAACACGTCGAGTCGTTTGACCAGCGCGTTCGAGAATGGTCGCTCCTGCGCTGACCGCCAAGACAATCAGGCCAATACAGGCCAGATATTGAAAATGATCTGCGACGAACGAATAGCGAAACGGATACACATCGAAAAAACCCAACGCTGGCGTCAAGGTACCCGCAAAGCATAAAACGGCCACCAACGGCCCCTTCCCGATTCGCGATCGCAGCAACCACAGGGTGACGAGAACACTCAAAGCGGCCAAGGGAAACAGATATGGCCACGCTACGCCCGCGTCGACTCGCCAGCGCGGATAAATGAACATAAGATCATGCGGCCAGAATAGCTTCCCGGCGTAAAACCAAAGCGCCCGACCTGCAATCAGACAACGCTGGATTATGGTCAACTCCCAGTCCGGCCCTTTTGCTCCTATCTCGTGTTTTTCCATCCAAATCGTTAGGAACCCCAAGATCAGTCCCAGGATAAACAAGGGAGCCAAAACCTGACCATCACGCTTCTCCAGCCGTCCCAACTTCCACCATGTCAATAATACCAGCACCGCCGGCAACGAACAGGTCACCGTTTTGCTCAGCAGGGCGAAGAGAAACAGCACCAGGACCCAGGGATACCAGCGCCAGTTCCACATCCGACCCGCCTCGCGACCTGTCAACGGTCGAAAGCGCAAATAGGCCAGCGCCGCCAACAAATAAAACGTGGAAGACAGAACATTCTTGCGTTCGGTGATCCACGCCACGGATTCGACCGTCACGGGGTGAACCGCAAAGACGGCCGCAGCCCACCACGCCCCAGGTATCCGCAGTCGGCGCAACAAGCGCCAGAGGAGAACTGCATTCAAAGCATGCAACAGAACGTTGACCAGATGATATCCGAACGGCTGCAACTTCCAGAGCTGGTATTCCATCCAGAAACTTGTGAAGACCAGAGGGTAATACTGCTGGGTACTCCCGGGCCGCACCCAAATATCACCTAAACCCTCGAAAGAGCGTAGCGTTGGATTCTCTGTCACATGCCCATCATCATCCCAAATGAAGCCGCCGCGCAGTGCCGGAAGATAAGCGACCCCCGTCAACACTACGAGGAGAACAGCGCCAGCCCACACCGGCCTCCATGCGTTCTGCATCTTCTCGAGAACCATTTTTACTGAGCGGCCCGTAGCCGCACCAAATTACTCTCGGCCTTGGCATAACCGGGATGAAAGCGCACCGCCTGTTCGTATTCTGAGATCGCCTCTTGGATTTTACCGGCCTTTTCCAGGGCAACTCCCAAATTGCAGTGCGCTTCGGCGTAATCAGGCTTCAACCGCACAGCTTCCTCCCAATGTTCCGCCGCCTCCTGCAGCCGGCCCTGCTCTGCCAGGGCAACGCCCCAGTTGTAGTGCGCCGCAGCATAATCTGGTTTGAGTTGCAGCGCCCGTGCGTAGTGCTGGATCGCCGCCGACGGGTTCCCCGCCTGCAGAAGCAGGTTTCCGAGATTACAGTGCGCTTCGGCATAATCGGGATCGGCCTGAATCGCTTTCTCGTACTGCTCGATTGCTTCCGTTCGCTTTCCCAGACGGACGAACGCATTTCCCAGATTGATATGGGCAATAGCGTAATCGGAATCGATCTGAATGGCTCTCTGGTACTGCTCAACCGCTCCCGCCACGTTACCCAATTGGAGCAGCGCATTCCCGAAATTGAAGCGGGCCACGGCCAGGTTGGGATCCAAGCGCACGGCCTGTTCGTGGTGCAGGATCGCATCAGACATCCGGCCCATCTCCTGGAGCAGAGTCCCCAGATTGCTCTGTGCTTCCGCGTAGATCGGATTGAGGCGCAGCGCTTCCTCGTAACACTCAACCGCCTGTTTTCTCGCGCCTTCTTTTGCCAAAGCGACTCCCAGATTGTTTTGTGCGAGCCAGGCGGCCGGGTTCTTCCGCACATTATCTTGCCAGAGCGTTAGATTATTCGAATAAACTCCGCATCGCTTCCAGGTTCCGATCCCCAAACCGATCACTAGCACCGGGATGGCAATACCTCTCCAAATTTGGCCCGTTTTGCCGAGCCGGCGACACGCCAACTCTCCCGCAACGACTGCCAAGGCAATCACGCCGACGATTGAGTAGTATTGCCAGTGATCCGCCACGAGCGAGTTACGATAAAAGCCTTGGTCAAAGAAGCCCAACACGGGAAAAAGCGTCACCACAAAATATCCCAGGCCGAACAGCATGGCCCGTCCCCACGTTTTCCGTTTCCACCAGAACACAGCAAAACACGCAAGAAGCGCGATTCCCGGAACGTAGCTAACCCACTGCGACGGGTCTATGTCCCATTTGCGGTAAATCACCGTCAGATTTAACGGCAGCAACGTCTTTTCCAGATAAAACCAAGGCACCCAGCCAGCCCCAGCCAGTCGCGCAGCGAATCCATCCGGGCGTACCGTCTGCCCTTCCAGCGCGCGGTTGTGCTGAAACCAAATCGTGGCCAGGCCGGAAATCAATGACAAGACAAAGAACGGGATGCTTCGCAAAATCTCCTTGCTGCCCACCCGACCTCGTCTCCACCAAATGCAGCCCAATAGCACCACGGGCAACATCACCACCGCACTCTTGCTCAGCAAGGCCAGCAAAAACGCCCCTAACGACAACCCATACCAAGGCCAGTGGTTTTCTTCGTCAAATTTCAGGAATGCAAGAATCGCCAGCGCATAGAACATCATCGAGAGCGTGTTCTTCTGTTCGCTGATCCAGGCGGTTGTGGCTACGTTCACCGGGTGAACCGCAAACACCAGTCCTATCAACCAGGCTGCGGGAACATTCAGCCGACGCAGAATCTGCCACACCAAAACGGCGTTCATGGCATGCAACACCAAGTTGACCAGGTGATACCAGGCTGCGTGATTTCCCCATGCCCGCCATTCCAGCCACCATACGCTCCAAGTCAGTGGATAATAATCCGGGGCCTCACTCGTAAACCAGAATTGGTAAAGTCCTTCGCCAGCTTTAATCATCCGGTTGTCCCGGATCAAGGTATCATCATCGAAGACGAATCCAGCGCGGAGGCTGGGCAAGTATGCCACTACGGTTAACAGAAACAGGAGAACGCCCAAATTCTGTGACTTTGTCGCGTTCCTCATTGTCCTTTCCAATCCCTTTATCATCCTTTCTCGTTCTCCGTGTCAACGGTCGAAAGCGACAAGGTGCCTTTGGAAGCACAGATGGCATACACACTGATGACAAGCCGTTGAAAAACTCACATTCCAGCCGTCTAACTGTAGGCCGCTTCTGCGAAGCGGCGGAATTCCCGAAGGGATCGCCGACTCACAGAGTCGGCCTACAACCGGATCCGCAGGTTCAACCACTTTTTCAACAGCCTCATGAGAGCCTGCGATAGAAACACCGATGCACGGAAAAAGAGACAAGGAAAGACTCACAGCGGATACTTCAAAAGCGAAAAGGCGCCTCGTTCTCACGAGGCGCCTTTCAGAGCTTCAAAACACTTCAGCTTAGCTACGACGACGGCGAATCATGCCGAGCAACAAAGCCAGTCCCGCTCCCGCCAAGGCGAGCGTAGAAGGCTCAGGAACAACATTCGTGGTAATCGCAATGGAATTGAAGTCCAAGGAAGAGACCGTACCGCCGCTATATTTCTCAACCCAGCCAAATCCCATCCCGTCGAACGAAGCCGGCAACACCTGAGCGATTGTACCACTTTGAGACCACTCGAGCGTGCCGCCAGTGCCAACTCCATCATAAAACATCTGGCTGATAGTGGTATCACTGGCTCCCAGTGTAATCTTGAAATCAGCAGTGTATACCGAACTATCGGTGAGGAGCAGAGTCGATGTCTGGCTGCTACCGATCTGCGTGGCAAGCGGATTCGTGTAGTAATAGCCGGTGCCAGGTTGATTGGCGCCGCCTTCGAGTAGATCCTGATCTCCAGCAGCATTGGCTTGTGCCTGTCGGTAGAATAGTTTGGAACTCGTGCCACCGGCGACGCCGACAAACGTATCCGAATGATACCCCGTCCAGCCTTGAACTCCACCAGCAGCGGCATTTCCTTCGGTACCCGCATTAAGGGTTGTCAAGGGAGCCACTCCGCCCGAATTGTAAAGACCCATCGCCAAGTTGGAACTCTTGCTGGCGCTGGCAGTCATGACGCCGCCCACTTCAGTGAAAGTCAATTGGAAGTCAATGTAATCACCGGCGCTGGACAGTGTCACCGGTGTGCTGGCGAACAGAGCCTGCATCTCGACGATACCAGAACTCGTGTTGGGGAAGGTCACTGTAAAATGCCCGGTGCCGATGGTGGCCGTAGCGTTATTATTGGGGGCCTTGTTACAGGCCAAATCGTAACTGGTGCTGGTCGGCGTCGGAGTGCTCGTTGCTTGCACTGTGCTGCCAGAGAAGTCGTCGGAAAACACCGTCGCTGCTTTGACTGGGCGACTGAATAAAGCCAAACCACAAATGGCCAAGAATGCAGTTACCCGAATGAGATTTCTCGTGTTCATTACCTCACCTTTCTCCATATTATTCCCTATTCCCTCGTTTCAACAACTCGACTCGCATTTCGAGAAGCTGGGGGGAGATTATCAAACGCTCCCCCACTCTGTCAATCGTTTTTTGCCCTCGTCCTACTCGCAACTAATAGCATCATCCCTCTTTACGAACCTTCCTGCGCTTGTCCTTTCGCAGGTTACCAGCCTGCAGGCGGCAAGTGGCCGCCCGCAGGCTGAAATTCACTGATTTCACGGAACCAATACGCGCACTCTGTAGTACTGCGTCGTACTGCTCGCTCCATTGGTAACAATGAAGCTGGCTACTGTGCCAAGGCCGCTACCGCCACTGAGAATGTTGGTTCCACCAGCGCCAACCGGCGTGAAGTTGTTGGTGTAACTGCCATTGCCGGTTCCCGTCGAAACCTCCAGCACGTTGGTCCGCGAAGTCGGCGCACCCGAGTATCCGGTATCGCCACTGGCGCCCAGATAAGTCACGACGATATTGGTGGTGCTCGCTTTCGCAATACTCAGGACGTGAACGTAAGCCGCGCTGTTGGTGGGGTTAAAGCCCGCCAAGAACTCGTTGGTGTTGTTCATTCCATCGCCATCCGGATCCGCTGTGCCAAGAGCGCTTCCGCCGCTGAGGCCGTAATAAGTCGCCCACGTGCTATACGAAGGACCGCTAGAGGACACCTGTAACACGACAGTGCCTCCACCGGCCACGATCGAATAAGTGAAACCGGCTGGCAATGTGCCCTGCGACAGCGTGTTGTCAGTCAATGATCCGGTGTAGGTGATGATCGTATAATTGCCCGCACCAAACAAACCGTCCGTGTTGTTCGTGGTGACGTTGAGCACGCCGTCCAACGTAAGGTTGCCAACCACAGTCAACTTGTCGGCGTTGCCGATGCTGCCCATTTCGTAGTTCAAGATCGACGCAGTGCTCAACACCAGATTATTACTGATGGTGAGGGTGCCGACGCTATCGCCTGGGGAAATGGTACCGCCATCAGCGACAGACACTGGATTGGAGACAGAACCGACGCCGCCCAGCGTCGAGCCGGAGGGAATGGTCAGTGCTGCCGAGCCGATCATCCTACCGTCCACTCTCAACGTGTTGAACCCAAGAGCACCACCGTTGTAAACCATGCTGTTGGTGCCGCGAACCTGCAGGGTATTGGCAACGGTCACCGTGCCACTATCAAACTCGAACACGTTATTTGTGCCGCTCGTAACAGTAGAATTGGCATCAGCGCCCACTACGATTGTGCCCGCGTTGAGCACTCCGTTCGTTACCAGCAACATGTTAAAATCAGCGCCCGCACTGCTGCCAACGCGAACCGGGCCAACCACGATTGCGGTGCTAATCCCGGAGCCAACGCCGCCAATGATTACTGAGTTCACGGTAGAGGTCGGGCTGTTGCCAACGGAAACGGTGCCCCCATTATAAAAGACACCGCCATTGAGGACAGATAGTTGGTTGCTGTCCCCGTGAATACCCGTACCCACAACGAAACTGGTCAGCAGGTTCGACCAAACCGAGCTGACTCCTGTGACGGTAGCAGTGCCATAAGCGGACCCGCCCCCGATGGTGCCAAGATCCGTCACCAGTTTGCCGCCACCTGTGACCATCAAAACGTTGGTGTTCATATCCAAACCGTAGCCACTGGAAGAGCCGCTGGTGCTGATCAACTGGCCACCGTTTATGATCAACGAGTCATCTAGGCCACTCAACTGGATTGTGTTGGTCGGAGCAGCAATGCCCGTCATCACGAGTGTGCCATTATTCAGAACGGAAAGGCTGTTACTGGAATTCCCAAACAGCAACAGGGAGGACGTGAAATAGGCGTTGGTGATCGTGATATCGCCAAAGATTGAGGTGTTGGCGAATCGGAGGTAGGTAGCAGTACCTGTACTCATCAACCCTGTCCCGCCCATATGGAACGAGTTGGAGGGACTGGTCCCGCCATTGCCAATCAGCAGCGTGCCATTCTCAGTGATCGATCCGCCATCGTAGACAATCAGGGTGTTATTCGTTCCGCCGCCGGTGTTCGTTCCAATGGTAATGTTCACGTTACCAGTGCCGCCGCCCGTCTGTGGCAGCCAAGCGGAGCCTGCGCCAACCACAATGCCCGTGTTAAACGCATTATTGCCGTTTCCACCAATCGTTCCGCCGTTCGAAGTGAACAATTTGGCACCATTGCTGACGATGAGCATGTTGCCTCGAGTCGAACCTGAGCCGACCCGAACACCACCAACTATTCCGCCAACCGACAGAAAGCTGGTTGGATCAGAAACAAGAACAAGATTGTTCGATTGGCCCGTAGCCCCGACTCGCAACTCGCCTGACATAAACATCTTGCCACCATTCGTAACAATAATTTGATTGGAACCGACATAACTTCCATTGCCGACGGTGATGGTGCCATCAACGCCAAATCTGTCATTCGTGTAAACCCCCGAGCCGTAAACCACCAATTTGCCAACACCATTGGTACTGCTCCCAATGTTGACGGTAGTTCCGCGCACAAGGCCATTGGTAATGAATAACGCTCCCATGCATGTCGTCGTACCATCCCCGCCATCGCCAATGCGAAGTTGGTCGTTAGCTGCGCCATTCGAGAAATCTATAGTGCCGCCAGCTATATAGACGGTCGCGGAAGAATTCCCGGTCCCGATCCGGAGTTGATTGGTAATGGTCCAGACGAAATTACCAACATCCAAAGTGACTACGGCTGTCTGCCCTGAAAAAGTACTGGTAGCCATGTTCGGAAAGTTGGCGGCGAAACTGACGGTATAAGCCGAACTGCTGTTGGTAAAGAACGTCGCATCACCTTGCGTCGGAGCCACGGCAGGGCTCCAATTGGCAGCGGTCCCGAAATCGCCGTTGCCATCGGCCCAATAAAGATCATTTGCGTGCGCCGGCACCGCACTGACGACCAAGGCCAACGCCAGCGCGAGACCACAGGCAATCCATCCGAAAGACCGACTGCCAAAATGAACGGTTGGATTTGGCTGAACCGCTGCTTGCCTGAGATTCTTCATCATATTCATGACCTCGCCCTTTTCTTCTAGATAGATTGGTTACTGGCGTCTCTATCCTTTGCAAGACACCAGACAGCTTATGCTGCACGCTTGGCTCCGCAGCGCCCATCATCCTATCTCGATATTCTCATCTGTCAATCCTAAAAAGACCGCTCCGACATAGCCTGATTTGTCATCGCCTTGAGTTGCTCCTGCAAACTTGCCCGCTCTTGTCAAAAGTACTTGCGCGAGATTCGACAAGCCGCTATCCTAACAATCAACCCGTTGTGACCAATGGTGCCCTCTCAATGCTGTCGATAATTGAGGCGGCGGACCCGGCCTAAAAGCGGAGGACGAACTTATATGCGGAACTATCGAGGCAAAACGAAGGCATTTACACTGATTGAATTGTTGGTTGTCATTGCTATCATAGGAATTCTGGCGGCCATGTTGTTGCCTGCCTTGAACCGCGCAAAAACCAGGGCTTATACGGCGCGGTGTATCTCTAATTTGAAGCAGTGGGGTATTGCGATCACCATGTACTCCGATGATTATCAAGGCACCTACTTTTTCGGAATGGGAAGTTATAACACATTTGACGTAGGCGGCGGCTATGGGGGCTTGCCCAATCCTTACACAAGGTACTTGTCCATCAATGCTTCGGGCAATATAGCCTCGCAGGATTATAAGTTACGTTTGATGAGACAATGCCCGTTTATCAATCGGCTTTATAGCGACAGCCGAATCGCCAATGGGGAAAATGGCACCGGATATACGATGCCGAAGCCACAGGCCATGGGAATTAACGGAAATCCAAACTATGTAAATGTCGACGGAGCAAGCCCAAGTCCTTACGTGGTTAATGGCAGCGTACTCCCTTCTCTACGGAACGTGCCGAAACCGGCCGAGTTTGTTCTGATGATGGATTATGGCAACAGCGTTGGCTGCGGCGGCGGCAGTTCTCCCGGATTTGCTAGCGCTGCACAAGCCTATCCAACCAGTGGTCCACACATAAGAACCATGGATAGGCATGGCGGTGGAATAAACTGTTTGTTCGGCGATGCTCATGCAGAGTTTTATCCGTTGGCGAAACTCCAACAATTAGACGCAGCAGGCTGTGGCGGCACCAAGGGAAATCCGGCCCTCGTGATAAACTAGCGCCTTGGGGTGTCGCGATGACGGGTGGGAACTCTTCCCTGAGGCCCGTCTCTCGATCCAGGGCGTGAACTCAACTAAAGCATTATGGGAAGAGTTGGCGGCCGGTCGTCAGCTTGTATTTTGGGAATTGAGCTTTCTCAGCCCTCTGCTCGACTCAATAGGTTCGCTCTTTCTTGTCGTGCGAAGCGAGATGATCATCCGATTGCATCCGTCGGTTTTCGCGAAGAAGGGACTGATGGGAGCCTTCTTTCCCGTCCTTCAGGAAGATTGTCGATCAGCGCTGGTTTCTCCAACGATTCCAGCTCACAGGAGAAGTTCTCTGAGCCGAAATGTTCTGCAGTAAACGATTGACCGGACGAACAGGATGAAGCGAAAGCAGCGCCGGGTTCTCTTGGTGCTGGGCTGGTCTGATTACCGGCTCCAGCGCGGCGTGGAGCGATACGCACAGCAGCGCCGCTGGCACCTGTCGCCCGAAGTCACCCGGGAACGTGTCATTCCCTGGGGATGGAATGGAGATGGGATTCTCGCGTGGCTGGCCGCGGGAGACGACCTGGCGGAGTTTGTCGTTCGTGCCGCAAAACCAACAGTCGACTTCAGCTTCCGCCGGCCGCATTTGAAATTTCCCCGGGTCCTGTACGACCACGCCCGATCCGCCCAAATCGTTGCCGAACATTTTCTCTCGCGTAATTTCACCAGCTTCATTTATTACGAGGATTATGACAATTGGTCGTTTGAGGAGCGAGGGCGGGCATTCGTTGAAGCTTTGGAGCAAACCGGGCACGCATGCAACTGGCTGCGTTGGCGCCAGCCGGCAGATCTGACCGTAGCCGCCCGTTATCAAGAGTGGAAACGCAAGCGAAAATGGCTGGCTTCTCAGTTGCGGAGCGCGCCGAAGCCCGTGGCGGTGTTCGCCCCCAGCGATTGGATGGCCGTGGATATTTTGGAGACCTGTGAAAGCACCGGGCTCTCGGTGCCCGAGCAGGTGGCGATCGTGGGGGCAGATAATTTGCTGCTCGCTGCGGATTTGATGCGGACCCCGATTACCACCGTGGATCCGAACCTGGAAGCCATAGGCTATCGGGGCGCCGAATTGTTGGATGACTTGATGGACGGTAAACCGGCGCCCACAGAACCCATTCGCGTGCCACCGCTGGGCCTGATTGTTCGCAAAAGCAGCGATCTGATGGCCGTCAATCATCCGGCCATCGCTCGGAGCTTGCGCTATCTACACAACCATTTTCATGAACCGATCGGCGTTGGCCATCTGGCGAAAGTCGCCGCCATGTCGCTGCGTGGATTTCACCAGACGTTCGTGCAGCAGGTGGGCCGCTCACCCGGGCACGAATTGCACCGCGTCCGCATCGATCGCGCGAAACAACTGTTGACCACGTCCGCGGAGAAAACGCAATTGGTGGCGGCCAGTTGTGGCTATCAAAACGTCAACAGTTTTTGGGTGGCGTTTCGCAAGGCGACCGGCCTGACTCCCCAACAGTATCGTCAGAGATTTGGCCAACGTTCTTCCTGAAGCAGCCATGCCCCGGAGCGAAAAACGAGTGTTGCTCGTGTTGGGCTGGTACGATTATCGCCTGCAACGTGGCATTGAGAAGTACGCGCAGGAACACGGCTGGCATTTGTCGCCCGGTGTCACGAGGGAGAAAGTCATTCCCTGGGGATGGAAAGGCGAGGGCATTCTGGCGTGGCTGGGAGCGGGCGATGACCTGGCGGAGTTTGTCGTTGCTGCCAAAGTGCCCACGGTGGATTTCAGCTTGCGCCGGCCACATTTGAAATTTCCTCGCGTTCTGACAGATCACACCCGGTTGTCGCAACTGGTGGCGGAACATTTTCTTTCCCGTGGATTCAGGAATTACATTTTCTACAGCGATATCGAGAACTGGTCTTTCGACGAACGCGGCCGCGCATTTATCGAAGCGTTGCGCCGGGCCGGCCGATCCTGCCCGTGGCTGCGCTGGCATCAATCGCCGGCGTATTATCCGGCTGGCCGTTACAAAGAATGGGAGCAGAAACGCAAATGGCTCGCGTCCGAATTGAGAAAAGCCCCCAAGCCGCTGGCGGTCTTCGCTCCCACTGACTGGATGGCATTCGACGTTCTGGAAACCTGCGAAAGCGCCCGGCTGACTGTGCCGGGTCAGGTGGCCATCGTCGGGTCGGACAACTCCCTGCTGGCGGTAGACGCCATGCGCATACCGATCACCACTGTGGAGCCCAATTTGGAAGCCATGGGATATCGAGGCGCCGCTCTGTTGAACGATTTGATGGAGGGCAAGCCGCCACCGAAGGAGCCGATTCGCATGCCGCCATCGGGTTTGATCGTACGCCAGAGTAGCGACGTGGTGGCGGTGGATCACACCGGCATCGCCCGCAGTATCCGTTTTCTATTGAAACACTATCACCAACCCATCGGCGTGAACGATTTGGCAAAAGCCGCCGGCATGTCGGTCCGGGGGTTCCATCAGGCATTCTTGGAACATATCGGCTGGCCGCCGGGACACGAATTGCATCGCCTCAGAATCGAACGCGCCAAACAGTTGCTTTCCTCCTCTGCCGAGAAGATCGAAGTCATCGCGGATATGTGCGGCTTTCAAAACGTCAACACGTTTTGGGTCGCCTTCCGAAAAGATACCGAGATTTCTCCCAGGCAATACCGTAAGAGATACAATTCTTCCTCCGCGTTTTGACGCATTTTTTTCAGGTTTCTTTGCAGGATCGCCAAATTGACGGACTCGATCGCGGCTGGTATTAAAAAAGCTCTCCGGAACGGGACCCGGGGGGCATTTGCGTTGATGTCCAGCCCCGACGAAACAAGAACTCGGCGAAGCTTTCCAAGGAATAGACCGATGATTATTGAGCGCGGTCGCAACGGCAGAGAGCAGATGACCAAACAAACGTTACCTGCATTCACGGCTCGGTGAACTCAGTCCGTCGGCCGCGCTTTTAACTTCAAAAATGGGTTGGCAAGTCATTGTGAAGGGAGAGGTTATGAAGATCACTGAAATGTGGAAAATGACGCGAACTTCAAAGCTGATCAGATTCGTTGCAGCCGGGTCTTTGGCGACTGCCGTGTTGTTGGTAGCAGTGCCCAACGTATCTGCCACCACGTATAACTGGACTAATAATACTGTCGCCACTGCTGTGCTAAATGACCCTAACGCTTGGAGTCCAATCGGCGGGCCTGGAGGCTCCGCTGATACTTTCACCTACCTTCAAAACGGCACGTTTACCGTACAGCTTACGAATGATTTCTCGAATATCGGCTCTTTCCAATTCGGAGCGGCCAATAGCTCTGGAACCTTGGTTCTCACCTTGGATTTTGGCACCAATGTCTTCGCCGGTCTCAGCGGCAACTCGTCGAGCGCTTCTGGCTTCGTTTTCGGCCAAGGTGGAACCATGACAGTTTATTGCTCTGTGGGAACCATGTATTGCACCAACACCACGGGTAATGGCCGGATGATGATTGGCCGGCAGAATGGCCCCATTACTTTCTACCTGACCAATGGAAACGTCAAAGCCGGCAATCTCATCCTGGCGAACGGTCCCACCGCTTCGGGTAGCAAGCTCGTGGTCAGCGGGGCCAATTCGTTCTGGACCAATAACTCCACCGCGGTTGGCAATGCCGCGAATGCGAGTAACGTCGCCTTGGTGGTCAGCAATTCGGCGACTTTCGCTTCGACGAACGGATTTACCGTGGGCGGCCAAAGCCCGAATAATTTCTGTTCAGTTCTCGTGGACTCCAATGCAAGATTGGTGACGAGCAATCAAACGCCCACAGTCGGCGGCGGCACTACTTCATCGACCAACACAATCACTGTTCAGGGCGGTGCCCTTTGGGATGTGGGACTTCGGCCCATCAGCATTGGCTCTGGCGGCGGCATTGGGAATTCGATCATCGCCGGCAACAACGGAATCATCACGAATGTCACGTATATCTCGATCTCTGCTGGGAACTCCCTAAGTTTCTCGGGCGGCGTGGTGAGCCTCACGGGGGACGTGACCAACAACAACGCCACCATTAGCGGCTTCGGCGCTCTTGCAGGCAATGTGGTGTTCACGGGCACAGCATCGCTGTCGCTCGGTCTGGGTTCTTTGATCGGCAATCTCACCGTATCCCAAAACGTTCCCCTGTTATCCACCTCTACGACGACTTTCAAAATCGACAAGAGCCAGACAGGCAGCAATGACATGTTGACTGTCTTGGGCACGCTGACCGAGAACGGAACGGTGACGATCAACAATATCGGTCCCGCCATTAGCGGCGGCGACACGTTCCAGTTGTTCACGGCCGGAACGGCTTCCGGAGATTTCATTACGACAAACCTGCCCGCACTCAGTGGAACTCTCATCTGGGATACCTCGGCGTTTCATTCTGGTACCCTTTCCGTCATTCTTCCGCCCAGCATCACCGGCCCGGATAGTCAGGCCGTTTTGCCGGGCAGCAACGTCGTCATCAGTGCCGTGGTCACGGGCGTGCCGGTGCCCTCATTGCAATGGCAGCACGAAGGTACCAATCTTATCGGCGAGACAACCGACACGGTATCCATTCCAAATGCCCAGACCAACGACGCCGGCCAGTACTGCCTGATCGCCAGCAACACCGGTGGCGCGATCACCAATTGCATGGACCTCACCGTCTGTGAGGGCGGCTGCCCGCCCAAGATCAATGGTCTGACAGACCAAACAGTTATCCAGGGCAACAACGGCTCATTCAGCGCCTCGGTTGCCGGCCTGCCTGCCCCGTCCTTGCAATGGCAGGAAAACGGCACGGACATTGCCGATGCGACTGGTGTGCCGCTCGTGCTGACCAACGTGCAATATTCACAGGACGGGTATGTCTATTCCCTCATCGCCAGCAATGAAGCCGGCGTGGCCGTCAGCAATGCCACCTTACATGTCATCGTGACGCCGGCGATTTCGCAACAGCCGACCAATCTCACCGTTAGCGTCGGCCAGAGCGCGTCGTTCTCCGTGACTGCGAGTGGTGTGCCCGCCCCGACTTATCAGTGGCAAAAGAATAATGCCAGCATTTTGAACGAGACGAATTCCACGTTCACCATCCCCAGCGTTCAAGGCTCGGATATGGCCAATTACCGCGTGGTTGTGTCAAACGCTGCCGGGAGCATCAACAGCTCCAATGCGTTCCTGACAGTTCTCTCGACAGTCGCGGCCTCGCTGACGCCGTCCAATGGTGCTGTCGACGTTTGTTACGACACGCCGCTGTACATCACATTCGGCGCGCCGCCTCTCTCCAGTGGTCATGGATCAATCAACATCTACAACGTGACAAATCCTGCAGTGGCAATTGATACGATTGATACAAGCGCCGGGCCGCTGCAATCTCGAACCATTGGCACAGAATCGTTCTTCACGTATCCGGTAATCATCACCGGCAACCAAGCGGCGATTTATCCGCATTTGGACGTCTTGAGTCCGAACCAAACATACTTCGTCACGGTCGATCAAGGGGTCTTCACTGACACCAACGGTGCGCTATATGCCGGCGTCACCTCGACCAATGGCTGGCTATTCACCACCAAGTCTACTCCGGCCAATCCGAACAACCTGGTCGTGGCCGCTGATGGCAGCGGCGATTTCTGCACCGTGCAAGGCGCAGTGGATTCATTGCCAACGGGCAATACGAACTACACCTTGGTTAACATCCGCGATGGCGATTACAACGAAATTGTCGACACGCGGAATAAGAACAATATCACGTTCCGCGGACAGAGCGTCGCTGGAACCGTCGTCGGCTACCTCAACAACAACAACAACAACGGCAGCACGCATAGCCGCATGGCCTTCAAGGTGTACAGCGACGATGTCGTGGTGGAGAGCATGACCATCACGAATAGGTCCGGCAAGATCAACACCCAAGCGGAGGCTCTGATGCTTGAGTCCAATATCAAGCGGTTCATCTGCAACAATGCGAAGATCGCCAGTTATCAGGACACGATCCTCGGCAATACGGGCGGTACTCAGGCGTATTTCAAGGACAGCTTGATCGTGGGCGACACAGACTTTATCTGGGGCTCCATGAACGCGTTCTTCACGAATTGCGAACTGCAGTGCCAATCACCACAGAGCCACGTCACGCAAGCCCGAACGGATGACAGTCCGAGCACCAGTAATGGCATGTCGTTCGTCTATTGCCGAATCACACGACCCAACATGACAGTCACCAACTGTGACCTCGGTCGCACCCTCGGGTTCAGCTATGGAAACGTGATCTTCAAGCATTGCCTGATTGACGATCACATCACCGGCTGGTCTGATCCCTCACTGCGTGATTGGGAATTCGACAACAGTAATCTCACGGCCACCGCTTCGGTCACGTACAACGGCGTTCAATTGACCAACGGCGATGCGAACGTGATTTGCGCGGATGACCCGATTTGCTGGCTCTATGGCTGGAATGCTCTGGCTCCCACAATTGTTAGTGGTCCGACCAACCTGACGGTTACACCGGGGCAGCCGGCGACCTTCACCGTCAGTGCGACAAGCATTCTTGATCCGTTAAGCTATCAATGGCTCAAAGACGGCACGAACGTCGTCGGGGCGACCAGCGCCACGCTGAATATCGCCAGTGCCGACGCTGGAGATGCGGGCGTGTATTCCGTGATTGTTTCCAACAGCGCCGGCAGTGTTACCAGCGCCAGCGCGACGCTCACCGTGACCTTGAACGCATTCCAGACATGGCAACAACAGCACTTCGGGTGCACCCTCTGCCCTCAAGCCGCGGCGAGCGCCGACCCAGATGGAGACGGCCTCAGCAACGAAGCTGAGTATCTCGCGGGCAGCGATCCGACAAATAGCGCTTCGGCATTACGGATTACCTCCGCCGTGCAACAGTCCAGCGACGTGGTCGTTACCTGGACGACGTTCGGTGGTCACACCAATATTCTGCAGGCGACCGCTGGTGAACCGGATGGCAGTTACTCCACAAACGGTTTCACCGATATACCGGCGTCGCAGACCATCATCCCCGGCAGCGGAGATGTTACGACGAACTACACCGACGTCGCTGGCGGAACCAACAGCCCGTCCCGGTATTATCGAATTCGGTTGGTGCCGTAAAACCACAGCGAAAGCCGGCTGTTCCCCGGACAAACGACATTTCGGCGGCCTCGAAAGGGGTCGCCGAAATTTTCGTCTGTTTCCGGCTCGTCCCCCTCTGAAGAATTCTGCTTGGTGAAAGGCAGCGCCCTGGATTCTTTGGCGTTGCGTGTTCTGGAGCCGACACATTAGACTGGTTGTTATGACAGTGACTTTGACCAAGTCGCCGCCAGTTTCTTCCCTCGGCAGATTCCGCTGGGTCATCTGCGCCCTGTTGTTCGCGGCAACGCTGATTAATTATATGGATCGCGAGATTCTCGGCATCCTGAAGCCGGAATTGGACAAGCACTTTGGTTGGACTCCCAACGATTATGCTCTCATCGTCAATGCGTTCCAGGCCTCGTATGCATTTGGTCAGATTGTTTTTGGACCCATCCTCGCCTGGCTGGGAACGCGAAGTTCCTTTGTCGTGTCCATCGTCATTTGGAGTCTGGCCGCATCGGGTACATCGCTGGCTGGCTCTGTGCGCGGATTTGCTGCGGCGCGCTTCGGGCTGGGTCTGGGAGAAGGAGGGAACTTTCCGGCGTGTATCCGGGCCGTTACGGAATGGTTCCCCCAGCGCGAACGTTCATTGGCGACGGGCTATTTCAATACCGGTTCGAGCTTTGGCAAGGTGGTCGCACCGTTGCTCGTGCCACTCTTGTTTGTCACCGTCGGCTGGCGGGTGTCGTTCGTGTTGCTGGGCGGCGCCGGATTCCTCTGGCTGGTGATCTGGCTCATCTACTATCAACCCCCTGCGGAATCACGTCATGTGAAGCCGGCAGAATTGGCACACATCCAAACGCTAGAACCGGATGGCCAAACCGAAAACGAAAAGGCGAAACTGTCGTGGGTCCGGACACTGAGTTTTCGCCATACTTGGGCGTATGTTTTCACCGGCATACTTGTCGGCCCGGTCTGGTGGTTTTACGGATTTTGGCTCCCCGATGTCTTCAATAAAATGTTCAAGCTCAATATCACCCAATTTGGTTTGCCACTCGCCACCGTGGCCGTGGGTGCCGTCTTGGGGAGCATCGGTGGAGGCGCCCTCTCTCCCTTTTTCATGCGCCGAGGCTGGACGGTCAACGCGGCGCGTAAAACGGCCGCGCTGATCTGTGCCATCTGCGTGCTGCCTGTTGTGCTCGTACCGGCCATCGCTCGCGCCGGAGCCGTCAAAGCGCGACCAGCGCTCTGGGCCGTCTGGATCTCCACGCTGATCTTTGCGCTGGCAAACGCCGCTCACCAAGGTTGGTCCGCAACCATGTACACGGTCGTTTCCGACATGTTTCCCAAAAACGCAGTGGGCTCGGTGGTCGGGCTTGGCGGCGCCATCGCCGCTGTCGCCTCGATTGCCTTTGCCTGGTACGTCGGAGAAAAGCTCACGAATACGGGCGTGTACGATACGATTCTCTATATCTGTGGTGGCGCTTATGTGCTCGCGCTCGCCATTTTCCATGTCATCGTTCCCCAAATCAAACCGGTGCGCATTGAATAAAAGAAAACACCAACGTGCGGCGGCGGTCTTCCCGTGGATGCCCGATAACGGCGACGGAACCTACAAGAACCCGATCATCTTCGCTGATTATTCCGATCCTGACGTAATCTGTCACGGCGATGATTTTTATCTGGTCTCGTCCAGCTTCCATTGTGTGCCCGGTCTTCCCATACTTCATTCGAAAGATTTGGTGAACTGGACAATCTTGGGCCATGTTTTCCAGAATTATCCCTTTGCCGAATTCGATACACCGCAACATGGCAATGGCGTTTGGGCTCCCAGCCTGCGCTTCCACGACGGGCAATTCTTCCTGTTCTTTGGGGATCCGGATAAGGGCATCTTCATGTCCAAGGCTGGAAATCCCGCCGGTCCTTGGGCACCGCTGCACCTCGTGCGGAACGCCAAAGGCTGGATTGACCCCTGCCCGTTCTGGGACGAGGACGGCAACGCCTATCTGGTCCATGCCTGGGCCAAGAGCCGGTCGGGGATCAAAAGCGTCCTGACGATCAATCGGATGAGTCCCGACGGCACGCAATTGCTCGACGACGGAACCCTGGTCTTTGATGGAACCGTGGATCATCCCACAATTGAAGGCCCAAAACTCTACAAGCGAAATGGCTATTATTACGTCTTTGCGCCGGCCGGCGGCGTAAGCGAAGGTTGGCAAACTGTGTTGCGGTCCAAACAGATCTTCGGACCGTACGACGACAAGATCGTGCTTGCCCAGGGCGCCACCGAGATCAACGGACCGCATCAGGGCGCCTGGGTCGAAACCGAATCCGGGGAATCGTGGTTCGTGCACTTTCAGGACCGCGGGGCTTACGGACGCATCGTTCACTTGCAGCCGATGAAATGGATCGCGGATTGGCCAGCGATTGGTAACCAAGACGAGGACACCGGGCATGGGGAACCGGTGCTGGTCCATCACAAACCGAACGTCGGGACAGCCCAGGCGATCACCGCACCGCAAACGAATGATGAATTCGATTCCGGCGAACTGGGCCCGCAATGGCAGTGGAACGCCAATCCCAAGAAGGCCTGGCTTTCTTTGACGGAACGTGCCGGTTGGCTGCGCCTATTTCCGGAACAGAAACCCGACAAAGCAATGAATCTATGGTCCGTCCCCAATCTCCTGCTTCAAAAATTCCCGGCACTCGAGTTCACCGTGACCACAAAGCTGGATTTTAGTAATCTGGCCATGGGCGAACGCGCCGGCCTGATCGTCATGGGGATGGATTATTCCAACATCGCCGTGGAACGGGCTGCCGACGGCTTTCGTCTGGCCAAGGCCGCTTGCCGGGACGCGCATACGGGGGCGGACGCCGTTGTCGAAGGTGAAGTGCGGCGACTCGGCGATTTCGCTCTGCTTCGCGTCAAGGTTGCGGCGGGGGCTGTTTGCACTTTCAGCTACAGCAACGATGGGAAAAAGTTCGCTCCTCTGGGCAAACCATTTACGGCCCGGGAGGGCATTTGGATCGGCGCCAAGGTGGGGTTGTACTTCCTCTCCTCCCGTGGCGCGCGAGAATCTGGTTACGCTGATTTCGACTGGTTTCGCTTTGAGTGACGCCAGATCTGGTCGGTTATGAAATCTGTCAGATTGGGAGTCATCGGCCTCGGCAATATCGGGAGGAGGTACACGGACGATGTGCTTACCGGGAAAATTGCTCGCTGTCAATTGACGGCTCTGTGCACTCGCTCCGCCGAGAAACTCGCTTCTTACTCGCTGGCCAGACAATTCACACGCAGCGAAGATTTGATCCGTTCCCGCAGCGTCGATGCCGTGCTCATCGCCACGCCGCATTATAGCCATACGACGATCGGGATCGACGCGCTGCAGAACGACCTGCACGTGCTCGTCGAAAAACCCATTTCCGTTCACAAGGCCGACTGCGAACGTCTGCTTGCCGCACACAAAAATCCCCGTTTGGTTTTCGCCGCGATGTTCAACAAGCGTACCGATCCCGCCTATCTGAAGTTACGCGAGATGATTCAAAACGGTGAATTGGGCGAAATCCGCCGCATCAACTGGATTATCACCGACTGGTTCCGCAGCGAGGCGTATTATGCTTCGGGCGGCTGGCGCGCCACGTGGGACGGTGAAGGCGGCGGCGTGTTGCTGAACCAATGCCTGCACAATCTCGATCTTTTCCAGTGGCTCTTCGGAATGCCCCAGCGCGTCCGCGGTTTTTGCGGTCTCGGACGTTACCACAACATCGAGGTCGAAGATGACGTGACGGCATATTGCGAATATGTGAACGGAGCGACCGCTGTGCTCATCAGTTCCACCGGTGAAGCACCGGGAACGAACCGTTTGGAAATCGCAGCCGAAAACGGCCGGCTCGTGCTGGAAAACAACGAACTCGTCTTTGCGAAGAACGATATACCCATGAGCGAGTTCAGTCGCACAACTGACAAACAGTTCAGCGCGCCGTCCACAACCGAATTCCGCTTGGCATTTCCGGATCGTGGCGGACAACACGTTGCTGTTTTGCAGAACTTCATCGACGCCATTCTCGATGGCCAGCCGCTGATCGCACCGGCCGCAGAAGGAATCCACTCCGTCGAGTTGGCAAACGCGATTGTCTTCTCCTCCGCCCACAACCAGACCGTCGAATTGCCATTGGATGCCGTGGCCTACGAGCAGTTCCTCAAAAACTGCGTGGCAAACTCACGTCATCACAAGAAAGCGACGCCGTTCCAGCCTGGCTCTGCCGCAGATTTCACAAATTCGTTTGGCCGATAAACAACCGCAAGAGTGCGCGCATCCAGGCTCAAACGCCGTAAAAGCTCTCGGCGGCCAACCCTGTTTCCCGTCGCACGCGCTCGGTGATCGAGTCCACCTCCGCGTCGGAAAGCGCGGCCACGAATTGCCACGCCGGCACACCGTCCACCATGGTCATCGGTTTTCGCGCCACGGTATAAACCTGAACCAACTTAATGTTCCCAATTTCCCGCAACCGTTGGCAATACGCAGCGATTTCATCTGCGCCCGGCCCAACCCCATGCACCTTTAGGAACAGGCTTTGAATCACAATCGGACGTGCCTGTGCACAATCCTGAATGTTCCGGAGGATTCGGCTAAACGGAATCTTCGTGCGATTGATCAGTCTGAAATACTCTTCGGTGCCGGCATCGAGCTTGACCCAGACTTCGCCGTTCTCCGCATCCATGATTTCCAGACCGCGTTTCACATCAGGACGGCCGAGTCCACCTGCATCGGTGATCAGGACGATCTTCACACCTTTCGGCTTGATGCGGGCGATCATCGAGATGATTTCGGAAAACTTCCGCAGCGTGGTCGGCTCGGCGTCGCCACTGAGCGCGATGTCGTTGAGACGCAATTTGTCTTTGGGCACAGTATCGAAGGGCAGGTGCTGCGCAATTTCCCCCGATTGGACGATGTCAATCATCGCCCGCAATTCTCTTTCGGCAATGCCAACCTCGAACTTTGTTACGGGCGCTGGCGTCGTGCGATCCACCTGGCAATAAATACAGTCGAAGTTGCAGATCTTGTCGGGATTGGTGTTGATTCCGATGGAAATCCCGTGACTGCGCCGTGATAGGACCGGGTAAACAAACTTGAAGTCCTCGAATCGCCGCGAATGCTGTCGATGGGCCGTGAGAATTGTCACGACCCCAGTTTAGGTGGGCTTAACGACAAAAGCGAGCCGCTCGCGTGGGTCAATGGCATGCGGGGCGACAGTGACAGTCGCGCTGTCGAAGGCGCTCTGGAGAAAGTCTTTGATCTGCTTTTGGACCTCGGGGGTGTTCGGGGCAAGAAGGCGATCGTTGCTGAACACCAAAAATTCGTCGGTGCGGAACTTGATCGCATGGAGCGTCGGTTCCTCTTCGAGAAGTCGAGCAGCCGCCTGCGCCGTCGCAAACACAGTTGTGAAGCCATCGGCCACCGGCTGTTTGCGATAATAGACCAATCCGAGCCGACCTTCCGCCTGGTCCATGCTGAAGTTGCCTTCGTGCGCAACCAAGAGAATCCCGGGGCCATTCTGCACGTGCGAGTAGTCATGAACGTCAATGAGGAGATGATCGCGGATCCTCTGTCCTTGAATCCATGAATGAAATACGGGAATGAATTCCCGGATATTGGCTGCCGCAGGATTTGACACGAAAAGTTTGACGCCCAGTTTGTACAGTCCGTTGATCACGGTTTATTACCCTGAGCGTAGCGCAGGATCTCCGCCGCTGGGCGAGACGGCGAGATTCTTGGGTTCGCTCAGACGGACACTGGAGGAGCGCTGGGTCTGTTTCCACTCCCGTAGTTTGTCGGCACAAGCATGGGATGCTTCGATGAATAATTGCGCCTCTTGGATCAATCGATGCACCTCATCAGCATCGTAACGCGACGGCGGGTTCTCGTGTCGATGCAGGAAATCCTGAGCGAATTTTCCGCCGGCGAATCGATCCCAGAATAATTTCGGCTCGAATAATCGAGTACGAAATTCCTTCGCAATGGCTTCCGGATTGTCGGGCGCGTCATACCATAATTCTTTCACGAGACCGTGGGCGGCTTGCAGCATCGACCTGTAAGCCAGATCGTCGGCTTTTGCCAAATCCTGCGCCTCGAGTTTGAGCTGCGCCTCGAAGCCCATCCGTTCGGCTGCTTGCAGATCGAAGTCAATCCGCGACACAACTTCGCCCGCGCATTCGCCCACCCCCATGTCGCCCATCGTGAATTCACGCGGGTCACCCCAATCCGAATAAAAAGACGGATCTTTTGCGTATGGAGGCACTTCCATGAGGTCCTCGATCATTTTCCGGCTCTCCGCCTTGCCGATGCGCGCGATGAAATCTTGAAAGCTTTCGTTGCCCTGCCGCTCGTTGACGAAGCGCTGGGTGATACGTTCAATCGCCTCCGGCACGCGCTTCGACGGCACCGATCCGATCGCCAGTCCATAGGACCCGGCATTGTCCCGCCACTTCCCGCCCAATAAGACCTGAAAGTGTGGCACCTTGTGATTGCCAATCGTCCGACTGTTTCCGTAAAAGCCAATGTCCGCAACGTGATGTTGCCCGCAAGAATTGAAGCAGCCGCTCACCTTGATTCGCAACCCCTGCACCGCCTTGTCCATTGTGAAGAATTTCCCTGCGAGGCGAGCGCGAATCTCTCGCGCCAAGCCGCGCGAGGACGCGATGCCCAGTTTGCACGTGTCGGTTCCCGGGCAGGCAACCACGTCGAGAACCGTCCCGGCGCCATGTTCGCTGAGTCCCACCCTCTTCAATTCCGCATACAGCGCCGGCAGGTCCGCCTCGCTGACCCACCGCAACAGGATGTTTTGCTCGACCGTGGTGCGAACGTTTTCGCCACTGAATTTCCGCGCGAGATCCGCCAATTGCCGCATCTGCCACGCGGTAATGTCTCCCATGGGCAGTGTCACTGTCGCCACCACGTAACCCGGCTGGCGCTGCCGGTACACGTTCGTACTGACCCAGTTGGCAAAACCTTCTGGATGCGGTTCGCCATTTAACGAAGACCCCGGTCTCAGCGGCTTCTCCGCGAACTCGTGCGCCTTCGGCAGGTACGCTGTCCACTGTGGATCGTGTGGCAGAATCTTGCGCTCTTCTTCCACCAACCGCCGAAACTCATCGATGCCGAGCTTGGCGACAAGAAACTTGATTCGCGCCCGCGACCGGTTCTGCTTTTCCCCCAACCGCGCAAACACGCGCGCAATTGCCTGCGAAACGGGCAACAACTCTTCCTCTGGCAAGAATGCGTATAGAACCTTCGCCTGATAGGGCACAGGACCGAGTCCGCCACCGACGAACAGCCTGAAACCACGGTGGCCATCGCGAATCTGCGCGATGGCCCCCAAATCGTGCATCGTTACCAGACCGCAGGCTTCCTGTTCGCAACCCGAAAACGCCGGTTTGAACTTGCGCCCGAAATCCTGCGTGTCGGGGTGTCCGAGTAGGAACCGCGACAACGCCCTGGCATACGGAGTGACGTCAAAGGTTTCGGTATGGCAGACACCCGCCAGCGGACAGGCCGTGACATTGCGGACCGCATTGCCGCAAGCTTCACGCGTGGTGATCCCCTCCGCCGCCAGCCGCCGCATGATCGTCGGCGTATCTTCAATGTGAACGAAGTGAAGCTGAAAATCCTGTCGCGTGGTTACGTGAAGAATGCTATCCGAGTATTCCTCGGCCACATCGGCGAGCCTCTCCATTTGCTGGTGGTCGAGCCCGCCAAACGGAATCTTGATGCGCTGCATTCCCGGCGCATCCCACATTGTGTCCGGGCCCTTGGTCAGGCCCGCGTGCGGATAATTCAATGCCTGCTCCCTGACACCATCATGGCGCTGGCCGTTATCATACCGCTGGCCATAGGCACCCCGCCTCAGACGGGTCTCGGCGAACAACTTCTCGTCGATCTTTCCGAGTTTGCGCAGTTCCAGTTGCGTCTCGTAAATCTCAATCTCCTGAGCAAGTTCTTCGGACAACTTCCCTTCAAACTTTTCTTTCCAAGTCATGATTAAAACGTGAATAATATGGCTGGTTTGGCCTGCAATTCAACTGCAAACTGCGTCACGTACGGATTTGTTTACTTGTGCGCCAAAGATTAGCACCTGCATCAGCATGCGAGGAACCCATCGCACGCGCTCGGCGACATCCACTTCCGGCGCACCCTTTGCGCGACCCAATTGGCCGACACCGTAGCGGAAACAACGCCCGCATGCAAGTCACCACGCCGTAAGAATCGCCCGACTGTGATAGAATGGCGTTTGGTGAATTCGGCCTCCGGTTTCAAATGCGGTTTCGCTGCGTTGCTGGGCCGCACCAACGTCGGCAAGTCAACCCTGCTCAATGCGTTGGTCGGCACCAAGATTGCCATTGTCACGCCCAAACCGCAGACCACGCGCGACACCTTTCACGGCATCGTCACCCGACCCGAAGGCCAAATCGTTTTTGTGGATACACCTGGAATTTTCAAAACACAACCGAGCAGGCTCGTGCAGAATCTTCACCACAAGGTCCGCGACGCCCTCGAAGGCATCGATATCGTCGTCCACGTCGTCGATCCGACCCGCTCCATCGGCCCCGAAGATCAACGCGTCAACGGCATGGTTAGCCCCATTGCCAAGCCGAAGATACTCGTACTCAACAAGAGCGATCTACCAGAGCGCTACTTCCGTGATGCATGGATCGAACGCGGTGCGAACTATGCCTCTGTCGTCGAACTCTCCGCGCTCACCGGCAAGAACGTGGGCTTAGTCATCGATGCGATTCTCTGCCATCTGCCAGTCGGCCCAGCGCAGTATCCAGACGGTCAGGTCACCAATGTCACCAACGAATTCTGGATCGCCGAACTCGTTCGTGAAAAGCTTTACCTCCGGACCTCGCAGGAAGTTCCGTACACCGCGTCGGTGCAGGTGGAACAGGTCGAGGACCGCAAAGAAAGATCCGGCAAACCCTTGCTCTACATCAAGGCCGCCATCCTCACCACCGATGATCGTCATCAACGGATGCTCATCGGCCAAGGCGGCAAGAAGATCAAGGAAATCGGCAGCGCCGCCCGCAAAGAGTTGGAGGTTGCCATGAACCGCAAAATCTTCCTCGACCTCGACGTCCTCGTGGACGAACAGTGGACCGAGCGATTACGATAGAAGCGGTACAGCGCGGCCTGCGGCCATCTTGAGCCGCCGCCCACCACGTTGCTTGCGGGCCGAAGCTTATCTTTGCCGGTCGTCCTTGCTATCGTCACCACCGCGCTCTCGTCCCTCACGTCCACGCTCCTGTGCCGGGGCATTTCCCTTCTTCGGTTGTGGGGCTGGGGCGACTCTTTCACCAGACGGGCGCCCTTGCACAGGCGTATTGGGAGCCTGTTCGATGTACCCTTGATGTTCGGGCGGTGTCTCTCTGCGTTGCATCGATGGCTCTGAATGTTGTTGTTGCCCTTGAGCCGGTGGTGTATTGGGCGTTCCGCGAATAATCTCCGGCTCATTTTTATGAGGCTGCTCATGTTTTGGAAGTTCTGCAGGTGCTCGTTGGTTCTGCCGCTCGTTCTGTTGTGGAACTCGCATTTCCTGCGGAGCAGTCCGGCGGAAACTGGGAGGTACGCGTTCGCTCTGGCGCATTTCTTTGACGGTGGATTCCCTGATGCGCTCGCGATTAATGGGTTGCAGAGTTTGCAGGCGCGGACCTTCCGTCATGACACGTCCGCCCTCGCGCCGGATCGTCGTGTTCATCCTCGTTCTGTCGTAAATCGTCCGGTTATGTACAATCAGTTCATGGTAACTATGGCGGTCGCCGAAATGGCGGTCACCGATGAACACGAACCAGGTCTCAGGGACCTCCCCGGCACCAATGATGATCGTGCCTTGAGGACCAAAGACGGCTCCCGGCGGCAACGGTGCCCAGCCGCAATAACCGCCACCTTCTCGAAACACAACCCACGAAGGCCCCCATACGGTGTCCGGCACCCAGACCCAGCCGTAGTACGGATCCAAAGTCCATCGTCCGTAATGATACGTCGCCCAAGCCCAAGACTCGTCACTCTGCCAGTACCAGCCGTCATCTGTCCAAACCCAGGTTCCATCGCAGTAGGGTCGCCAATACGAGGCGACGTAAGAAGGACGCCAACAGCGCCCATAAGAACCGACTTGCACCCAATAGCCTTCCGTTGAAAGCGGTTCGTAAAAGTCGTCAACGGAACTCACTGCAAAGCTGACCGACACATCCGCAGCCTCAACACCGCGCAACATTAGCCACGGAGCAACGACCAACAAAAGCGCAACTGGTATTTTGAACATTTTCATGGCCGCCTCCTATTGCTTCATAAATCTATGACGCATTCGCAAGCATGTCCATTCATTTGGACGGTCAGCCATAAACAACTATTGCCGATGCTGGTTTTGCCAATGAAATTGACACGCGGATGGATGCGGCCTAGCCTGGACGAAGGGCACAGCATTTGTCGGTAGCTTGAAAAGCTCGTACTGGAGAGGTTAGACGACAACCATCAAACGCACCGCAATCGTCATCCTCTGCGTGTTAATCGCGCAATCAGCCAAGTCACTGGCGGCCCCTACCTTGGGGGACATTCTCACCTGGCTCGAGCAAGCGGATCAAACGATCGGCGTTGTGAAGACCGAGGGCTACACCCACGAGTACCTGTGGGATGACTCATCGTCATCGTGGAAAGTCACTCCCGAAACATGCACGTTTACTTGCGTCGTCGAAAACAAGCCGAACGGCCGGTATGTACTTGACGAACATCCTTCCCTCGCCCGCTGGATCTCCGGCGCAGCTCCTTATCTAGCAACGTGGGCAACCGATTTCCGAGATGCCAGTGGGTTTGATGTGCGTTGGGTGAGGGATTTTCAGCATCACGACGGCACCAACTTCTTATCGACTCCAATCAAGATCGATGAGGTAGATCGGTCGAAGGAGATGGAATTCTACAAGGGATTCGCGCAACGGGCATGGAGATTTTATTCGGGACTGGGCTATACTGGTTGGGGAGCGATCAAGAGTATCCCTGTCTACTTTCCGGCCCTGTCAAAGGACATCACTGTAACAGATACCGCGGACGGCATGATTCGCGTGCAGTATTGTAGTGCCCCCCGTGAATCAAGCGGCGATTTGCAGAGTCTTTGGGGTTGATGGTTGTGGTTGAAACGACGTTTCGAATTGCTGTGGTGTCTGATAGCCGATGGCCGAGTGCGGGTAGTCTTCGTTGTAATCTCGGA
>DATIZX010000079.1:0-86018 GCA_035516795.1 Verrucomicrobiia bacterium
AAGCTGGGTATGAAACCGAGCAATTCGAGGAACTTTCTGCGATGACGGTCAGGCACCTGGTTCAACCGATAGAGGTTCGCCTCTGTCAACCAGGCAAACAGTTCGATCAATGTTCTACCCGGATCGTGGATATTCAGATCCGTCCATCTCGGGGCAAAGCGCGGGACTAGATTGACGCCTTCGTCCGCCAAGTCCAACCAGCGGCGGTTATCAAGATTGGTTTGAGGAATTGGCACGGTGATCAATGGGCTATTTGCATTTCAATTTGAAGCGTCCCGGCCGCGACAATGCGCTCGGGCGGCACGGAGACCCGGTCGCCCGTGACTACATCATCGCGCAGTAACTGCAGGTCCTGAATGTAGTCAATGCCGGCCACTTGAAGCAGTGCCTCGGCGATATCCGATTGGAAAACACCGCGACCAAACGCCCACCCGTTTCCCTCCGGGCCGCCGCTGATTGGGTGCAAGAACATCTGCAGCACGTCAATGACCTGATTCTTGACGTCGCCGGCATCACCCGGTACAAGCGGGATGATGGTCGCTCGTACACCAACATGCAGGTAAACAGGACCGATGATCGCCACATGAGTAGCCGACACGGTGGCAGCGACCCGAGAGGCCAGGAAATCGTGTACTTCCTGCCGCAGCTCGTGAGACGGTTGCGGGAGCGCATCGACACTACCGGGAACGATGATGATCGTGATGAAACCAGGAGCCGGACGCAGATTGGGCGCGGTTGCCGTAAGCGCCTTGGCTATGGCCACCCCCGGCGAGGCTTCGAGGGCGAGCGCTTCACAATCGGCGGCCGAGAGTGCACGCCCCTCATGCCGCATGACTTGCGGCCCGCGCCGCGAAACTTCGGTGATTTGTTCACCGTCGGCCCCTCCTTCCGCCGCGCGCGGATTGTTGACGGTTTGGGCCACGGTGACGCCGGAAAGCAATTGCGTGATCGACCCTGCCGGGACATTGCCGGCAAAACCAATTGTTGTCTGGTACAGCGCGGCGCGAACGTTGTTGGAGCCAATGGTCGGCAATCGACCATTTCGTCCGTCGCCAAACAAAACACGTCCGCGGGCCCGGTCCACCACATAGTGGCGGTCGTCCGGCCCCGAAAAGAAGAGGTTTGGTTGCGATTGCCACTGTACCCAAACTTCTGTCACGAGGTTGGTGCGCGGATCGCTGACCGTGCGAATAAGATCCAGCGACAATCCTGCTTTCTGCAGCTCGTCCTGCAGCATCGGCAATTCCACCTCGGCACGGGCTCCATCAAGTTCGCGGACTTGGATTTGTTCGCCGGGAAGGACTGGCGCTTGAGAAAAGAAGAAGCTCTGATTCAGTTGACCATTCCCTGAACCGAGGATTTCTCTGGGTACTGTGCGCAGCTGTTGGGCCCAGGCGGCGTTCAGGTAAAGTCCATTGATTCTGATTTGCAACGGCAACGCATCTTCCTTCAATCGAGCACGCACCCAGTCACAGGAACTTCCAAACCGTGGTAACGAGGCCAGTGTGACGGTACCGGCAGAATACGTGGCGGATAAGGGAGTCTGGAGATCAAGCAGGGCATCTTGAACTCGCGTGATAATAGCGAGCTCGGTAGCATAGCCTTGTTGGATCACGATTTGATCGCCGGCAACGAAGACGGCGGCCGTGGCCGCGTCCTTCATCGTGACCTGGTTCGCCCCAGCTTTGATCATTGCTCCCGTTGGTCTAGTTGGAAGAGCCGGTGGCAGAAAGGAAACCACACCCGGCACTGTCAGGTTCTGCGTTTCGTCGGTGACCGAGAGGGTTTGCCAGGCGGAGCCGTTCCAGTACTCCCAAACCAAGGGCGGCGCGTCAACATCCTGCTCATCGAGGTCGAAGAGAATCGTTACCAGGTCGTTGGGCAGAGGTCGGTCTAAACCGAAATACAGCGCTGGCAACGCGTCGGCAACCGGGTGAAACAGCGGAAAGAAAGTGCCCGGGGCGCTCGCGTCCAGACTGTGCCACTCGAACATGAAATCATTTGTTGTGAGGCATTGTTCCGGAAGCATCCAAACGGAGTGGTAGCGATATCCCAGAAACATGTCGTGCAACACCGGTGGCCTCGGCTCGAGAATGGGGAAAATGTTGACGGTGTTGGACTGGGCGTCGAACCAGCTCACGAAACGGAGCCGGTTGAAACTACCCGACGTGATCCGAGCGCGCATCCAACGAGCTTGTGTTCCGTTCAAGGTGGAGATCTGCCAATCCTGAGGAACAACAAAACGAAGCACGTCGCACTCCTGCTGGGGATTTTGCAGATTCACTGTGGCCGGACTGGCGGGAGGAAAAGCTTTATCGACAGTGGCGCTGAGATCCGACCATGCGTCACCATTCCAATATTCCCACACCAAAACAGGATCGGCCAGGGCCGGTGGATTCTGCTTGTTCTCGACAGACAGAAGCACTGTCGGATTGAGTTTGATCTGGTTCAGTTTCCTCAGCGCATCGTCGGCCCTGGCGGCGGCGTCCTTTGCATTGGCGGCTACAGAATCGATGGCGCCATTAACCTTTGTTTCATCGACTGTCGATACCGTTATGTTGGCAAAAGTCTGCGGCGTAATTGTAATTCCGGCGATTATCTCTGAGATTGCCTGCGTCAGCGCGTCGGCTGCGGTTGCCAGCTGAGTAATATCCCGAGTGGAAGGAAACGCATTCTTCTGATTGTTCAGGTCCTGGATTTTAGTTTCGAGATCCTGGGGGGAAGAAATGGCGATGTCTTTAAGGAGATACGCCGCATCGATAATATCCCGGGCAAGATCGTCGACGACGGTCAGGCCGGCGTTGGTCGCCGCGTTCAAATCGGTCTGGTAGTCCTGTGCTTTGTTGTCACCTTCCTCCGCTGGAGTGACGCCGCGCGTGAAACCGAGATCGACGACCGCCCCAAGCTTACTGAAGATCTCATCACAGGACAAATAGAAAATGCTATTGGAGTCGGGCGCCTTTCCGAGCGGGTAAAAAGTCGTGGTAAGATCGAGTTTGCTGCTGCCAGCAAAGGCGGTATCGGGTCTGACCGGGCCGACGCATTGGGTGTTGTTATCCTTATCCGTCGCTTGCTGCAGCGGTCGATCGATGACGGCACGAAGGCGGATCCGGTCTACCACAGCGAACAGTTGAGCAGCATTGGGTGGGAGCGGCTGATCCAGGCGCGCCCGCACCCAATAGCTCTCAATACCATCCACAATAGTTTGATGGGAATCACCACACTCCGCCTTGAGCGTTACAACACCGCTGCGGGTTAGCCCCGCAGTTCCGTCAATACTGACTGCCAACGAATCGAACGGATGGAATGGCCGCCATGTCTGCCCGTCCCAGAATTCCCAAATGATCGATAAAGGCACACTGCCCGGAGTGAACAATTCGAACTCGATCTGGATTATCGCTCCACCTTTGAAGGCGAACGCTGTTTCATGCCCCAAGTAGAACACATGCTCAATTGGGTTTCCCTGCTGGAAAATCGTAAACGCCCGGCCACCATCCAGGTCCTGCGTGTGGTCGATGACTGTATCTCGGTCAGGCCAAAGGGAGACCACTTGGACAAGCTTTGCGGCAGCCAGAGCGATGGCATTTTCCGTTTCGAAAAGGACGGGCGACGATGAGCCCGACGGCTGCGCCCCGAGACGCAGACCCGCCTCGATATGTCCATCGATTGAGCCCGGTCGCGTTTCGAAGACGACCGCTGCCCGCGCGGGTTTCGATGGGATGAGATTAACGCCCATCAAATCTAGGAACGCCAACAGATTCTTGTCCGGCGCCTGGTTCAGTCGTTGGATGATCGTCTGGGAATCACGGGCTACGATCTGGCACAAGGCGTAGCCCGGTTGATCTTCCGCGGGAATCAACTCGGGGACGTACGAGCGACAACGAGACAACAGTTCATTCAGGACGTCCTGTTCGAGTCGTCCATCGAGGACCGGAGTGGCGTCGTCGGTCACGAGTTATCTCCTTCCGTCAGATAGAATGGGTAGACCAAGTTGTAAAAGGTGTTTGTTGTTCGAACGCGATAACGAATGTCAATCGTCAGCCGGCCGTTGGGTGTATCCGGCGTTACCGCGACGGTGACGGTGTCGATGCGAGGCTCCCAGGTAACCAAGGCTTGCTCCACATAATGTTGGGCAAGGCTGATGGTTGTATTGTTGATAGGCTCGAAAACGAGCTTTCCCAAGCCGGCCCCGAAATCGGGGCGCATGACCCGTTCACCTGGGGCAGTCCCCAAAATGATGCGCACCGATTGACGTATGTCTTCTTCCAAAGACACAGTGGCAATTTCACCGGCGCTGTTTACCGAAATGGGGAATGCCCACCCCGTTCCAAGAAAAGATTTGTTAGTCGCGTTCATGCGATCCAGGCAGAGCTATGGGTTCAGCCACCGACAATCACGGTTGTCTCGCCACTCACGATCGAAGCCCCGCAACCGGTGGAGTCCCCAACCCTCGCGGCTGCCTGTCCACCAATAAAAACCGTGGAGCTGCCCATCGCGATCGGTGTTGGAGGATGTGGTCCGGCGTCGGGGGGCATTGCGCAGGTGTGCAGAGTGCCTTGTACCGCCGCTGGCAGTCCGCCGATGAGCACAGTTGGCACGCCCGGTCCCGAGATGGTTCCAGGATGCGAAGTGGGATCTCCTACTCGTGCTGCGAGGGGCATGTTGTACTCGGAATTAATTGATTCGGACAACTTCACCGTTCAAGACACAATCCCCGTCGGATTCGATTTCCGTCCGCGACGAACTGCTTTGTTCGTTCGTCTCCGCTTCGATGCGAACAGTGCCCTGGGCCGCCTTCAATGTGATATCACCCTCGCTCACTTCAATAGTGATGCCGTTTTCATCCAGCGTGATGGATTGTTTGGTGTCATCGGTACCGGCAGTTCGTTGCAGGACAATCTGGTCTTTGTTCATGAGGATGGAGGGTAACGTATCGCCGCTGTCCGTTGAGCTTTGGTTTGGCCTGATCGTGACCTCGATGGAAGGAGCGTCGTCGTCGAATACAATCTGCAGCCCTTTCGGCGTGCGAATCATGCGTTTGCTCACCGCGTCGTTCTCTTCCGTGGTTGGGGGTTCATCCACACCGTTCCAGAGACAACCAATCACATAGGATTCGCGGATGTCGCCCTGGTTAAATGCCACCAAGACTTCGTCGTCCACTTGAGGAATAAAAAAAGTGCCACGTTGCGGGCCGGCCATCAGTACCGCCACGCGTACCCAGGGCTCGATGTCCGGAAGCCACGGAATGCGTACTTGAACGCGCATCTGCCCGGTCGAATCGATGTTGTCGATGACGGTCGCCGTGGTAATGCTGAAGGCGTGGAACTCGGACCGAGTTTCACTTTCTGATGACAGACGATCTATCAATTCTCCATCCATTAGGACCTCTCAGTTCTGCAATGGTGAGGGGAGCGACACGGGTATGGCAGATTGTTCCGTTAACGGAATGGACCCGAACCAGACTTCCTTGCGAACTTCGAAATGCGTCCGATAGCCCGAAGCATCCAAGGTGTGAGTGGCCGAGGTCACACGATACAGGCCACCGAACTGAATGCCCAGACCTTCCATACGCAGAACGCTTCCGGCCTGGATCCGCGGGTCGCCAACGACACTGCCAGAACCCGTAAGCCGCTTGTTCAGTTTCGGAATCAATTCGCTGACAAGCTTGCGAGGCGCGGACGCCTGCGTCAGTGATTGCTCGATTTCATATGTCGCCGCACCGGATCGTGTCGAAGCGGACGTGTTGATATCAAGTGTAAGCGCCATCCGGTCCCAGTCCCATCCCAGCGTAATTGCAAACCTGGTTTTGATTTTGGGGATCCAGACAAAAGCGGTGACAGCGTCGATCTGGCCGACGGTGCTGATGTGCGGACTGAATTCGACAAGGGATTGTCCGTATTTCAGAGTCACATCAGGACTTAGTTGGTCCAACGGGGACATGAAAACCAGTTTTTGCCCCCCGTTTGGCTCCGAGTAATCGACTGTCAGCTCCCAGCCGTTTTCTTTGGCGATCCGGGATAGCAGGTCGAAGTCACTTTCGTTGGCCTGCTGGCGAATCAACTTTTGCGCCTCTTTCGGATCGCTCATGCTGGGAATCGCCTCCACGACACCGAGGACCGCGGAGATGGCTGCGCCCACCGGTTTGATGATGGGCATCAAGGCGCCTTCGACGGTCACTTGATCCACGACGCTCATGTCCTGTACTGGAAAGTTGCCATTCTTTGGGATCGGAATCGCGAACCAACGGACTTTGGTTCCCTGTTGCAAGCGTTGCCGACGGTCCTGGGCGGATATCGACAGCGTGGGAGAAGAACCACTGGGGAAGCTACCCGACACGCTTACGATGTCGCCGGAGAACATGCGGGTCAGCGGATCCGGAGCGTAGCCGATATCCAATGCTAACTGATTACCGATTTGCAGTGACGGATGATCCAACCACCGGAGACTCTCATTCACCAGCGTGAGCTCCACGCGATCAGCGCCTTCCAATCCGGTCTGAAAGCTGACACTGGAGATTGAGCCGCGCATTTCAGACGGCACGACTGTTCCGTTGATGCTGATTCGGCACTGGGGGACGTAGCGCAGGTTTGACATGATTACTGGTAAATCTCGCCCGATGTGGGATCGAGATAGGGCAACTGCGGAACAAGCAACGGGGTCCCCACCACCAAATCAAAAGGATTGTCCACGTTGTTCATGAGGGCGATGGGACGCCAAAGTGTCGGATCGCTGTACTCCCGCATGGCGATACTGTCGAGGCGTTCTCCCTCGTTCACCACATGGATTTTGGAATAATCAGCCGTTTCGCGTTTGATCTCCTTGGCTTCCAAATCAATATTTCGAAATTCGTTAAAGGTCACCTGCATCTTGGCGCGTACCGGGATTCCGCTGGGCAGGAACATGGTGAAGCGCTGGTTGGCGCGAGCCAACACGCAGGTAAACGACAGGCTTGCCCAGGTGAAAACCAAAACTGGAGGAGCGTGCGTGGTCGGATCAATGTCGAGAAAACCCGTGATCTGACTGGTCAATTCCCGCACGTCCTGGCCGGCTTGATTGAGCGTTCGGCTGCCGTTCCGATGCGTCTCATACGTGTCCAGGAACAATTCCATTTCGAGCGTCTGCATGTTCCCGTGAACGAACTGGAGAATCGGCGCACTCAATCCCGGGATGGCCGTTTGCGCGAAATTATTCTCTCGGTTGACGGAGTATTCCTCCGGGTTGAACATGACCGGTACTTTTGTCCCGGTCACTGTGTTCGTGATCGTTGCTTTCTCTGGCACGCTAGATCCTTCCCAGACGCTCTCGCTGGGCCACAATTCTCTTATCGATGGTGCGCAAGACCTGATCTGCCAATCGCTCCACGTTATTGGCAGCGGGCAGCTCTGGTATCGATTGTCCCGCGAAGGAACGTTGTGGTTCCGCCCGTGACCCAGTCATCGGCAATGCTTGTGGTGGTGAGGTGCAGGCAACAGGAGTTTCGACGGAAGCGGGTCTCGGCACACGGAATACTCTGGCGACGGGCGTCGACGACGATGAAACCGGGTGCTCTTTAACCGTCTTGTCGATTGAGATAAACAGCCTTTTCTCACTACGCATCAACACGCGATTCACAATTTGCACGTTTGCCGAAGATATTGGGCGCACGCGCGATATTTCTGGGGACGACATGGTGACAGGGATTCCGATGGAATCGGGTGACGCGTGAGTTGCTGGCCGCCCGGCATTAGCAAAAATCAATTGCGGTGAAACGCTAAGGTAAAGATTCTGGCGCCAATCGCGGTGCAGGATCATACTCCCCGGGCGGACAAACATGTGCGACACGCCTGGAAGTATGCCCACCCGCTGTCGCCACCGCAAGAATACAGCCGTCGCGAACAAGCTGGCCCCACACAGCTCTCCAAGTGACCTGGCCAATTCCAGCGCGCGAGCACGCACGCGGCGTCCGCAGTGAGCAATCATCGGGTTTGTCGGGCGTCTTCGAATGGTCATTTACTCACCATTAATCTGCCGGTTGATCTTGGAAATCTCTGTGACCCATTGTCGACGGTCGGCGTGTTCGAGCTCCATCACATCCGCCAGGGGCCAATGAAAATGGTAGGCGATAAAGGCTACCTCCTCTTGGAGCTGATCGACGGGGTAGCCTAGGACCCCCCCGCAGAGACAGGTTCCTCTTCGAAGACATGAGAACATTGCGGACAAGAGATCGAGCGGTTGTGGGGGGACACCTGGTTGATCTCGTTATACAGATTCTGGAGATACTCTAGGTCTTTCGCAAACAGTCCCTCGATGACTTTTGGAGTGATGGCCTCCAAGGTGCCGAGTTTTGACACCACCCGCGACAGCAAGATCACCACCAAATATGCTGGGTTTTTCTGCACGCGTGGGTCCTTCATCGGCAGGATTTCATCCGCGGCAGTGGCCAGCCGCATGACGCCCTCTTTGTGCATGTCGCCTTCGCCATCGACGTAGCCCATCGGTAGCGTGAATTCGTGTTCCGTTTGAAGCATAATTATACCCTCGTAATCCCTTCGTGGACGATCTCCATGGTTTCGATCGCGACATCGCTGTTCTTCGCATTGAAGGACGGTCCCACGTATTTGGAAGGCCACGCATTCACGAAATTCCAGCGAACCTTCTCATTGCCTTGCCGGTCCAGAAGAACCACCGAACCATTCTTCCGTGCGGCAGCGGGATCCCCCACGACCCACTGGCGGTGCCACTCAGACATTTCGGGGTTGTCCGTTGTCCCCCATTTGCAGACAATGTTCACGAACTTTGTCTTTGCGGGCAATCTTCGCATCGTCTCGTTTTCGCCCCCCTCGCGATAATCCATCGTGTCGATGGTCGACTCCAGTCCGCTCACTTCTTGAAACGAAGCGCGGGTGATGCCGTCGATTTCTACTAGGAAATCGAAACTGCCATAGGGATCTACTCGTTGTCCTGCTTGCGCCATGATAATCTCTCCTTCGGTTAACTTTCGCTGATTTGCGCGCCGCCGTCCCAGACGCCGATGCGGACAATGATGAATTCGGCCGGATACGCCGGTTGCACACCGATTTCGATGAACAATTGTCCGAGTGCCCGCGTGGAGGCCGGATTGAGGCCTTCATCAATGCGTACATAAAATGCATTTTCCGCCTTTGCCCCGAATAAAGCTCCGGCCCGCCAGAGCCGTGTCAGGAATTCCGTGATCGTGCGCTTGAGTTTGTTCCAAAGCGACAGGTTGTTCGGTTCAAAAACGGCCCAACGAATTCCGGCCTCGATGGATTGTTCTATGTAAATCATTAGCCGCCTGGTGCTTACATATTTCCAGTCGGTATCCTGCGTATCCAGTGTACGAGCCCCCCAAACCATCGCCTGCGCAGTTCCATGGAATATCCGCAGGACGTTGACCCCTTCCAAATTCAGTGGGCCTTGCTGCCGGTCGCTAAGCGTCGTTTTAAGACCTACAACGCCCCATATGTCGACGTTCGCCGGTGCTTTGTGGACACCACGATCATTGTCAACGCGCGCGTAGATGCCGGCGATTGCTCCGGAAGGTGGAATAGGTATCGGCGGCGCATTCGGTTTCTTGTTGGTCGGATCCGGAATCATCAACCACGGATAATAAAGCGCCGCGAATGCTCCATCTCTATCCTGGGTCAGTTGTTGCCTGTGCACGTCCACGCTGCCAGCATCGGAGGGCGGCGCGCCCAATCTGGAATCGAGGACTGCAAAGCGGTCTTGACTCTGAACGCAATGCTCGATCATGGCGGCTTGGATCCCAATGTAACCAGAGTTTGCGGCGGCATCCGGCACGCAGACAGTGTTGATCCCTTCCACGTTAAGTAATGAGTCCAAGGCAGTTTGGTAATCGGCGACGCCCAACTGAGCGGGGTTGTCTTGTTGTCCATGAATGCTGATGGGCACCGGATTAGTCGGCTGGGCCAAAGGATCGGGGTAATTCAGGGCAATCGGAGGCACCAGAGGTGGCAGGACATTGACAGAGTCGGAATCGACGGCTGTAAACACGTAGCCGGGATGCAGCGGATTGAGAGAAAGATTATTGAATACCTCAGCGACCCCGGCTGGCGGCGTGACCGTAAGTTGGAACTCCTGGGAGATCAACACGGGCGGTTTCGCGGCGCCCAAATTATAGGAATGTGTCAGATTCGGTTGACCCGGGATTGTCACAAATCCCGCTTTGTCCACATCTTGAAGGACAGCATAATCGCTAACCGTCGTGCCGGGATTATTGGCGTCATCTCCTTGAATGAGGACAACACTGCCGGCTTCAAGTCCCGTCGTTTGCGCCATGCGAAATGTAATGGGTGTGTTTGGGTCCGATGATGGAATGATGTTGGCGATGACCAGCGTATCCCCATTGGCCAGTGTCAACGTCGTCGACAGGGTCAGTACGTTCCCCTGAATCTTTTGGATCGTTGCGCGCGCAACTTGATCCTTGGTGACGACGTCGCTCACATTAAACACATTGGGCTTGTCAACTGACACTAGCACCCCGTTCACACCCTGCACGGTCGCTTTGCCCGTGGCCACGGCCACGCCGTTGACGCCTGTGAGATTGGCCGCTGCAACCGCCACCTGAATATTGTCGCCCGCAGTCCCGTCGGTCTGCGCTTGCAGGCGAAACACCGCTTCGCCTTTTTGATTATCGATCTCCCAGGTCGTGACCCGCGCCGTCCCTATGCGCAAGATATAGGCGTAGCTCCCATCGTTATCAAAAAAGCTCCGAACCCCATATGCCATGTAATAGCCCTGCATATAGGGCATATACGAGCCATCGGTTTGAAGCACCCCAAACTTCTGAAGGAAATCATCGAACGTCGTAATGAACGTGGGAACATTGATCGGGCCGGTGAGTGCCGGGCCGATGAAAGCCGCTGTGCTGGTTGTGACTCCGGCGATGACGCCGGGACTGGTAATTTCCTGAATATAGACTTTGGGTGTCTCGTACGTTGGCATGCTGACCTTCTCCTTCTGTTACGTGAGTTGGATGTCGTAACTTCCTGTGGGCGATGGAACCTGGATCCCCGGATGGGCCTCATTGAACCCCTGGGCGCGGACCCGCAAGTTGTAAGTTCCGGCCACCAAGCCGCCAAAGGTAAAGCGACCATCCGTGGAGGTCGTGACGGTCCCTAGGGGGTGGAAGAGCGCATCTTGGATTTGCACCCAGGCATTGGTTACCGGCTGACCGGCCGCTAAGACTGTGCCGCCGATCTGGATCCACGTCTCGATCGTGCCCGGCTTGCCGGATTGGCGGTACTCGGTAATGCGGGTCGTGACCATGGGTCCGGTCACCTGCGTTGCCAGTACAACTGGCAACGTCACGATGAAATACACCATCGGTCTCCACGAATGCACGTTGCCCATGTCATTCCAGAATTCAGCGAGTTTCGCGAACCCTTCGACGGGCAGAATCTGCGTCGGCAGTTCCGTGTCGGCGATCAGCGCGGGAAAATTCGCCGGCAGCGGGTTCGGACTGTACACATTGCGCGGGACCAGCGGCTCGGCATTCATTAGCGCGCCGATGACCTTGTAGATGAGTGCGTGCTCGTCCACCGTCGGCTCGATGCTCGGGGTCACTTTCGCCGGGCTCCAGGCGGTGATCAGGTAATGGCAATCCACCCGCCGCGGCGCGGGCGTCTCGGAAATCACGCCCTGCTGGAGATCTCGGGTCCGGTCATTCGACCGGTACACCCGGTTTTCCCGCACGTCGGCCAGATGAACGTTGATCGCGTTCACCGGCTGCCCGCCGACCGACAGCGTGGAAAGATAGTTTTTCCAATCGTCATCCGGCGGCTGAAACCGCACCTGCGCCTCATCCGTAATCTCATCGATCCGCGACAGGAACAAGTGCCGCAGCAGATTGTCAAGATAATCGAGCATCGAGCGTCAGCTTAGGGACGGGTCACACGCCCTTTGGCGATTGGCCCCAAAGGAATCACCACCACAGACCGAGTGGCCTAAGGCGAACCGATTCTTCTCGCGGGCTGGGCAGTGACACTTCCGTCCAAATCGAATCTAAGAACTATTCCATTGTCCCAATACTCAGTATAAGTACCATTGGGTTCGAAGATGCGAATGCATTGTGGATCCGCCACGACGAAGTTCCGCTGTTGTGTTCGGGCTTCTTCTCGAAAGGTCCGTATGCAAACCTCGCACATGGAACGACTCACTCCTGTTTCTGGTTCAGCAATCTTCGGCTCGGCATGTCCAGCGTAATACCCTCCCGGTTTATCAGCTGGATCACGACCGTGGGATGGAAGGTCTAGTCCCATCTCCTTCGCACGTCGTATGACGTCGTCCACGGACTTGCCGCCAGTGCTTGAAGACTTACCGCTGATGCTTTCCGCACCACTGGAGCCAGCGGCCACGGTTTTGCTCTGCTGGCTCGTTGGCAATTGGCTGTGCCTCTCTAACGCCCGCTCACGAGCGAGAGATGCTTTGTTCATGCTGCTCGCATCCTCCTTGCTCGGAGCGATATCCTCGCCGAACGTGCCGGCTCGGCCTTGAATCACTTCCGGATGAGAAACCTTCTGCCGCTTTGTTGTATGTTCAGTGGACGTATACGTTGCTGGTTCTCCACGAGAGTACCGTGAGGGCTTAGACGATGATCCTGCCTTACCGGGTCTCGGTCGAAGCGGTTGACTCAGGACCACATCAACTGGTTTATCGGTCTGAGAGCGTTCTTTTTTGAGAGTGTTGAGAATGTCCTGCATCCAAGCATCATCGGCACCTTCTTCAACCACATCCCGTTTGACCTTCCCGCTCCTCTTAGCCGATTCCGTCTGTAAGATAGGTCGCCGCCTGCTACTCGCCCTGGGGTCTTGGAGATGCTCGGGGTGATCATCGCTGGGCACTGTATTCCCTCGCGGGGGTCGACTGGCGGGCCGCTCTTGAGAGACCTTTTGCAGGGGCTCCTTGGAAGGTGGCGCTTGGCCCGATTCGGAGCGCTCCTCGGAATCTCTAGGTATTTGGTTTGGTGGGTTAGGGCGCAGGGGGAGTTTACTTCTCACATTACCAACGCCTGATTTGACTCCGCTTATGATGCCGCGTTTCGCATAACCCTCCAGTTTCCCAATTGCCAGTTGAACCAAAGCTCGTGCAATGATTTGCGCGGCTATATCAATTTCGCCCTCCTGTTTGGCATGCGCTGCAATGGAAAGGGTCTCGGCGACCGATCCGACCTTTTGCAGTAGCTCCATAAGTCCTAATGCTAGTTTCGCAATGGGCACGGCGTCAGTCAATTGGTCCAACACCGTCTTCTCCACCTCCTGCAAGGCTTTGATTCCAAGGCCCTCTTTGTGCCGAAGTAATTCAGTCGCCGCCATCCAACCAACATGATGTTTTGCGCGATTCAAAGCCCGCAAGACCTTCTGTGGATCATAATCCAAGGGTGAGTGTTTCTGTTGGGGATGGCGGTAGTTTGAGGAAACTATGATCGCGATTCCAGCATTGCCTTCGGCGCGCGTATTCTCAACGTCTCGAGTCGACTTTAGAATTTCTTTTGCCTCTTTTTGCAGTGGAAGTGTGTCTTGAGTGAGCGAACGCATTCTTATTACGGCCTCACGCTTTGGGACGAATTGAACGGAACCGTCATCACCTAACCGGATCAACTGAACAGAGCCTTGAGCCGTTCTTCCTGTTTGCGAAAGGAATTGACCCATAAAATACGTTCCGGGGGGGAGCGTCGTTCCGTTTAGATCGAAATGCGGGTTTTCACCTTCGATGTGCCCGTGGCGATCCAGAACGTAAAGCCGACTGGCGACATACCAGATCCGGCTTGTTACCTCATACAGGCTTGTGCTCGGACGGAGAACATCCGCAAAATTGACTTTCTGTTGACGCCGTTTGGTTTCGGCGGCGGAGAGTGACAGGAGAAGTTTCCTTGGTGTTGTACGTTTGAGCCTTTCGATGCCGGCGCGAACCTCCGAGCCGCCACCAATATCGTCGGCCATACGTTCTGCTAAAGTCTCAGGTTGTTCTTCCAGATTCGCAGCGACAAATGACCTCTGCGTTGATACTCTACCCTCTGGCTCGCGAGGCTCTCTCTGCAAGAGGGGAGCCCGTCCGGAGGGAGGATGAAGGAGGGCTTGATCTAATTTAGGTTGTGCGGAGCCTGGAAAATCCATTGCACCTATAAGGCAGTCGGCGACCCTTCGAGCGTGGCTTTCAAACGCATCACCATCTGGGCTGTCATAGTGGGGCGAGAAGGCTCCATTCCCTTGCTGTAACGTGTGTGCGAGTTCATGAGCAAGTAGTTTTTTCCCTCTTTGAGTCATTGGCGCATACTGCCCTGTGTCGAACACGATGTGATTTCCGACTGTGTAAGCATTTGCCTTCACGGCACGAGCTGACGCAGCGGCAGCGGGACCCGTGTGAATTCGCACCTGTCCAAAATTATGAGCGAAACCATCTTCCATCGAACTGCGCGTCACGGAATCCAGAGATCGCCCAGTGCCACTGTTTACAACGTCCTGGACAACCGAAGGAAGTGAGTTCAGTTCGGACGGAGGAAGCAGTTTGCTTGCTTGGATTGCCGCCACGGTCGCACGATTCCCTACGCTCCTCTGCAAATTTAGGATGCCGGAATGCGGGTGTGGCGATTGGCGGCCGTGGGACGGTCGTGGGGAACTCGCTTGTTTGGAGGTCGCCGCTTTACCAGGACTCGCTTTGGACGTTGTGTTCATGAACATTTCCGCGATTGCTTCTCATCGGGCTTCGACCCGCATTCGTCTCTTCGACGGCCAATGCCTTCCCCATTTTCTGAAATTCGCGGCGGGTGGCTTGGAGCACGTGAGCCATAGTCACAATGCCGCCGTCTTCCGCAGCCAGAAAGGAAGCCGCCAATGCAATGTTGCGGATGTTGCCGCCGGACAATTTGAATTGACGGGCCAGGAAACCGAGGTCCAGATCGCCGGCCCGCGGGGTTTGTTCGGGCCAGATGCCGGCCCAGATTCGCTGCCGGAAGGTTTCATCCGGGAACGGGAAATGGACCGTGAAGGCGAGCCGGCGAACAAAGGCATCATCAAGATTGGCAAGGAGATTCGTAGTGAGGATCGAGACCCCCTCGTATTCTTCCATTTTCTGTAGCAAGTAGCTGATCTCGATGTTCGCGTATCGATCGTGTGAATCGCGTACCTCCGAGCGTTTACCCAGGATCGCCTCGCACTCGTCGAGGGCGAGAACGCTGTTGGAGTTCTCCGCGGCAGCGAAAACGGCACTCAGGTTCTTTTCCGTTTCCCCGATGTATTTGCTAACGATCTGCGAGAGATCGATCTTGTACAACTCCAAGCCAAGAGAATTGGCAATGACCTCGGCGGCCATGGTCTTGCCCGTGCCGGACGGCCCCGCGAAGAGCGCATTCACACCCTTGCCCATCGACAACTTGCAATCAAAGCCCCATTGTTCGAGGACGCGATCGCGATGTTCGACGCGCTGACAAATTTCGCGGAGTTGCGCCAGAGAATCTTCGGGCAAGACGATGTCCGACCAGGTGTGTTTCGGATCGATTTTGCGCGCGAGCCCATTGAGCTTCTGGTTGGATTGCAACCGACAGGCTGCGTAAAGGTCTTGCGTGCGAATCACCCCATGGTCGTCCGCGCGGGAACGGGCCAAGTCCATGGCTGTTTGCACCGCATTACGCACCTGACCGGGGTTGAGCCGGAATTTGCCAGCCACAGCGGTTACCTCTGGTTTCGCATCGGGAGCGACAGACCCATTTAGATAGCGATTCCATAGTTCTTGGCGTGTTGACGCTCCCGGTGTCGCAATGGCCATGCTGAGAAAGGGGCGTTCGGCATCCAGCCCGCGTGGCCGCCACGGTGTTTCACCCAGCAGAAACCACTCCGTGTCTGGATGTTCAGCAGCTACGGCGAACAACGAACGCAAAGCATCATTCGCGGAAACGTCGCCGCTCACAAGAGCGTCAAAATTATCAAGGCAAAGCGCTGCGCGCTGCAATGTTGCCTCGCGACATAACAATCGCAGCACTTCTTCGAAGGAAAGTGTGTGACCGATCATCTTCGAGGTATTTGCACACAGCAGAGACAAGCCGAGGTCGCGGCAAACGCATTCAGCAAATGTCCGTTTACCGGCGCCGGCCGGCGCGTGCAAGTGCATCACCGGTTTTCCATACCCAGCCGTGGCTGCTAACGCGTTTGACCTGACAAAATCGCTCGCCGCTTGTTTTGAGTGATCATCGAGAATCAAATCGTCCCAGCCCATTTGTGGAGCGGTCACATGCGCCAGGGACGCCAAGCGCAAGTCGATTTGATCTGACCCGAGGATGAATGCAGCCACGCGGTCATCCAGTTTCAGAAACTTGGACAGTAACGGGGATGGACTGTCCAGCGATGGCTCAGAGATCTCTATGAGATGGTGTTTCAACAGCGGAGCGCCGGCGGCAAACGATGACCTAGCTTCTACCTTTTCCTGAGGCGTCACGCAGAAAAGTTTCAATGCCAGATCAATCCCCGGCCTTTTCCGAGTAACATCGTCTTGCAGGAACGCATACACTTTGTCGTACTTGCGATCGATTTCGGGCGCTAAGCAGAGCAGCAAACATTGCTGTTCGAACCAGTTGAGGCCGAAAGCTGCGGCTACATCCGGCAACGCCATATATGACCCGTTCCTAAGGCTCGCCACTTGCCTCGCGCGAAGCTCCGCGGTCGAGTTTTTGATGGTTTGGATCAGTATTTTCAACTCCGAACAGTTGGATTCCAGGCGATCACAGGCCGCCGGTGCCGTCAGGCTTTCGATCTCCTCTTCGGTCAGCACAAGTCCCTTCAAATGGTCCAATGGATGAGACGGCTGTTGACGGAAATCGAGAAAAGCCAACCGCAACCGCAAGTCCAGCGATCTCAGTTCAGCCATAATGTGGTCCAAGCTCGTCACGAATGGAACGGGGACGTCCTCGGCGATCATGGTTTTCCCCGTGACAGAGTCGATCTCAGTCGGTGCGATGTTCGAATTCAAATGGCGGAATATCCTTGGAGAAAGCCAGCGGCTGAATCTGAGCAGGCTCCGCACGCAACGGCAGAGCCTCCGTTACCCAACACTGACGAACTGCGCCCTACACTTCCTGCAAAACTAAATGCTTCCGATCGATCAATACGCGAGCCCGTTGGATCGTATCCAACAAAATGGCCACACGCCTGCCATCGTCCCACTCCTGTTCAACCCGAGCGATCGTCCCTTCCAAGGGGCCATGATCGACGCAAACCAAGTCTCCCGGGCGCAATGGGGTTGGCGCTAGTCTAGCGTAACCATCTGCAGTCACGAGCGCGCGAACTGATTGAATAATCTCTTCCGCCACCGGTGTCGGCGTGCCATGTGTGCCAACCACCCGTAGGACTCCGGGCGCGTAACGTACGCCATCCAGCTGGTTGGCGAGACAGAATCGCGCGAAAAAATAGCCCGTAAATAGCGGGCGAATCCTGCGTTGGGCTATATTGGCTCGTGGCCGCGTTTCCTTAATCTCAGGGAAGAAGACTTCCATACCCTGTGAACCTAGGCGCGAGGAAGCCATCCGTTCACGACCCGGCTTGGCCTGCACCGCGAACCAATGAGTTTCGAAACAGTAATTTAACATTCAAGCACGTGTCCGATACTATTTCCAGCTTGGCCGCCCCACTCCGCTCGGCAGTAGTAGGTCTTGCCATCTGTTCCTTGGACCGGTCGGAGTTTGTTTCTCAGAACCAACGAATCCACCGCCGTCTGTACCTCGGAAATCGACTGCTGCAAACGCTGTTCTAGGAACCACCACGCAATGATTCCATCCAAAGTATCCTTTGCACCAGGATTGGCATCAAGATGCCCGAGAATGGCTTCCTCAAGACTTGTATCAATGTTGGATTCCATAGTTGGCTCGCCTACAAGGCGCATTAGCAACCAGTGTGCCGACCGAAATTGCTGCGGTTTTTGTGGCCGCGGTCGTGCAAGGTGGATGAATTTGTCCTGCCACCACGATGCTCAGCCTGTGGAGACCCGTTCGTTTACAGGAGATTTGCCAAGGATGTTTTTGTCGCAACTTGCGCGGGCGATTATCCTAGATGATTCACGAGAAGGCGGCGGACGGCACCGTGATATCGTGTTTCTTCATCAGCTGCCAGAAAGCGCGTCGGTTCTTCTTTGCCGCAGTTGCGGCCCGGGTGATGTTGCCATCGTAGGCCAACAATAATTCCCGAATATACTTATACTCAAAATCTGCAATGACTTTCGCTTTCAAACTTTTGAATGAAGTGTCTGGCGTCGCCGCGAGTGTTGAGGGCAGCAGAATGTCTTCGCACCCAATCGTCGGATGGTCGGACAGGATCAGAGCGCGTTCGATGGTGTTCTCCAATTCTCGCACGTTTCCCGGCCAGTCATAGGACATGAGCTTTTGCATGGCGAGCCTTGACAAAGCCGGCAAAGGTTTCCGTAACTCCGACGCATACTTGGTCAATAGATGCCTTACGAGCGGCGGGATGTCTTCTTTCCGGTGACGCAATGCTGGAAGTGATATTGGAATGACGTTCAGCCGGTAATACAGGTCGGCACGAAAACGGCCGGAACGTACGGCCTCCTCAAACTTGATGTTGGAAGCTGCCAAGACCCGAACGTCCGCCTTGCGGGTCTTGCAGGAACCGAGGGGACGAAATTCTTTCTCTTGGACGAAACGTAGCAGCTTCGCCTGCGATGGTAACGGCAGAGCATCAATTTCGTCCAAGAACATGGTGCCTCCATCGGATTCGGAAATCAACCCGGCAGCTGAGGAAGTTGCTCCCGTAAAGGCACCCTCCGCGTGGCCAAACAATTCATTTTCAACAAGTTCAGCCGGTAACGCGCCGCAGTTGACCGGAATGAATGGCTTGTCTGACCGTGGACTAAGATAGTGTATCGCACGAGCGAACATCTCTTTGCCGGTGCCTGTTTCGCCACCAATCAGTATGCTCACATCACATTGCGCCAGTTTGGGTATTTTCCGGATTTCCTGGAGCAGCAGACTGCTTTCGCCTACAAACTGCCTGAGACCAAGCTGCTCCTTCAAATGGCCCCAAAGCGATTCGCTTTTGCCAACGTGCTGCAATAGTCGAAGCAGGCGCGGAATGACGTCGATTGCCCGAAGGGGAGTCAGAATGAAATCGGCCACTTCGGATTCGAACAGGTTTTGCAAGGGCTGTGCTTCGACAGCCTCAGCGATCAGAACGATCGGGGCAGATCTCAACTTTTCGAAAATCTGAAGGATTGCATTTGGGGGCAGCCTGAGGGCTTCCGCCGGTAGACAAACCAACACTAGGTCTGCGGGATTGCCCGAGTTGCGCGGGAATTCAAACAAAGCGCTTGGCCGCCTAAGCCCATCTACATGCAAGACGATCTCAGCCATCTCGAAATCGCATAACGACGACGCTTCCAGAATGCGCTTTAAAGAGCAAACCAATTCTCCACCACCCGGGAAACTCAGCACTATTACTCTCGCCCGTTTCATTCAAATCTCCTTTCGCAGGGAATCCGTGTCGTTCGCAACTCTGGTCAGGCACGCGTCAAACAGCAGTTGCTCCCACAAGATTCTTCGTCATCGAAATACCTGGGTAGCCCTTGTCCGTTTTACACGCGATACAGGGAAGCGAAAGATCCCAGGCCACTTCGAAGGAACCATTCCTTGCACCGGGGCTGTAAGAGTGCAAGAGCCGCGGACCAAAGCCTGATCGACCAGAACGGGTTGCAATTGGAACCGTCATCGAGCCCGTGCAGGTCACTGAATTGATTGCGAACTTTTCGCCAATGCTTTGCAGGCCTCCGCCGCCTTTGGGAAGGTTTATGGTGGGCGGCGCGAGCCGCTCATTGCCACTCCCTGACTTCTTCGCCTCTGCCCGTTGCCCGGAGTCTTGTTGCACAGGCACGACCTTGCGTCTCCTTTAAGACTTAGGTACTAGTTCGTCTGCCCTACCTGCATGCTAACGCCTCATAGTGCGCTGGCCTGTCCTTCAATGGTTGAGCGGCCTTGGTCTCTTCACGAGACCGTCAATCATCTGATTGATTGCGATTAGAAACTTAGGTGCTCGCGCGGTGGGAGGAAGCGAACTTGGCCTTCTCGCCCATGGGGCCCTGGTGCCCCTTAAACGACCAGTGACTTGCCTGCCTAAATTCTCTCGCCTATTCGACCGTTTACGCTTCGACTAGCTCGGAATCAAGCAAAAAGGAATGTCGATGGGGCTTTTGCCACCGATCGGCTCAATTCCGCCGATTTGTGCCCATTTTCAGTGGAAATCTGTCAAACTCGCGGTTCGAGGTGCTAGGGAAATTGTCAGGGAAAGTGCACTGACGGATTCTGATAGGGTCATGCCGGATAGTGATTGAATACTGGCGAATAGTGTTGCAGAAGAAGAGAAGCAACGAAATCCGAGGATTTTTGACAATCTTTTGTTTCGTGCGCAGGGTGAAAGAGTTGTGATGATCGTCACAGTTGTTTGACGACGTTCGATTCCGACACCCGCCTCCAACCTCTATCCCAATCACTACAAGGCTTGGCAGTCAACGCTGTGTTCAATCTTGAATTGCCAAACAGCGTGCGTGATACCAAAAGTGGTACCATTTCGCTTTTTGACGGGTGCGGCACGTCGTCACCCTTCCAGCCGTACTTATAGCAACACCTGAACAATTAGCCACTCTCGTTGTCCTTGCCGAATGACACGACGGCCGGGACAAAAGCGTTGTAAAAGCCCTCTTCAATTCAGTACAACGGGAGCAGAGTGCTACCGCGGAGTTCAAAGAGCAAACAGGTCGGGGCGATCATGTGCGGAACGGTATTCGCCATCAGCGCGGTTGCCGCGGCCTCAATTTCAGGACGCGTCGACATGGATCTGAATTCTGACTGGAAGTTTATCCGCCAAGACTTGCGTGCGGCCGAGGCAGTCGCGTTCGATGACTCGCAGTGGCAGGCGGTACAACTTCCCCATACGTGGAACAACATCGATGGCCAGGATGGGGGCGACGATTATTACCGGGGCGTCGGCTGGTATCGACGTCATCTGAAAATTGATCCACAAGAAGCTGGCAAGAGTTTCTTCCTGAGGTTTGGCGCGGCGTCAACCGTGGCCGATCTGTTCGTTAACGGCCAGCGCGCAGGGTCTCACCACGGCGCGTTTGCCACGTTTTGTTTTGACGTGACCCCACTGCTGCACGTGGGTGAAGACAATGTGATTGCCGTCAAAGTCAACAACGCACCCAACGAGAACATCGCGCCGCTCAGCGGCGATTTCACCGTTTTTGGAGGTTTGTACCGGGAGGCGCACCTGTTGGTCCTCGATAAGCTTTCCGTAACTCCGTTGGACGATGCTGCCTCTGGCGTTTACATCACTCAAACCAATGTCAGCGCGACGTCGGCTGAGTTGGAAATACGGACCCGGCTGCGCAACGATTACGACACGCCCAAGATTCCCGTTGTGCGCTGCCGCATCACGGATGCGAATGGAAAGATTGTTCGTCTCCTTGCTGCGAAACAGAAAGTACCAGCTCGCAGTTCCGCGGACGTCATTCAACACATTCTTATCCTCCGCCCACATTTGTGGAACGGGCGAATTGATCCCTACCTGTATCACGTAACAATTGAGGTCAGCGACGGACGCCGCATTGCCGACACGGTGAACGAACCGCTGGGTCTGCGCTATTTTCGGGTCGATCCCGACAAGGGATTTTTCCTCAACGGCCGTCATTATCCACTGTACGGAGTCAACCGGCATCAGGATCGACTCAATAAAGGATGGGCCATCGGCCCTGCGGAGCACGATGAGGATTTCCGGTTGATCAAGGAACTCGGTTGTACTGCGGTGCGTCTGGCGCATTACCAACACGCGCAATATTTTTACGATTTGTGCGATCGCGGCGGCATGATCGTGTGGGCCGAGCTGCCACTGGTCAACGCCATTGGACCGTCGGCTGCCTTTGCGAACAACGCTCGGGCCCAGTTGACCGAATTGGTGAAACAGAATTTCAATCATCCTTCCATCATCTTTTGGAGTCTGTTCAACGAATTGCATTCCCGGGCTTCCTGGAACGATGCCCCGGCCCACTGGGATTTGGTTCCCGAACTGAACAAGCTCGTCAAACAACTCGATCCCACCCGTCTCACCACCGCGGCCGCTGTCATCCGGCCGGACGACCGGCTCAACCAGGTTACCGATGTCATGGCGTTCAACCGGTACTCTGGTTGGTATTTTGGCGCGCCAACGTATTGGCCGACCACTCTCGACGAATTGCGCCAGAAATTGCCCGGCCGGGCGATCGGCATCAGCGAATACGGTGCTGGCGCCAGTGTCGAGCAGCACGAATCGAATCCCCACCAACCCAAGCCCGACAGTTCCTGGCATCCGGAAGAATGGCAGTGCACGGTTCACGAGGCTGCTTGGAAAGCCATGAAGCAGCGGCCGTGGTTATGGTGCACCTTCATCTGGAATATGTTCGATTTCGCCGTGGACAGCCGCAATGAGGGAGATCATCCCGGCCGTAACGACAAGGGGCTTGTCACTTACGACCGCAAAACGAAGAAAGATGCCTTCTACTGGTACAAGGCCAACTGGACCACTGCGCCGTTCGTCCATATTACCAGCCAGCGTTACACCAACCGCACCGCCGCGACCACGCCTGTGAAAGTCTACTCCAACTGTGAGTCTGTAGAACTTCGCGTCAATGGGGTGTCAAAGGGTTCGCTCCGCTCCGATGACCATATCTTCTTATGGAATAGCGTGACGCTGCGCGAGGGGGACAACCGCATCGAAGCGATCGGCCAAAGCGCGAACAGACAATATCACGATTCGTGCGGGTGGACGTACACGCCCCCCCTCGTTCAGGAAGGGAAGGTTGTTCGATTCCCGCACCCCGAGCGCATCCGTTATGACGGGCAATGCCTGACCATCGACGGCAAGGATATTCTGATTTACAGCGGCTCCTTTCATTACTTTCGGTGTCCGCAACCATTGTGGCGTGATCGGTTCCGCAAAATCAAGGAGGCCGGCTTCAATGCCGTGGAGACGTACGTGCCGTGGAACTGGTACGAGCGCGACCAACCGGCAGGACCAGACGATTTCTCAAAATTCGACTTCAGCGATTTGAAGGCTTGGCTGGAGATGGCTCACGAAGAATTCGGCCTCTACACGATCATTCGTCCCGGGCCGTACATTTGTGCCGAGTGGGACGGGGGCGGGTTCCCGCGTTGGCTGCTGACATTGAAACCGGCCCAAGCCAAGCGGCATGTCTGGTTGCGCAGCGATGACCCCGGATACCTCGCATGGTCGAAACACTGGTTCGACGCTGTGTGTCCGGTGGTTGCCGCCGAACAAGTTACGCGCAAACCGAAAGGACATGGCGGCGTCATCTTGTTCCAAATCGAGAACGAATACGATTTGTACAAAGGGGTACCCGAGAGAGCACGCTTCAATTACCTTCGCGCCCTCTACGATTGCGCTGTCGCAGACGGAATCGAGGTTCCGATATTCACCTGCTGGACGAAACAGTGCCGCCGCAGCAATGACGAACGGCTGCACAACGTTTTCGACGGTTCCAATATGTATCCGCGCTGGAACATGAAGGCGGTGGAAGAACGCCTGCATGCGTTGCGGCTCGCGCAACCCGACGCGCCCGTGATCGTTCCCGAATTGCAGGGCGGCTGGTTCGCACAGGTCGGCCATCAACTCAGCGAGGATCAGGAGGGAATCGATGCGACGCAAATCAATCACCTGACGCTGCTTAATCTCCAGGAAGGCACAACGATTCTGAATTACTACATGCTGTTCGGCGGCTCGAACTTCGGCGACTGGGCCTCGCGCGATCAGCTTTCGACTTACGATTACTTTGCCCCGATTCGGGAACCCGGCGGGGTCGGCGACAAATATCTGGCAGTAAAAGCCATCGGTCTGATGCTTCTCAAACACGGTGCGAGTCTGGCCCGGTCCAGAATAATTCCGTGCGAAGTCGAGGCTTCCCAGAAAGACGTGAACTTCGCCATCCGTCGCGGATCCGCGAGAGACACATTTGTGTTCTGCCGCAATCGCTCGCGAACCAAAGCATTGCATGGTTCAGCAACTGTCAAGTCAGACGAGGGAGATGTACTGCGGTTTGACTACGACCTTGCGCCTGGCGGATTCAAGATTCTCTACCTTCCTGCCGGTGTGACGAATGCGACCGCGGGCGAGTGGCTGCCGAAGCCCGCTGCGCCACCTGAAAGGCTGATGGACATACCCGCCTCGGTGCGAATCAAGACAGCACTGAAGCGGTTTGACCAGGATGGCCGCGATTGGGTGTCGGTCAAAAACGAAGAGTCGTTGCCAGCCCTTGGTGTGAATGATTCCCGTTTTGTCCTTTACCGGACAGAATTTCAACTCACGCCAGAACAGTTGCAGAAGTTCCGCTATTTGGCTCTCGACCTTTCTGCTCCCGACAAGGTTGTGTTGGCGGTGAATGGCAAAATCATGGTGCCGAGTGAGTTGTCGGTAGACGTAGGGAGAGCCCTGCACGTTGGCGCCAATGAATTGCTCGCGCTGTACGAAAACCGCGGACAATCAAACTTCGGTCCGTCGATGGCCGACCTGCCCGGTATCCGCGCGGCAGCGCTGATTCTGCATACAGATGGCAGCACGCCGCTGAAGAATTGGCACGCGAAGCTGGTCAGCGGACAATTCGATGGCATGGAATTGAAACTGGAACTCGCCCGAAAACTCGCAGGCGTCGCTGAAAATTGGTGGAGCAGCGACGTTGCGAGAGCCGGTTGGAGCCGGGTCGATTTGGACACGACCGAGACTGTCGCCCGCAAGGGGAAGGAAGCCCCCTTAGGCACTCCGGAAGCGCTGGCCACATGGTATCGAATGGAATTCGAATTGCCCAAACCACAAGCTAACGTGTGGGTCCCGTGGCGCTTGTTGCTGGATTGCTCGGGCGGCGGTTTCATTTATCTGAACGGCCATGCGTTGGGACGCTATTGGGACGTTGGCCCGCAACGCGAGTATTATTTGCCCGAATGCTGGCTCAACTTTGGTGACGGCAAGACGAACATCGTAGCGTTGTGCCTGCGTCCCACAGAAAAGGGCGCCCTGCTGCGCGCGGCCGAAGTGTCGCCGTACGCGGAATACGCCGAGCGCCGACAACCGCCCGTGGTCCTCACACCGAAACCGCCGGCGACGCCGCGCATCAACGGGCCGAAGGTTTTCGGTGTGCGCCCTGGTTCACCGTTCTTGTTCACCATCTCCGCGACCGGCGAGCGGCCCATGGAGTTCTCAGTGGACGAGTTACCAAGCAGTCTGCGTTTGGACCCGACCACAGGACAGATCACCGGTGTTTTGAGCGAGAAAGGCGAGCACGTCGTAACGTTACAGGCGAAAAACTCGCGAGGCGTTGCCGAGCGCAAGTTGCGAATCGTCGTTGGCGATCGGATCGCCTTGACGCCGCCGATGGGCTGGAACAGTTGGAATTGCTGGGCGGGTTCAGTGGATCAAGACAAGGTGCTGCGCTCTGCGCGCGCGATGGTCGCTTCCGGCCTGGCGCAGCACGGTTGGACGTACATCAACATCGACGATACGTGGCAGGGCGAACGCGGTGGGCCATTCAACGCGATTCAACCGAATGAAAAATTCCCGGACATAAAGGCGCTCTGTGACGAGATTCACCAGCTCGGACTCAAGGTCGGGATCTATTCCACGCCTTGGACCACGTCGTACGCGGGCCACTGCGGCGGGTCGGCAGAGAATGTGGAAGGCTTTTGGGGCGGCCCCCCCAAAGGGAAGATCGATTACAGCGGCAAAGTGCTGCCGCTGGCGGTCGGCAGGTATTCCTTCGCGACCAACGATGAGCAGCAATGGGCCGCGTGGGGGTTCGACTATTTGAAGTATGACTGGTATCCGAATTCCGTGCCGCAAACCCGGGAGATGGCCAAGGCGTTGCGGGCGAGTGGACGTGACATTGTTTTCAGCCTGTCCAACAGCGCTCCATTCAACCACGCGAAGGACTGGGCGCGGTCGGCCAATTCGTGGCGCACGACCGGTGATATTCGCGATTTGTGGCCGAACATGTCGGGGATTGGTTTCTCCCAGGACAAATGGGCACCGTTCGCCGGACCCGGCCATTGGAACGATCCGGACATGCTGGTGGTGGGAGATGTCGGTTGGGGACCGCAACTGCATCCGAGCCGGCTGACTCCGGACGAGCAGTACACGCACATCAGCTTGTGGTGTCTCTTATCGGCCCCGCTGTTGCTCGGTTGTGATTTGGAACATTTGGATAAATTCACCCTCGGATTGCTGACCAACGACGAGGTGCTCGATGTTGACCAAGATCCGCTGGGCAAGCAAGCTGTGGCAGTAGCTTCTGACAGCAATTTCGCGGTATTCTCCAAACCGTTGGAAGACGGCTCGAAAGCGGTTGGCTTGTTCAATCGAGATTTGGTGACCACGAAGATCACTGCGAGGTGGACCGATCTTGGTCTCACCAGCCGGCAAACCGTTCGAGACCTTTGGCGACAGAAGGATATCGGTGTGTTCGATGAAAAGTTTGAAGCCACAGTTCCCTCGCATGGAGTGGTGTTCGTCAAACTCACTCCTTCTCAATAAAACGTCGTTCTGAATTGACGCCGCAGTTCAATCCGATAAAGTTCGGGACGCATGAGCGCGCGCGCTGGGGAAGCAATGAAATTATGGGCCCTGCTTCTGGCAACCGCCCTGTTCACCAATGCCCTGGCGCAGCAGAAGCAACTCGCAAAGGGTCAGCTTGTCATCCATGCAGACCAGCCCGGCGGAATCATCAACCGGAACATCTACGGCCAGTTTTCTGAACACCTGGGCCGGGGCATTTATGAAGGCATTTGGGTGGGAGAAGATTCGCCAATCCCGAACACGCGAGGGATTCGCAATGATGTCGTGGCGGCGCTGAAGAAGCTGAAAGTACCCGTGCTGCGCTGGCCGGGAGGCTGTTTCGCCGACGAATATCACTGGAAGGACGGGATCGGCCCGTACGAAAAGCGTCCCAAGATAATCAACACCCACTGGGGCGGCGTGGTGGAAAACAACGACTTCGGCACACACGAATTCTTCGACCTGTGCGAGCAACTTGGCTGCGAGCCGTACATCTGTGGCAATCTCGGTAGCGGAACGCCTCAAGAAATGATGGAATGGATTGAGTATATCACCTCGGACGCCGATTCCCCGATGGCTAATTTACGCCGGCAAAACGGACGTGAGCAGCCGTGGAAATTGAAGTACTTCGGCGTCGGCAATGAGAGTTGGGGGTGTGGCGGCAACATGCGGCCGGAGTTTTATGCCGACAATTACCGGCGTTACAACACGTTCGTGAAGAATTATCCGGGAAATCGCATCCTGCGGTTTGCTTGCGGTCCCAGTGACGGTGACGTCAACTGGACGGAAGTGTTGATGTCGATGGCGGGCCACCAGATGAACGGGCTTTCGCTGCATTACTACACCATTTCTTCCGGCGATTGGGGCCACAAGGGACCGGCGACTGGATTTACCGAGGAACAATGGTTCGGCACGTTGCGGCAGACGTTGCGGATGGAGGAACTCATTACCCGGCACGCGGCGATCATGGACAAATACGATCCCCAAAAGCGCGTGGGCTTGATCGTCGACGAATGGGGCGATTGGTACAATATCGAGACGGGCACCAATCCGGGTTTTCTCTGCCAACAGAACACGCTGCGCGACGCGTTGGTCGCCGCGATCAATTTGAACATCTTCCAGCGACATTGTGATCGGGTCGCCATGGCCAACATCGCCCAAATGGTCAATGTCCTTCAAGCCATGATTCTGACCGACAAGGAGAAGCTGATCGTGACGCCGACCTATCACGTTTTCGAAATGTACCAGGTTCACCAAGACGCCACATATCTGCCGATCGAACTCACAGGCCCCGATTACGCGTTGGGAACCAACAGCATGCCCGCGCTGCATGCCTCGGCATCGCGTGACGAGTTGGGCCGCATCCATGTGTCCCTGGTGAATCTCGATCCCCACCGGGACCAGCAGGTCGTCGCGCGGTTGGCCGGTGCAACGGCGAACAGGGTCACGGGCCGTGTGTTGACCGCGACGGATATGGACGCGCACAATACGTTTCAGAATCCCGACGCAGTCAGACCGATGGCTTTCTCCGGATTCTCCTTCAAAGACCACAATCTCTCGCTGGCACTGCCGGCCAAGTCCGTCGTCGTCCTCGAAATCGAATGATCCCGGCATAAGAAACCATAAGTTTGGAAGGTTCTGATTCGACAAAATCTGCGGCGCTCTAGCCACACTGCCTGCAGCCGCGTCCACGCGGTAAATCTGACCTTCTCGTGGACGGAGGCAGATCCGAAGGGATCTGAATCGAAGCAGCGATGAATCCTTCAAGCCGTACAGGTTCTTCACCGCTTTGATTTTTTCAAAGCACTGTTCCATGCAGACGGGCGGCCGTTCTGGCGAGAGCTTCAGGATCGCAAACGCTTCGTCACGGCCATTGAGCGATAGCGCGTGATGCCCGTAGCCGTATCCCATGAAATACGCGACAAAATTGCCCACCGTGACGCAGGCGGTTAGATGTTCGTGGGGCTTGCCCGCAGATGGATCGTGGTGGTGACGCACCGCAGTCGCCAAATGCTCGGGCAGTTTCCATTTTTCGAGAAGGTGTCCGCCGACTTCGGCATGATGACAGCCCAGCAGCTTCGATTCGACTTCCACCAGCGACGAACCGCCATTGGTTTCCGCCGTGAACTTCTCTTATACACTTTCCATGGCAGCCGCGAGGATGATCTTGCCGACGTCGTGCAGCAGACCGGCGGTAAATGCGACGTTCTCGTCGTCGCCAAGGTCTTAGGCGATCGACTGGGCGGAGACGGCCGTGGCCACCGAATGCGTCCACAATTCGGTTCCTTCGACACCATGCCCTTTTTGATTGCTGGAAAGGGTGGCTGCGCTCGCGACAGCGACCACGATATTATAAACTTCGCGCGATCCAAGACGGGTAACCGCTTGAAGGAGATTGTCGGTGGCGGTGCCGCGACTGTAATAGGCGCTGTTGCACACTCGCAGGACATTCGCTGTGAGTGGCGTGTCATAAGAGATCAGGTCAACAATCTTCGTATAGTCGCTGTTCGGGTTGCTGAAGGAGGGCATTAGTTGCGGCAAAATATGCGGTGCGGGCACCAGGTGATGCGCTTGATTGATATAGTCATCAACAGCCAACATGAGATTCTTCCCTTTTGATCCTTACCAGTTTATCGGCAGGAATTGAAAAAACTGAATTGTTTCTTGATCGGCAAGACCACTCACTCGTGAATTACGGAGAGATTTCCTGACAACCAGCGCGCTGGGTCAGGCGTTGCGGTCACGCTCAAAAATGCTGTAGAGCGTCGGCAAGACCACCAATGTCAACAGCGTGGAGGAAACCAGGCCGCCGATCACAACCGTGGCCAAGGGACGCTGAACTTCCGCGCCTGTTCCCGTGGCGATCGCCATGGGCACAAAACCCAAGCTGGCCACGAGCGCGGTCATCAGCACCGGCCGCAACCGAGTCAGGGCGCCTTCGGTGACCGCGTCGGCGGTGGATTTCCCTTCCTCGCGTAGATGGTTGATGTAGCTGACCATCACCACGCCGTTCAACACGGCCACGCCGCTCAGCGCAATGAAACCGATTCCTGCCGAGATGCTGAAGGGCAATCCGCGCAGCCACAGCGCAAACACACCGCCCGTTACCGCAAGCGGCACGCCGGTAAAGACCAAGAGCGCTTGACGCACGCTCTGGAACGCGCCGAATAACAACATGAAAATCAGGAGCAAAGCCATGGGCACGACCACTGCCAAACGATTTCGCGCCGCAAGATACGTTTCAAACTGGCCCCCATAGCTGATTGAATAACCGGGGGGCAATTTGAGTCGGGTCTGGATCCGTAATTGTACGTCCTGCACAAAACTGGCAAGATCACGACCGCGGACCATGCTTTCGACCACGACGTAACGCCGGCCCATCCGCCGCAAGAGCGTCGGCGGCATCTCCTTGAAGACCATGTCGGCGACGTCCTGCAACCGCAGCCCTGTCGCTTGGCTTGACACCGGCAGGTTCCGCAGCACGTTCAAGTCGGCCCGCTGGGCGTCGGCGAGACGCAGGACGATGTCGAAATGTTTGTCGCCTTCGATGATCTGGCCGAGGTTGCGTCCAGCCATGGTGGTGGAAACCAGTTGGTTGAGATCGCCGATGGTCAATCCGTAACGGGCCAGCATCTCCCGGCGTGGACGAATTTCCAGCACCGGCGCCGTTGCGGCCATCTCGAAGCGGACATCCTCCGCGCCGGGCGTGCTGCCGACAATGCTCTTCACATTTTGCGCGAGCGCGGTCAGCTTGTCGAAGTCGTCACCGTAAATCAGGACGCCAACATCACTGCTGATCCCGGCGATCATGTCATTAAACCGGTCTTCAATCGGTTGCACGAATCCAAATGCGCAGCCGGCGACATTGGAATTTAGGTCGGTCTCCATAGCGTTGATCAGCCCATCGAGCGTGTGCGCGGTTCTCCATTCTGCATGCGGTTTCAAGAGTGCGATAATGTCGGTGTCATTAGCCGGCATCGGATCGGTGGTCACATCTCCCGAGCCGGCATGAGTGAAGACGCGGATCACCTCGGGAAACCGTAGCACACGGGCAATCACTTGTTTGTCCATTTTCAAGCTGGCGGTGATCGACGCGCTGGGCAGTTTGATCGCAGTGATATTGAGCGCGCCTTCCTCCAAACGCGGCAAGAAAACTGCCCCGAGGCGCGGAAATAGCCACGCCGCCAGGGCGACCGGCACCAACGCCAGCAGCAATGTCGCCCTCTTCCACCGTAACGCCAGCCGCAACGTGGGCCGGTACGCCGACGCCACCGTGCGGATGAACCAGTTCTCGTGGTGGACCTTTCGGCCACCAACCACCATCGAGGCCAAAGCGGGTACCAAGGTGAGCGCTAGAATCAGCGAACCGACCAGCGCCATCACTACGGTCAACGCCATCGGGCGGAACATTTTCCCCTCCACGCCCTGTAAAGTCAGGATGGGCAGATACACCATGATGATGATGGCCACGGCGAAGCTGACCGGCCGCCCCATTTCTTCACAAGCGTAGATCGCCGTCGTCTGCCGTTCGTCTGGTGTGAGTGGACGGCCAAGAGCCTCCCGCTTCTCGCTCATGCGGCGCACCAAATTTTCCGTCATCACTACGGCGCCATCGACGATCAGTCCAAAATCGATGGCGCCCAAGCTCATCAGGTTGCCGCTGATATGACCCCCGAGCATGCCGAGCATCGCAAACATCATCGACAACGGAATGGCCAACGCCACGATGATCGCAGCGCGGACGTGGCCCAGAGTCAAGAGCAGCACCACGAACACGAGCAGACCGCCATGCAACAGGTTGAGTTCCACCGTGTGAATGGTTTTGTTCACCAGCGTGGTGCGGGTGTACACGGGTGTGATCTGCAATCCCTCGGGCAGTGACGCGCGCACTTCCTCGATTTTGCGTTCCACCCGTTGGGCGACTTCGCGGCTGTTCTCGCCGAGCAGCATCAGGACCGATCCGAGGACGGTTTCGTGCTCCCCGTGCATCGCAAAGCCACCGCGCAATGCGTGTCCCCAACCGATTGTCGCAACATCGCTAACGTGAATCGGGACGTCGTGCCGCGTTGCCACCACCATGGAAGCCAGGTCCTGAATTGAGGTCGCCCGACCTACGGTATGTACCGCGACCTGTTCGCCGTGGCGTTCGATGTAGCTGCCTCCGGCGTTCTCGTTGTTGGCTTCGACGGCGTGTGCGATGTCGTCCAAGGTCAGGTCATAGGCACGGAGTCTGACAAGGTCGGGCGTGATCTGAAAGTCCGACACGTAGCCGCCAATCGAGGCGACCTCGGTGACTCCGGGCACGGCCCGAAGCATCGGTTTGACGATCCAGTCTTGTGCAATCCGCGCATCATCGAGAGTGAGATTCGAATTCGGCTTTGGCTCGACGACGTAAAAATAGATTTCGCCCAGACCCGAAGTGATCGGGCCGAGTTCGGGTTCGGCCAAACCCGCCGGAAGCTGATCGCGGACCGACTGAAGACGTTCCGACACGAGTTGGCGCGCCCAATAGATGTCTGTGCCGTCCTTGAATTGCAGAATGACTTCTGAGACGCCGTAACGCGAGAGGGAGCGCGTGTAATCCAGCCGGGGCAGTCCGCTCATTGCCACCTCGATGGGATAGGTCACGAGCCGCTCAACTTCCTCGGGTGCCAACGCGGTGACCCGCGTGTCGATCACGACTTGGACCGGTGAAATGTCGGGCACCGCATCGATCGGTAGATGAAAGGCTGACCAGACGCCGGCGGCGATCAACAGGACCGCCAACATGCAGACCAGGGCGCGCTGGCGTAGCGAGAACCCAATGAGCCGTTCAATCACGGCTCCTCCATGCTCGCTTTCAGCAATTCGCTCTTCAGCACGAAGCTACCGGCAACGACAACGTGCGCGCCAGCCTCCAGCCCTTCGAGAACGGGATACTGGTTGCCGATCTGGCCACCCAATCGCACCGCTATTAGACGGTATTTTCCAGGTTGTTCCTCGACGAACACACAGGTCTGGCCAGACACGGTTTGGAGTGCGCCATCTGGAACCAGCAATTGATTTTCCATCCGTTCCGTTGGCAAGAAAACTGTGGCGAACATGCCGGGCTTGAGTTTGCCATCGGGATTGTCCACATCAATGCGCGCCTCGATGGTGCGGGTGGCTTCGTCCACTGCCTGACCGGCTAATACGACCGCGCCGGTGAAGGTCTCACTTGGATAAGCCAGCACGCGAACAGCCGCCGGCTGGCCGACATGAACCGCGGCACTGTCGTCTTCACCAACGGAGGCGATGCACCAGACACGGCGGAGATTACTGATGGCGTAGAGTTCTTTCGCCGCGTCCAACATTGCGCCGACGGCGCCCTGCCGTTCGGTCACGACACCGTTCAACGTGGCTTTCAGTTCCAACGGCTTCAGCGATTCGGGACTATCAAGGAGGGCCATCGTGTCGCCCTGCGTCACGGTTGCGCCAACGTCATAATTCATTTTCAGAATGTGGCCGGCGAACGGCGAACTCACTTTGGCAGTGCGATTCAGGTCGTAACTGATCTGGGCGGGCACAGTTAGCAGGGCATTGACGTTGGTGCGCGTGATTTCGATGGTCTTAATGGGGGCGTTTTCGCGGGCGGCTTCCGTCAGTTCGACGACATCTTTCTCCCCGGCCGACGGTGGGGAGGCGGCACCCTTTTCGGCTTCGTCGGCATCCTTTGCGCCGCAGCCCACGAGCAGCGCCACGCAAGTTGCCGCAACAACCAATTGGATGACACCATGTCGAATCATTTTGTTTTCTCCTGGAGTTCCGGCAACGGTCGTCCTGCGGCCATTTCAAGGGCGGCCTGGGCGTCGTAGAGTTTCTGCAACGAGTCAAAGTAGTTGGCTTGGGCATCGAAATACGTGCGTTGGGTTTCCAAGTAGATCAACAGGGTCGTGCGACCGGCAGCATAGCCCTGGGCCGCCTCGTCGAGAGCGGTTTTGAGTTTGGTCAGCAATTCGGGAGTGTAGAGGGCCAGCGACTCTCGGGCAGACACGAGGTTGTGATACGCGGTCGTAACGTCCCGGTGGACTTCTTGTTGCAGCTTTTGCAGTTCGGCCAATGCGCGTTCCTGTTCTGCCGTGGCGGTGGCAATTTCGCCCCTTTTGCTGTCCCACAATGGTAGCGGCAAGGAAATGCCGAAGTCGTAGGTCTGCTCGTCTCTCAAATACTCGACGCTCGGCCCGATGGTAAAATCCGGGAGGCGTGATTTGCGAACCGAACGCAGATTTAAGCCTGTTCGCTCCACCTCGGTCGCCTGAATCTTAAGGCTCGGATTTCCAGCGAGCACCTGCTGGAGAAAATCCGTTTCCGCCGGCAGGATCAATTCCGAGCGAATGGCGCCGCGCACCTCCAGGTTGGCGTCGGGTTTCCGCCCGAGAAGCGTGTTCAACGCCGCGCGTGCGCCGGCCACTTGTGCTTCCGCGTCTCGTAATGCACTCTGCGCGTTTACGAGCTCCACCTCGGCCTTGGTCGCGTCGAATTCCGGAGCGAACCCGGTCGCGACTCGTTTGCGGGCGGATTCCGCGAAAGTCTTGGATAAAGTCACTTCATCCTGCTTGAGCACGAAAACTTGCTGAGAGTTCAACAAGGTGTAGAACGACCGACGCACTTGGATTTCGAGTTGCTCGCGGAAGGCCGACAACGCTAATTGACGGAGCTGGACGTCCTTTTCCGCGAGGGCGTGCTGCAGGCTGCGCTTGCCGGGGAACTGGATGGTTTGGGTCAACTCGAAGACGCCATGGAACTCCTTCGTAGATGGCGTACCCGACGGCTCGGATTCTCGCCATCCAGAAGAAACAGCGAGAGAAGGATTGTCCCATGTCTTGGCGGTTGCCACTTCGCCGCGCGCGCCGCGGACATCCGCAGCGAGCATCCGGATCTCAGGGTTATTCTGCTGCGCCTCGGCAATGGCCGCCGGCAAAGTGAGCGCAGCAGCCTGATCCCCTCGAGCCGGCGAACAAGCGAACACGGCGGTTACGAACAGCGAAAGCAATCGCGCCGTACGCAGCTGGGTTCTGGACCGATTCACCTCTGAGGGCCCGTCATTTCATTCCATAAACAAGTACTTGGAAGGTTCCGGGAACCATCCTAGGACGGACGCGCCGACCGCCCGGAGCAGGTTCTGTCGGCGCCTCGAATTTGGCAGCAGGTAGATAGATCTTGTGGGTTTTCGGGTCGATGGCCATTGTGCGCGAGCCGCGCTGAGTGGTCAACGTTTGCACCACCATCAGCTTATCAGGCCCCTCCTCGTGAGCGACGGTGACTGTTCCATCGCGGCACGACGCAAAGGCGTATTGCGTGCCCGGGTCAAACGCATTGGCATCCACGCCTTCTCCAATCGGCACCGAGGCAACAACTTTGCCATTTTCGCTGTCCATCATCACCATCAGTTTATTGCCGCAGCCTAGAAAGAGGCGATGATGCACGGCATCCAGAGCCAGGCCGGAGGGTTCTTCACCCGGCGCGATTGCCCAAGTCTTGAGAACCTGATGCGTCCTGGCGTCGATTACAGCAACCTGACTTTTATCTTCGAGATTGTCGTAAACCCGTCCGGCCTCTGAATCGGCAACGGCAAATTCCGGTTTGCCTTCCAACGGAATCGTCGTCACGACCTTGCCGGATTTCGCATCGATGACCGTTACTGATTGGCCGCGACCGTTGAACATGTAGACTTCTTGTTGCTTTGGCTCGTACAGCGCCGAGTCGGGATTTTGACCGGTTTCCACTTTTCCGAGGGTGTTCAGCGTCCTTAAATCGACGATGCTGGCTTTGTTTTCGCGGCCGTTGCTGGTGAACGCACGATTGAGATCGGCAGCTACGGCAACGTCGTGAACCCCTGGAGTATTGGTAATCGTGCCCACGACTGTGTCCTTATCGAGATCGATCACCACGACCTCACTGCCATGGCTGACGTAAAGCCGACGCCCGGCTTCGTCCACGGATAGCAAGTCCCATCCTCCTTCGCCGCCAATCGGGATTTCCTTGAGGAATTGATACGGCTCGCTTGCAGCGCGAATTTGATTTGGATGAATGCTGAAGATGCCGAGCGTGATCACACAAAGGAGTTGCCAATGTCTGATTTTCATTATTCTGCGATACCTCCAATTTGAATGTGGATGAACGCCATTATTGGCGCCGATTCTTCGCCAAGATGCGCCCGAGGATGTCAGACGCGAGATTATGGGAAGATTACGTGGCGCGTCGCTCAGAACCGGGTGTTTTGTCTGGGTGGCGGCGAACAAATCACTCGTACCGCAGCGCGTCGATCGGATCGAGTCGGGAGGCTTTCCACGCGGGATAAAAACCGAAAATAATGCCCACACTAAAAGACACCGTCACAGCGGCGACGATGGCGGGCACCGACGGCAGAGTCGGCCAGTTGAGAAAGACGGTGACCGCTACCGATACCCCGCGGCCGACCAGAATCCCCACGACACCCCCGGTCAGGCAAAGCGTGATGGCTTCGACCAAGAACTGTCTCAGGATGTCGCGCTGCCGGGCGCCCACCGCCATGCGGATTCCAATCTCGCGCGTGCGCTCGGTCACTGACACGAGCATGATATTCATGATGCCGACCCCGCCGACGACCAGCGAAATCAGAGCCACAACGAGCAGCAGGTTCGTCATCACGTGACTGGTGGAAGCGAGCGCCTGTGAGATTTCAGTGAGATTGTGAATCCGGAAATCATCCAGCGCGCCGGGTTGGATATGATGCCGATCGCGCATCAGTGCGGTGATCTGGCGGATGGCCACAGGAATATCCGCCGGTGAGTCGGCAGATATCCAAATATCGTTGATGTTCGCGAATTGTGTGATCTGCGGCGTGTCGGCGGCCTGGATGGGGTCTTGCTGTGGGTAAAGTTGGACGGACTGGTTGGGGTAAAGCTGGTTGAGTGAATTGACCGCGCTGACCGTGGCCGCGGCCGCCGTGGGCTGGGTGACTTGAACACCCGTCACGCGGAATTTGATGGTGGTCCACGGGGCCGCAAGGAAGTCGTCCTGATCCCATCCCATCATGTTCGGACCTTTCAGGCTCAAGACGCCGACCACCTTCATGGTGACGTCCCTGACCTGGATCTCCTTGCCAATCGGAGACCGGCTGCCGAACAACTCCCGGACGATGGTCTGCCCGATGACGCAGACTGCGGCGGCACTGCGGACGTCATCTTCCGTGAATAGTTCGCCTTCGACCACCGGCCATTCGCGGATGACAAAATACTCCGGCGTCGTGCCGAGGATGCGGCCCGGATTCCAGTTTTTATTGCCACAAATGATTTGGGCATGACAATCCACACTGGGGGCAACCCATTTGACGGCGCTGCAATTTTGGCGGATGGCATCGGCGTCCATCGGCGTGAGAGTGGGGCGCCCGCCTGCGCCGGAATTGACGCCGCCCACGATGATGTGCGCGGGATCCATCTGGATGACGTTGGCGCCGAGACTGGCGATCGTCTGCTCGATGGAATGTGACGAGCCGCTTCCGATCTCCATCATCGCGATGACCGCGGCGATCCCAATGACGATTCCGAGGCAGGTCAGCATCGATCGCATTACATTCCGGCGCAACGCATGCAGCGCCATGCGCAATGTCAGGTAAAAGGAATGCATAACGATTCAATGATGATGGAGGACCGGCACAAATGGATTTTTAGTCGCCGCTTGAGAACTGCGCACGCTCTCGCCTGTGACCACTTCCAAGCCCTCTCGCAAGTGGTCTCCGGCAATCGCGGTGTTCACCCCATCTGTGGCCCGAACGTTCACTTCAAGCGGTCGCACGTAGTGGCCATCCTTCACCCAAAGGACGCCCCGGTTTTCCTTCCGGCTGTTGTTCGGCTTTGAAGAGATGCTGATGCTATCAGCAAGAGCATCGCCCTGCGGATCAAACGCATTTTGGGAACGGACATCCGGTGCAATCTCCGCAAGCGAAGATGGTTCCCAGCGCAATGCCGAGTTGGGAACCAGCAGCGTGTTGTTTTCTTGATGCACGACGAAATTCACATTGGCTGTCAGGTAGGGCAGCAAAACATTGTCCGGATTTTGGGTGTTCACCACCACGGTGTAAATCACGATGTTCTGCGTCATGGTTGCGTTGAGTCGCACCTGGTCAACAACGCCTTCGAATTGACGGCCCGGCAAGGCGGCGCAGGTGAAGGTCACGGGTGTACCGGGCTTAATCCGCCCAACGTCCGCCTCATTGACCGAGACCCAGATTTGCATCTTCGTCAAATCCTGTGCGATGAGAAACAAACTAGGCGCATTAAGGCTGGCCACGACGGTCTGGCCGATGTTGACACGCCGATCGATAATCACGCCATCGACAGGCGAGGTGATCGTGCAAAAATCCAGATTCCGCTGCGCCCTTTCCACCGCGGCTTGCGCTTGCACGGTGGCCGCCTTGGCTTCGGCAATGGCCGCGTCAGCGACAGTGACGTTGGATTTGGAGACTTCGTAATTGGCCTTGCCGGAATCATACAAATCGCGGGCGATGAGTTTTGCTTCGCTTAATTCTTGGGTCCTCTTCCAGTCGGCTTCCGCTTGGGCCAGTTTGGCTTTCATCTGTTCCAAGTTCGCGGCGGCGGTGGTCTCCCCGGCTTTGGCTTCCTGCAATTGCGCCTTGGCAACGGCTAAGTCGGCTGCGTAAACGGAGTCGTCAATTCTTATCAGAACCGCGCCTTTTGCCACGACCGAGCCGTAGTCAATCGGCTTGCCCACCTTGTCCGTGCCGAAGGAACTGATGCGGCCGGCCACTTGGGCGCCCACATCTACTACTTGCACCGGCTCGATAGTTCCCGTAGCGGCAATGGTGGCGACCAACGTGCCGCGTTTGATTGGAGCCGTACGGAAGGTCAATTTGACATCATTGCGCGAACGCCACCACCAGATCCCCGTTCCGCCAACGAATATCAGCACAACAATTACAGCCGTGCGGGTTGCTACGAGCCGTCGTAAGGATTCCATTCGAGCGCTCATCGTGTGATGACAACTTCTAAACACAAACCTATCTTATGCGGTCCTGACACTGCAAACGTTTATAGGAAATTTAACCGTCGAACGTTACTGAAACATTACCAACGTCGATGTCGCAGGCAAGAAAGGCGGTTTTTAGAAGCCATCTAGCAAACCATCCGCTCCGGCAGCCGCGGTGTCTTTGAGCTTGGCCGGTAATATTCCAGTAATTCGAGGTTGGCGAGGATGTCTGCGCGCGCCAAAATCACATCGCGGAGGTTTGCGATGTACAGTGCAGGACCGCCCAGCGCCGGCGGCCAAACAAATCATCCTGAAAGGAGACAGCGACATGAAAAACCACACCAGCCGTTCGATCACAACGTTGCTCATTGCGACCGGGCTTGCAATGCTGACCGCGGCACGCGCTACGAATGAATCCGGCAAGGAAGCCAAAGAGGATTCCAGCGAACGGGTCACGATGGGTCAGCTAACCGAGCTTGCGAGAGCCACAGTCGAAAAACTAATTGCTGGTGGGCGGATTGAAAAAATCGATAAAGAAATGGAAAAGGGGCAGACCGTTTACGATGTTGAGGCCAACGTGAATGGGAAGCACATGGAATACACGATTACGATGGCGGGAGATGTCGTTGGGACCGAGACGAGTATCGAGTTCAATCAACTGCAAGATGCTGTTCAGGCAGCGGCGGCGGAATACTTCGGCGGCATCGCCAGTCTGGAGCCGTCCCGAGTGGAAGAAAACGGGCAGACAAACTACGAGATCGAAGGGAAGAAAAGCGGAAAGAAAGTCGCCGTCACCTTTGATCGAACCGGCAGAATTATGGGAGAGGAAAAATAGCCAGAAATCAACGGCATGATTCGTGAAAGAGGGGTGGGAGCACGCTTGCAGGCTCTTGCCCTCGGCCTTATGCTGGGGAAGGGAAACGCTGACGTGAAAATTCTCCTGGTTGAAGATTCCAAACGTTTGCAAGCCTCATTAGGTCGCGGTCTGCGCCGGGCCGGCTATGCGGTTGATGCTACCGGAGATGGACGCGAGGGACTTTGGATGGCGGAGTCAAACAGCTACGATGTGGTCGTGCTCGACTTGATGCTGCCCGGTCTCGATGGCTTGGAAGTATTACGGCGGTTGCGGGCGAAGCAAAACGTAACTCACGTCTTGGTTCTCACCGCCCGGGACGCGGTGGAAGATCGCGTCCGCGGACTGGAAGCTGGTGCGGATGATTATCTGGTCAAGCCTTTTGCGTTTGAAGAACTGCTCGCCCGCATCCAAGCTTTGTGCCGGCGCAGTTACGAACGCAAGAACCCGGTCATCCGCATTGGCGATTTGGAGATCAACACGGTTGCTCGCAAAGCCACACGCTGCGGCAAGCACATCGACTTCACTGCGCGGGAATTTATGCTGCTCGAATATTTGGCTCTGCGCCGGGGCGAAGTCGTGTCGCGTTCTGAAATCGAGGCGCACATTTATCCGGACTCGATCGAATTGATGAGCAACGTAGTGGACTCGGCGATCTGCATTTTGCGCAAGAAGATTACTCTGCCGGGGGCCCAGCCCCTGATTCATACGCGGCGCGGCTCCGGTTATGTGCTGGAGGGCGAGTGCGCGTGAGGTCAATCCAACACCGGTTGATTCTCTCGGTAGGTGGAGCACTTTGTTTGCTGTGGAGCATTGGCGGACTGGCCGTGTATCTGGTGGTTCGCACCGGCTACGTCGCCGAGTTTGACCGCGTCCTGAGGGCAAACGCCCAAACGCTGGCCGCCATGACGGACCAGAGGGCTGGTCAGGTCGAGTCAGATTACTCGCAAGACCTGCTGCCGGGGTTTGCTCGCACCCGACATCCTGACTATTTTCAGCTTTGGCTTTCCGATGGCTCCACGCAGAAGCGTTCGCCGTCGCTGGCCGGCAATGATCTCGCGCGCCACGCCGGAACGTTCCATTCGCCCCTGTTCTGGAATTTGACGTTGCCGGACGGGCGCCCCGGGCGAGCCATCGGCATCCGCTTCGTTCCCCAACTCGATGATGAGGCACCTGCGAATTCAAAAATCTCAAAGGACGAAGTGACTCTCGTGGTGGCCCGTCATCGGGGCAATTTGGACGAGCGCCTGGGCGAACTGGGTTCCGCACTGCTGCTGGTCGGCGGTTCCATGATCTTCGCCACGATATTCCTCGTTGTGATTGCGGTCCGTCGAGGTTTGCGACCTTTGTGGGAGTTGGGCGATCGGGCCGAAACAATTGACGCTTCCTCCCTGCAGCGGCGTTTCACGACGGAGGGGCTGCCAAGTGAACTGCTACCCATTGCGACGCGTCTTAACCAGTTGTTGGCCCGCTTGGAGGATTCGTTTGCCCGTGAGCGGCGGTTCAGTGCGGATGTCGCACATGAACTGCGGACACCCCTCGCTGAGTTGCGCACCGCGACCGAGGTTGCACTCAAATGGCCGGAAGATGTGGAGACGACTCGCAACACATTGGAGGAATTGCTGGCGAGCGCGTTACAGATGGAATCGATCGTGACCGGGCTGCTGGCGTTGGCTCGGTGTGAAGCCGGCCAGTTGCCCGTGCATCTGGAATCCACACTGCTCGGCCCTTTAATTCAAGAACTTTGCCAGCCGGTTTCCGCCAAGGTCATGGCCAAGGGCATCGGTTTTTCTACGGAGGTGGAAGAGGACGCCTGCTGGGTCACAGATCCAATGCTGCTCCGGATCATCGTGAACAATTTGCTGTCCAATGCAGCGCAATACTGCCCGGATGATGGGTGGATTCGCTTGCGCGTAGAAGGCTCTCAATTCTCCATCTCCAATACCACAACGGATCTAACGGCAAACGATCTACCGCACCTGTTTGAGCGGTTTTGGCGAAAGGACCTGGCCCGCTCCTCCAATCTTCATAGTGGACTCGGCTTACCACTCGCCAGAGCTTATGCGGCGGCGTTGGGCATGCGATTGCGGGCGGAAATGAACGAGTTCACTCAGATCACGCTTATTTTATCCGCAGCGCAAACGAGTGCAGCGGTTTCCGTCACCATGCATGGTGCTGCTCCGCATGAAACGCTTTGACTCCATTGTCGCGCGATAAGACTGGTCCTATCAGGAACTTGGCCGACCGAGTATAGGACTGCAGCGCTTGTTGCGGATGCCGGCCGTGCTTCCGGTTGGATGGCTGGCACGAGCTTTGCATAAACACCCCCCATGCGAAAAACTGACGATAGCATTGTCATCAGCAAGAGCGGCTTTCGAGATCAAGTTGACGGAGTCCAAGGAGATACAGGATCGAATGAGACCGTTTCTGATGCGGCAGATGCGTCGAGAACAGCCTGCGGATTTGATCCGTATTGTTTGAGTTCGTTCCTTACCTTTCGTTACGTCATCAATCCAACGGCGGAATGGTTGCCTTCGATTCGTTCGCGTTGGCCAGCCGCGGATCCCGCCGAACCCATCGACGTGAAAAGCTCCGGACAGTTGCTCGAGACTCTGCGTCTGCTGGTCAACCAAGTCGTGCGGCAGCAGACGGTTGGATTGCTTCTCGGTGGGGGAATCGATTCTGCCATTCTCGCGGCACTGCTTCCCCGTGGAACGCCAGCCTATACGGTACGATTTCAAGCCGAATTGCCCATCGATGAAAGTCCCGCGGCAGCTCGCTATGCAAAACGCTGCGGCTTGCCTCATCGCGTAGTGACGGTGACTTGGGAGGATTATGAAGAGCGAGTCGAATGGCTGATGCGGCACAAACGCTCGCCTTTGCATCCCGTGGAAGTGGCGCTTTCGCTGGCGGCTTGTATGGCCAAGGCCGATGGGGTGGACGCTCTTATCGTCGGCAGTGGAGCCGATTCAAAATTCGGAGGTTTGGACCGGCTGTTGTCCCGAGACTGGACGCTGGAAGATTTCATGCAGCGCTACAGCTTTGTTGAGCCGACATCCGTGCTGATCGACCCACGTTCGATGAGCCCGGTGTTTGAGGAATATGTTCGGGGACAAAATCTTGATGTGGCGGCTTTTCTCAGGGGAGTGCACGGACCAGGACTCGTTCAGGCTTTTGACAACGCCATCAGCGCGGCTGGTTGTGTCTGCGTCGCACCCTATGAGTCGCTGGGGCTTGCCGTTCCTCTCGACTTGATGCGGATTCGTCGCGGTGAGCCGAAATATTTCCTGCGGGAGATCTTTACTGAACTCTTCCCCGGCCTGCCGTTAGCCAGAAAGATCGCATTTGCTCGTCCCATGGACGCTTGGATGAAGTTTTGGACCGGTCCATGTCGCGCGGAATTCAGGTCTGGCTTGGCTGTGAATTGTTTCTCCGGCGAACAGAAATGGCTTTTGTATTGTCTGGAGAAGTTCATGACCATGATGGAGAAGGAGTAAACTGCCCCGGGGCGGCATTTTTCCGGACATTCCTGTCGGGCGGAGATGGACTGGCTGATCAAAAAAGCTTATTTTTGGGCACGGCATTGATTGCCTTCCGCAGACGAAACGCAAGTGTTGTAAGTGTTCCAGCCAGGCACAGTCGTTTTCACTTGTTCCAGAGGCTGGTTGACCGACTCTTACCAACTCAATTTCTCTTGACGGCGCACTTGGCATGCATGATGCGCAACTCTCATTTCTGGGAAACAGAATGACGCCTGGAAAAAACCCAACGTTTCCTCAGAAAACGAAGCGGACGGCAGGACTCAACTCTGCAGACTCGATGAGGACTCATCCAAATGAGGAGGAGTTTCTCTCGCTCGCGTGCCGAGTCGCATACGTGAGACGGGCTGCCGATGCCGATGGAGGATCATGGTGAAGAAGCTGATTGTGTGGGGAGGGATACTAGCTCTCCTGGCGAGTTGCCCGATTCAGGCGGCAGACTTGACGTGGACGAATGGCGATGGCCTGTTTTCGGACGGGCTCAATTGGGACACGCGCACGCCTCCCATCGATGGCGATGACACCATCTTCACCAATGACACGAGCTATACGATCACCTTCAACAGCAACTCGCCGTTATTGGTGACGAACATATTTGCGGGACATGCCGGCACCGTCACCGTCGATATCGGCACCTTCACGTGGACCACAACGGATCGCATGCGGATTGGCAGCGGAGGAACTACGACCACGGTGTATCTGGCCGGCGGAACAATGTCCGTTGACAATTTCGGTACTGCTCAACTTCGGATCGCGGACGGGACGAATGCTGTGGGGAAGCTTGTTATCACCAATGGCGCAGTCTTGGCGGCTACGGTTAATATCGCATCTAGCGCCTTTGGCTCTGGCACACTCGTCGTCAGTGACGCGGGAATCATAACAAATTCAACAGTGAATGGGACGCTCACGGTGGGGAGCAGCGGTTCGGATAGTCAATTGATCATCACTAACGGCGGACAAGTGTTCGTGTCTGGAGAGACGAGGGTCGGCAATTCGAATACAACGAATAATTTCCTCCTTGTTTCCGGCCCGAACAGCATCCTCTCCAACAGAGTGTACGGCATTCGCGTGGGTGCGCAAAGCGGGAGAGGCAACCTCCTCATCGTTACCAATGGTGGCAAGGTGTTCATGAACGATGGCACGATTGGCGGCAACGGGCAGGGCACCGCCTTTAATACAGGAATTGTTGTCGGTGTCGGTTCTGTATACAGCAGCGCGGGAAATGTGACTCTGGCTCCCAGTTCCGGCGGTAGCACCAACAATAACCTGACCGTATACGACGGTGCCACGTTGATCTGTGGCGGCTCCATCACCATTGGCAACGCCAATGATTATTCGGGTATCTCCAACTCTGTGCTTATGGGGGGGAGTGGTTTGATGAGCACGGGCTCCTCCGCAGTGGTCCGCTTTGGCTCAAGCACTTTGCTTAATCGCTTCGTTCTGACCAACGCTTTCTTCACCAGTGGCACCGTAGCCTTCCAAGGGATCAGCAATACCATATCAGTCTTGGCAAACAGCCAGTGGATTATGACCACGAATTTAGCGACACCAAGTTCTGCTCTTGGCGCGATTCTTACAATCGATGGCGGCTATGTCAGCAATCAGGCCGGAATTGTCATGGGCGGTATTTCCGGAAGTCAACTGATCGTGACCAACGGAGGCGGGTTGGTATCCAATTACGGTACAATCGGGGCCGGCGCTGCATTCTGCACAGGTGTCGTTGCCGGCGCAGGGTCTGTTTGGTCCAACACCGGTCCGAACATTCTCATCGGGACCGGGGTCGGCGGCAGTAATAACGCCTTAGCCGTTGTTAACGGCGCCACTCTTTTTAATTCCGCTACCCTGAGCATTGGCAACAGTCTGACTGCGAATGTCAACTCGGTTTGCTTCGGCGGCGTCGGGTTACCCAGTACGGTAATCAACAATGGTTCTCTGGATGTTGGCGGAAGCGACGGAAGTTACTCGAACAAACTCACTGTCACCAATGCAGTTCTGAACTGCGGCACAATCAACGTCGGCGTCAGTGGCTCCACAAACAATCTGCTCGAACTGAAGAACGGGACGATCCTTGTTGGGTTCATCCGAGTTCGCCCGACCAACACTTTTCTTTTCACTGCTGGAACGCTGAACACCGGCGGATCGACGGTGGATACGCTCGCCAATAACGGACGCCCGATGGTGGTGGGCGACGGCACGAGCGCAGCGTACCTTGAATTGGCAGCCGGCGGAACCGGTTTTCACGATTTCAACACGGGCGGTCTGGTGATTACAAACAACGCGACATTGCGCGGCAATGGTACGCTCATGGGAAACGTCACAGTCCTCGGAACCTGGTCGCCCGGCTTTTCTGTCGGCTTGATCACGGTCAGCAATAATCTCGTTTTCGGCAGCAGTGCTATTGTCGATTACGAGCTTGGAACCACCAACGATTCCACTGAGGTAAGTGGAAACCTGACGTTAAATGGCACTCTCAACGTCACCGGCACCAACGGGTCTGGCGTGGGCACGTACACGCTGTTCACGTACGCGGGTGCCTTGTCCGACAATGGTCTGACGATTGGCGCCACTCCGGATTCAGGTCTGGATTACTTGATCGATACGAATACGGCGGGCCAGGTGAATTTGGATGTAATTATTCCCCCCCCGCCCGAGGCGAGTTTCAGTGGCAATCCAACCAGCGGAGCGGGGCCGTTGACGGTGACCTTTACTGATAACTCCATCGGTACAATCACCAACCGATTTTGGGATTTTGGGGACGGCCACACCACCAACACCACCGAGACGAGTTTCAACTACACGTACACTGCCGTGGGCTCCTACGATGTGAGTCTTACGGTTTACGGGCGCGGCGGCAGCGACACCAACACGCAAACGGGATACATCACGGTAATGAATCCGCCGCATTTGGTGGTCGAGCCCGGCAGTCTCGATTTTGGTTCGGTCACGATTGGCGAGACCAACAGTTTGACTTTCTCCGTAATCAATACCGGAGAAATGTCGCTGGAAGGCACAGCCACCGTCGCCGCGCCCTTTGAAATCACCAACGGAGGAAGTTTCAGCGTTGCTGCTGGTCAGACCCAAACGGTAACCGTGGCTTTCCTGCCCACCGCGGAGGGGTCATTCAATGGATCGGTGGTTTTCAGCAGCAATGGTGGCGATTCGACCAACACCGTCAGCGGAACAGGTTTGACGGCCGGTAGCATTTCAGTCACACCGGCGACATACAGTTTTGGAGCGCTGCTGACCGGTACAACGGCACAAGTTACATTCGTGGTGACCAACTCGGGCGGGACCGCGGTCAGCAATGGAACAACGGTGGCCTCCGGGCCGTTCTCCGTCATCTCCAATGCAACCTTCAGCGTGCCTCCCTTCAGCGCCACCAACGTTGTGGTGGAATTTGCGCCTCTCGACGAAGGAACATTTACCAACGACGTGGTGTTCGGGACGGACAATGGCGGTGCCCGAACCAATACTGTCGCGGGGGTAGGTGCGATTGTAGCGGTAGCTGCATTCAGCGGCAACCCAACCGCGGGGACAGCGCCGTTGACAGTGACTTTCACAAATGCCTCCAGCGGCTCGATCACAAATTCTTTCTGGGATTTCGGTGATGGCCATACAACCAATTCGACGGCGGCCACGCTGAATCATACGTACAACCTGGCCGGAACCAACACTGTCATCCTCACCGTATTCGGGATGTTAGGGACGAATACTCAGACACTGACCGATTACATTGTGGCAACCAATCCACCTCCTCCTACGGCGGTCTTCAGTGGCGCACCAACCAATGGCACCGTGCCTTTGGCTGTTACGTTCACGAACGCCTCCAGTGGAAACATCACGAATGCGTTGTGGAATTTTAGCGATGGTCACACCAGCAATACGCTGGCTTCCACGCTGGTTTACACCTACAACACCGCCGGCACCAGTACTGTCAGCCTGGTTGTCAGCGGGTTGGGAGGCACGAACGCAAGCACGCAAACGGATTACATCGTGGCGATCAACCCGGCGCATTTGGTCGTGAATCCCGGGAGCTTGAGTTTTGGATCGATCACCATTGGCCTGTCCAACACGTTGAGCTTCTCGATCATCAACGCGGGCGATGCGCCGTTAAGCGGTACCGCAGTGGCCACCGCACCGTTCACCTTAGCCAGCGGTGGGACGTATGACAACCTGCTGAACGGGCAAACCCAGATCGTAACTGTGACATTTGTGCCGGTAGCAGCGGGTGCGTCTACCGGATCAGTAGTGTTTGCCAGCAACGGCGGAGATTCTACAAATACGGTCATTGGAAACGGCCTCACCCCGGGCAACATCGTGGTCACCCCTGCCCAGATCGATTTCGGAGCTTTGGCAACAGGGACTACCGTCCAAGCCAGCTTCGTGGTAACCAATACGGGCGGCACCGCGGTCAGTAATGGCACGGCGACTGTACTGGGCGGACCGTTTACGATCGTCACCGGTGCGAGCTTCAGCGTGCCGGGTCTTGGTATGACCAATGTCACCGTTCAATTTGCACCCGACAACATCGGCGCGTTTACCAACAAGGTCGCCTTCGCCACCGACAATGGCGGGGCCGCTACCAATCCGGTCATTGGTGTCGGCGCGATCGTACCTGTGGCCAGCTTCTCGGGTGCGCCCACGAATGGCGTGACGCCGTTGGTGGTGACATTCACCGATAGTTCGACCGGCACCGTCACGAACCGGTACTGGAATTTCGGCGATGGCAATACAACCAATACCAGCGCGACCAGCGTGAATCACACGTACAATGTCGCTGGCTCGAATACCGTCACCCTCACTGTCACCGGCCCCTTGGGTACCAACATCCAAATGCAGGCCAGTTACATCGTGGCATATGATCCACCCGTCGCCAGGTTCAGTGCCAATCCGACGACCGGCGCGGCCGCTTTGACGGTCACGTTTTCCGACACCTCCACCGGAACCATCACGAATCGGTTCTGGGATTTCGGCGATAAACACACGACGAACACCTTGGTCACCAGTTTCGGACACACTTACGATGACCCCGGCACCAACACCGTGAGCTTGACGGTGTTCGGCATGGGCGGATGGAGCACGACGAATCGATTCAACTACATCATCGTAACCAATTTCGTTCCGGACACAACGGCGCCACAACTCCAGGTCGATGTCCCGACGGATTACGAGGGATTTACCAACGCCAATATCACCGTATCGGGCAGCGCCAGCGATGAGAGCGGCATCAGCGCCGTGACCCTCAACGGATCTCCAGCGTCAAGGGCCGACACAAATTGGTCGCAGTCGGCTACGCTTTCTTTGGGAACGAATACGTTCCTCGTGATCGCGACCGATGCCAGCCCCAACCTGAATACGGCGACGCAAACGGTTCACGCGGTTCTACTGCCCAATCATCCGCCGCAGATCACGGCGGGGCTCTGGGTGACCAATGCCCTGCTCAGCGTCACCAACACTTCGCTGGTGATGGTGGATGCGACCAACATATTCACCGTGACCGCCAGTGATTCTGACGGCAATCTGTTAAGCTATCACTGGGACTTCGGAGACGGCAGAAGCGGCAATTCTTCCGTGGACACCGTGGGACACATCTATACCAACGATTGCGGACCGTACAGCGCCAGCGTGACTGTCAGCGACGGCCAGGTTTCAACCAACAGTGATCGGACTGTGATCGTCGCGTGCCAGATGGAGATCACCAAGCTCTTGGCAAAGGTCAATTTCAAGAAGACCAATGCGGATAGCTGTAATCTGGTCGCCAAAATTGCTTTGCCCACTGATTTCGCCACGGACGGCAAATCCGTGAGCGTGGATATCGGCGGCGCAGATTCGTCGTTCACATTGAATACCAAAGGCAAGGGACTGAATGCTCAGGGGAATTGCCTCCTCAAGTTCAACAAAAAGACGGGGCTTTGGAAAGCCACGGTCAACTTGCGCAAAGCGAATTTGCAAGACTTCTGGGCAGATGAAGGATTGATCAATACCACGACCGGGAAGACGGGGATTTACGTGACTGTCACATCGGCCCTATTAGTGAACGATGAGGGGTTCGCCGCCGATCGGACCCTGCGTTATAAGGCCAATTTCGGCAAGACGGGCACTGCCAAGTAGAATGCCTTCGGCTTTCCTTCAGCTTTGACTGAGTCGCTTCTTCGGCTGGTCGAAGAGTAACTCGTGGGCTTCTCTTAGAATCTGCGGAAGTCCTGAAGCGAATGGATTTTTCGCCACCGCCTCCAGTAGTTTCTTCTCGTCCTGAATATTGCTGGCCATCTCACCGGGAAACCAGTGGCCGCCATTGCCCCCCAGCAGATTGTACCGCATTTTGCCCCACTCGATCAGACCCAGCGATTTCGCATACGTCCACAATCGCAGAATCTCAATGACGTTCACCTGGTACGGCGTCTCCGAGTATTCTGGTAGCTCCTCATTCCAGCGCTCACACCAGTCCGCGCCGAGGACGCGGGCCATCTCTTCACGCAATCGGCGCTCGATAGGAGCAATCGTTTCGGCGGCCCGATCGTAGAATTTCAAAGCCGCCACATGTTCGTCGAAATCGCCGGGATGTGCCGCGCCGCAGCTCAAGGTATGGACTTCGGGGCGAGCCAAGCAGTAGAGATCGTTGAATTGCATCGGCGAGAGTGGCGCGCAGAGTTCGGCCATCTTGGTGGGCCTGCCCTGCAGTTTGCCGCCCTTGTCGTTGGGACTGATGATAAAAACCCCCAGGTCGCGCTTTGTCGCGGCCACAACGGCGGGCCAGTTGAGGGGATTGACAAAATACCAGTGCAAGTTCACGTAATCGAACTCGTCAGATTCGATGGCCTGCAAAATAACGCGAGGGACGGCGTGGGTCGAGAATCCGATGAAGCGAACGCGACCATCCTTTTGCAACTGCCGCGCCACCTTCAGACATCCATTGGGCCGCAACGAAAAATCCAGCAGCTCTTCATTGTTGATGCCGTGCAACCCGAGCAAATCGACGCAATCGAGGCGCAGATTGCTCATGGACATGTTAAACGTCGCGAGAAACTCTTTCGGATTTGTGCAGGGCGACACTTTGGTTTGCACGATCATTTGCTCGCGCGGCAAACGCGGAAGAATCCGCCCCAGTTGGAGTTCCGACGTGCCGTACCCGCGGGCGGTTTCGATGTGATTGATCCCAAGCTCCAAGGCGCGTCGGATGGTGGCTTCGAGGTTCGCCTGACCTTCCGTTGTGATGCCCGCAGCCTCCTCGTCTTTCCAAGAATGTTGGTAGCGCATCCCGCCGCACGAAATCACTGGCATCGACAGATTCGTGCGACCGAAGCGCCGGTATTTCATTTCACTCTTCAATCGTTGGATTGCTCTCGCGTCCAGCCTGGACGGCGCGCTTGAACTTCTCACGACGGTAGAAGGCTTTCAACCGGCCGGCGAAATACGGCCCAAAAAAGAGCAGATAGTTTGCGTACATCGTGACAAGGTAGAGCCGGTCCAACCATAAGCCGGTAACGAGGGCCCAGCCGAGGTAGGCTGCCACCAGCCAAGCCAACCATTTCATCTTCACAGGGAGCACGAAAAACAACAGGATCTGGTAATCGGGCGCTATGGTGGCTGCCGCCAAAAATAAAGTCGATTCCAGCTCCCTCACGCTCCAAATTGGAATCTGGAAGGTGAACGAAAAGGCAATGGTGAGGATCACAGCCACCAACAGGTACAGCGTAGTGCGAAATTCGCCCCACTCTTCTTCGATACCGTTGATGATGAAATAAAGAAAATAGAGCGCGATCAACATCCACAGCAGGCTGCTGTAGAGCGGTATTGCGAGAAACGTAACCAAGCGCCAGAGTTCGCCTTTGAGGATCAGGGAAGGGGAGAGAACGAGGAGGCCCAAGGCACGCGGATCATACAACGCCAGAAAAAACCCGACCACCTGCGCACCGACCAGATACAAGGCCAGATTGGGGATGCCCAATCCTGGCATCAAACGTTCGAGCCGATCGATCCACCTGGGTGCCTGACCGTAAAGCATGCAGGCAGTCTAGCCGCGAAGGCCGCCTTGTTGCCACAGGAAACTGCCGCCGTGCGACCGAAGGCAGAAAGAAGGTTTTCAGCCAGAATCTGCTGCCGGGCCTGAAAGTCCTCAGGCAGCGTGCGATCCGTTATTGGAACCTTCTTTAAGGTTGCCGATCGACTCGACAGGACCTGGACCGGGCGGGTTGGCGGTTGCTTGACCGGAATCCTGCAGTAACTCACGGGCAATCCGGGCAATCTTCTTGCGATGTTTAATCACCGCCGGATGCGTAATTCCGATCTCGCGCGCTGTTTCCCGCACTCCACATCCTTTGAGCAACAGAAATAGAATCTGTTGCTGGGTTTCCGATAGACGCGGAATAATCACATTGACGATGTCGTTGGTGATAATCTCGCCTTGAATTTCAATCTGGTTGGGAGGAGCCGTACGCTGAGCGCCGTTTCCAGTGCCATCCGCGTCTTCGGACGGCACTTCGTTGTACGGCACGCCATTGCGAGCGCGCTTGAGCGAATCGATGCTGCGCCCGAGCTTGAGATAATTGCGCGCGTGAAACTCGCAACTCTTCAGATACCAGCTTAGCGTCTGGCCAGATTCACTCGTTTCGACCTGGACAAGATGCACGAACATCTCTTGCATCAGATCCTTTTGAAGTTCTGCGTCGTTCGTCAGCTTCGACGCAATGCCCCGCAACTGTCTGACAATCCTGTTCTCAGTCATTGACCCACTCGCCCTTCCGTACTCCGGTTCCCTTTTCTGGCCCGACCCCGCCACACCTCGGCGATCCGCTTCTCCAATTCGCAGGCGTACTTAGCGCCTCACGTGCCAAGAAATACAAGGCTTGGCAAGCCGCGACCAAGCCAGACCCGTAACCAGCGTTGCTTTCGGCAGTTCAATCACCAATCCTAAGCTCCGGTTCTTGCTCGGAGGGTCGCTGGGCACAGCCAGACAGGAACGAAGTGTTCACTCCAATTTACACTCCGTACACCAGTGTCCAGCGCAGTTGGACACAAAAGTGTCTGGTTGGCTGAACACTAGGGACTATGCGTCCGGCTGCTCTTTGACCAGGTCGCCAAACCGCGCGTTGGCCGATGAATTGCGCGCCACCTCGGAGAGATCAAACAATAGTTGGCCGACCGGCTCAGAACCGGGGGCCTTCAACTCGTCGCCACATTTTCCATCGTTGGTGCGGATAACATGCAACACATCTGCCACTCTGATCGATTCAGGTGGACGGGCGGGGTGCAAACCTCCTTCACCATCATCCACCTCGACCAGTACGCCACCTTCAATCAACCGATGCACCAATTGATTGAGGGCTTGCAGCGGTGCACGCAATCGCTCCGCCAAGTCCCCGGCCGTGGGAGGGTTCGCAGCGTGCAGAAAACATCGGCTGGCGTCCAGCACAATGCGGCAGGCAAGTAACTCGCGAGCGGCTTGATCGATTTCATCGCCGGAACGCTGTTGCTTGAGTGGACGGGCATTCTGCGCAGCGAAAGATACTTGGGCGCCCAGCAACACAATCAGCCACGAGAAATATAGGCCGACAAGAAAGACGGGGATTACGCCCAGGGAGCCGTAGATTTTGCTGTAAGTGACCACTCGGGATACATACATTGCGTTGAGCAGGCTGTTGAGTTGCCAGAGTGTGCCCCCCACGAATCCGCCAACGAGCGCTGCGCGGAAGTGTACGTGCGTGTTGGGCATCAGCGCGTACATGAACGCAAATCCCACCCACAGGATCACGTACGGCGCCAAGTGCAACAACATTCGTTCGGTGCCCGGCACAAACGTCAGTTTTCCCAGCACGCTGGCGAACTCGGCCGTGCCCGTGACTGTCAAGGCCGTAAGCAACACAATTGGCCCGAGTGTGATCGACGTCCAGTAATAAACGATCTTCCGCCAAATCGAACGGCCCTGTTGTACGCCCCAGATGTCGTTGAACGTTTGTTCGATCGTCATCAGCAGACGCACCGCCACCAGCACCAGTAGCACCGTGCCAACCGTTCCCAGTTTCCCCGCGTCGATGTTGCCAATAAACGACTGAATCATGGACACGACCTGTTCTTGGGCTTGCGTTGAAACGACCACGCGCCCTTTCGACGTTGTACTGCTTGCCTGACCTCCGGCGGGTAAATATTCGAGTTGTGGCGCCACCTTCTCCACGAGCGCGTCGAGCACCTTGGGAACCACCTCCGCGCTGCTCTGCCGCAGGAAACCCTTCGAAACGCTAAACACCACTGCCAGCAGCGGCACCAGCGCCAACAGGGTCGTGTAACAGAGGGCGGCCGCCCGCAAGGGACATCGGTTGGTGACGAAGCCGTGTCCCACCAGATAGGCAAATTGGGCGGCAGAACGCAGTTTGCGCATGGCCGGGCGTGTGTCGACCCCCTCCGCGGGCAACTCCTCAATGAATCGCCGCGCGCGGCCCAGCCAGCCTGAAAACCCGATCTGCTTTTGCCTGGCCATGGGTGTCAGCCTATCGGGCCTGTCCCGTGAAGTCAATTCGAGGCCACTTCTCGGTTAGACGAACAGCTTGTAAGCCAGCAGCACCGCGAAGACCAAAAACAGCACGCCGCAACCCCGCACGAGCAACAGTAGCGTTTCGTTCTTTACCCGCCGGTGGGCTCGCGAGACAAAGAAGGCCAATAGAGCAAACCACGTCAGTCCGCCGAGAAAAATCCCCATCGCGCACAGGAAACGGCTTTTTTGTCGCTCAGGATCGACCCAATCGTGCGCATACAACAGTGTCACCAATGTTGCCCAGAGCACAACAAGCATGAAATTGGAAATCGTCAAAACAAACCCGAGAAAGAACGACCGCGGATGGTGCCACCGTTCCTCGACTTTTTCTGCCGTGACCTTGCTGACATCGAGCCGGGAAGGCTTGAAACAGACATAGCGAATGCCCAGCCCTGTGATCACCACCACCGCGATGATCCGCAGCGCCAGCACTATTCGTGGCTCGTCGAGAATCGAAGCGTGTCCCCATAACATCAGCGTGGCATAAAACGTTTCCGCAAGAATGGCCCCGGCGCCGATGAGAAAAGCGTTCCCGAACCCTTTGCGCAAAGCATGATTGATCACCGTGAGATTCACCGGGCCGACCGGGATGGACACGACGAATCCGCAGATAAGCCCCGCCAGCAAAGGTCTGAGGAGGTTTTCCACTCCCGCCGTTACTCCTCCGCCGAGTCCTCGTCGTTTTCTTCGTCGGACTCGATCTCGCGGCGCCAACGTTTGCTAAGCCAGGGTCGCACCATCCCGTAAAGCAGATACGCCACAAACAACGCGGCGAGACCTACCTGAAAATTCGCCGCGAGCAGCATGACCACGGCGACTCCTGCCGCAAAAGCCGCAACCGACCGGGCAGGTGTCCAGTCGATATACTTGAAAGTTGGGTACCGTACGTTGCTGACCATCATGATGGATAACAGGATCATCAATCCCGCCAACGCGAGACGTGGCAATAATGACAATTCACGATCCTGCCCTTGTAGCCACATCATAAACATTGTCATGCTGACTACGAGCGCCGCCGCCGATGGAATGGGAAATCCCACATACTCGCGGCCGCGATGCTTGGACGGACTCAGGCTCAGCACGTTGAACCTCGCCAATCGAATACCGCCGCACACAAGGTAGATTGCTGCGATGAGCCAGCCTGTCTTTTCAAATTGGTGGAGCACGACCCGATAGACGAGGAAGGCTGGCGCCACACCGAAGCTCACCATGTCTGCCAGTGAATCGAATTCGCGACCGAATTGCGATTCCTTGCGCGCCAAGCGGGCCAGACGGCCATCGAACAAGTCACAGGCGAAAGCCGCAAGGATCAGGCGAATCGCATTCAAGATTGGCTTGAAATCCGTGCCGCCCTCGTACTGAAAAATCCAAGTCAGCGCGAAGAAGCCAAATGCCAGGTTCCCGGCCGTGAGAAAGTTCGGCAGGAAATAAATTTTTACGGCCTCGCCGTTTTCCGGTGAGTCGGGCCTGATTTTAGATTCCGCGTGTCTATCCTCTTCTGGCAATGATTGTCTCCCCGCCTTTCGCGTAATCGCCCACTTTCGCGACGATTTCCGTTCCTAACGGCAGCAGCAACTCGACGCGCGAACCAAATCGGATCATGCCGAGGCGCTCGCCCCTGTTCACTTTTGCGCCCGCATCGGCCCAGCCTACAATCCGCCGGGCAATCAGCCCCGCGATCTGGCGCACCGTCACCTGAAACCCATCGGGTGACTCGATCGCGATCAGGCGATTTTCGTTCGCTTGCGACGACTGGGCGTTCCGTGCGTCCAAGAATCTTCCCTTGTTGTAACGCACCAACTTGATTTCACCGCCAATCGGCGCCCGTTGGACGTGCACGTCGAAGACCGATAGGAAAATCGCCACCATTGTCGCTTCGCTCTTCAAAAAATGAGGCTCCTCGGTTCTCTTAATCTCGACGATTCTTCCGTCACCAGGCGCCACGATGACGTTCCGTTCCGTCGGGGTCGTCCGCTTTGGATCGCGAAAAAACGAAATGGTGAATGCCAAAAGTACCAATGGCAACGCGGATGCCCACGGCACCGGACGCCAAAGGATGGTTGCCAGGCTGAGCGCCAACAACACGAGAATGGGCCATTTGCCTTCGAACAATGTGCGAGTGGTGAACATGGTCAAAGCGCCAGCAGGATAACCAAATGATGCCGGTTGTGAAACCATTTCTTGTCTGGGGTACGACTTGTCGAGACGGCTACACAAAATGCGCGGCAATTTCGTCGGCAAAAAGAATGCCCCGTTTCGTTGGCTGCAAACGGTGGTTGCGCCATTGAACCAACTCCGCGGACAGCAATTCGGCGATTTGTCGGTCCCAACGGCCTTTCAGGAACTGCGCCGGCACACCGGCGTTCATTCGCATGCCGAATGCCGCGCGTTCCGCGGCGCGCACCTGCGGGGTGAGTTGTTCCTCGAAACTCACCGCTGACTGCTGACTTCTGACTGCTTCGATATATTTCTCAACGTCTGGAACGTTTTGCCAACGGCGATGGCCGACAGTGGAACAGGCGCTCGGGCCAAGGCCGATATAATCTTCGCCCTCCCAATAGGCAATGTTGTGGGCGCACTCACGGCCCGGTCTGGCGAAATTGCTCACCTCATATTGTTCATAACCTGCGCCTGCAAGCACCTCAATACCCATTTCATACATCGCCAGCTCCAATTCTTCGTCAGGTTTGATGAGACCCTGCTGTAGAAGCGACCAGAAATGGGTGTCCTCTTCCAAGATCAGGCAATAGGTGGAGATATGTTCCGGCTGCAGCTCAAGGGCACGACGCAACGTGGTGCACCACTGTTCCAGCGTCTGCCCCGGCAATCCAAACATCAAATCGACGTTGATGTTGTCGAAGCCGGCGACGCGCAGCTTCTCATACGACTCGACTGCGGCTTTCACCGAATGCACACGTCCAATCTTTTGGAGCAACTCGTCATCGAGCGATTGCATGCCCATGGAAATGCGGCTCACACCAAAGTCGCGGAACAGTTTTGCTTTGTCCGCGGAAACGGTGGCTGGATTGCACTCAATGGTCCATTCGCAAACATGTTCCAGCGAAAGAATCTTCTGCAAGTGTTCCAAGACGCGTCGCAGCAGGCGCACCGGCAGAATACTCGGTGTGCCGCCGCCGAAAAAAATCGTCGCGGGCTGTAGCCAAGAAAGTTTTTTGCCTTCTCCGTCTTGGCCGCCCTCACGGTTCGCGGCTACAAATCCCAATTCCATCCGCATCGCGTCCACATAGTCTTCCATTTTCGCAGCCTGGCCGGCGGTGGAATAAAACGCGCAGTAACCGCACTTGGCTGCGCAGAACGGTACGTGGACGTAGAGGTGCTCGACTTTGCCGGCGTCGGTCCGCATATTCAGGGACGATAATCGAGATTGGGATGGTAAACAAACCTCAAATCATCCTGGCCAGCGCCTCACCGCGTCGCGAGCAACTGCTACGCGAAATGGGATTGCGATTCCTCGTCGTCCAGCCGCCGAACGTCCAAGAATTCCACGCTGGCGCCGCAGCGGACGTGTTGGCGATGCAGAACGCTCAGCGTAAAGCCCGCGCCGTGACCGGTTCGTATCCGGACAAGATGATCATCGGCGCGGACACCGTCGTCGTTCTGGACGGCACGATCTTCGGGAAGCCGCGCGATCGCGACGAGGCGGCGCAGATGTTGAAACGATTGGTCGGGCGTCAGCACCAGGTGATCACAGGTGTCTGTTTGCTGCACCATCCGCTCGACACGGAGTTGACTTTCGCCGACACGACGCGCGTCTGGATGCACGCCCTGACGACCCCACAAATTCAAGACTACCTCAGCAAAATCAATCCCCTGGACAAAGCCGGTGCCTACGCGATTCAGGAACACGGAGCGGGCATCGTGGAGCGTATTGAAGGAAGTTATGCCAACGTGATGGGATTGCCCGTTGAGCGGCTACGGACAATGCTTGAGAGGTTCGGCGTGGCCTGATTGTCTGGCGGCTCATTCAGGCCTTGCCGGTAAATGATTGTCCTTGATTGGGCCGGAATATCGGATTTCGGCTCTCTGGGCAGCAAGCACCAAACCGACTGACCTGTTTTCACATCGTCTTGGAAGGGAACTCATGGGAAACGCTGGCAAGCCGTATGCTTAATTTGAGCCCATGACCTCGGGTGTTGCCAGTCAAAGGCATGGGATTCTCGCGATTGATGACGAGAGCGATTTTCTGCTTCTTCTCAAAGCCGCATTGGAATGTCACGGCTATGAGGTTCATACCGCCTCCAATCCGAAAGAAGCCATTCGGTTTTATGGGGAAAGGCGACGGGACATCTCCATGGTCCTCTTGGATTATTTGTTTCCCGAAACGTCCGGCGACGCGGTCTTTGAAAGCCTGCAACGGCTGAATCCCGACGTGCGCGTGGTGCTCGTCACGGGCTGCGAAGAGTCAGTAGCGGAGGATATGCTGAGGAAAGGTTTGCGAGGATATCTTCAGAAACCATTCGATTTGCCGGATCTCGCCCAGAAAGTGAGCGATGCAATCAACGCTCCTTCCCTTTCCTCGCCATCGCCCGCGTGATGACGAAACCGCCTTCCCGAGCAAGGTGCTCCGATGGGAGCGCTGGCTCTGCCATCGAGTGATTTCTCGGAACGGCATCGGCAAACGGGGGCTGCCAGAGTTACCTCTCAACGACTGAATTCGGCAATTCGTCATTACCTGCACCGCTGGAGGGGAAATGTTCTGCCAACACCCTCCCAGCGGCGTGAATTCCATGAATAATTCCATCCATGAACTTTGCCTGTTGAAACAGGCCGCGCATCGCCCCGGCGACCTGCTCCCAAAATGCTTCGCCACACCTGGAGTGGATCGCCTCGTCTCCGATAATCGCGAAATTCTGAGATTCAGGTGCGAGAAAGATCAGGACCGCATTGCGATGCGTGGTCTTATTCATTCCCAGCTTCAGGAATTGGCGCACTGCCGCCCTCTGCGGATCACCTGTCTTGCGATGGCTGACAAATACACGAATTTCTCCTGATGTGTGCCTTTCCGCTTCGGCAATGGCCAATACGATTCTGTCGTGATCAAGCTGATTGAATAGATGTTTGGTCTTCATCGTTCACCAGCTTCCGCCTGCACCACCACCTCCAAAGCTTCCGCCTCCTCCTGAAAACCCGCCGCCCGAGAAGCCGCCGCCGCCTCCTCCACCGAAACCGCCGCCACCGAAGCCGCCCCAAAACACCGGTCCAACACCGTAACGCACGGCTCGACCCCCGCGTCCATAAACCGTCCCGGTTGCCGAGTACGTGAGCAATCTGCCCAGCAAAAACAAGATAACCAATGCGATGATGAATGCGATGATCGCGGGCGAGGGCGACTGATTTCTCCGAGATCCTTCCGCCGCAGTGTGGCCAGTGCCCTTGTATTCACCCTGGGTCGCCTGAAGAATCGCCGCCACGCCAGCCTTCAAACCGCCATCGAAGTCGCTTCTCCTGAAGTAAGGTTTGATCTCATTCTCGATAATGCGCTTGGCTAATGCGTCCGGCAGCGCGCCTTCCAGTCCGTACCCGACTTGCAGGTAAATCTTCCGATCTTGAACGAACACGAAAAGCACCGCTCCATTATCTTTGCCCTTCTGGCCAACTCTCCAGGACTGCGCCACGCGGACGGTGTAATCTTCGATGGACGAATCCGACTGCATCTTTGGGTAGATGACGACGAGGATCTGACTGGAGGTCTTGCGCTCAAAGTCCTCCAGTTCTCGATCTAGTTCAGCCGTGGTTCCGGGCGAGGTGACGTTCGCATAATCGTTGAAATACTGATCTGGCTTGGGCGGTATGACCTCGGCACCCGTCGCCGGAAAGGCAGCGAGCAATCCCAGAGTAACGCAGATTAACCCCGATTTGACCAGGGTGACTTTCGTTCGCATTGAGCAGCGTGCTTACTTGCTGGACTTACCCTGAAAGTCGAAATTCACTTTCGGCGGTGTCTCCGCCCCCGTCGTCGCCGTGAAATACGGCTTTTCCTTGAATTTCAACGCACCCGCATACAGCAGTGTTGGGAAGCTCTTGATGGCCGTGTTGTACTGCTGCACGATCTCGTTGTAGCGTCCTCTCTCGACGGCGATCCGGTTCTCTGTGCCTTCCAGTTGTGCCTGCAATTCGAGGAAATTGGAATTCGACTTTAATTCCGGGTAACGCTCCACAACTACCAGCAATCTGGACAGAGCCGAGGTCAACTGTCCTTGGGCCCTCTGAAACTCGGCGAATTTGGAAGGATCGTTCAGCACCTGGCTGGCATCCACTTTCCCGACGGATGCTCGGGCTTCGGTCACATCCACCAGAGTCGATTTCTCGAAATTCGCCGCGCCCGACACGGTGGCAACGAGATTGGGAATCAGATCGGCGCGGCGTTGATAGACATTCTGCACCTGCGCCCATTGCTTTTCGACCTCTTGCTGCAGGTTGACGAGACGATTGTAACCGCAGCCATTTCCCAAAACGATCACCGCCAGTAATACGACGACTATCCTTTTTCGCATGGTCCTCCTCGTTCCGTTAGCAATGTCGAATGCGTCCGTTCCGACAGGCGGCATAACTCAGGGAGCCTTGGCTGGAGTTGGAGAGCTGGGAACTGAATTCGTATCCGCGGCCTGTGTTTCCGGGGCGACAGTGATCTGCGACGGATCTTTGACGATGATTTCGGGTCTTCCACGGAAATCAATAATCTTCCCCGTCACGCAGAGCGTCTTGCCCTTGAACATGATTTCCGGAGCCCCTTTGAATTTCGCTCTATCGGCGTCCGGGATCATGACGGAAAACGTGTGCTCGGGGAAGGGGCGATCAAAATTCAGCAAAGTTGGTTTGGTCTTCGAACTGTCCATGTAACGTCCACCGGCCACCACACCACACACTGTGTTCGACTCGCCCATGTGTTGTTTGGCTTGCGCCGAAGGGATGCTGCCGGGAATTCCGCTCGTCGCCGGTGAGACGGCCGGGTTGGTCGCACCGCTTTCGTTTGGCTCTCCACTGTTGATGTTTACTTTTGCGATTGCATTGAGAGAGAGAAATACCGCCATCGCGAAAGAGGCAGCCGCTGCTGCTGTGAATAATCGCCCGTTAGACATTTTGCCCTCCAATTCTTATCCTTGGTTCAACCGATACACAGCGAATACCGTCGGAGGATAGCGCCTCGCCATTGACGAAACAAGGCCAATCCGAGCGCTGCTGGGCACGGCAAGTTCCGGAAGTTCCGAAGAAGTTTGCATTTCCCGGACTACCGGTTGTCCACGAATATTCGGCATAGCGTTACCGGATTCCCCCCCGGTCTGTTTGGTCTGAAACATGATAAAATCTGTACGCACACGCACTCGCGGTATGGAAAACAACAGGAAATATGGATTGCTTTCTTCGACCAGTAGGTGCGCTGGCGTCGCGCGTCCGCCCGGTTTCAAGCCGGCCTTTTCATGCATTTTGGTAAACGCTTTCACGCGCATGGCTGGTATAATCGTAATCAAACCGAGCAACCGAAAACTGGTGCCTTGTCCCACGACATTGTACTTTTGCACAATGTAATTTGCCTGGTTCAGTTGCAGGGTCGTGGTCGTTAGCGGCTGTGTCACCGGTTCTGAATGGATCGGCACCAGCGAACTCAATGGGGCGAACGGTGCGCAACCCGATAGCAAAGAGGCAGGCATAAACCGATCTGATTCTTTGGTTTCACGTCCCGGAAAGCATTTCAATTTTCCCCCAATCTCGAGGCATCGATTCTTCAATCGGCGCAGCGTTGAACCGTGAGCAGGCCTTTTCCCCTCTCGCCAAGCCTGAACTCGGGCTGGGCAAAAGACGGACTCACCAAATAAAAGGATGGCTTCCCGCTAGGCCGAATAAGAGAACCTTTCTGGATTGCATTTTGCGGGATAAAGCGATAGTCTCTGACGTGAGGTTGGGCGATGCCGGACGTTTTGTTCAAATGCGAGGCTTGCGGTAGGCATCTTGTTGCCGATGATTCTGGAGCTGGGGTAATCCTTGGATGCCCCAACTGCAGTACCCCTGTGACAATCCCCGAAGTATCCACACTCGGAAAATGCCCTCAATGTCGGCAACGCCTGAAATTCGGCGCTGAGATGATGGGCGAGTCGGTGCATTGTCCGGGCTGTCATAGAGAAATTCGGCTGCCGGGACAGCGTTATCCAAAAACCTGTCCAAAGTGCGGAGCGGCATGGGATCCGCCCTTGCATCGCTGCCAAAATTGTTCCTATTGCCTGGATAGCACGGCTGTGCCGACGCTCATCCTTACCTGACCGCCCGGAAAGAGCTTGCGAGAATGCCGTCTGTCGATTTGTTTGTTTCCCCTCATTGTTTCCAACGAAGACATGTGCGCAGATCGACTTTCAAACAGAGGGAAACCCACTGTGTGTCAGAGCTCTGAAGAGCAGGCTTCCAACGTCGGCCAACCGAGCAGCAGGTAAATGGCGCCGACTTGGCGAACAAAAGGCGGCTGTTTCGACGGGCCTCTCCGCCACAAGACGTTTAACGACTTCCGTCAGGCCCCACGAGAGCAGTGGAAGGTAATTGATTGCTGAAAAGATCACGAAAACAGTTGCACTTTGAAGGGCTGTTGTTATAGTGGCTCCGAAAGTTTTCTCAGGGTTGGTCGCGTAGGTTCAGGGCAAATACGAAGGCATGGCGTATTTTATAACCGATACTTGTATCGGCTGTACCGTTTGTGAGTTGAAGTGTCCTGTGGACACAATCAGCGGGAAGCCGAAAGATTTGTACGTTATTCACCCCGAAGGCTGCATCGATTGTGGGGTGTGCGCTATCTATTGCCCGGTCTCCTGCATCCAAGACCAGTACGGTAATCTTGTCTCGCGCATCAAGCCCAGCCAGATTCCCAAGGCAAAAGTGATCGTGGATGACTGTACCGGTTGCGAGTTTTGCGTGGATATTTGCCCCTTTGACTGCATTTACATGAAAGACGATCCGACGCATACCGGCGCGGGGCATTACCGGGTGGCGGAGGTAATTCCGGGAGATTGTGTGGCCTGCCGGCTGTGCGAGATCGTGTGCGACAAGGATGCGATTATCGTCCCGAACGCGCCAACGCATCGGGCTGCGATGCTACCGCATCAGTTGGAAAAACATTAGGGTGAAAATCCGAAATCCGAATTCCGAATTCCGAAGGAAATGCGAAGCACGAATTCAACCCAAAGGGTTTTGGAGCGAGGATTCGAAATTCGAGTTTCGAAATTGCGGCTTTCGAGTTTGTTTCGGATTTCGAGATTCGGGCTTCAGATTTGGCGGAAACCGGTAGTTCGAGTTCTTTACCATGAGTGATGAGTTTCAGCATTCGGCAGAAGAAAAGTCGCGATTCGCCACGTTAGCCGTGCAGTTGTTTGTGATTCCCCTGGCCGTGGTGCTGTTTTGCGTCGCCTTGGCGGGGATATTTATCTGGCTGACTTCGGAACGCAAGGGACTGGATGACTATTTGAATGCCCTGCGCGCCAGTTCGGGCGAGCGACGTTCACAGCAGGCGCAGTATCTATTGAATTACATCCAGGACGCGAAGCGCTGGCAGGGTATTTTCGATGTGACGGCCCAAATCAGCGCGGACCGCGATCAATTCCTGGCCAAGAACCCACGCGCGGTCACCGAGATCGTGCAGGTGTTCGAAGAATCGAAGGGTCAGGACGCACGGACGCGCCGTTATCTGGCGCTGGTGCTGGGCCTCTTGGGAGACCGCCAAGCCATCCCGTCATTACGGGATGGACTGGGCGACAGGGATGCCGAGACGGTGAAGAATTGCCTCTGGGCCCTGGGCCGACTCGGCGATGAGGGCTCGGTACTGCGGATGATCGACTTGACGCGCAGTGATGCGGCGTCCGTGAGATTGATGGCCGTGTATGTACTCGGATCCATGAGCGACCCGCAGGCGCAGCGCGTGTTGGAAGCCTCGCTTAACGACCCGGATGAGTTGGTGAAATGGAACGCTGCATTCGGCCTGGCGCAACAAGGCAACGTTGCCGCCTGGGATGTGTTGGCGCGGCTGCTGGACAAAGAATACGTGGATCGCGTTACGCAATCGATGGCACCGGAGGACCGGCCCCTGCCAGAAAACGTCACGCGCTACCGGGCAGCCGCGGTCGTGTGGCTGGCGAAATTGGACGCCGCCAAGGTCGCGCCGTTATTGGAGAGAATGAGCGAAAGCGAACCGGATTTGCTGGTGCGCAACGCGGCCATTCAAGAAATCAGCAATCTAAAGCAGAAATAGCATGGCACAGTTGACAGTCGTAGGAGAAGACAAGCCGCAGCAAGGACAGGCACTTAGTCCGCGCGAAGAAGCCATTCGGCGGCTGAAAGCGAAGGGCATTCTTGATCCGGAAGGCAAGCCCATGCCCCGCCGGCAGTTTTTGGTGAGGCTGGCCCTGGCATGGATGACGTTTGCCGCAGCCGTAGGGGGCGGCCTCACCGCGCTTTTTGCGTTCATGATTCCGCGCGTCGATTTCACGAAGATCGATGTGTTCAAGGTTGGCCCACCGTCTAATTTTGCGCCGAACACGGTTGACACGTCGTTCAAAGCCGCCCATCGAGTTTGGATCGTGAACCACGAACGTCGGATCTTTGCGATCCAGTCGGTGTGCACGCACCTGGGATGCACGCCAAACTGGATGGATGGTGAACGGAAATTCAAGTGCCCCTGCCACGGCAGCGGCTACACGATTGACGGGATCAACTTTGAAGGGCCAGCGCCATTTCCGATGCGGCGCTACGAAGTCTCGTTGGCTGATGATGGACAAATCGTTGTGAACGAGGGCCTTCTGTTTTATTGGGAGAAGGGGGAGTTCGACGATCCACGCGCATTCATTGCGGTGTGATTCTTGGTCGCCATTATGCTGAACAAAATCAAAGACGCCGTTCTCGATTCGCAGATCAAAAAATCCATTTTCCGCGTCGGCATTCCGAACACGGACCGTAAACGTGTATTGATCGTATTGGGCAACGTCTTTTTGCACCTGCACCCGACCAAGGTGCGCACCAGTGGCGTAAAGGTTCGGTACACGTGGTGTGCGGGCGGTCTCAGCTTTTTTCTCTTTCTCGTGCTCACGCTCACCGGCGTACTGCTGATGTTTTATTACCGGCCGACCGTGGAAGGCGCGTATGTGGACATGCTGGACCTTCGGTCACAAGTACCGTTCGGCATCATGCGCGAACTGCACCGTTGGAGCGCGCATGCAATGGTGATTATGGTGATGGTCCACATGTTCCGCGTGTTCATGACCGGCAGTTACAAGCCGCCCCGCGAGTTCAACTGGGCGATTGGCGTCATCTTGTTGGTTCTGACATTCCTGTTGTCGTTTACCGGTTACCTCCTTCCTTGGGATCAATTGGCGATCTGGGCGATCACGGTCGGATCGAACATGGCGAAAGCGACGCCGCTGGTCGGCGCGGGCGGGCCGTTCGCCGATTTCCTGCGGATTGGCAGCGTACCCTTGGTACACCCGGGCGATGACGCGCGATTCTTTCTGCTGGGAGCGAAGGAGATTGGCGGCACGACACTATTGAGATTCTATGTATTGCATTGCATTGGCATCCCCTTGATCGCAGCGGTGCTGATGGCGGTGCATTTCTGGCGGATTCGTAAGGACGGAGGGATCTCAGGGCCGCTGTAAGGAGGAGATCTGTGATCGGTGACTGGCGATCGGAGACTGGTCACCAATCACCGATTACCAGTCACCAAAACATGCAATTCGCAGCGGCAAATCAAAGCGGTTGGTTTGGAACATTCAAGACGGTGGCCAACTTTCTGGCTACGCCGTGGCTGAGCTTTTCGCTCGCGACGGGCGGGCTGCTCTTGCTGTTGCGGTTTCGCCGGTACGTCTTCAAATGGTGGATCGGCTTCTTCCTGTTGGCGGCGGAAGGCGTGGTGGTCGTCATCGGCATGCGCGACCCGAATTTTGCGCTCATCGTCGGCAAACCGGACAATGTGCCGATTACGGCGATGTTGTTCGTCTCCACGTTTGTGCTTTGGCTGGCAATGGTCCAAGCCGTCAATAATGACCGTCGGGCGAAACAGAAGCTCCCGCCGGATGAGAAGGAGAGTTCGCATCAGAAAACGTGGGTGTGGCCGGATTTGCTGTACATCGAGTTCATCGCGTTGATCATTTGCTCCGTCGTGCTGATTTTGTGGGCGATCTACCTGCGGGCGCCGCTCGAACAACCGGCGAATCCCGCCGCCACGCCAAACCCATCCAAAGCACCGTGGTACTTCCTCGGCTTGCAGGAAATGCTGGTGTACTACGATCCATGGTATGCAGGCGTCGTCCTGCCAACCATCATCGTCATCGGGTTGTGCGCGATTCCGTATATCGACATCAACCCCAAGGGCAACGGCTACTTCACGTTCGCCGAACGCAAATGGGCGATTACGGTTTTCTTGTTTGGCTACCTCGCGCTGTGGGTGTTTATGATCATTACGGGCACATTCCTGCGCGGTCCGGGCTGGAATTTCTTCGGGCCATTTGAATATTGGGACCCGCATAAGGTCGTGGCGCTCAACAACAATAATCTCTCCGATTACGTGTGGATCGTTTGGCTGAAAAAGGGGTTGCCGGAAGTGAAGAACAAAGTACCCCAGTTGATTCCGCCTGATTGGGCTTCCATCCACGCGTTTCTGGTGGAAGTGGGCCACGCCATCAAGCGTGAGTTTGCTGGCATCTTGTTCTTGGCATTCTACTTCCTCGCGATGCCGGGAATTCTGGCAAAAACGTTTCTCAAGAAGTTTTACCAGCAGATGGATTTCGGTCGCTACAGCGTGATGGTGCTGCTGTTCCTGACGATGTTCACCCTGCCGCTCAAAATGGTGTTGCGCTGGACGATCAACCTCAAGTATTTCGTGGACACGCCGTGGATCAAGTTCTGAGCCGATGAGAAACCAACCCGAGACCGTCCACGAGTACAATATTCCGCGGTTGAACTGGTGGTTTTTGATCACCAGCCTTCTATTCGTCGGCTGTCTGATCCTCATGGTCTGGGCGGACTACTCGGGCGGCCGGATCGACTGGCTGGGTTTGCGCGGCGACCGGCAATGGAAAAATTACCAGCAAAAGTTCTACGCCCTTGAGAAGAAGCGTCTGGCGTTCGATGCGCAAGCCGCCGAAGTCAAGGCCAAGCAAGCCGGTCTGACCAAACTGCAAGACGACTTGAAGAAGGCGCGCGAGGAGTTGGTTGGGAAAAAAGGCGAGGAAGCGAAGTGGCAGGATGAAGTGAACCGGTTGCAGGTTGAATCCAGTTTCGTCACGCGTCAGTTCACCATGGAGAAGGCCAGGCGCGACCAATATCGGTCGTTTTATGAAGCCACCCTCGAACGCAACAATCTGAATGAGGACGCACGGGAAGTGCGGGAGTCGAAGGAAAAGGCCGAGAAACAAAATCAGGTAGTCGCCAACCTTGACCTTCGCAAGCAGGAGGCGGATGCGAAACTGCAAGCTGCCCAAGCCTCGCTGAATGAGATCGTCGGCCGTGAAGAGGATCTGCAACACGGCATCAAACGCCTCGACGACAACGTCAACCTTCTGATCAAACGCCTGAAGGAATTAAGTAGTCCGCTCGTTCAGGACGTGGTGAACGCACCGTTGCTCGAGTTCGCCGCCTCCACCTATAAGGTCCAGCAGATCGTCGCAGAGAACCACCACGTGGACGTCAATTTCACGACCGTGCCGCGAGTCGACCGCTGTACGACCTGTCATATGGCCATCGACCGCAAGGATCCCTCGCCTGAGGAACTGGCTTTTCGCACCCAGCATAAGATCGGCAGTATTGAGTGGTCGAAGTTGCCGGAACCACTACGCAATCACCCCCAGCTCGATTTGTTCGTCAGCGACACTTCGCCGCATCCGATGAGCAAGTACGGTTGCAGCGTGTGCCATTGGGGTTGGGACCGGGAGACGACTTTCTCAAGGGCAGGGCACACGCCGGATGCGGAGGACAAACAGCCATACACCTACGATTCGTCGAGGAAATTGTGGGTGAAAGTCCAGACGAGCGAGGACGACCATGACGAGGAGGCCAAACCGCAGAAGGTGGCTCTGCAGAAGGGTGTCGTCGAGTTGACGCAGCGTGAAGCGTGGGAGAAGAATTACCATTGGGAGGAACAGGAGTTTCTCACACAACCCATGCGCGAGGCAAAGTACGTGCAGGCCAGTTGCCTCAAATGTCATTATGACCAGACCAATCTCAGGGGCGGTGAGCAACTCGACCATGGGCGACGGCTGATTGAGCAACTCGGCTGTTGGTCCTGCCATAAAATGAAGCCGTTGGAAACGTACACGAAACATGAGGTTGCACCCGGGGAAGATTTCGACAGTATCTGCAAGTTTTACGATGTGAATCCCGACGACGTGCGCCGGCTGAATGGGTTTTCGGAAGACGTTTCATTGACGGTCGGCCAAGAGGTGAACATCCCGATTCGCACCTTACGCAAGCCCGGTCCGAGCCTCTACAAAGTTGCCAGCAAAGACAGCAAGGAATGGGTGCGCAAATGGCTGGCCAACCCTGTCGCGTTCAAACCAAACACCTACATGCCGCGTTTCTGGGGCCTCTCGAACAATGCGGATACGCCGGACCGCAATGCCGTCGAAATCAAGGCGATTACCGAGTTTCTGTTTGCCGTCAGCCAGGAAACGAATTACCCCGCACCGCCCGTCCAGGGTGACCCCGAAAATGGGAAGAAGCTCGTAGGCCAGATTGGCTGCATGGGCTGTCATGTGGTGGATGAGAGGCTGATGAGCATCAAGCCAACGGCGTCGTGGCGCCAGTACATGGACGACTGGCAATACCGGCGGCTGCGCTCGCAGGGACCGCAACTGGCGGGCACGGGCAGCAAGACAACCGTCAACTGGCTTTACGCATGGCTGAAGAATCCGAAACAGTATTATTCCAAGACCAAGATGCCCAATTTGCGCCTGAGCGACCAGGAGGCAGCAGACATCGCCTCCTATCTGGCTGGGCTTCACAACAAGAAGACGGACCAGGAATCGTTGCCGACGACAAAATCGGACCTGTTGGACAACGTGACCACCGAATACCTGCAAATCACGTTAACGCACGACCAGGCCGTCCAAAAGCTCAACGACCTTGACGACCTGATCGAGATGTACTTCGTCGACGAAGACACAATGCAGTACTTCCAGGACCCGGCACGGATGGCGCGCGAGGAAGCGCAGGTCAAGGCGTTGCAGAAGGAGTACGAAGACACCTTCGACGACGCCGTGGACCGCAAGGCCAAGAAACTCGCTGCGGAACTCGAGCAGGTGAAGGCCAAGATGCATGCCGCCAAAGAAAAGGTTGCCGCGCTGTCGGCGGTTGAAAAGAAGAACGTCTTTTTGGGGAGCAAACTCATAGCGCGTTACGGTTGCTTTGCCTGCCACGAGATTCACGGCTTCGAGAATGCCAAGCCCATTGGCACCGAACTCAGCGAGTGGGGCAGCAAGCCGGTTGACAAACTCGATTTTGGCTTGGTGGATATCGAGAAGGACCGGATCGCGTGGCTCAAGCAAAAGTTGCATGCGCCCCGCTCGTTCGACAATGATCGCGTGGGCGTCACGCGCGCGCCGCAGGAACTGCTCAAGATGGGTAAGTTCAACCTGACGGACGAGCAGATCGACCAGATCGTCACGGTGATTACTGGCATGACCGATGAAAAGCTGATGCCCAATGAGGCGCGGCAGTTGACACCGGCAGAATTCGAGATCGAGCGCGGCCGGTGGACCGTGAAAGAATTGAACTGCATTGGCTGTCACATCGTCGAGGCGCAAGGCGGTGCGATCCGCGCGACGGGCATTCCGACGGGCATGGAACCGCCGATGTTGAGTGGCACGCCAACGCAGTTGCACCAAGGACGGCGGACGCAGCCAGATTGGCTGTTCCACTTCATCAAGTCACCACAAACGGGCGAGATTCGACCCTGGTTACACGTGCGAATGCCGACCTTTGGGTTGACGGATGGCGAGGCCAATACGCTGGTGAAGTATTTCGCGCTTCAGGGCCAGGCGCAGTTCCCGTATCAATCTCCGAAAATTGACACGTCACCGGAGCACCTGGCGGTGGGGAAACAATTGTTCACGCAATTAAAGTGCGCGTTGTGCCATATTGTGAACGGCAAGGCGCTGGGCAAACCGCTGTCAGAGATCCCAGAAGAAGACCTGCCACGGCTGGCACCGAATTTGTCGCTGGCACATGACCGCCTGCAACGCGACTGGCTGATTAACAAATGGTTGCCCGAACCGCTCGCGCAAATACCGGGGACTCGCATGCCGCAATTTGAGTACGGACCAGCCATTGCGCCAAATGTCTTGGGCGGTGACGGACTGAAGCAACGCGAGGCGCTGGTGGATTACGTATTGATGTTGGGCGCGCAGGAGCCAGCGACGCAAGCCGTGGCTCCGCAACCAACTACGCAAGTACAACAGTAGGATGAAGATATGGCTAAAGACATCGCTCTATAACAGGTCAATCCGGGTCAAGTTTTTGTCCTTGAAAAAGAGCAATTCCAATAGAAAATTGGTTGGTGGTCGGCCAAAGGAGAATAAATGAAACTATCCAAAGTGTTGGTGGCAGTTACGGTGTTGTTCGCAATGACGACGGTCTTGCCGGCGGCGGATACGGCGTCGATTTCCGGGAAGATCAGCTTCGAGGGCACAGCCCCGAGGCGAAAGAAGATCAGGACCGATGCCGATCCCAAGTGTGCGGAGATGCATGCGGATGACCCGCTGCTTAGTGAAGAAGTCGTGGTCAACCCCAACAACACGTTGCGCAACGTGTTCGTCTACATCAAAAGCGGGCTGGAGGGCAGGACCTACGAACCCCCCAAGACCCCGGTCGAAGTCGATCAGACCGGCTGCCATTATGTGCCGCACGTGTTTGGTATGATGGCCAGGCAGCCGTTGAAAATTGTCAACGATGACGATACGTTGCACAACATTCACGCCATGCCCACGAAGAGCAAGGAGTTCAACGTCGGCCAGCCGAACAAAGGTATGTCCACAATGCGGACGTTTGCCGAGCCAGAAATCATGGTGCATCTGAAGTGCGACGTGCATCCGTGGATGAGTGCCTATGTGGGCGTGATGAGCAACCCGTTCTACAGCGTGACCGGTGACGACGGCACGTTTTCGATCAAGGGTTTGCCCGCGGGTGAATACGAAGTGGCCGCCTGGCAGGAGAAATATGGCGAACAAACCCAGAAGATCAAGGTGGGCGACGGCGAAGCCAAGACGGTTGACTTCACCTTCAAAGCGGAATAGGTAGGACGTTCAATTTCGTTCCGGGTCGCGCGGGTGGCACCACAGCAGCGTGACCGGATTTTTACGGAGAGGATCGCAGACCGTGAGTCAGACAGCAACTATCGGGTATCCGGAGGCTCATCCGCACATCGATGTGCCGCACCATGAACTGTCGTTTTGGCGGAAGTACATCTTCTCGACCGACCATAAGGTCATTGGCATCCAGTACGGGCTGACCGCGTTGATATTCTTGTTTTTCGGCTTCTGCCTCATGCTCCTCATGCGCTGGCAACTCGCCTATCCGGGCAAACCGCTTCCCCTTCACTTTCTGACGAGATGGTTGGGCGACACTCGAATGCCCGGCGGCATCATGGCTCCAGAGTTTTACAACCAGCTCGGTGCGATGCACGGCACGATCATGATCTTTCTCGGAGTTGTGCCACTGGCTGTCGGCGCGTTTGGCAATTATCTCGTTCCGCTCCAGATCGGCGCGCAGGACATGGCGTTTCCAAAGCTGAATATGTCCAGTTACTGGGTGTACTTCGTCGGCGGTGTGGTCATGTTGTGCAGCTTCTTCGTGCCGGGTGGCTCGGCGCAGTCGGGCTGGACCTCCTATCCGCCGCTCGCGGTGATCAATCCTACCATTAGTCACAGCCTTTTCACGGGGCAAGCAATGTGGCTGACTGGCATGGTGTTCCTCATCACTTCGTCGCTGCTCGGATCGATCAATACGATTACTACGATCGTCCAATTGCGCGCGAAAGGTTTGCACTGGATGCGACTGCCGTTCTTCGTTTGGGCGCAGTTGGTGACGGGATTCCTGCTGTTGCTGGCATTCCCGCCACTGGAAGCTGCCGGCATCATGCAGTTGATGGATCGCCTGGCCAGCACAAGTTTCTTTCTGCCGAGCGGCTTGGTGGTGGGCGGCAAAGCCCTGAACGTGAGCGGCGGAGGAAGCGCCTTGCTGTGGCAACACTTGTTCTGGTTTCTAGCACATCCGGAAGTGTACGTGCTGATCCTGCCGGCCATGGGGATCGTGGGCGAGATCATCGCCAACAATACCCGCAAACCGCTGTGGGGTTACAAGTCGCTCGTGTACTCGGTCATTTTCCTTGGCTTTATGTCGTTCATCGTCTGGGCGCACCACATGTTCCTGACGGGCATGGGCACGACGATCAACGCGTTTTTCCAAACGACGACGATGATCATCTCGATTCCTTCCATTATCATTTTGACGGCGCTGATTCTATCGCTTTGGGGTGGTTCGATTCGGTTCACCGTACCGATGCTTTTCGCGCTGGCATTTCTGCCGATGTTTGGCATTGGCGGTTTGACGGGTCTGCCCTTGGGTCTGGCCACTGCAGACATTCAACTCCACGATACGTATTACGTCATTGGCCATTTCCACTACGTCGTGGCGCCGGGCACGTTGTTCGCGTTGTTTGCCGGCATCTATTACTGGTTCCCGAAGGTGACCGGGAGGAAAATGAACGATACACTCGGGAAACTTCACTTCTGGGGCTCGCTCATTTTCATGAATGGCGTCTTTATGCCGATGTTCATCATGGGTCTGGCGGGCGTATCACGGCGGTTGTACGATGGGGGCGCGTCCTATCTGCACGCCGAGCATGTACTCGTCCTGAACAAGGTGATGTCTCACTCCGCCTGGGCACTGGGAGTTGTTCAACTGATTTTCATCGTAAACTTCTTTTGGGCCCTGTTTGCCGGACAGAAGGTCACGAATGACAATCCGTGGGAGGCAACCACACTCGAATGGGCGACGCCGACGCCCCCACCACACGGTAATTTCCTGAAAGTGCCGACCGTCTACCGTGGACCATACGAATACAGCGTGCCCGGCGCGAGGTACGGATTCCTGCCGCAAAATCAACCGGAGGGAGCGTAAATGTCAGCCGCAATAGAAATTCCTTACAACTCGACGGAGCGACCCGATACCGGTCTCTACAATGCCAAACTCGGGGTGTGGTTGTTTCTGGCGTCGGAAGTGATGCTGTTCGGCGCATTGTTCTCCACGTATGTGCTGTTGCGCACCGGTGCCGACACGTGGCCGAGCGGTGCTCAAACCCTCAATGTCCCCCTTGCCACATTCAACACGTTCATTCTGATCGGCTCCAGCGTGACGATGGTGATGTCGTGGGCGTCTCTGCAGATGAAAAGCTTCGCCCGGTTCCGCTTGTTCCTTGGGCTGACGCTGTTATGCGGGCTGATCTTTTTGGTGGCCAAAGGCTTTGAATATCACGAGCACATTATGAAGGGCGAGCTTCCCAGCTACAGCACGTTCTTCGCGATCTACTTTGTCATGACCGGGCTCCACGGGTTGCACGTGATTGGCGGACTGATCGTCAACGGTTATCTCTGGGGACCGGGTGCGAAAATGTGGCGGACCGATCCTGCGCGGTTCACAAACCGCATCGAAGTGGCCGGATTGTACTGGCACTTTGTGGATCTGGTTTGGATTTTCCTGTTCCCAACGCTGTATCTATTACCGGGCAAATAACTCACGGAGATATTTATGAGTGCACACGCCGCAGAATCGGCTCACAAGCAGACGAGAATCTACAGAATCATCGGGGCCGTACTGTTTGCTGCTACCGGGGCGACGGTGGCGGCTGCCGAATGGCACCATCTCGGCATCACGCTGGGAATTTTTGTGGCCGTGTTCATCGCGACTTTCAAAGGCTCGCTGGTGGCCGGCTATTTCATGCACTTGTTCACCGAGCGCCAAGCGATTCATTGGGTCCTAATGCTGACCGCGTTTTTCTTTGTGGCCATGATTGGCCTGATCATGTGGACGCACCGGGATCAGCAGGGACAGCCACACGGGATCTTCACAACGTCGCCGCCGGCGGCTCAACCTCACAGCGAATAATTCCTGAGCCATGTCCCTCAAAGCGTTCCATATCTTCTTCATCACAATCTCAGTGCTGCTCTGTCTTGGCTTCGGCGCCTGGTGCCTCAATTCCGAGTACGCCCACGGTCGCACCGCTTACGCCGTTGCGGGTTATATTTCGTTTGCCTTGGGAGTTGTACTGGTTCTGTACGAGATTATGTTCCTCAAGAAATTCAAAGGGCTGGATGAGGAGTAACGCATGAAAGCATCTTCGCAGTTCAGAGTTTTTCTGACAGCCACGATTGTGACGCTCGTTATGGCGGCGCCGCGAGTCTTGTTGGCGTGCGCCGTTTGCTATGGTGCGCCCGACGCCGCACAGACGAAGGGCATGAACATGGGCATCGTCACGATGCTTGGCGTCACGGGCGTCGTACTCGGCGGTTTGGGAGGCTTGATCATCTGCTTCGCACGCCGCGCGCGCCGCTACAGTGCGGAAATGACGCCGTAACAAGGAAAAGGATCGTACCATGCTGGAAAAGATTTTAGGGTTACCGATTAACGCCTCCGAGCAGGGAGTGAGGATCGACCATTTGATCTTCTACGTTCATGTCCTGATGGCTGTGCTGTTTGTTGGATGGATTCTGTTTTTCCTCTATGTCCTGTTTCGATTCCGCAGCGGGCGGCAGCCGCGGGCTGATTACACGGGCGTCAAGACCCACGCGTCGTCCTACCTCGAAGCCGCAGTGGCGCTGGTCGAAGTGGCGCTGCTCGTGGGCCTCTCGATTCCCTTCTGGTCCTGGAAGGTCAATGCCTTCCCCACCACGCCGAACGCGGTGCACGTGCGGGTCATTGCCCAGCAATTTGCCTGGAACATCCACTATCCGGGTCGTGACGGCATTTTCGGCCGCACCGACATCAAGCTTGTCGATGAACAGACCAACCCCATCGGCCTTGACCGCAAAGGCGATCCGCACGCCAAGGACGATATCGTGACCATCAACCAGCTTCATCTTCCCGTAAACCGTCCAGCGGTGGTGGAGATCACGACGAAGGACGTAATTCACAGTTTCTTTCTGCCGGTGATGCGCGTGAAGCAGGATGCCATCCCGGGCATGATTATCCCTGTCCACTTCGTTCCGACCAAGACGTCCGACGAGATGCGGGAAGAAATGGCCACAACAGTCAAGCTGCCCACGACCCGAGACCTGGACTCCGATGTCTCCATGGAGGACTACAAGGGCAAAGACGGCTCCGTCATTGCAAAAAAGGGCCGCTCAATCAACAAAAGCACTGCCGAAAAACTTGTTGCAAACGGCATCACGGAAGTGCGTATGGGACCGCGTTATCCCGCCGAAATTGCCTGCGCCCAACTCTGCGGTCTTGGCCACTATCGGATGAAAGGCTTTCTGAGCATCGATACGGAACAGGAATACAAGGCGTGGATGCAAGATCAGGAGGATTACCTGGACCAATAATTCCCTGCAGCAATCTACACGGATCAAGATGAACCATCATTCCAATCGTTGGCTGCACCGTTTCGCTTGTTTCCTGACATTTGCGACGTTCGTTCTCCTCGTCGCCGGAGCGAGCGTGACCAGCGAGCGAGCCGGGCTTTCCGTCCCCGATTGGCCGACGACCTACGGACAGGCGATGTTTCGTTTTCCCCTGGCAAAAATGGTTGGGGGAATTTTCTACGAGCACGGACACCGCCTGATTGCCAGTGTGGTTGGACTATTGACGACGGTGCTAGCCCTGTGGACCTTTTTTGGTCAGCGGGATGCTCTGGTACGCCGACTGGGTATCACAGCTCTGGCGGTGGTCATTGCGCAGGGTGTCTTGGGTGGCCTCACCGTGAAGCTCTTGCTGCCGCCACCAATTTCCATCGCTCACGCGGCGCTAGCCGAAGCGTTCTTCTGTATCACCATTGCCTTGGCACTCGTCACCTCGCCACGCTGGAAGGATCCTCTGTTCGATACTCCGCGGGCCCTCGCGTTGCGTCGGTTGGCGTTGCTCACAACGATTGTGGTGTACTGCCAGATCATCTTGGGAGCCACGATCCGTCATGCGGAGCACGCGGTGTTGGCCCATATCCTCGGCGCGATGATCGTATTTCTCGCGGCTGGCACTGCCGCCATGACAATCTTTCCCTCCGTAAGGCGCAAAGACTTTGCGTTGCTGGCTGTGGGATTGCTTGGTCTCGTGTTTGCACAACTTTGGCTCGGCGTTTGGACGCTGATCGTCCGCGTACCGAAAGCTACATCCGGCCAGCTTAGCGCGGTGCAGGTGATCGTGCCGACGGTCCATCTCGCCGTCGGCGCTTTGATACTCGGGTTGAGCTTTGCGCTGACATTGAAATGTTTCGGCTGCCTGCGTTCGACCGTGCCGCAAGGCACGATCCCAATCAAAGGCTACGTCGAGATGACCAAGCCCCGCATTGTATCCATGGTTTTGGTAACAACCGCGCTCGGCTTTTTCCTGGGCAGCGGGCTCTTTCACCACAACCTTGGTGAAAATGCGAGCTTGCGGCAATGGCCGCTCCTGCTGCTGACGCTGCTGGGCGTCGGTTGTGCCACGGGTGGTGCCGCGGTTCTTAACAATTACCTCGAGAGAGATGTGGATGCCAAAATGGAGCGAACCCGGCACCGCGCTTTGCCGGCTGGTCTTATTCCGCCGGAACACGCTCTCGCATACGGTGTGACTCTGGTCTTAGCCGGCGTAACCATTTTGGCGCGGGGCGTCAACCTGCTGACGGCGTTCCTCGTATTGCTGGCGGCGTTTCTCTATGTCATCGTCTACACGCCTCTCAAACGGTTGACCTGGTTGAATACCAGTTTCGGCGCGATCCCCGGCGCCATCCCTCCGCTGTGCGGCTGGGCCGCAGCTACGGGGCACCTCGACGTCGGGGCGTGGGTTCTGTTCATGATCTTATTTGCCTGGCAGCATCCGCATTTCTACTCGATTGCGTGGATGTTCAAGGACGACTATCGCAATGCGGGATTCAAAATGCTGCCCGTGGTGGACCCGAGTGGCGTCAGTACATTTCGACAAACGATTCTTTTCGCATTGTTGCTGATATTTGTGTCGCTCCTGCCCACCTTTATCGGAATGACAGGCCAGATCTATTGCGCTGGGGCGTTGGTGATCGGGCTGGCGTTGCTCGCCGTCGGTGTGGTGCTCGCCTGCACCAAAACCGCCCTCGATGCGCGGCGATTACTCAGGGCTTCGATCGTATATCTTCCTCTGCTACTGATTCTCATCATTGTGGATGCGAGGTTTTAGGGACTGCTTGGGATGAACGAACCTCTCTTGGACGTTGAAGCGGTGACGCACCGCTATGGCACGCGAACGGCCCTGAACAGTGTCAGCTTTCAGGTCGCTCGTGGTGAAATCTTCGCGCTACTCGGCCCCAACGGCGGAGGCAAGACGACTTTATTTCGTATCCTGAGCACTTTGGTTGCGCCCAGCGAGGGCCGCGTGCACATGTTCGGCTACGACGTGGTCCTTCAGCAGGGAGAAATCCGCCGGCGAATTGGCGTGGTATTTCAAGCGCCGAGTCTCGACCGCAAGCTGACCGTATCGGAGAATTTGCGGCACCAGGGTCACTTGTATAACTTGCACGGTCACGACCTGCAGAAACGAATGGATGAACTCTTGGAGCGATTTGGCATGGCCGACCGGAGAAATGATCTGGTCGAGACACTTTCGGGCGGTCAACGCCGGCGTGTCGAATTGGCCAAAGGATTGTTGCACAAGCCGCAAGTGCTGTTGCTGGACGAGCCCAGCACGGGACTGGATCCCCGTGTCCGTCGCGAGTTGTCCGATTATCTGGAGCGGTTGCGGGATGAAGACGGCATGACCATCCTGCTCACGACGCATCTGATGGAAGAAGCCGACCGTTGCGGCCGCCTGGCGATTCTCGACCGCGGAAAACTCGTGGCGCTCAGCACGCCGCAGGAATTGAAAGATCAGATCGGCGGCGACGTGATTTCTGTGGACGCGAAACAACCACAAGTATTGGCCGAACAAATCAGTAAACGTTTCGGGATGGAGGCTCGAGTGCTGGACGGCAACGTGCGCATCGAGAGGAACAACGGTCACAAGTTTATCACCGAGCTTGTGGAAGCATTCCCCGGCCAAATCGAGGCGATCAGCATTCACAAACCGACGCTCGAAGACGTGTTCATTCGCATGACCGGGCATCGATTTGACGGAGAAGAAACGTGAGCAATACCGAACGTAATTATTTCTTACTTCCGTCGCTGACGCTCTTTTGGCGCGAAATGGTGAGGTTTTTCCGGCAGCGCGACCGTGTGGTGGGTGCACTGGCGACACCGATCGTTTTCTGGTTGTTGCTCGGATTCGGTCTGGGCAAATCGTTCAAGACGCCAGGCGCTCCCGAAGGGCACGGTTATCTCGAGTATTTCTATGCCGGCACGCTGGTCATGATTCTGTTGTTTACCGCGATCTTCTCCACAATTTCGGTCATCGAAGATCGTCGCGAAGGATTTCTACAGGCAGTCCTCGTGGCGCCGGTCGGTCGCTTTGCCATCGTTCTGGGGAAGATTCTCGGCGGCACGGCGCTGGCCTTTGTGCAGGGCTTGATCTTTCTGGCACTCACACCATTCGTGGGGCTCTCGCTCAACGCCGAATCGATACTTTGGATTATTGGCGTGATGTTCTTGCTGTCCTTTGCGCTGACGGGATTGGGATTTCTCATTGCCTGGCGGATGGAATCGACGCAAGGATTTCATGCGATCATGAACCTGTTCCTGATCCCGCTGTGGCTCTTGTCGGGGGCCGTGTTCCCCGCGACAGGCGCGCCGGCGATTCTGCGCTGGGTGATGAACTGCAACCCGGTGACCTATGGCGTGTCCGCCATTCGGCAGGGATTGTATTGGAATCTGACGTTGCCCGCTGCCGGAATGCCGTCACGGACGGTGAATCTATTCGTCACGATTCTTTTCGCGATCGCGATGTTTGTCTTGTCGTTGGCGGCTGCGCAGCGTACAACGCGCGGAGATTTGCAATGAAAGTCAGAACCATCTTAAACATCGGCCTAGCGAGCACGTTTGTGATTATTGTCGGCTCGATTTCGATGATTGCCTGGCGCGGCGCGCCGAATCGTGCCACGTCGTGGGCCTTGCCGGTGCTCGGGTCGGTGCCAGACTTTTCCATGATCGAGGCCAGCGGGAGTCCCGTGAGCCGCGAAGATTTGTTGGGAAAGGTCTGGGTCGCCAGTTTTATTTTCACACGCTGTGCGGAAGCCTGCCCCCTGTTGATGAAGCATGAAGTGCATCTGCAGCCGCAACTGCCCGTGCGTGACGATTTCCGCTTGGTGAGTTTTTCGGTCGATCCCGACTGGGATACACCCAAAGTGCTGACGGAGTATGCGCGTGCGTTTGGAGTTAATCGGAGCAACTGGTTGTTTCTAACGGGCAAGAAGCAGCAGCTTTATCATGTCGCCATCGACGGGTTTCGGTTGGCTACGCTCGAAGCCGATCCCGCGAAGGAAATGCCCATCCTTCACAGCACAAAGCTGGTGCTGGTTGATCGACACGGTGCGATTCGCGGTTATTACGACAGCAACGATGATGCAGAATTGCAGCACCTGGTTCGGGATGTGCGGAGGGTGCTGGCAGAACGATCATGATCGGCACGTCGGACCTGCCGGCGGTCAACGCCACCCTGAACGGAACCAGTGCCGTCTTTCTTGCGCTGGGTTATTCCTTCATCCGCCAGAAACGAGTGGCTGCGCATCGGGCCTGCATGCTTGTGGCGGTGGTGGTATCGGTGCTGTTTTTGATCTCTTACATCACCTATCACATACAAGTCGGCACCCATCATTTCACAGGACAGGGGTTGGCGCGGCCGGTCTATTTTTCGATTCTGCTGACGCATACAATCCTCGCGATGGTCGTGGCCCTATACCTGGCACCTGTGACGTTGATCCGCGCATTGCGTGAACGTTTTGCCCGTCACAAGTCGATCGCCCGCTGGACGCTTCCCATTTGGTTTTACGTTTCGGTAACAGGCGTAATCATCTACTTCATGCTTTACCACTGGTATGCGCCCGCCTAGAGCGTCTAACAAAACCGATCTGCGTGTAGCCGCACCGTTGCCGCACACGACGGCGGCGTCTCGTCGGACTCGGCTTACGGGTGCGTCTTCCCTGCGCAGGTCCGAGAAGAACTCGCGACTCCTGTCGGAGCTAAAGCCTGCGACTACAGTTTTGTCAGGTGCTCTTAAGCCGTACGTATCTTTTGCAGTCGTGGGCCTCCTGATCCTTTTGGCCGGTATCGCTGGCGCGGCTGAGGCCGGGCATGGAGACATTTCTGGAGTCGTGCTTTCGTCCGGACAGGCACCGACGACTTCCTCAACGGAAACGAATCACGTCGTTCGCGATGCGATTGTGTATCTCGCGGGATTGGCTGTGCGCGGTTCCAAACTCGGGACCAACAACGAGGTGATCGTTGATGAGCGGGATGGCAAGTTTGTCCCGCAGATCCAGATCGCCCGTAGCGGCGGATTGTTGATTCTGCGGAATAGCGATCCGACCTTGCACGTGGTCCGCATCGACTCCATGAGTGGCACAAATAGTTCGAAGACGTTGCTGAAAGCCGCGATGCCGTATGCCGGTTACGAGAAGAAATGCCAACTTGAGAATTTCACCGAGCCGACGTTGCTGCGGATCACGTTTGGCAACGGTGAGACCGGGGCGCCCGCTTATATCGCGGTCATGCCGCATCCCTGGGCCGCGCTCACCGACGATCAAGGCCGGTTCACCTTGCGCAATGTCCCCGACGGTGAACATAAGATTTACGCCTGGCACGAAGTCTTCGGCACTTTAGCGCGCGAAGTGGAAGTCAGCGGATCCCGCAATAGCACGATAGACTTTCAGTTCACGACTGAGCGCTGAGTAGATTCTCACATAATGGACCGAGTAGCCTCGTAAGGGCGCCCAAAAGGCAAACTCAGGCTAATTCAAGCTGACTTTCTTGCGGAATACTTGCTCTGGTCCGTCGCTTCCGTTAGCCTGCGCGGGACTATGGCAAAACGAATAGGTACTGGACCGGCCTCCGCCGAGAGCATGGCGACAAAGCAGCGCGACATTGCCGTCTCTGAATTCTTCCTGAAGAACCGGCACCTGCTGGGCTTCGACAGCCCACGGCGCGCGTTATTAACGGCGGTCAAGGAGGCAGTAGACAACTCCTTGGATGCGTGCGAGGAAGCCGACGTGCTGCCCGAGATCGCGGTCGATCTGGAGCAGATTGCTGACAGCCGTTTCCGCGTCACCGTCACTGACAACGGACCGGGCATCGTCAAGAACCAGATCCCGAAAATTTTCGCCAAGTTGCTGTACGGGTCAAAGTTTCACCGGCTGCGGATGTCCCGCGGCCAGCAGGGCATTGGCATTAGCGCCGCGGGGATGTACGGCCAGCTCACCACCGGAGCCGCGACGCGCATCCTCTCGCGGATCAAGGGCGCGAAGAAAGCCCACGCCATGGCAGTGCAGATTGACACCAAGCAGAACAAGCCGGCCATCCTCAGCGATACCGAGCAGGACTGGCAGCCCGCCTTTCAGACAGTGGACGCCGCCGGCGAGCCCGACGGCCCGCTGGTCGTCTCGAAACACGGCACCTCCGTCTCGATAGAACTAGAAGCCGCCTATCAACGCGCCAAACAATCCGTGGACGAGTTCCTGAAGCAATGCGCCATCGTCAATCCACACTTGACGCTGCACTACCGGCTCGCGCTGCAAACGAAAGCGGAAGCGGCGGACGGCAAATCGGCACCGATGACAGAGCCGCCGCCAACAACCAAGTCGCCAAAGGCGAAGGTGAAATCGGTCGCACCTGCTCCCAAGCCCGGAGTCACGACCGTTACCTACCAGCGCGCAGTGAAAGTGATGCCGAAGATCCCCGATGAGATTTTGCCGCACCCCCACGGCGTCGAACTCGGCCTGTTGATGCAGATGCTCAAGGACACCGAGAGCCGGACGGTGCGTTCTGCCCTTGCTCATGACTTTTCGCGCGTCAGCGACCGGACCGCGCTGGACATTTGCTCGCGTGCCGGTATCGAACCGCGTACCAACCCGACCCGGATCGCCCACCGCGAGAGCGAAGCGTTGTATAAGGCGATTCAGGACACCAAGTTGATGCGGCCGCCGACGGACTGTCTGTCGCCCATCGGTGAGGCCCAGATTCTTGCCGGCCTGCAAAAGGAAATTGCTGCCGACTTTTTCACCGCCGTGACGCGCGAGCCGGCGGTGTATCGCGGCAATCCGTTCCAAATTGAGGTGGGATTGGCGTTCGCACGTCCGCAAGAAACCGAGGGAGTCGGCGCGGACGAGCCGGTTCGCGTGTTGCGATTTGCCAACCGCGTGCCGCTGCTCTACCAACCCGGCGCCTGTGCGATGACCCGAGCAGCGATCGGCGTGAACTGGAAATCCTACGGCTTGAGCCAGCCAAAGGACGCGCTGCCGATCGGGCCGGTGGTCGTTTTGATGCACTTGGCAAGCGTCTGGGTCCCGTTCACCAGTGAGAGCAAGGACGCTATCGCCAGCTACGCCGAGATCATTGACGAGCTGACGCTCGGCCTGCAGGAGTGCGGCCGGCGGCTGGCGGTGTTCCTGCACAAACGTCAACGCCAACTCGAAGCGGCCCGCAAACGCAGTTACATCGAACTCTATATCCCGCACCTTGCTATCGGCCTGAAAGATATCCTCGACCTGACCGACAAGGAAGAGCACAAGATCGTCGGCAACCTGAAGAAGATGCTCGAAAAAACGCAATTGGATGTCTGAATCTCAAGGATCTGTTATGCCCAAGCCAAAGACCATTCCCGCCGCACCAGTCGTTGTCTCCAAGAAAACCGCCTCGCAGAAGATCGTCACCGTGGCGCAGGAAATCCACACCGACATCGTCAAAAAACACCGCAAACCGTCGATGGAATTCCCGATCCGCTCGCTGCGGAACGTGAAGTACGACGTAAAACGGGGGCATTTCGAAATCCTCGGCCACACGGCCACTCGCACTCTTTCATACAACACGGTCAAAACATTCGCCCAGTCGATGCGCCTGCTGGCGACGACCAAGAACGATTTGCTCGACAAGGACGACATCGCCGGCAAACGCGAGGTGTACTACAACAGCAAGAGCTGGGGTGAATGCCGGTTCGAGGAACAACCGGAAAGCGACACGCTCCTTGACGACATCGAAGCCATGCTCGCCATCAACCGTGAACAACTCGGTTACATCCCCGAGGAACGTGGCGGCGAAGTTACCGGCCCGCTCGTGGTGATCGACCAGGACCCGGCTACCGGCAGACCCATTCGGATCGATTGCACCAAACTCGGCAGCGGCGCCTGGAGCATCCCATCGCGCGTTGAGCATCTGCGTTTCGAGGCGAGCAAGGCAAAATTCATCCTCGCCATCGAGACCTCATCGCTATTCCAACGTCTCGTGCATCATCGCTATTACCAAAACGCCCGCTGCATTTTAATCTCGATGAGCGGCGTCCCCACGCGGGCTTGCCGACGTTTCATCCGCCGGCTCGCCGACGACCAGCACCTGCCGGTGTTGGCCTTCACCGACGGCGATCCCTACGGGTACTGCAACATTTACCGCACCCTCAAAGTCGGCTCCGGTCAAGCGGCGCACATCAACCGGTTCTTCTGCGTCCCGCAAGCTCACTACCTCGGCGTCACTCCGCAAGACATTCACGACTATGAACTCGAAGACGCCACCCATCCGCTCGAAGAAGCCGACATCAAACGCGCCAACGACGCGCTGAAGAATGATCCCTTCATCAAACATCACAAGGAATGGCAGGACGCCTTGAACCACATGCTCAAGCTGGGCGTCCGTGTCGAACAACAAGCCTTCGCCAAGCACGGCCTGAATTTCGTCCTCGACACCTACCTGCCGGACAAACTCAAGAAAGCCCGCTTTCTCCCCTGACCCGAACCGCTCACCTGTGAGGAATTAAAAGCGTCTCTTTTACACAGCTCTTCACATTCGGCTTCGCGCTCATAGTGGTCCAGCGCGTTGCAGCGTTGGATCTCTTCAGCACGACATTACCACACCTTATTGTACTTCGACACGACCTGCAGAACCAATCGTTCTGAACGCCGGGCTTCGCCAGCCCACCCCCGTCAGCAGGAATTCCCCAATCTCTAAGCAGCTGAAGCAGCTTCCGTTTCAATAACCGTTCGGCAGTTTCCCCGGTAAAGTTGCGGCTTTGGAACGCGTCCGACAGATCACACAAGATCATCGCTTCGCCCGGCGCGCCTCGATCGAGATGTAGGCCTTTGATTTGTCTCGCGATGTTGGAAAACCAAAATGTCGGAGACGACCAACTGATACTTGCGTCGATGTTCCCGGAGCAAGAATGCCAGGTCCCGGCGGCGCGCCAGCCGAAAATGCGGACGCAAGAGGCTTTCCACTTCCTTCGCCGTCAGCCACTCGCGACGCGGCGTAAAATCCTCCAACCAGGAAAACGGCGAGCCGATGACCAGTTGTCCACCCGGCACGATGAGACGGTGAAGCTGGGTGAGAAATTGACGTGGCTTTGGCAGCCGACAGATCACGTTGATGGCCGTCACGACGTGAAAAGATTCGTCTGGAAACGTCGTCAGGTCCTGGCCATTGCCAACGCGGAACTCGGTCACGCTTCGTTTCAATTCCTTCGGCAACGTAACCGTAAGCGAACGAAACTGCGTGCCCGATTCGTGGACCCGGATGCTCACGGCGTGTAATCGTTGCATTTGGCGTGCGGCGTGAATGAACCGCCGGGAGTTGTCGATTCCCACCGCGCGATCCACTACGCGTCCCAATTCAAAGGTGAGCCGCCCCACGCCGCAGCCGATGTCCAAGGCGCGCGTCGGGCCGGAGAAGCGCAACGGCAAGAGGCATTCCCGGACAATTCGTTCATGGAACCGCAGCGTCTTCGGCGGCAGGAGATGGAACGGACGTACATCTTCCGGCTGCCCGTAATGGAACAGAAGATACTCGCTGAGATATCGCCCGGTCTCGTAGGGATTGCCCGTCACAAGGCGACCTGTTTCACAAACACCGTGGGCTGATAATTCTGGATGAGCAGGATTTCTTTCCCGTCCTTGTGCATCCAAACATTTGTCAGATTGATTTCGGGCGTGGTGGGCGGCGCAAACAGAATATCTTCGTGGGTGGCGTTCTTCTTGTTTTTGAACTTGGCCGGGCCCAGATCGCCGCCGAGATGATCGTCGCGGCCGGTCGCCACGTGCATGGTGCCCAAGATTTTTTCATCCTGGATGTCCGCCCCCGCGAACGGCAGCATTTGCGTGCCTAATCCCAGTTCGCCCAAAACACCCGTGGCCGGGTCGGACTTGAACTTGGCGAGCGCGGTTTCTACCGTTTGTGTGGTCCCGCGCAACAAGGTGGCATTGCGAATCCGTCCACCCGACACATCCATCAACGCCAAGGTGCCGTCTTCCTTGAATCTCATCGGGAACTGACCTTGGGCATTCGTCGGCACCCAATAAATCTCGCCGGCCGGCAGATTCGCGATTTCACCGGGCGTATGGCAAAGCCCGTGGCTCTTTTGCGCCTCCTGACGAGCCAACTCCAAAGTGAGCTGGTACTTGCGTTCCATCGTTTCGAATTCGATCACCACGTTGTCACAACGGGTCAGCGCCTGTCGGAATCGTTCCGCCTTGGCGGACACCTCCTCGTAGTTTTTCGCCAGACCGGTGTTGAGGATGGTTTCGTTGCAGCCGTGCATCGTGGCGCCGCGGAACCCCATCTTCTTGGCGAAGGCGGTGATCGGCGCAGTGGCGGAAAATGTGGAAAGATAGAGCACAATGTTCAGATGACTGAGAACATCGTCCACCAGCAGGAGAACTTTTCCGTTGGAATCCACCACGGTCGGGGGCAGGTCGAGATTGCTGCCGCCAGTCGGTTCATATGCGTAGAACTCAACACTGGCAAAAGGCAATTCGGCCCGATGTCCCAGTAAGCCCTGGTAAAAAACTTCGTAGGCGATCCGCTGCGTCGTCAGTGGTTGCGGGTTGTTGAGGAATTTCCAACCCGCCACGTCCTGCGGGTTCTCCAGGTCGATGAATACTGCGATCCGCTCCTCGGGTTGTGGACGAAACACCGTGCGGATCAGTCGAACCAGATCAAAAGCTGATGTTTTCATGAGATACGTGTACGGTAGCGGCAATTCGAATTCTTTCAACCTAGTCAACTTCCTTCACAAGGGTTGTTGGTAGGGTCGGACCGCCGGGCCGACCGATGCGGCGCGCCCGGCGGTCGCGCCCTACCGTTCCAATTAACTTTAACAGAGCACTAGCGTGTGCTGCGCAGCATGCGCGCTTCCGCAATCTTGGCGTTCCTCTTGTCACCGACGGCGGCGAAGGATTCGTGCAACGC
>DATIZX010000080.1:0-22058 GCA_035516795.1 Verrucomicrobiia bacterium
CAATCGGTTCAACTGTTCCAAGCGGGTCAAATCTTTCAATTTCATGCCTCCGTTTTGGGTGTCATTTTCATTTGAGGCAACGATTCATTTTACACTCCTCCCCACCGCCCGCTATGGTGTCATTTAATCTGAGGCAACTCGGAGGCACAGCGTCCCGCGGGAAAGCGATTGACCCTTGCGGGTGCCTTGTTATATTTTGCGGGCGTCACGATGACCAGTTATGGCTGAAAAAACACCCAGTAACATTCATCCGACTGCAAAAGGTTTCTACGACAAGGCCCTGGCGGCGCTGGAACGTAATAATCTCGATTATGCCATCGAGATGTTCATTCAGTGCTTGAATGTCGAACCGAACTTTGCGCAGGCCCGTCAATATCTGCGCGCCACGCAAATGAAGAAAACAGAGTCGGCCGGCAGACTCGGACGGATGTTCACCGCCGCCAAACTCACACCGCTGCTGACCAAGGCCAAGGTTTCACTGCAGAGGAACCCGAAGGAAGCGATGACATTGGCGGAACAAGCGCTTTCCGAGGACCCGAAAAACGGCCAGGCCCTGTCGCTTCTCGCCGAAGCCGCCGAAGTGGCCGGCTTTGCCGAAACTGTCGTGCAAACTCTGGAAACCTATACGCGACTCAATCCCAAGGACGTGAAGGGGCTTCACTGGCTCGCCCGCGCGTATACTGCCGCCGGCCAACACGAGCAGGCCCGCGAGACTTACGAGCGGATTCTTCAAATCAACCCTTCCGATTTCGACGCCCAGAAGAAGTTGAAGGACGCCACGGCCCATGGCGCGATGGCGGGTGGCGGGTGGGAGGAAGCGACTTCCTTTCGCGATGCGCTCAAGGATGAGAAAGAATCCGTCGCGCTCGAGCAGGAGTCCCGGGTTGTTCGTGCCGAGGATATGGTGGAGAACCTCATCAAGGAGAAATTGCAGGCCTTGGCGGGCGACCCGGACAACCCCGTCATTCAGCGCGAGCTTGGCAAATTGTACGCCCAAAAGGAAAACTTCGATGAGGCGCTGCGCTACCTGGAGGCTCTTTACACCAAGGAAGGCGGCGCTGATCCGTCGTTGGAACGTGAGATCGCCGACGTCAAAGTCAAGCGGCTCGAGACGTTCATCAACGCCAAGAAGAAGCAAATGGAGACCAATCCCGCCAACGCGGCCGCGCTGGGAAATGAGATTTCCACTCTGCAGACCGAACTCGATCAGGTCAAGCTGGCCGATGCTGAGCGCCTGGTTGAGCGATATCCCAACGATTTGATGTATCGGTACGAACTCGGAGTGCTCTATCTCAAGGCCGGCAACGTTCAAGGGGCCATCGAACAGTTCCAGAAGTCGCGGGGACAACCCCAACGCCGTGTCGCGTCATTGAATTACCTCGGCCAGTGCTTCCAGCAAATCGGTTTTCACGACATGGCAGTCGATGTGTTCAATGAGGCAATCAACGAAATTCCCACGATGGATGGGCTAAAGAAAGACCTGCTTTACAACCTCGGTTGCGCCTACGAAAGCATGGGACAACCTGAGAAGGCCGTGGCCGAGTTCAAAAAGATCGCCGCCGTGGATTTCGGCTTTCGGGATGTCCGCGACAAAATCATGCGCAAACCCGCGCCCAAACAGCCCTAGTTGAGAAATCGTAGAGAACTGCTCAGGTCGCGAATACAGGTACAATTGTAAGTTTTGTCATTTCTTCGATTGATCAACACAGCCCGCATCCCAACGGCCTCCGCGCCGCGCACATCTTCCTCATAGTTGTCGCCGATGTGAAGAGCTTCGCCGGGCGTGACTGCGGCGCCGAGCAATGCCGTCCTGAAAATTTCCTTGTCGGGCTTTTCGGCACCAGCCTCGCAGGAAATCGTGATCGAATCGAAATAGGGGACAAGACGGAGGCTCTTCAGCAGCGGACGCAATCGTTCATCCCAATTGGAAATGATGCTGACGTGCCGGCCGCAGGCACGGGCTTTGCGGAGCGTTTCTTCCACATCAGGAAAAATCCGCCATGCTTCGGCTCGGGAAAACAACTCAAAAAGTTCGGTGAAGCACGGCTCGTTTTCCTGCCCGAGCGTGCGAAAGACAAGTTCCCGCCACCATTCCTTGCGGGAAACAGTCAAACCGGGACGCTTTAGCGCCGCCCAAGACTCACGAAAAGCGCGCTCCATTTGCTCTTCCGTGCAGGTCAATCCGTGTCGACGAGCGGCCGCAGCGTACTGAGCGCCGACGGATGGCGACGGCTCAATTAATGTGCCGCCGACATCGAAGAAAAGAGCGCGCACCAGCGCTCGATTCACTGTAAGACCAACTCCTTCGGGGTCCTGGCTTTGGCTACGTGGGCAAACCCGAGCCGATCGAGGGCTTCTCCGACCAAAAACAGCGACCCGGCAATGACGATCACGCCTGGATTCAGCCGCGAAGCTTCGGCGTACGCTTCCGCGACATTGCGACTAATACCAACGTGGGCCGAGGGATTCGCCGCCTTGCACCATCGAGCCAATTGATCGGGGTCTGAGGTCCGCTCGCTATTGACCGGCGCATTTAGAATGTGTTCCGCCAATGGCGCCAAAATCTGGCACATTTGGTCATAATTCTTGTCCCGCAGGATACCAAGTATCAACGTCAGCTTTTTCCCCGCAAAATGCTCACGCAAAGTCAGGGCAAGCTTTTCCGCAGCGGCCGCATTGTGCGCACCATCCAATACGACAATCGGATCATGGTTCACCAACTGGAACCGTCCGGGCCAATTCGTTCGCGCCAACCCCAGTTGGACCGCCTTCGCTGTCACGGTCAAACCGGAAGCTTCGAGCGCTGCCACGGCCGTGGCACAATTCAGCGTTTGGTGCGCTCCCAGCAGTGGAATTGTCAGTGGCCCATACGCTTGCCGTGTCCCGGCCACCGCGAGGCGTTGAGATTGCTCGTTCTCCTGCTGTCGCACCGCGCGAATATCCTGTCCGATAACTGTGAGACCACTCGCCTGTTCGGTGGCTGTTTTCCGAATGACCGCGAGCGCTTCCGCGGCTGCGGCCGCAGTCACCACCGGCACCCCCGGCTTGATGATGCCGCATTTTTCGGCCGCAATTTGGGCGAGCGTCTCGCCCAGATACTGCGTGTGATCGAAGGCGACATTGGTAATCACCGAGGTCAAAGGGGTGACGACATTTGTCGCATCCAGACGGCCCCCCAGGCCGGTTTCCCAGACAACAAGGTCGACTTTCTGTTCGCGGAAATACCGCAGCGCGATGGCGGTCACAGCTTCGAAGAACGTCGGCGCACGGAATTCGGGATGCGCAGCGACCTCTTCAAGCACTGGACGGATCTCTTCGACAAGGCGCACGACTTCCGATTCCGGAATGCATTGCCCATCGATTTGAAAACGTTCGCAAAACGATACGAGGTGCGGTGAGGTATAGAGACCGGTTCGATAGCCGGCACCCGAAAGGACGGCCTGCAACATGGCTGCCACACTGCCTTTCCCGTTCGTGCCAGCAATATGAATGAAACGCAGCGAGTTTTGCGGGTCGCCCATCACCCGCAGCAGATAGCACATCGTTTCCAAGCCCAACTTCTGGCCAAAGAGCCGGATCCCGTAGAGAAAATCGATAGCTTCCGAATAGGTCATATCAGGCAACTCCGAAATTCGAATACCGAAGTACGAATCAATTTTCTAGTCCGATTCTGGAATACCATTCGGAATCGGATTTCGAGATTCGTTTCCTATCAATCTGCGGCCTTGAACTTGCGTCCGCCACGACCCGAGAAATAGTTCAGCAACTGCGCCAGCGTCGCTTTGAGTTGCTTGCGATGTACGATGCAATCGAGCAATCCTCGGTCGCGCAGAAATTCGCTCGTCTGAAAGCCGTCGGGAAGTTCCTGCTGCGTTGTTTCCTTGATCACTCGTGGGCCGGCGAAACCGATGAGCGCCTTCGGCTCGGCAATGATCACATCCCCCAGGGAGGCGAAGCTGGCCATCACGCCGGCCGTGGTCGGATGCGTCAACACCGAGAAGTAGGGCAATCCGGCCTTCGCGTGCAAAGCCAGAGCGCCACTGGTCTTGGCCATCTGCATCAGACTGAGAATGCCTTCGTACATCCGCGCGCCGCCCGAGGCGGAAACGATGATGACTGGAACTTTCCGTTCGGTGGCTTTCTCAATCGAGCGCGTGATTTTTTCACCGACCACCGCCCCCATGCTGGCACCGAGAAAATTAAAATCCATGACGGCCAAACACAGATCGTGCCCATCGAGCTTGCAGGAGCCGGTCATGACGGCATCATTCAGCCCGGTCTGTCGTTGGTAGGTGCGCAATCGTTCGCTATAGGCCGCCACCCCGGTAAACTTCAGCACGTCCACGCTCGTCATGTCGGCCTCAAACTCCCGAAACGTTCCCTCGTCGGCCAACAACAGGATGCGTTCCGCGGCGGTCATCGTGAAATGGTAATCGCATTTGCTGCAAACCTTGGCGTTGTTGCCGAGTTCCTTGTTGAAGATCAGCTCGCCGCAGTTCTTGCACTTGACCCATAAACCGCTGGGAATTTCGTGCCGCTTGGTCTTGGTTTCGGCAATCTTCGGTTTTTCTTTTTCTTCGAATACCGCCATTGTAAGCTCTTATCGATGTCTGGGCTGCGACCTGCCCAGGTCCGTTGCAATGCACAAAACCCTAGCACAATCCACCCGTCTCGCGCCAGCCTGAAAAATGTCTGCGAATTCACCTCCAGGACAAAATCCCCCGCGCTTCCTTTGCGGAAGCGCGGGGGATTGAGTTTTCCTTCAGCCCTGTTATTCGCGGTGGAGGAATCCCCACATTCTGCCGCCGACCGCCGTGCCACTCAGCACGATGGACGTTCCGACGGCCAACAGTCCCGCCAAAGGCAGAATGACATAGCCAATGCCGAGCAATGCGAGGATGCCGAGAACCACCGCTGCGATACCGACCAAAGCCTGGACGTCAGCCGCAGCTTTGATCGCCTGTCGGGCCACTTCCTGTTCCACGACATGGTCTTGTGTGCCTCTCACTTTCACAACAGCGAAACGCGTTGTCGCGCCACTGCCGAGGAGCAAGGCCCCTCCAAATACCAGCACCGCCACCGGCACCAGTGTCGTGTAGAGCGACGTGACAAGCGACAGAATGCCCAAAACCAGACCCGCTGCGCCTGCAATCAACTCAACGGTCATGCCGCCACCCAACTCGGCGAGGCGAAACGGGCTGCCGCCTTCATTTAGTACCCGCCCAAACCAGGCTCCGATCGCGATGCCCTCAAACAGCATGGCGGCGCCGATACATAACGCGCCAATTGCGGCCATGCTCTCCGAGAATAGGCCGGCTAGGCCCAGAATCGACAAGACCACTGCACTAATTCCTCCGACGGCTTCGAGGATAGAACCTCCCTCCACCCACTGCGCAGTCCGTTCCACGGCGTGGGAGCGACGCCCGGCCGTGTTCTCCGTTTCAAAGGTTGTCCCTTGATATGCATGAATTGTGTTTGCCATTTTTCATACTCCTTTCTTTTCATACGTTCCAACCGGGCCGTAGACCGTGTTTTCAGAAGTGGTGACCTGCTGAATCCACGCTCGCGACCCGGTTAAAGGTAGGACTCGCCCAAGCGGCGGGCAAATACCGGCCTTCCTAATTTCCCACCAGAAAACAGCCTAGATTGGCGGGATCGCTATATGCCTCGGGCGATGGCCAGCGCGATCACATCCTTTGCCCCCGCCCGCCGTAACACCTGGGCGCAACTGTTCATCGTTGCGCCAGTGGTAAACACATCGTCCACCAGCACGAGCCGTTTGCCAACGAGCACAGCCGCGTCACGCACGACGAACGCGCCGTGCAAATTGCGCGCACGGGCTTCAGCATCGAGCTTGGTCTGCGTGCCGGTGTCCTTCACCCGGCGCACACGCCGTTTTATTACCGGGATTCCCAGTGCTTGGCTCAGCCCTGCGGCGAAATACTCGGCTTGATTGAACTCACGCTGCCGCTTCTTGCGCGGATGCAACGGCACCGGAATGAGGCCGTCGATCTCACGCCAATCGATCCAGCGGCGCGCCGCCCCCAACAGCCACTCCACGAGATGCAGGCCGAAATACATCTCGCGGTTGTACTTGAAACGCAGGATACAATCGCGAACGACGCCCTCGGCCCGGCACGCGCACACGGTTCTCGAGAAGTGGAAACGTAGATTCTGGCAATAGCCGCAGACGAAGGTTTCACCCGTGACCGTCCCGGCAAATGGGGAGGCGCATTGTCGGCAGAACGGGGGTTCAATGATTTTGGCGGAGGTAAAACAGTGGCGACAAACGACGCCCGATTCCGTTTCAGTCAGGGGTTGAGAACAGATTCGGCAGTTGCGTGGGTAAATTATGTCGAGCGCGCGACGCGTCCAGAGCCGGACGGGTCCGGGACGGGCAGGGGCCTCAATTGGGTCGTGCATAGCCATCCGACAATCACGAGCAGCAACGCCAGCACCAGCCAGGTGGTCATGTCTTCGACAATGGTACCCGCGTCCAACCACCGGGCCAACTCGTTGGCCAACACCCAGCCGGCGTGCAATCCAATGGAAAGATATAATGCCCGTGTCCGGGCGTAAGCCAATCCCAAAATACAGCCGGCTAGAAACAACGTCACAAAACCGATCGCATCTTCTCGCTTGGCAAACGAGTGCCGGGCGATCTCGCCCAGATACGCAAACCCGCTGGTCCAGGTGACCTGGTCGGAGGCAATATCCGCGCCTCGCGGTTTCAAAAAGTGAAGGACGGAATAGATGGCGCTCGCCAAAACAATCGCCAGCACAACGTTCATCCCGCGTTGGAGCACCCCTTGGATTCCTCCGCGGAAGAACGTTTCTTCGATGAGGGCAACAACGAGACCGACGACGGTGTAGCGCAACACCGCGACAGCCAATTCTGCGACAGATTTGTCAGCCGCCAACGACCGATTTCCCAGTGCACAGGAAATGGCGATGGCGACTGAAAAGGAGCCAATTCCCAAGGCAAACCCAAGAAGCCCATGCCTCCACCAGCGGCTGGTCCGGATAAAACCGAGTTCGCGGCAACTACCGACTCCGACGCTGCGCAGCAATGACCACAGTCCGACCAAGGCCACGATCAGCAGGGAACGGTTAAAAACGCGATGAAAGCCATAGCCCGCCAGCCAATGGGCAATGGCAATGTGCGGTGCGGCCCATTGCACGGCCCAAAAAAGCCACGGCGCGAATAGTGCCCCGATGACGATGACCGCAATCGCATAGAGGCCGATAGCTTTGGACGCTCTCAATCCGACCCGCTAAGCCGATGAAGTTCCTGCGGTGTGAATGGTTTGCGCCGCTGAATCTCGTTGTCGAGTTTCTCCGAAGCCGAGCCGGGCGCCAAGATTTCGCTGTAGCGAATGGAGGAGAACGGGATCCAGTACAGCTTGTTATCCGCCTCAATGGGCCGTTCCTGTGGCAAGCCGCTCTCCAAATCCGCCAGCTCTTGGAATCGACGGCCGCTGACGCGCAGGCCGGTTTCATCCATGTTCGTGATGGTGCCCCGAATGATCTCCCGCGGCGTCTGCGGATGGAACCGCCGCAACACGATTTTTGTGCGCTGGTTGAGTAAACCTGTCGTGTCCATTGCTTTCTCCGCTGGCACCCCGGCGAGGATTTATGGCACGACCGGGTAGCCGTCTTGCATCTTCAACGCCTTGATCTTGGCCGACTCCCGCGCCGCCGAACTCTCGCTCGGTGGTGGGGTCGCGCTCGACGGGGCTGCGTTGGTTTGAACCGAGCTGGGCTGCGCCGGAGAAGCCTGAACCACCGGCGCCGTGGTGGACGGATTCATTGAAACCGGGCCGCGCGGGACTTTGCGCGGGGTCGCGTTCGTCTCCGAATTGAAGTTCGGGAAATACTGCTCTTCCAATTCCTCGCTCATCCCCAACTTTCGCAAACGCCGTCGGGCTTCGAGCACCGCCGCCCGGTCGGTACGCAGCACGCTGGGGCGGATGAAGATAATCAACTCGGTCCGTTGCCGGTTGTTCTGCTGGGTGTTGAATATCTGGCCCAGAAGCGGAATGTCGCCCAAAATGGGTATTTTGCTCATCGACTTCGACTTTGTTTCCTGAATCAGTCCGCCCAGAACAATCGTGCTATTGTCTTCCACGGCCAATGAGGATTTGGCTTCCCTTTTCAGGATCGTCGGGACGATCGTCCCGCCAATGTTCACGTTGGCGCCAAGATCATTCACCTTCTGTTCGACGTCCATCCGCACGTAGCCATCCGGATTGATTCGGGGAGTCACCTTCAATTCGATAGCGACGTCTTCATACTGGATGCTGGAGGTGACTCCGGCCGTTGCCAGGGTGCCCACGCCGCTGATAAGGGAGGATGTCTGCGAGGTCGGCACCGGCACCGATTCGCCCACGACGATGTCCGCCTCCTGGTTGTCCATCGTCTGGATGATCGGTGTCGATAACACTTTGCTGTTTGCAGTGGTGGCCAGCGCATGAACAATGGTATCGAGGTTTAGATTCCGAAAAGTGGTGAAGTACGTCAAGCCGCCAGCCCCCGAGGCCAGCGCTGCCGCCGTCGGCAAATTGCTGGCAAGCGCGGAGCTGATTTGGACCGGCGTATTGCCGTCCGTGATATTGCCGCCGGTCCCTTTCACCGCGCCATTGGCCGCCGACGACAGCCGATTGAACAGATCGACGCCGACGTCGAGCTCGTTGTTCAGCGTCAACTCGGCAATCACCACCTCGATCTGTACCTGGGCCACCGACGTATCGATGCTTTTCACCAACGCCTCAATGCGTCTCATGTCCTCCTTGGTGGCCATCACCAACAGTGAATTCGTCCGCGGATCAGGCAGGAGACGGACGCCCTCGGCATACTGCAGGAAGCCCTCCAATTTGCTGCCGGCTGATCCACCAGTCATGGGAGGGGGCGGAATAGCCGGCGCGCGCGCGCCCGTCGAGGTCGTGCTGCTGCTCGATCGGCGCGTTGTCGTGGGAGCCGCTCCCGTGATGAGCGAGTTCAATAACGAAGCAACGTCTTCGGCTGTGGCGTAGTTCAGTTCGATCACTTTCATGACCACATCTGGTTCCACCTTCGCATCCAACTCCGCGATGATCTGGTCAAAAAAATCGAAATTGCTGACCCGGGTCAGGATGAAAATCTTGTTGGTCCGTTCGTCGGCGGTCATGATGACCTTGCCTTCGACGGCCGTTTCTACGCCGCCGCCGACAGTTGAGCTGGTCTCCCGGGACCGAGGAAGAATCCGGCGAATCGGCTGGATGGGTTCGGTCGGACGCGCGCCAGCCTGTTGGGCCTCCTGAATCATCGATTGCAGCCGCTGCACAACATCGGCGGCTTTGGCGTAGGTTAGTTGATAAGAACGCATTTCCATCCGCAATGCGGACGGCTGGTCCACATAAGCAATAATCTCAAGCATCTGTCGGAGATTACCGGCCGTTTCCGTAATGAGAATACTGTTGGATTTTACCAGAGCCAGAAGTTGGCCGTAGGCATGTAGATAGGGTTGCAGAGCCGGAATGACATCCGCCGCATCGGCGTATTTCAGAGGGATAATCTGGGTTCCGAGCGTATCGGCGGGTGGGACTTGCTGACCGAAGGGAATCCCCTCCTGCTTGGCGGAGGGGATGGGAACGATCTTCAGAAATTTGTCACCGAGCGGAATGGCGGCGATGTTATTGATGGCAAGCACGCTATCGAGCGCCTCTATGGCTTCGTCTTTTGTCAGCTTCGTCTGGCTGCGGAAGTTAATGATACCAGCCAAATTGGGTGCCGAAATGATCGAACGTTGCGTCAGCCGTGCGTACCATTCAAGAATGGCGGAAATCGGGGCGCCTTGAAATTCAAAGTCAATGGTCGCGGCTTCATTGGTCGGAGCCGGTGGGGACGGGGGAATCACCGATTTTACCAACGTGGGGAAATTTGTGATCTGTACGGATGTCCCTTCTTCCTGGCTGGTCTCCCGGGACGGAAGGGGCAGAGGTTCCACCAGAGTTGAGTCAGAGTTGCTCTGGGCGAAAACAGGCCCCAGCGGACCGTTGGGTGTAGCCACTCCGACGAATGCGAACAGCCCAGCCCAGAAGATCATGCGTGGTCTCAATCTAACCTCCTCGCCGGAATGGAATACGGCGCACTCCGGGCGGCACGCCCGGTATGGGCCGCCTCTCAAATTCGGGGTTCGGCATCGCAGGCGCAGGGCCCACAGTTGCCTTGGTTTCCAATGTCAACGTCGCTGTTTCCAGACCTTGTTTGAGCACCAGTTTCGCTCGCGGCGATTGACTGATTGCGACGACGGTGGCAGCGCCCATGCTTTCGCCCTCCGTTTTGCAGTAAATCCGATTGTTGTCTTGCTTGTCCTGAATGAACGCCATCACCGGGGCGTCCGTGCTCATCTGGGCTGTTCCGATAAAACTGAACCGAGTCGAAAACCCAGGCTGGGGCGCGTCCGCAGAGCCCGCCGGCGGGCTGAACGGTGAACGATCCAGAATGATCTGGTACCGAGAAAAATCGTGTGCGTTTGTCGCCGTTTTGGAGGTCGCTGCGCTCGGCACAACCGCGACCGCCATAAGCAATGCCGACACCGTCAGGTTGAGGATCACGAACGTGACCCCTCCATTTTACCAGACAGAGCCCGGACCTGGACGTCGCAGCGCAAAATGGTCGGATTTTCAGGACGGGGACTGACGCGCAACTGCTCGACGCTGACGAAGCCAGCGCCCGTTTGCAGCGCAAACAGGAATCTCACGAGCGACTCTGTGTTGGCCTCAATCGTGCACTGCACCGGCAGCACGCGATACAGACCTTTGTCTTCTTCGGGCAAGGGCCGGCGCACGCTGATAATGACACCCGAGTTGCCCGCAACCTGATTGATTTTTGACATTACATCCGAGACGTGCTCGAAGCGCTCGCTGCGTTGGCCAAGGCTTCGCTTGAGCTCGTCGTATTCCTGCTGCCACTGCTTCTTTTGAGCGATGACGCTTTTCATACCCGCGATTTCGCGGCGTTCGCGAATCAGCTTGTTGCCGGTCTCCGTCCAATGGTGCACCAACGGAAACAGCAAGAGATAATTCAGCCCCAATAGAATCGCCGCGATGGTAATCACCAGTAACGAGCGCTCTCTGTTAGTAATCTTCATGGTGGCGTTGTTCCCACTCCTGTGGCGGTTTTCAGAGTACAAACCAGATCAAACTTCGTCAAGCCGCCCGCCTCCGTGCTGGTACGATTTGGCGTAACCTGTGAAAACAATTCACTCTTCTCCAACTGGCTCACATAATCGTCAGAAACCGATGCGGATGGCGCCTGGCCCTTCAGCCCCACGGTCTGATCCTTTTTGAAGGCGAACTCACTGAGCCGGACGCCCTCCGGCATCCGCAGGGTGACTTCGCGCAACACTTCCAGCGCGGAGTATTTGGTGCCGAGTTGATTGCGCATCGTGACCAATTCACTCTCGGTTTGGCGTGCGTGAAGAAAGAACGGCTGCAATCCCCCGGCTTCCTTTTCGAGCCGATTGAGTCGCGACGTCCTGACTGCCAGCAAACCAAGAAACGTACCCAGCGCCAGCGCGTAAACTGCCCCCAACGCTATCGCGCCGCGGATCAGATGCTTCCGGAACGCGGCGGCACGTCGCTTCGAGCGCCATTCGTCCGGCAGCAGATTCAACCGCAGGGACGCCTCGGCGGCGCAGTGCAGGCACAAGCTCAGCGCCGGCGACGGCACCGCACCGTTCGTCAGGAAATTCGACGGCACACTCAATCCAGCCCCAACTCTTTCGGCCAGAGACTTCAGCTCTTCAGATGTCGCGAGGAACGTCACCGAGCCCACCCCGCGCTGCGGATGCTCGGCTTCCGCAGCCACCAGCGTGCGCTGCAATTCTTCTCGAAGCAGCGATTCGCCTTCGCCGCCGGGGACCGCTCCGGGGCCGAACACCATCGAGCGGACGGCAAACGGCACGTTCTGCGAGTATACAATCACGTTCGCGCTGGTGGCGCCAAGGCTCACCAGAACGTTGAGACGATCATCAGTCGGCAACGTGTTGCGCTGGCTCAGGGCGTGGAACATGGCCAGTGCGTCCACGGAAACAATTTCCGCGGGCAGACCGGCGGTTTCCAGAACTTCCACGCGTTCGTTGACCTTGACTTTCGGTGCGATGACGACGAGCACTCGGGTTTGACCGTCGAAAGACTCCAGCGGCTCGAAACCATAGACAATCTCTTCCAACGGCAATGGCGTGAGACTGTCGATCTGCAGATCCAGTATCTGCTTTAACTCGGTTGGATCGGTGGCCGGTAGCCGTAAGCTCTGACACAGCACGTCTTCGCAGTTGATGGACGTGACGACCCGATGCTCGCGCGGATCGAATTGCCGACGCAACGATTGCGCCGCTATCGCCCACTGCGGCGCCGGGTTTTCGGCATTTTCCGGCGCAGCGGCGTTGGCGGATGCGTTTTGCAGAACTTGAACATCGCCACCTTCCGTCCGGGCCGTTGTGAGTTCCAAACTGGAGACGCCAAACGCCACTGCGGCACAACCGCGAGTTTGTCCAATGTGCGTTAGTTTGCGTGGATTAAAAAACGGCTTCATTGGCCGCCTCGCAATTCACACCAAGCCACGACCTGCATGTTGGTACCGGGCCAGGGATCGCGATGCAGAGTGACGACGAGCGTACGCTTGACGCCGCCGACTTCTCCGGTGGATTTCACGGTAAAAAACGAAGAGTTGACCGAAATGAGGCTTGCCAGTTGCGTTTGGGGTTGGGGTTGGGTTTGCGTTTGCGCTTGCTCTTGCGTTGCCGGAAAGGCGGCGACGGTAGGGTAGGGCTGGTCGTCTTCCGTCCCGGGAATTCCGTCGGGTCCATCGCGCTGGCTGATAATCGCTTGCGCTCGCTGGTCGTCGAGATTCAACATCGCCTGCAACACGATAGAGGAAGCAGTGTTCACGTTGATCCTGCCCGTCGGCCACGTGGTGAACAACTCGGGAAAAGACGGGCGCGCTTCCTGGTCTGCCGTGGCGGTGCCGTAATACAGCTCCGGCGTCACGCCGCGAATCAACAGCATCTCTGCCACGCGATCTATCGGGGCGTTCTTGGCCCGGTACGGCGGCGAGAGACTTTGGTAGTAATCGCTCTCCGCACCGTTCAACCTGGTCAGGTCGTCCGCGTCGATCCAATCCAAAATCGAATCGATAATCACGTCGCCGTCAAACGGATCGACCCCGAGTATACTGAGGAGACGTTTGAGTACCAGATCGCCTTGGGGCGCCGCCGCGATAAAGTTGATCGGGATCTTCGATTCCTCGTCGGTGACCTTCACATTATAGGTTCCATCGCCCAGCTTGTGATCGACGTACAGCAATTCGTTCGTGGCCCATTCCTGATTCGATGCATCGAACTGAGAGTTCGTGGGAGACTGCTGATGGAGCATCAATTCCATCCGCGCCACTTCAACGCCCGATCGTGCGAGCATCTCCGCCTTCAACTCCTTGCGGCCGTACGAAGCTACCTGCGTCTCGACGTGCATTGTGAAAGCAAACCCGCTGATCAGCAAGGACAAAACCATTACGACCCACAACACGAGGATAATGGCCACTCCGCTGCGGTCAGCCGATAGCGTATTTGGTGTCCAGGATTTTCTCATTGCGGCGGCGGAAGATTGATCGGATTGTTCGTGGTCGATAGCCCGCCCCCGGGAAGACCGGCACCCTCGGCAACGTACTTGGCTACGGGAAGATCGACCAAGCGCGTCACCCCGACGGGAGGAATCGTTCCTCCCGTTTGACCGAAGTAGACAGTAAAGGCCAGTGCCGAAGGAATGAGATTGTTTTCTTCCCACTTGTCGTACCACGTGCCGTCACGTGGGTCGAGGTAGCGGACGTAAAAACCACTGACATCCGTCGATAGAACATGCGCCTGCAAAGTACTATCCGCCAGGCTGGTCGTGTTGCTCTCATCGACGCTGACGGCGGGAGCATTGACCAGCGCCAGATACTTGCGTCCGTAGTCGTCTTGCTCCATCGAAATGGTGACCCGCCGCATGCCGGCATCAAGGGCTTCACTCGGCGGTAACGCCGCATCCGAGGCGGTCACAAAGCTCACCGTGTCACCCCAGTCCGGCTTGCTCGTGCCTCTCACCGCATATAAATCGGGCGAAGACACAAAGTACACGACCGATTGCGCCAACTCAGTCAAAGTGTCCATGACCACCCGCTGGCGTTGGAAAACCTCGCTGGCGTCGCTGCCGCGGCGCCAAGCCATCAAAGTGGTGCTCCACGTCGAATACACCGAGGTGATGAGAAGCGCGAGGATCGTGATCGCCAACAGCACTTCCAACAAAGTGAAACCCCTGGCATGAACCAGCTTTGCGCGCTTCACCGAAGCGCGGTGACACCGGTGACTCGCTCGCTGGCAGAAACGTCTCACTGCGATTTCTCCGGCAGATACCGGTATTCGACGAGCGAATCGCTCGCCACGCTGCCGTGCTCGTTCCAGTAAACCGTAATCGTTTGCTGCCAGAGCCCATCGGTGTCGGTGCGCTCCAGTCGGCGCGACCAGGAATAGCCCGGGTAATCCTGGAAGGTACCTTCCTGATCGAAAATGTCTCCGGCGCGTTCCGCGCGAAACTCGAAACTCTTGTTGGCCAGAAGATTCTCCGAGATGGAGTAGCTTTGTATGGCTTTCACCGCCGCGACGCAGCGGTTCAGGCTGTCGATGATCGCGACGATGCTGATGGCGAGCAACGCCGTTGCCAGAATCACTTCCAGCAACATGAATCCGCCTTCGCCACGGCTTCGGCGGACGAGTCCACCTCCCCCACAGTTGCGGCGCATCTGTCCGCCTTGGATGTTTCGCAGGCCAAATCTTGTGGGAGCGGCGTCCTCGCCGCGAGCCAGAAGAAATCGACAGAGTCCCCTCATAGTTTCACCGGCCACGGCACCGCGCGGCTCGTCACCGGATCGACCACAATGGCCAATCCGCTCCCTTTTTCAGTCCCGCGCAACGTGATCTGGAACGCGTCACACGTGCCGTTCGGATAAAAGGTGGCCTCGACCTGCCCCCGTTGCTGCAAGGGCTGGTCGCCGACCTGGGCGGACACGATTCCGACCCGCGATGGGATCTCGATGGTCTTTAACGTTTGCACCGACGCATCGGCGTCATCCGTTTCGTTCGTGTCAGTTTGCGTGAGCCAAATCACCTGCCGGTCCAAATCGATGTTGAATTCCACTTTTTGTTGGCGCAGCACGGCGTTCAACCGTGCGAACTGGCAACTGGTGATCACCGCGCGCCCGGTCGAGTTCATCAGCGACGCATTGTACGAACGGATAAAGCTCGGGACCGACACCGCCATGATGATGGCGATAATGAAGAGCGCGATGCTCAGCTCGATCAGCGTAAAGCCGCTGCGCCGGATTCTATTGCCAATTGCCAATGTCATCCTCGTCGCCTTCTACGCCGTTGGGACCGACGGAAAAGAGATCGAAGCCGCTGGGAATCTTCTGTCCCGGATATCGATAAATGAAATCGTGGCCCCATTGATCCTTGCGGATGACGGGCGGATCGAGATAGGGACCTTTCCAATTGGGAAGATTCGGCGGCTGCGAGATCAACGCATTCAATCCCTGCTCGGTTGTCGGGAACATTCCGTTGTCGAGATCGTAAAGACCGAGCGCGGTCTTGTACGCATCGATCTGATGACGCGTGGCGACCAGGCGCGCCTTCTCCGACTCGCCGGACAAGCGGACGACGGCTACGGTGATCAACATCCCGATGATGACCACGACCAACATGATTTCCAGCAGCGTAAAGCCGCTTCGTGAATTGACTCTCTTCGATTTCATAGATTCTGTCCTTTGTCTATTTTCCAATTCCTGCTGTGATGTCAAATACGGCCATCAGCACGCTGAGCACGATCGCGCCCACCACCACGGCCATGAAAATAATGATCGCCGGCTCCAGCAACGTCGTGAATACTTTCAACGTGCGGGAAAGTTCGCTCTCGTAGTTCTCCGCGATGTTTTTCAACGCGGGCACCACTTCACCACTCTCTTCGCCCACGGCCAACATATCAATCAGCAACGGCGGAAAAATCTTCCCCTTGGCCAGCGGCTGCGAAATGCTCGTGCCGTCCGTGACGCGGGTCCGGGCCTCCTGGATCTCATTGGCGATAACCCGATTGGTCATGGTGTCCTCGACAATCTGTAACGCCGTCAGCACCGGCACGCCGTTCTCCAACAACGTCGCCAGCGTCCGCGCGAATTGCGCAAAGGCATTCGCCTTGATGATATTACCGAAAACGGGCAGGCGCAGCTTCATCGAATCCAGCGCCAGTTTGCCCTCAGGCGTCCGCGCGCGAATCCGATACGCCGTCACCGCCGCCACGATCAGCAACACGCCAATCCACCAGTACGACATGAACCCGTTGCTGACCCCGATCAAAATCCGCGTGGGCAACGGCAGCGCCCGTCCCATCTCCTTGAACATCGTCGCGAACCGCGGCACCATCACCAGCATGAAGAAAATGATCACGCAAATGCCGACGCTGACGATGATCAACGGATACAATAAGGCGCCGATCACCTTCTCGCGCACCTCGGCCATTTGTTCCTGATGTTTGCCCAACCGCAGCAGCACATCGTCGAGCGCGCCACTGGCTTCACCGGCCTTGATCAGATTCACGAAAAAGCGCGAGAACAGCTTGGGATGTTTCGCCAGGGAATCGGACAGGCTTTCGCCTTGCACGATGCCGTTACGCAAGTCGCCGAGTACGGTGGCCAGCGCCTTTTTCTGGGTCCGCCGCTCCAGCGTTCCCAGCGCCTGGCTCAACGACATTCCCGAACGCAGCAACGTGGAAAGCTGCTGGGTGAACATCAGGACGTCGCGTGATTTGACGCCGCTGCCCAGGCCGCCTTTGACCGCCCCTTGCGTTGCCGTCTCGGACGATTCCACGGCCAACGGGAAAAAACCGAGTTTGGACAATTCGGCCAGCGCGGCACGGCGGTCCCCGGCCGCAAGCGAGCCATTGACCAATTCACCGGCGCGAGTTTTGGCTTTGTACTGAAATGTGGGCATAGGAGCGTCCGCTAGTTAAACACCTATTTAGAATACTTTGTTCCCGCCAGTGCTCAATGCAAAAAGCACCGCCCGCTACGGAGCGGGTGCACCTGAGCACTGCCACTGTTTTTTTGTAGGGCGCGATGCCTTGTGTCGTTTCGAGGTATCGCGCCGTCCCGATTGTTTCCAGGGGCAGGGGCGCGATACCGATACGGCAGGCATCGCGGCCCTACAATCTGCGAGCCCCAGATTCCCACGGAACGGCGCGGCTTCCCGTGCCGTCGGTAGGGCGCGGTGCCCCCACCGCGCCTACCTCCACTCCGATTCGTTGTAGCCGCAGGGTTGCCGCGAAGACGTCGTCGCGGCGTCTCAAACCGCCCTTGCGGTTTTCGGCTCACGCCTGCGGGGCGGACAGGGCGTTCGGGATTCGCTGTAGCCGCACCCTTTACGGGTGCGTTCGACCCGCGCAGGCTAAAGCCTGCGGCTACGGTCAAATTGTGCGCCGTTGGCCCGCCATTCTCATCCTGCCGCTCCTCTTCGTCTCGTTTCTCTCCGGCTGCGCCGTCAAATTCGTGGCCGACTACGACTCGAAGACCGAGGACGCAATTTTCGATGCCGCCAAACGCGTTGACCTATTTTATGGAAAACTGTTGGACACGCCGGAGCCGGAGCGGCAGTATAAGGTGTTTGCCGACCAGTATTCCTCAATCGAAGCCGATCTGAATTCTCCCGTCCTGCGGAACAAGGTTAGACAATACAACGAGGACTCGACCCAAATCGCCGAAACGATTCTGTCGTTGTGGCAGAAGTATCGAGCCTTGCACAAAGAACGCGATATATACTCGACCGGTAACGCCGAACTGGACCACGACCGATTCGCACGATTGTTTGCGTACCTGGCACGCGCGGAAGGGGCGAAGAAACCGTGACACTTACCACTGTAGCGGCGGTTTGCCGCCATGACACCTCGGCCTCTGGCGAGTATGACCGCCGTCCGCAGCCGTTTACCACGAATTCACGCGAATCCACGCGAGTAGGGCGCGCGGAAAGCTGTAGCCGCCTCGCTCAGTCGAGGCGCGGGCTCCCCACGCCGGCAGAGCGGCGTGGCTACAAGCTAAAAGAACGGTGCAACCATGTCCTTTGACCTCACCCAAGTAACCACTGACATGCTTCAGGCAGCCGAAGGAGTTTTCAAGGCGGAATGGCCGAAAGCCGAGGGCGCCATGAAAGATGTCTTGGCTGAAGAATCGTCAGCGTTCAAATCCATTGCCGACGCACGCATTGCCGGGAAGATCACCGACGAAGATTTCCAGCGTCAGATCGCCGACGAGAAAGAAACCCTTCAGGCCGGCTTGGCGATGGTAAGAGTCGTTAACAAGAAGATGGCACAGGATGCCATCAACGCCGCGCTCACAGTTTTCACTGAGGCCATCAAGGTGGCCATCGGTGCAGAATTATGATCGTATGAGACGGAGCCCTTTTCCTGGTTCTGTCACCCATCCAGCGGGCTGCGCACGGCCAGTCCCGGTCGATTCAGGACGTGAGTATAGATTTGTGTCGTACTGACGTCCTTATGGCCGAGAAGTTTCTGCACGGTCCTGATGTCGCTGCCACTTTCCAGTAGGTGCGTGGCGAAGGAATGGCGGAACGTGTGACACGATGCCAACTTGCGAATACCGGCCTTTCGGACAGCCTCTTTGACGGCGCGCTGCAGCACGACTTCGCCAACATGATGTCGGCGCTCAATGCCGGTGCGCGGGTCGATGGAACGTTTGGCTGCCGGGAACAGGTATTGCCAAATCCATTCCTTCTGTGCATTCGGATATTTACGTTCCAAGGCGAATGGCAAATACACATTTCCGAAACCTTCTGCCAAGTCGTCTTCATGCAGCGTCTTGACACGGGCCAAGTGGCGTTTCAATGGCTCTCGAAGTTTCTCTGGCAACACCGTCACACGATCTTTAGCACCCTTGCCATCACGTACTATGATCTGGCCGTAGCTGAAGTCGATGTCTTTCACGCGTAGGCGAAGGACTTCCATGAGCCGCAAGCCACTTCCGTACAGCATCTCTCCCATCAGGCGGATGGTGCCGGTCAAATGGCTGAGCACCGCACGCGCTTCCTCGCGTGTGAATACGACGGGGACGCGTTTGGGCATCTTCGCACGCTCGACATCCTTGATGAATCCGATGTCCTGCTGCAGGACTTGTTGATACAGAAACAATAGCGCACTAAATGCTTGGTTTTGTGTTGAGGCACTGACCTTCCCCTTCACAGCCAAATGAGTCAGATAGTCGCGCACGTGGCCGGCGTTTAGTTCTTTGGGGTGCCGTTTGCCGTAAAAGTAGATGTAGCGTTTGATCCAATCCACGTAAGCTTGCTCGGTGCGGATTGAGTAATGCTTGTAGCGACAAACATCCTTGACTTGGTCAAGCAATTTGGGCTTGCCCCGCGCTGGCAGCGGCGCTAACGTCTTGTCCATGAAGCTGGTTCATAGCAAAGTCCATGACGATGCGCCAGCCGAAATAGGCGACCATCAGTCGCCTTTTTTTGCGACTTTAGGTCGCCGAATTTAAGTTGGACTGAAGAGCGTGAAGATTAAGCCGACCATTCCGCTTGTAGCTCTATCCATCGAGCTGCTGGCGATGCTGCTGGTGCAGGGCTGCGTCCTTGGCGTTTCGGGTTCGTACGCGCTGATTGGCGTCGCGACAGCTGCGTGCTTGGTTTCGCTCATCGGCAGTGTTGCCTTGTTCAGACAGCAAGTTGTCGTTTCCATATTCTGCATTCTGGTCAGCATGAGTGCGGTTTTTCCTACGCTGTTCGCGCTCGCGACTCAGAGGCCGCCATGATAAAGGAGTCCAACAACGCCGATGCAGATAACCGTCGCTACGGCTTCGCCTCCGCTCCGTTATCTGATCGGCAACGTTAGACATGAAAGTCACCATCCAGCACGCATCGGAGCCCGTCGCTGGAGAGACGCAACACAGGCGCACCTTGGGCGTGCTCACGTTCGCACCGCGAAACGGTGAGGGTATCCCAACACTCGTTTTGCCTGATACTCCTATTCCTGTCGCGGAGGAGAACTCCCTTGTGCTGCACGCGTCTGTTGTGCCACAGACACGCAGGCTTTCAGTCATGATCGGGCAGCATTTGCGCGGCGTGGTCACGCACGTTTTCACTGCTGGAAGCGTCTGGGACGGGGCAACGTACTTTGCATTCCGCTTGCCAACAGGACAGTTCATCGAATTGTACTTTGAGCATGAAGAAGTCTAACCAGTCGGTGATCCTAACGGAGTCCGCTGGCGCGGCCTCCGTAGGATACCTTTTGCGATAGACGATGAAAGCTAAGCCGATTATCATGGGGCTGCTGGCTTGGTTGAGTGTCGTAGTGCTTTTGGGGGGAGCGTCAGGCCTCTTGCTAAATTGTCTCTCGCCTGAGCGGCAATTAGCAATCACAGACACTACGCGCAAGGGCATCTATATTGGGATTGGGATATTGGCAGATTGCCTGGCCGGGTATGTTGCCGGCAGAGTATCCCGCACGGCTACCATTCGGCACGCGGCGGTTGTCGGACTGATCGTCGTGGTCGTGTTATTTGTCTTACCAGTCGTCGTCCTTCCCAGAGCGCACCATGCTCTCCTTACCATTCGCCGACTTCTGCGTGAGGCTTTCGAGTTTGTCTGCGTCCTTTTCGGAGGGTGGCTCGCCAGCAGGAGAAATTTGCGACTTGAGTCTATCCATTCGGCGCAGCCAACCGCTGGCCGCTCCGCGCCCAGCGGTGGCTGACCTTTCACGTTCGGCGAAAGTATGAAGACCATCTGGACACGGATCGCTTACATCGGGGTGGCGGTGATCTTCACTCCATTCTTCTTGGGGTTGTCAGTGTTTCTTTTCCGACACCGTCCTCAGGCGGGTTCATCTTTCGCTCTGTACGCCGCCAGCGCCTTCTTCTGTTTTGTCGCCATTGTCACTGCCTCTGCTTTCCGTGCGGCATTTCGCAATCCGCCGTGGTGGATTGTCTCTCCTGAGCAGACCCGCAAATCCACGCTTCTTTTGTTGAGGAAGCAGATGGTCGTTTTAACCAAGAAGCGTCTCAAGCTTGCTGAGAAGAATGTCAAAGTCGCAGAGAAAGCGGTTGGTCTTGCAAAGCAAATTGAGGAGTTAGAAAAGGCCGAACCATCCGCTGGAGGCAACGCGGCTCCGCCGCGCGCCTCAGCTTGAGCGTTAGGCCGAAAACATGCCGGTTAGCTTTCTACCGCTTCTTCTTCCGATTGTTTTCATTGTGCTCCTAATTCGAGGAGCGATTCGAGGCAAGAGGGCACTCCTTTGTGCTACCGCGATTGTTATCGGCATTACTGCAATCGTAGCGCTGCCCTTCTATGTACCGGGATGGTGGCTCACGTTCCGAGCTTGGCGCGGTGACGCGCATGCCATGTACGAGCTAGCTCGCTGGCACGAGAATCACTGCGAGCAAGTTGGGGCGTTCATACTTTGGCCGTGCAGTCCAGACGTTGAGGCAGGCTACCGGGTGTTGGAGCATTCAGCATCGGCAGGTTATCCCCCAGCCATGTATGCACTCGGAGTCCGTCTCAAGTATGGAGAGTTTGTCCCTATGCCACCCGATTGGTCGGGCCCGGGTGGGAATGTCTTTCCTCAGCCTCAGAAAGGTCAGGCTTGGATTGACCGCGCACTTCAGGCAGGATTCAGACCGCCCGGCGATGAGCAGACTTATTATTGGCAGGTGTTCCGACGATGAGGCCTAACACCCATTAAGCCCATACCCGTCAAGTGACAAAGTGCCTCCGTTGCGAAGTTTTTCTGCTTCGCTGATTCCGTTTTCGCTGTCGTCGGTCCGCTTGATTTCAGTTCTCAGCCAGTACGGGACCGGCTAAACACCCATGGGGATTCCTCCAAGCTGGCGCCAGACCGACCAACACCGCTTGGGTCGCGACTTCCACGAGTCGCGACGATCCAGAAACACCTGCAGTACACCCGGCGCAGTCCCATTCAATACCGCAG
>DATIZX010000081.1:0-57604 GCA_035516795.1 Verrucomicrobiia bacterium
TTGCAGCCTATCCATCGATATTTGAAGCTTTAACTGCAAAAGTGCTGCCTATCCATCGTTTATAGAGGATATAACACCACTTTTGCAGCCTATCCACGTATTAGACCGGCAAAAGCAGCAAAACCCATAACCCTTAAACCCACAGGAGAACCCTCGTATGTCACAGTCACCCAAGTTGTTGGACCAAGTCCGCAGTGCCATTCGTATTCGTCACTACTCCCCGCGCACCGAAGAGGCGTATGTCCACTGGATCAAGAAATACATCCTGTTCCACAACGTCCGTCATCCCCGTGAAATGGGACGAGAAGAAATTGAAGCGTTCCTCAGCCACCTGGCCCAGCGTCTCCATGTTGCCGCCCCGACCCAGAACCAAGCGTTCAACGCCCTGCTGTTCCTGTATCGGGAAGTGCTCCGCATTCCATTGGACGATTCCATTCAAGCCATCCGCGCCCAGCGATTCCGGCATGTCCCGATCGTGCTCACCTAGGAGGAAGCCCAGCGGGTGATTGGCGCTTTAACTGGCGTTTACAATTTAATGGTCAAGCTGCTTTATGGTGGTGGGTTGCGCCTGCGTGAATGTGTGAACCTGCGGATCAAAGATCTCGATTTCTCCGCCAGTCAAATCGTCATCTGGGACGCCAAAGGACGACGCGACCGAACCACTCTCCTGCCGCGAGAAGTACGAGGGGAACTCCAGCACCATCTCGCCGAAGTCAAACTCACCCATGAACAGGATCTGGCACGCGGTCTCGGCCAAGTTCCTCTTCCCCACGCTCTCAGCCGCGAGTATCCCTGTGCCAGCCGCGAGTTCCGTTGGCAGTACGTCTTTCCTGCAAAGCAACTTTTTCACAATAAAGAAACCGGTGAATGGGGTCGCTATCATGTCCACGAAACCCTCCTACAGCGGGCAATCAAGGAGGCCGCAGACTCGGTCGGCATCCACAAACGGGTTACGCCCCACACCTTTCGCCATTCCTTTGCCACACACATGCTGGAGGCAGGCTACGACATCCGCACCGTCCAAGAACTCCTTGGCCATCGGTGTCTGACGACCACGATGATGTACACCCACGTCATGAACAAAGAGCGACGGGGCATCGTCAGTCCGCTGGATATGCGATCTGGAGGTAACACGCCGATTCGCAGAGATGGTTGGTGGAATCAGCTTCCGATGGAAAGCTTGAGATACGTTTAAACGCGGATGCGCCTGAAAACAAGCTGCCGCCGGGGCGGTACCCGTTCCCGAACAAGATCGCCCGTGCAGTGACGTAAGATTGTCGGCCATACGGGAGCCAAGACAGAAGGCATTATCCACAATCAGGATGGAAAATCGAGACCATTTCTGCTGGCGGCTCACATCTTCAACTCGACCAATTAGCGATATCAGCAGGCATGAACTATTCGGCGGATTGGGTCGTTGCTGCCAAACAGCGCTGATCTAGTGGTCGAACCTCAACGTCAAGGGGATCCAAGTCCAAACTATTGAGTCTAAGGCTATGCGTGTCCCTTCCTACCCTATTAATACCTTGCTGGCGCGAGATTCAGTGTAAGTCTGCCCATGACGAACTTGAAACCACTATTCTCAATGGCGGTCTTGACCCGATCACGCGACTCTTTCACAGCCGCATCAGGAAGACCGACGATGATTACCTGCGGTTGACCCCAGCCAGAATTGATCTCGATTTCTATCGGGTAAGCATCAATCCCGAGAACGGCGGCAGAACGGACTTTGGCAAGCATGACTGATTCTTGTAACGGAAACCCACAAATTGTGTCCAACCTGTTTTCCGTCGACCGAACGCAAAGCTCCTACGGCGTGATGGCGAACCGATAGAACCCTTGCGGCCACGAGGCTCCTCCGAAGTTGGTCAGCGTCAGCATGGCCCCGATGCTGTTGCTCACGACTGCGCCGCTAACATTCGACCAACTGTCTGGCGAAAGATCAGGGGAGAACTGCAATTGATATGTCTCGCCTGCTACGGACGGGATGCTGATAACGACGTCTGACCCTACCAACTGGATTTCAGAAATCTGATTGGCAGGCGGGCTCATGGGAACAGACAACGTGAACACTGTTCCATGGTCGTTCGTCCCGCCATAAAAAGTCGTGCCGTAAATATTGCCGTCGCTGCCCTGTACTACCCCACACCACGGATTCAGTCCCTCGCTGCCGCCAAATGAGTGAAGGTTGGTAAAATCGCCGCTGGGTGTTATCCGAAAGACGGTGCCCTTGGTTCCGTAATCGAAAGTCGTGCCGTAGAAATTGCCATCACTACCCTGCACTAGCCCAGAGAGAGGGTAATCTCCATCACTTCCATTCGCAAACGAGTAAAGACTCGTCACGCTTCCGCTGGGACTCATTTTGAAAACTGTTCCAACATTCATCACGCCGCCGTTTTGCGTCGTGCCGTAGAAATTGCCGTCGCTGCCAAGAGTCAGCCAACCCAACGGTGCGCATCCGTCGCTACCACCGCTGAACCCGTGAAGGTTGGTGAAACTGCCACTCGGAGTTATCCGAAACACAGTGCCGCAATTGCTCACTCCGCCGTTATTTGCGGTGCCATAAAAATTCCCATCAGTTCCTTGTATGACGCCCGACCATGGAGAAGATCCGTCATTGTCGGTGAATGAATGGAGATTGGTAAATACGCCAATTGGACTTAACCGAGTTGCTGTCCACTCCGGATGCAGGATTGCCAACCGTGCGAGGTGTCGCATCCGGCGTGTGTATTTTCCTGCTTTTTCCTGCTTGAGCATGTCTCAAAGCCTCAACATTCTTCGACCAATCCGAATCCGGGCGAATGCGTCCAGGGACGCAGCATCTGGTCATGTAATCCTCAAACTGGGCCCCTGAAGAAAGGTGTTGCTGAATGCGTCCAAGGACGCAAAGAGCTCCATTGTCTTCGGTGAGCAGCTAATCAAGTCGTTCCCGCAGAAAAGCAACCATCGAAGCCCGGTTCTCGGCCGGCACGAACCTCAAGAGCGCTTCGTTGAGGGAGTGGAAGAATTGATTCACGAACGAAGTCATCCGGCTGTTGTCGCTAAAGAGACCGAGCATCTTGCCCAGCGTACGGAGTGCTTTCAGCCGGTCATCCAATTCGATTCGAACGTCCGTAACGGTGACTTGATCGGTCGACAGTGAGCGGATCACCCTAGCCTTATACTTTTTCACAAAACGTCCATTGGTGCGGATTTTCTCCACAACAGGTTGCCCGTGCTCGTCGATAAAATCTCCCAGGTTGACCACAGTTAATTCCGAAAGGATAGCGAGTACCTGGGATCTACTGAAGAGGTATGGTTTCAACTCTGCGTCGATAGCTGCGCGAATTTTAGCCGTTTTTAGCAGCTTGGCCCCCTTTTGTCCGGGCCAGTTAAAGCCCGCTTGCCGAGCAGCTTCGGAAGCGTTTCCTGTCTTAAGGTATGCTGCTATGAATGTCCGCTGCCGATCGCTCAAGCCGACCGTCTTGTCTGTAATAAGGAGCGTGCGATTCCCACCGTTGTTGATAATCATTTCATCCTCACAGTTTTTTACGACGTTACCACGATCTTATACGGTTCTCGTGCCTACCCATAATTACCCCCAGATCTTGATTGGCTGCCACAGGAACTCCTGCTCACGCTCATTGAAATCGCTACAGTTCCTACAGTTAGACACCTCTTACCCCTGTTCCCGGATGTCGCCGCAGCCCTAGAGTCATTGTCCAAATCGGCGTGTGACTACTCTTGTGACTACCCTTGACGGAAAGGAAAGAAGGCGTCACGTTAGCATCTTGCGTAACGCCCTCATTCAGAGGCGCAAAGATTGGTGCGCCCTGTAGGAATCGAACCTACAACCTAGTGATTAAGAGTCACTTGCTCTGCCAATTGAGCTAAGGGCGCGCCCACCTCGCTGGCAAAGGTAACAAAGCGTTCGACTGAACGCAAGCAACGAGGTGAGCGGTCGCTATTGCAACAGGCGCACCCGATAAAATCGGTTCGATAAACCGGCGGCACCGGCAGCCGTAAATTGGGCAGCGCCTGTAGTGAGGATGGCGTTGGTAGCGATACCCACCCAGTTGCTGGTCGATAGATCATCCGTGAATTGCAGCTCGTATTGCTTGTTGGCGACAGCGTCGTAATCAATCACGAGATCTGATCCAGCCGGCGTGATCGCAGTGATGCGCATGGCGCTAGCCGCATTGGTGGGATCGGTGCCCGCAAGAAACTCCTGCAGGTTGTCGAAGCCGTCGCCGTCGGGGTCGTCGTCAGGCTGCACCGCAGTTGGGTTGCCAAAGTACTGTTGCTCCCAATCGTCAGGCAGGCCGTCCGAGTCGGAATCTTTCCAGACAATCCGGTAAATTGCCCCGGCAGTGGCGTACTGGGAAAAGTAGAGTTCTCCGTCCTGATCTTCGCCAAAAGTGGTGATGGTGAACGCAGTGCTGTTCGTAAAGAGATTCTGCCATCCGCCGGCGCCGTTGGTGACCAGACCGTAGATTTGCCCGCCGCATTCGTCGGCGTAAAAGTAAGTGCCATAAAGCGGAGGGATTTTTGTGCCGCGATAGCGGTAGCCGCCCATGATGGCACAACGACCACTGCTGTGGTCGTAATCGATAATCGGTAGCGTCGATGGGTAATTGCTACAGGTGAGGGCGCAGGTATTGGTGAGGAATCCTTCGAAGCAGCGCCAACCGTAGTTCTCGCCGCCAGTGCTGCTAGCTGGCTGCAAATCCACTTCCTCGCGTGCGCTCTGGCCAACATCGCCAATCCAGAGGTCGCCGGTCAACCGGTCAAAGCTAAACCGCCACGGATTGCGCAGACCATACGCCCAAATCTCCGGTCGAGCGCCGACGGTCGCAACGAACGGATTGCTGGGCGGAATGGTGTAATTGGTCGAGAAATTGTTCACGTCGATGCGCAACATTTTTCCCAGCAACGACCCGAGGTTCTGCGCGTTGTTAGGCGGATCGCAGCCGGAGCCACCATCCCCGGTCCCGATATACAAATAACCGTCGGGACCGAACTGCATCTGGCCGCCATTGTGGTTGGAATTGGTCGGATGCGAGATCTGCAGGACGGTCTGCATGGTGTTCGTGTTCACCGTGTTGGCATTGGGCGGCGAAGCCTGAAACCGAACGACGACGTTACTGGTCGCGCCAGGAGGAATGGTGTAGCACACGTAAAAATAGCCGTTCGTTTTGAACCCGGGATGAAAGGCCATGCTCAACAAACCTTGTTCTCCTGAAAAGTAAACCTGGTTGGCTATGTCCAGAAACGGTGTGGCCAGCAAGTTCGTGCCGTCGAAAATCTTGATTCGTCCGGTCTGCTCAACGATGAATAATCGGCCAGAACCATCCCTTGCATTGGTGACGTAGACCGGATTTGTCACGTTCGCCGTCACGAGCTGCAGATCGAGCGTGATCGCCGCCGCCTGCGCGGCGACGCACAAAAACATCAAGCCCGCCACATTGGTGCTGCGACCCATGCCATCCACCTCGAGCGCAACCTAATCGCGTCTGGCGGCGAAAGCAAGTGTCAGGGCAACAAGCGGATGCGGTAAAAACGATTGGTGATGCTGGCGGCTCCGGGATCGGTGGCCGAGGTGATGGTGGCGGTGCCGGGGATGTTGCTGACGGCAGTGGCCCAGTTCGTGGTCGTTAGGTCGTCATTGAACTGCAAATCGTAGAGTTTATTCGTGCTCGAAGCAAAGCTGACCACCGCGTCGGCTCCGTTGGTGACGACGCTGATGATCCGGAATGCGCTGCTGGAATTGTTCGGGTCGGTTCCAGCAAGGAATTCCTGCAGATTGCTGAAGCCATCGCCGTCCGGGTCGGCATTGGGATCGACGCCGATGTGACCGAAGAACTGGACTTCCCAATCGTCATTGATCCCGTTGCCATCGGCGTCAACGGGCACCAACACAACGCTGGTAGCAAATGCGGCTCCGTTGGTCTGCCCGTCACTGGGCGTGATGAGCACGCGGTAATATTCGCCAGCGACCGTGATCGATGCCACAAGGTTGCCGGCGGTCTGCCCGAGCAGATCGGTGAATCCGGTGCCATTCGTCGATTGCTGCCACTGGTAAGCGAAAGTGATTGGATCGTTGTCCGGATCGCTGGCACTGGTTACGACCGCAATCAGATCATTGGTCGTTGTAGGCAAACTCGGGCTGATAGCTGCGGCATTGATGACAGGTGGATGGTTGACGCCGGCCCCAACGAGGGCATTGATCAAGTTTGTTCCGTTTGGTGTACCCCAACCAGTACACAGGTCGTAGCCGGTGACGGCGTAGAATTTCGTACGACTGCGTCGCCATGTATTGCTGCCCGTGGTAATGTCGTGGAAGCACGCGGTATAAGTCGTCCCTGTGCCAATGGTATAGAGTGCTGGGTCAAGGAATCCAACCGTCGGCTTGCCATTCGCGGCGCCCCTCTGATTGATCAGTGCTGTAAAGCCCGCCCACAATGGGGCGGCGCAACTCGTGCCAGAAACGGCATAATCGGTGCTGTCGGCACGAACGTAAACATTGGTGGCAGTTAGGGCCACATCGGGAACGTTCCGGTGCGTGGTCGATCCCTGATTTGTCGCCATGCTAACGCCTTGTTGCCAAGGCGGAATTGAGTAGTACGTGCTTATTCCGCCGCTACTGCCTATGCCACTCGCCGAATTCCAGACCGTTTCTGATATGTAGGCATTGGTCGGACCAGCCGTGGTCAACGTTGTCCCGCCGACCTGAATGACATTGGTGCTGTCACAAGGAAACGGGATTGCAGAGATAAACGCATCGGAATCGCCGGAGGCGCTGAAGAATGACTGCCCATGTGAAGCCATTTCTACGAGCGCCTGTTCAGCGTTCGGGTCTGGGCCACCTCCGAACCATGAGCAACTGATTTGCTTTGCCACATTGTCGTCGGCGATCCGTTGCATAAGGTCTTCCCACGGACTTGGGTTGGGTGCGATATACAGAGCCACTTTGGATATGCCCGGCGCCATCGAGATTGCCATTTCGATGTCCAAAGACACCTCGATTTCTCCTCCGTTACCGCTTGGGGATCCGCTGGCGCTATCGATCAACACATTTGTCAGCGTGACGTGCGGCAATCCTGCCAGATTCTCGTAATACGTGATGTCACTTGCCGTATAACCATCAAACTGTAACAGCCCCACAACCTGGTTGGAACCTGTGAGCGTCGGCGCCCCTGGAATATAGGCAACCCGGAAATCGTTTCCCATGTAGTTTCCGCCCGGTCCTGAACCGGAAGCATTGGCAACGACGCTGGAGCCGCTGCCGAGCGGCTTTGCTGTAAAATTCGGACGATGGATCCAGAAGTTGTCGAGACCGCCGATATGCAGAATTGGGACGGCCAGATCGAGGGACGGATTCGAATCTGGAGCATAGAACGTCCGCGCTTCCGTGGGGTGGTTGTACACGCGCATTGTCACATGAAGAATTCTCTCAACGTCGGCAACGGTTCCCTCCACGTCCAGCAGCATGCGACTGGGAAAAGCAGCGGTCACGGTCAAGCCGTTTGTCTTCGCGAAGGCGATGAGCGCTTGATAGTCCTGTTCTGACGGGCCAAAGTCCGCTACAAACTGGTCGGTCGTCAGGTACTGGTGATACCGAGGGCTGGCAGGGTCGTAAATTTGGCCGAGCAGGACGCCGAGTGCTTCTTGGTTACGCAGGGGCAACCCAATGGCCAAATGCATTCGGTTCGTGGACGGCAAGAATGCCACCGCTGGCAGATTCAGATTGGTCACCGCCTCGGGGATCTGGCCATGCACAACTTGATACCCCTGCGCGCGAGCAGGCGTTGTGACAAAAAATGCCAGCACTAAACCCAATAAATAACGCATCTCCATGCCGTCGTCCGAAAGCAAAGTGCATACTGTTACGACATCGAGACGCAGTTTTCAACTTTGGGTCGACCGCGCCGCAGTGCGTTCCGGCAGCGTTCGGGATCGAAAAGCGCTTCCGCAAGGCCGGAGCAAGAGCCTAAGTCGTTCCGTCTCACCCCGTTCGAACTTGTACCAACATCCAGATCCTTGTCACAGTCATAGATCTGGAAGCGCTAATTCCTTACTTCGCCATGTAACGGATCAGATCTACGCAACGGCAGGAATAACCCCATTCGTTATCATACCACGAGACCAGCTTGAAGAAGCGCTTGTTCAACTCGATTCCGGACCCCGCATCGAAGATGCTCGACAGATCACAGTGAATGAAATCGCTGGAAACAACTTCCTCATCCGTGTAACCGAGAATGCCTTTCAGGTACGTCTCGCTGGCGCGCTTCATCTTTTGACAGATTTCCGCGTACGAAGTTTCTTTGACCGTGCGCACCGTCAAATCCACGCAACTGACTGTCGGTGTCGGCACGCGGAACGCCATGCCCGTTAGTTTCCCTTTCACTTCGGGAATCGCGAGCCCAACCGCTTTCGCAGCACCTGTGGTTGACGGAATAATATTCTGCGCAGCCGTGCGACCACCTTTCCAGTCTTTCTTCGACGGGCCGTCCACGGTCTTCTGGGTCGCGGTGTAGCTATGAATGGTGGTCATGAGGCCTTCTTCCACGCCAAAACCTTCCTTCAACAAGACATGCACGACCGGTGCGAGGCAGTTGGTGGTGCAACTCGCATTGGAAACAATGTGGTGTTTCGCGGGATCGTATTTGGTGTGATTGACACCCAAAACGATGGTGATGTCCTCGCCTTTGGCCGGGGCCGTGATGAGAACCTTCTTGGCTCCGGCGTCGAGGTGGCCTTTGGCTTTCTCCGCGGCCGTGAATAGCCCCGTGGATTCGACCACGAGATCGATGCCGAGCGATTTCCAGGGCAACGCAGCCGGACCCTCTCTCACCGCGAGGCATTTCACTTTATTTCCATTGACCACGAGCGTGTCATCTTCGGCGACTGACGGGCTGGATTTCTCGCTGGAAACTGTTCCCTGAAAACGGCCCTGTGTCGAATCATACTTTAACAGGTATGCCAGATTATCCGCAGGAACAATGTCGTTGACCGCCACAACGTTGATGTCTTTGCCGAGCAATCCTTGATCGCAGATCGCGCGAAAGACAAGGCGCCCGATCCGTCCAAATCCGTTGATGCCTACTTTGATAGCCATATATTCAATTCTCCATTCTGGGGCAAAACCACAAGAAGCAGCCCAATGACTGCTCACAACACCAATTGCATCCTAGGTCAACATTCCAAACCCGTCAAATTGAAAAGAAGCTGGAATCAGGCATGCGCCGGTTCAGTGATTTGGATGTTGCATGGGTGCATGAATTCTGGTACCAAGCTCCTCTTTAAGGAGGCGAGGGAACTGAGTTCCCTCTTGATCTCGCGATGGAATGGGAAGCCGACCGCATTGTTGCCTTGCGGAAGCACGCGGGCATGACTCAGGCCCAAATCGCTCAGTGGCTTGGCGTCACGATCAAACAAGTGAAGTATTTAGAGCACGACCGCCGCAACCCAAGCGGGCCAACCAGCCGCCTCTTGAGCATCTTGGCTGCTGAACTTCATTTCGAGAGCCCATTTCCTGTTCAGGTTTTGGGCGCAAGTGTTCCAAAGAGACTCGCAGGCGATGAATCCCCCTCGCCAAGCCCTGAGACGGCCAAAACTCAGGCGGAAGAAAGAACGGACCAACAACCAATCTCTCAAACACAACCGGACCAGGATCCTATTTCCGACAGCGGTGCATTTGTCTGGCAGTAGCGCTCATGTATCGGACTTGTGCCAAGCTCGCACGGGTGGTAGCCTCCTGCCAGCCATCAAAAGGAGAAGGCCATGAAATCTTACTGCCAAAGCGTCCGGGCGTTTGCCGCCTGTCTGTTCACAATCACAGTTACATCCGCGGTCAGCGCGCAGGGGCTGAACTCCGCGCAGCAGATCATTGATTTCTCCACGGCAAAATCGCCTGACTATAAAACCTGGTCGGCAGATTACACGCAAACCATGAGCATGATGGGCAGCCAAGTGAATGCGACAGGAGAAATGATCCACAAGGAGCCAGGGAAAATGTGGATGCAGGTGAATATTCCGATGATGGGGCAACAGATGAAGATGACAATGATCGCAGGTGCCGACAGAATTCTTTGGCAGGTCATGGATATGGGTCCGCAACAGCAGATCACCAAGATTGATATGAACAGGATCGCGAGCAACGTCACCGCGCAATCCGGATCGCGATTCGATCCGCTGGCACAAATGGATCCCAGCCGACAGTGGGTTGCGAGCCGTGAGATGTTCGACTTCACCGTGGCCAAGCCGCAGGAGATTGAGGGTCAGCCGATGTACGTGATGGAGGGCCACTGGAAGAAGGCGGCACTCACCAATGCCCAGATGGCTGTGGTGGCCGCCATGGTCGACAGTTCCCGCGTGTTCATTGGGCAAAAAGATGGCTTCTTGCATCGTTTGGAGCAATTCGATAAATCGGGCACAAACCTGGTAATGGCCTTGGAGTTCAACAACCTGAAGTTTAATGAGCCGGTTCCGGATTCCAAGTTTCTCTATCAACCGCCGCCAAATGTGCAGGTCATGGACATGACGCCGATGGTGGAAATGCAAATGCGGGGCAGAATGGCCGCACCTGCGCTGAAGCCAGCGATGACAAATTCGCCAACTCCGTCGAAAGCGAAGCCGCCTATGCCGTGATCTCGCGCTCGATTACTTCCAGCAGCGCGTGAAGAATCAGCGTGTGTGCCTCTTGAACGCGTCCTCCATCGTCACTGGCGACGATAATTTCAAAGGTCGCCTTTCCTCGAGCCTGACCGCCGCCTTTGCCAAGCAAAGCGACCGACTTCACCTGTCGGGCTTTTGCGGCTTCGAGCGCGCGCAAGATGTTTGGGGAATTGCCGCTGGTTGAAAAACAAACCAGGAGATCGCCCTGCCTCGCCAAAGCTTCCACCTGCCGGGCGAAGATCTTGTCGAACCCGTAGTCATTCCCGATACACGTGAGCAGGGTTGGATCCGAATTGAGACAGATCGCGGGCCAAGAGCGACGATCGGTCTTGTAGCGACCGACCAGTTCCTCGGCGAGATGCATGGCATCGGCGGCGCTCCCGCCATTGCCACAAGTCAGAATCTTGCCACCCGCACGGAGGGCAGCGACAGCCGCTCCGGCAATGTTCTGAAAAGCATTCTCCTGCGAGGACAAAGACTGCAAAGTCCGGCAGGCCTCCGCGAGGAATTTCGCAAGGACCGGCTCCATTCCCTCATCTTAGCTTCCGGGTGGCCGGCTGCCAAAGGAAAAATTTGCTTGAATGCTGGGGGCCATTCGGTTAGGCAACCATTGTCGCAGTATGGAAGAAATCCAGCCACTTACGTTGGCAAGACATACAATTGATGATTGGCCCGTGGCCGAGGCCGGACTAAGCACACGTGTGGTGCACTGTCTTCATCAGGATGGCGTCACGACGGTCCGCCAGCTCCGCGGGCGCAGCGAGGAGCATCTTCTCGGTCTCGCAAATTTCGGTCCCGTTTCCATGAACAATGTTCGTTGGTTCTTCCGCTGGGCCGAGCGCCTTGAATCCGGCAATAGCGACCTACCCGATTTTCGCGCTTGGTTGCGTGAATTCCTCGATCCGCAACAGTTGTTCGTCATCGAGCAACGGTATGGACTCACCGATCCGCTTTTCCGTCCCCATATGAGGCGTTGCACGCTGCGCGAAATCGGCGAAAGACGCCAGGTCACTCGCGAGCGCATGCGCCAGGTGGAAGAAACGGCTCTGCTGGCATTACGTTCCCATCTGGCCCGTGCGGTGGCGGTACACCAGGAAATCTATTGGGTCGAACGGATCGCGGCGTGCGGCGGCGTCATCCCCTTTACAGACTTGTCGACGTGGATGGAAGATGCGCGGCTGGGCGGATACCAACCCTGGGGAGTTTTGCTGCTCTTGAGCGAGGCACTGGCGCCGATCACCTGCCACCATGATTATTTCACGACAGTGCCGGGTCCCGCACTCGTTCAAATCGAGGACCGAATCCTGCAATTTCTGGACGACGCGGAGGAGCCGGTGGCCTTGGAAATGATCCTGGCCCACGTTGAGGAGCTGCTCCCTTCCGTCAGCACTTCGCGGAAGGACCTGCTCGTGAAGTTGCTCGATCATCACCCGCAGATCAGCGGCACGAGCAACCATGACTATTTCCTCCCCAAATACGCGGCGCCCAGAATCCTGGGGGAGATCCTACGAACGCAAACGGAACCGCTCCATTTTCACGAGCTGACCCGGTTGTACAACGACCGCATGTTGCCTCGGAGCCAGAAAGGAACCGGCTATATCTTGCTCCTGCTCAACAACGCCCCGAATGTGCGGCGCGTTTCACGTGGCCGGTATGCAGTGAAATCTTAAAACGCGTTCCGCTTTTTTCTCGCGGCGGCGCGGACCTTTCCCTAATCTCTTTCACGTGCGGATCCTTGACAGATATCTCGTGCGCGAATTTGCCTGGCCTTTGCTTTATTGCTTTGATGCGTTTGCCTTGCTCATGGTCGTCGTCGATCTTTTCGGCACGCTCGACGAGTTTATCGATTATCACGCCCGGGCCAGCACTGTCGTGTATTATTACCTCTTTTATTTCCCGGAAATTTTTGTGCTCATAACTCCCATGTCCCTGTTGTTGGGCCTGCTATTCTGCCTCTCGAATCTGGGCAAGCATAATGAGTTGACCGCCATGCGCGCCAGCGGAGTCAGTCTGCTGCGTCTGTCGGCGCCTTTCTTGAGTATCGGTCTCGTGGCCTCTCTCGGTGTGTTTGCCGTGAGCGATGCGCTGGTTCCGCACACCAAGGAGCAGCGCGAGGCCTTGATGGCCTCGCTCAAAGGACGGGGTGGTCGCGACATCTTGCAGAACTTCTTTTTTGCCAATGCTACGGAACTTCGCGACTGGTATGCGCGCCAATTTAACACCCAGACCTTCGAGATGGAGCATCCCGAGGTTCATGACCGCAAACCCAATGGTACGCCTGATTTTGATGTGTATGCCAGACGGGCCCAGTGGATTGATGGCCAATGGCATTTCTTTGACGCCGATGTCTACGATTACCGGCACAATGCACCGCTGACACACGTTGCGGAAACAAATTTCCCGTCCATCAAGGATTCGCCGAAACGTATGGCTGTTGAGGGCAAAAGCCCTGACCGATTGACCTCTTCCGAATTGCGGCGGTACATCCGCTCGCAACGCCGCGCAGGCCGCACAGCGGGTCTGGCCCCTTACGAGGTCACCTACCACGCTCATTATTCGTTCCCCTTCACCTGCCTGATCGTGGTTCTGATGGGAATCCCGCTGGGAATGCGCGTGAGCCGCAGCGGTCCCCTGCTGGGCGTGGGCACCGCCTTGGTGCTCGTGGTGGCGTTTTATTTCCTTAATAACATCTCACTCGCCCTGGGGAGCGGCGGACGCATCCCTCCCGTTGTGGCTGCGTGGATGACGAATGTGATCTTCGCAGGAGTAGGTTTGGTCTTACTGATCCGTGCCCGATGACGACGGCCCTGCGCCGACCACCACCGCGTGAGCCGCCGCGTAATCCTTGCAGTGCGAGAGGCTGACGAACACCTTCGTCACGCCGCGCATTTGGGCCAGTTCTGCGCCTTTGCCGTGGAGAACGGCGTACGGTTCTCCGCCCTCATGTTTGCAGATTTGCATGTCTTTCCAGCCGAGTTGATGTCCGATGCCGGTGCCGAATGCTTTGGAAATGGCTTCCTTGGCCGCAAAACGCGCGGCCAAATGCAGGGCCGGAAACTTCATGCTCTTGCAGTAAGCAACCTCCTCCGACCAGAAACACCGGCTTAGAAACCGTTCCCCAAATCTGTCGAGCGAATCCTGAATTCGCCCCGTCTCGACGATATCAATGCCGGTGCCGAGAATGTTTACGTGGCTCATGTTGCAGTGATCAACCGCGGGTCTTATCCATCAACCCTTCCCATTAACCACTCTTCATGAGCGCCAGCATTTCGCGCACTGCCTGGCGAAATCCCACGAAGAGCGCGCGGGACACGATGGCATGGCCGGTGTTCAGTGTTTCCAGGCGCGGCACGGTGAGAATTCCCGGCGTGTTCTGATAATCGAGGCCGTGACCGGCATTGACGCGCAGCCCGAGTTCGTGTGCCAACTCAGCCGCCCGGATCAGCTTCTCAAGCTCGGCAGCGCGCGCGGTCTCGCCCAACGCATTGGCATAGGTGCCCGTGTGAAGCTCGATAAATTCTGCGCCCACGTCTTTCGCCGCGCGAATTTGGTCCGCTGCGGGATCGATGAAAAGACTGACGTGAATGCCGGCCTTCTTCAGCCGAGTCACGGTGCGCGGGAGCGATTTCGTTGCAGCGACGACGTTCAGTCCTCCCTCGGTCGTGAGTTCCTGACGCTTCTCGGGCACAAGGCATACTTCGTGCGGGTGAATTTCCTCGGCGAAGGCGACGATTTCAGCCGTGGCCGCCATTTCGAGATTCAGACTGGTCCGCAACGTCTGTCGAATCAACCGGACATCGCGATCCTGGATATGGCGACGATCTTCCCGAAGATGAACCGTCACCCCATGGGCGCCCGCCAGTTCCACTTCGACGGCCGCCCATACGGGATCTGGTTCCGGCAGAGCGCCCGCGCTCTCTACAGAACGATAGCGCGCCTGCCGCAAGGTGGCCACGTGATCAATGTTGACTCCGAGCTTCAGCATGCGGGCAGATTACTTGTTTCTGCGTCTGTCCGCAATGCTGTAAGTCTCGGTTGCGGCTGGGGTGGTCAGTTCAAACCGTCGCCCGCGCGAATGGCCTCCTTAATGAAGCGATTCCAATGATCTTGCTTCCAACCGGGAAAGTGCTGCTGCAACCACTCCCGGGCGGCGCGTTCCCAGCCAATGTCACGGCCGGCTTTCTCGCTTTCGATCCACTTGTACTTCCTAATTTCCTCTTGCTGGGATCGAAATACTTCCGCCAGAGGATCTGATTTCCTATGTCGTAATGTCATTTTCGCCCCCTCCTTCCTAGGACAAAAACTCGCGAAAACATTAGTCGAAAATCGCGCTAAGTCAAACGGCACGCGGTGACAACTTGTAGACGACGCAGGTTTCTCATGATGAATGACTTGCGGAGACTCCCAATTCAACTTGCCCGGCTCCTCCTTGTCCCGTATCGTGTGGGCCATGTCGCAGCCACGTTATCTGGATAAGGTGCTCCGGCACGCGGAGGAGCAGCTCGTCTTGAAGTCCGGCGCGCGTCCAACCGAATTTCTAAATGTTTACAAAAAATTCCTGAAGGTCGAAGAGCATCGGCTACGGCTGCTGCATCGGGCGGGCGGAGACGGACGAGAAATTGCGCAAGGTCGAGCCCAGGTCATGGATGTGGTCCTCCGGCACGTTTTCAAAGCGGCTGATGAACACTATCGGCAGACGAGTTCCGAAGATGTCGTCACCGTTTCGCTGGTCGCCATCGGCGGCTACGGACGAGGCGAACTCAGCCCGTATTCAGACATCGATATCATGTTCCTGCACGACTCGCCGGCTCGGGGTTTGAAGAATCATTCCTATCTCGAATCAGTGGTGGAACAAGTGTTGTACATGCTGTGGGATATCGGCCTCAAGGTTGGTCACTCCACCCGGACGCTCAACGAAGCGATCGCTCAGGCCAACAAAGACATGCAATCCAAAACGTCGATGATCGAATCCCGTTTTCTGATCGGGGATGCGGAGATTTACGATCTGTTCCGGCAAAAGTTGATCAAGGAATGCGTCCGGGGCCATGAAGACAAATACATTGCGGCGCGCATCGAAGATCAAAAGATCCGCCACGAGAAATTTGGGGATACCATCTACCTCCAGGAGCCCAACGTCAAAGGCGGATGCGGCGGATTGCGGGATTTCCAAAATTTGATTTGGATGGCCTTTTTCAAGTACGGCAGTTCGAACCTTTCCGACCTTCGGCAGCGCGGTTTTTTAGAGGCGACCGAGCAACGGCAACTTGAAGTGGCCTACGATTTCATCCTGCGCGTTCGCAACTCGATGCATTACATGACCAATCGCGCCTGCGATGTGATCGGGATTGGGCTGCAGCCGCAAATCGCCACCGAGTTCGGATATCGCCAACACGATCTGTTGCGGCGGACCGAAGCGTTTATGCGGGACTACTACATGCATTCCCGCAATGTCTTCCTTCTCACGAACGCCCTGGCTGAGCGCCTGGCGCTCAAGCCCTCCAAGCCGTCGCGACTCGGCGCCTTGCTCGGCCGCCGGTCACACAGAACGGAGGAGATCGATGGGTTTAACCTTGGCGATGGCGTGATCTCGGCCAGCGCACCGACGATTTTCAAGAATGATCCATTGCGCCTGATCCGATTGTTCCGGCTCGCCCAACAGCGGGAGATGGAACTCAGTCCCGAACTGCGGACGCAGATTCGGCAGAATTTGAAACTGGTGGATCGCTCGTTCCAGTGCTCCACGGAAGCCCGCGACACGTTTCTTGGCATCCTGCAACACAAGGGACAGGTCGCCCGCATTTTGCGGCTGATGCACGAGGTCGAGTTTCTCGGCAAATATATCCCCGAATTCGGCCGACTTACCTGCCTGGTGCAACACGAGTTCTTTCATCGCTATACTGCCGATGAACATACGCTGCAGGTCATCGAGAATCTGGACCGGATCATTGACGCGACTGGGCCTCCCCATGCCAGTTACAAGAAGATCTTCCAACAGATCGAGCGGCCGCACGTGTTATATCTGGCGTTGTTGCTGCACGACGTGGGCAAGGCGGCCAACGTGGATCGTCATGCCGAAGCCAGCGTCGAGATGGCGCGCAAAGTCGCGCAGCGGTTACGCCTCGGCGCCGAGGAAGCCGCGCAATTGTTGTTTTTGGTCCGCGACCACCTCAAGCTTTCCCTGCTTTCACAGCGCCGCGACATCGACGATCAGGCCACCATCGATGCGGCCGCCCGGGTCGTTAAGGACGAAGTTAATCTCAGCCTGCTGTTGCTGTTAACTTTTGCTGACGCCGCCGGCACAAGCTTGAAAACCTGGACCGAATGGAAGGAGGCGCTGCTGTGGGAGTTGTACCGGCGGACGAAGCAGGCACTCTCAGGAACCGAGCGAGCCCGCAACATTCTCTCGCGCCGCATCGAGCAGTTGTACAAGGAGGTCAGCACCGAGCTGAAAGACCAGTTTCCGCTGGAGGAAATCTACTCGCATTTCGAATTGATGCCGGCCAGCTACTACATCAACACCTCGGCGGAGGACGTCACCCGCCATTTGAAGTTGATCCATCGCTTTTTGACGCGCCAACTCGAAGTCGAGGAGGCCGGCCAGGCGCTCGTGCCGGTGGTCGACTGGCAATCGTTCCCCGCCCAAAGCTATTCGCAGGTTTCCATCGCGACCTGGGATCGGTTGGGATTGTTTTCGAAGATTTGCGGGGCGTTTGCCTCGGCCGAATTGAACATCCTCCGCGCGAACGTCTATACCCGCGGAGACCACGTGGTGCTCGACGTGTTCGACGTTTGCGACAAGAACCTTGCCGCCGTTACTGATCAACGCGCGATTCAGGCGGCAGAAGGAATGCTCGAACGCATGTTGAGTAATCGCGAGGCGGTCGGATTTCAAGAGATCCTCTCACGGCTACGGGCGTTGCGCGGCGAGACGCCGAAGATTCGCGAGGTGCGCATTCCGACCGTGATCGATTTCGACAACGAGATCAGCAAGGGCCGCACGATCGTGGAAACTCAGACCGAAGATCGATTGGGTTTGTTGTACGCAATCACGCACACACTCACCGAACTCGGTCTCGACATTAGTTTCGCCAAGGTTTCCACCGAGAAAGGCGCCGGGATCGACACCTTTTACGTCCAGGACCAACTCGGCAACAAGATTACCGAGGACGCGCGCCTTTCCAGCATTCGCTCGAAACTCGAGGACGCCATTCACCTGCTCGCGAGTTGATCATGCCGCGCCGTACGCCGATTTCACAGGAACGCAAGCTGCGCCAGTTTGAGGTGTTGGCGCGGGTCAGCAGCGTCATTAATTCCTCGCTCGAACCGAAGGAAGTCCTCAACCGCGTTCTGGCCGAGGCGGTGCGCGTGATGCAGGCCACCAGCGGCTCGATTGTGTTCATCGATCCACACACCCAGTTGCTCGAAATCGAAGTCGCCACCGGCCTGAGCAAGCAGGCGCGACAAACGAAACTGGCCATCGGCCGGGGTGTCACCGGCTGGGTGGCTCGGACGGGCAAACCAGTGCGCGTGCCGGACGTCACGGCCGACGCGCGTTACGTGTCGGTTCGCAAAGACATCCGCAGTGAACTGGCGGTGCCGCTGCTCGTCGAAGGCACCCTCATCGGCGTGCTGAACGTCGATTCCACCCGCCGCGATGCTTTCAGCGCCGAGGACGAAGAACTTCTTGTGGCTGTGGCGAACCAATCCGCTCAGGTAATCCAGAACTCATGGTTATACCAGGCCGTGGCTCACAACGCGCGCCAACTCGAATCTCTGTTCTCCGTCGCCCAGTCGATCATTTCTTCACTGAATCTCCAAGAAATTCTCCAGCGCGTTACCCGTGACGCCTGCCAGTTGATGGACACGAAAGTGTGTTCGCTCATGTTGCTGAACTCGACGCGTGATTTCCTCGAACTCCACGCCTGCCACGGGGCCGGCCCCGGCTATCTACGAAAACCGCCGCTGCCGGTGGCCGATAGCCTCGTCGGTGTCGTCGTTGGCCGCCGCAAACCGTTGCGAGTTTACAACGTTCAGGAACACGACGCCTACCGCCACACTGAGTTGGCGCGCAAAGAAGGCTTGGTGTCCTTGTTGTCGGTGCCGATGATGATGGGCGACGTCGTGATTGGCGCGCTGAACGTTTACACGGTCCGGCCGTACCGCTATTCCAATCAGGACGTCAAAATCCTCTCCGCACTGGCCAACCTGGCCGCCGTGGCCATTGAGAATGCGCGTTTGCACACTAAAATCGTTGCGGTGGAAGAGCAACTGCGACGCAGCGAGCGACTCAGTACGCTCGGCCTGCTGGCGGCCGAGGTCGCGCACGAAATCCGCAATCCGCTGACGGTGATGAAAATGTTGTTCCATTCGCTCGATCTGAAATTTCCCGTGTCCGATCCGCGGGCACGCGACGCGGAAGTCGTCGCCGAGAAGATGAATCACCTGAACAAAATTGTGGACCAACTCTTGGGATATGCACGCTCGACGGAGCCAACGTTTGAACCCGTGGACGTGAACGAGCTGCTCGATGACGTGCTGTTGCTGGTGCGACAAAAGCTCAGCCAGCAAGAGATCGTGCTGGTGCGAAAGTTGGGTGAAAACCTTCCCATGGTCCGGGCCGACCGGGGTCAAATCGAGCAGGCCTGTCTCAATCTCATCCTCAATGCGGCCGACGCCATGCCCCGTGGCGGCCAGTTGACGGTTTCTTCGGCCATGCAGCGAGAACCCACGACCAGCGTCGTTCTTTCTTTTACCGATACCGGAACAGGAATGGCGCTTGAAAAGCAGAAGCGGGTCTTTGAACCATTTCTCACTACCAAAACTCGGGGCACCGGGCTGGGCCTCGCCATCGTTCAGAAAATCATTGAGGCTCACCGCGGCAGCATCGACGTTGAAAGTTCTCGCAGGAAGGGCACGACCTTTCGGCTGCGGCTGCCAGTCTGAAAGTTTTACCGATCCACATATTTGCTTTCGCTGAGTTCGTCGTCTGATATCTTGATGTTCCATGATTCGGGAATTGCTTGCCGTTTCCATCTTTATTTCCGCATGCGGTTCTTTGCTGACTGCGAAAACTCTCAAACTACATGTTCCACCTACAATGAAGCCTGCGTTGAACGTGCGCGATTTCGGGGCCAAGGGTGATGGAGAAACCAAGGACACCGCCGCTGTGCAAAAGGCGCTCGACGCTTGTATGGCTGCGGGCGGTGGTACGGTTCTGGTGCCTTCCGGTGATTACCTGATCGGCAGCGTCGTCGTCGGCTCGAATACGGTGCTGCAATTGGAGCGCGGTGCCAATCTCAGCGGCAGTCCCGATATCGCCGACTACCCACTCGCGCGTGTCCGCTGGGAAGGCGAATTCGCCGAGGGCCATCGGGCGCTCCTTTCCTCAGCGAAAGCTGACAACATCACGATCACTGGCCCGGGCTCAATTATCGGCCCGCCGCTCAACATGAGCCGGCTGCGCAATCCGCGCGGGCCGCTGCTAATTGAGTTGGCCACTGGCTCGAATGTTGTCCTGAGTGGCTTTACCACGCAATATCAACGGCTTTGGTCAATTCATCTGCTCGATTGCAGCCATCTCACAATGCGGAATCTGACGATTCGCTCGATCCTCGTCAACGGAGACGGAATCGACGTGGACTCTTGCCAGGATGTACTGATCGAGCACTGCAACGTTGATACCGGCGACGATGCCGTCGCGCTGAAATCTGGTCGGGGAATGGAGGCTGTGCGCACTGGCCGAGCGACGCAGAACGTCGAAATCAAGGATTGCACGCTATCCAGTAGCATTTTCGCCGGGCTGGCGCTCGGCTCGGAAATGTCCGGCGGGATCCGCGATGTACGTGTGGAACACTGCTCGATTTCGGGCCGCCAGAACGGGATCTTCATTAAGAGCCGTGAAGGACGGGGTGGTTTCATCGAAAACATCGAAGGCCGAAATTTGACGATCAACAATTCGGCGACGTTTCTCACCATCCGCTTGCTAAAAACAGGAATCCAGGCGAGCGAACCGGTGCCCGGCGCCATCGAGAAATGGGCGCGGGTCCACAACATCAGCTTCCATGACATCAAGGTGAACAACGTTGGTCAATTGGTGAACGCGCAGGATATTCCGCGCGAGCGGCCGGTGGATGGTCTCTCACTTGAGAACATTTCCGGAACTTGCGAAAAGGGTGTTTCTCTGGCCCATATCACCGATGTGAAACTCGCGGGCATCAACGTGACCGGATTCCAGGGTCCGTTGGTGACGACAAACAGCGTTCGGAACGCGGGGTTGGAGAATCCAAAGACGAAAGATCGAAACTAGAGCACGCCGGCACGTTCCAGAATTGACTGCAGGACTTTCGGGGCGGCGAATCGTTCCTCTGCCAGCTTCCTGGCTGCGGCGCAATGCCCGGCGTAGTCCCCATTGATCGATTGAATTCCCTGCAGCGCCTCGTCGATCGTCGAGAACGTGAGCAGCCCTCGGCCCACCGGCAGATGTCTGCCAATGCCGGTGTCCTGCACAAGTACGGGCCGCCCCGACGCCAGGTAACACACCGTCCGGTCGCTGAACCAGCCGCTTTTTGATTTCACATAACCGTGCTTCGCCACACTGAACTCCGCGCGCGACCGCTGAATGTAGGCGCGAATCCCATCAGCTCCGCCCGCCGCCTCGTGCGGATCGACCATTCGCCAGCCGTTATTGCACAGCACGGACAAGTCTTCGCTTTCCGATTCGTGAATCAGCAGAGCGAGTTCGATAGGCTGCGCTGTCTTGCGAGGAAGTTCAATGACGCGGAGGAATTCCTCCCGTTTCGGCCAGTATCCTTCTCCATTCCACACGGCGCTCTGACCACGCCATTGGCCGACGGTCGTGAACTTCGCCGCGGTCACATCGCTTTGCGCCGGCCAGTACTCCAGCGCGACCGGCGGCACGAATGTTTGCCATTCAATGCCCCGCAAGGGAATCGGGAAGTCGGTTTTCCCCACGTTCAATCCCACCGTGAAGAAGATGTTGTGTTTACTCAAATCCATATCCCATTCGAGTGCCCAGATTTGCGTGAACCCCGGGTCAAGGTCGAAGTAGGCTCGACGACGGAAACGGCGCAAGAGTTCGTCCTGTTTGAGTGCGCCGCAAAGATTGACCAACAATAGGGAATCACCGCAAAGCGCTTCCAACTGGCGCTCCGCCATTCCGAAAACCTTCTGCTGGTTGTAGAGCACCGCCCAGTGTTCGTGAAGCCCAAGCCGTTCGCAGCGCGCGCGAAAATCTTCGACGGCCTCTTCAGTGGATCGTTTGACGCCCGCCTTCGGCGGTCCCAGAATATCCAACCAGAAACCCTCGACGCCCAACTCGCGCAGGCCGGCGAGGTAATGCAGCGTGAGCCATTGCATACCGCCGCCCTCGGGATACCCTGCCCCCCAACTGCTGGTGACAATGACCTTTTTCATTGAAGTCGGGGATTACCGCAGAAGTCGCGGCGCCTCTGCGTCCTCTGCCTCTCTGCGTCTCTGCGGTTCAAGCCGTTGTCTTTCCCTCCCCAAACTGCAATTGCACCACTCGGGCGTAATGTCCGCCGCGCGCGACCAATTCGTTATGTTTGCCGCGCTCGACGATTTGCCCGTCGTGCAGCACCAACAGCACGTCTGCCTGACGCACCGTCGAAAGCCGGTGCGCCACGACAAACACCGTGCACTTCTGCCGCAACCGCTCTAACGCCCGCAACACGGCTGCCTCGGTTTCCGCATCCAGCGCGGCCGTTGGTTCGTCCAGAATCAGAATTGGTGAGTTCTTCAAGAACGCCCGGGCCAATGCCAGCCGCTGCCGTTGACCGCCGGACAAGGTCATGCCGCGTTCGCCGACCGGAGTGTCGTAGCCTTGCGGCATCGCCCGAATAAATTCGTCAGCCTCAGCATTGCGGGCCGCCTCCACAATTTGATCGAGCGATGCCTGCGGTCGACCGTAGGCTATATTGTCACGCACCGGTGTGGAGAACAGCACCGGCTCCTGCGGCACGATACTGATTTGCCGCCGCAAAGTGCGGTACTGAAACTCGCGGATATCGCGGCCGTCCACCAAGACACGGCCCTTTTGTGGATCGTAGAACCGCAATAGAACGCTGAGCAGCGTGGATTTTCCCACGCCGCTCGGACCCACCAGCGCAACCATCTGACCGGGCCGGGCCTCGAAATCGATGCCTTTCAGCACCGGATGATTCGGGTCGTACCCAAACCAAACCTGGTCAAATCGCACAATGCCTTCACACTGAGTCAGCGGTCTGGCACCTGGCGCGTCGTGAACGATCGGTTTCGTTTCCAGAATTTCGACCACGCGGCGGAACGGAGTCAGTGCCCCTTGGATCGAGTTGGCTATGCCGCTGATCGTGCTCATCGGACCGTACAGCATGCCGACGTAACTGATGAACACGAGCAATTCACCGACGGTGAGCCGACCCGCCAGGACGCGTTGACCTCCCAACCAGATCATGGCGACTGTGCCGGCGGCGGTAATCAAACCGACCACAAACGACGACAGCACTTGCACCTTGGTCATGCGCAGATTGGCATCCACACTCTGCGCCGCACCGATGCCAAAACGCCGCACCTCGTCCTCCTCGCGCGCAAACGCCTGAATGGTGCGAATCGCTGACAGTGATTCTTGAATCATGGCGCTCACCTTGGTCTCTCGCGTGTGGTACTCAGTCGAAACGGCACTGATCATCCGGTTGAAATGACGGATGGTAAGCGCCAGTGCTGGCGCCACCCCCAACGCCAACAGCGTCAATACGACGTCAAATCGCAGCATGATGATCATCATGCCGGCCAGCGTGACCACCGAGGAGAGCAGAGGAATGAGACCTCCGTTGAAAATGGTTTGAATGGAATACGTGTCCCATGTTACCCGGTAAATCGAATCGCCCACCGCCCGGCTGTCATGGAAGACCAGACTCAATTTCTGCAGGTGCTCGTAGACGCGAAACCGCAACTCCTGCGTCATGCGCAGCCCCGCCCGCACGAGATAGGTCGTGCCCCAGGCGCTGAATCCGCCACGGGTGAAATAGATGAGCAGAAGGGCAAGGCAAACGACAATCAGTGCAGCAGGCTTATTGTGGCTAAACGCGGCCAACCATGCCGGCACCGGCGTCGACCCGAGAACGCTGTCCACAATGATCTTCAGCGGCCACGGCTGCAACAGGCTGGCGGCAATCCCGCACAAGGTCAGCGCCAAACCGCTGACCGCGTCCCGGCGTTGGCCGTGGATCAGCGACCACGCATGGGGCCAAAGTTTCGTGGATTCGGTCATCCGGTTCCTACCGCCTCCGCAATATTGTGAAAGCCGTCTCTCGCTACCAGCCGCAATAATCCGCAATTAATGTTGTGCACAATCCCCGGACCTTCGTAGATCATGCCCGTCCAAACTTCAACAAGACTCGCTCCGGCCCGAATCTTCTCGTAGGCGTCTTTCGCTGTAAAAATGCCGCCGACGCCGATAATTGGCAGTTGGCCACCAGTATGACGCCAGATATGGCGCACGCATTGGGTGGCGCGCACCCGCAACGGCACTCCGCTGAGTCCGCCTTGGGCTGGCGTAGGATGATCGAGCGTTGTGTTGGTCGCCACAATACCCGCAATGCTGTATTTGTGCGCGAGCTCTAAAATGTCGTCGATTTGCTCGAACTTCAGGTCCGGCGCAATCTTGAGCAAGACCGGTAGGGTACTCGCCGTGCCGGCGACCGACCGGCCCGCTGGTGTAGTGGCCGCCGTCCCAGCGGCAGAGATTGAAGATTTGCGCCCGCGGACGGGCGCTACTACAACGGCAAGCAACTCATCCAGCGCTTCCTTTTCCTGCAGTTGCCGCAGTCCCGGCGTATTGGGCGAACTCACGTTGAGGACAAAGAAATCAGCGCGGTCGTGAAATTCGTCGATGCTCGCGAGATAGCTCCGGGCTGCATCGCCCAAATCGACCGCGCGATCTTTGCCGACGTTCACGCCAAGGGGAATACGATGCGGTCGCCGCGGGATCCGCGCCGAAATCGCAACCGCTCCTTCATTGTTGAATCCCATGCGATTGATGAGCGCGCGTTGTTTCGTCTGCCGGAATAGCCGTGGCGATTCGTTGCCTGGTTGCGGACGCGCCGTCACGGTGCCAATTTCGACGAAACCAAATCCCAGCGACGGCCAGAGTTCAATTCCCACGGCGTTCTTGTCATAACCGGCACCAAGCCCGACCGGGTTTGGAAATTGAAGACCGAAGACCGTTTGACGGAGACGTCGGTCATCCACGAGGAAGAGAGTTTCCAGTGTTTCACGTGCGAGGCGATGCCCACCCAGCCGCGCCGCCACACTTAATGCGCGATTGTGAACGGCTTCAGGATCAGCCCGGAAAAGCCACGGGCGCACCAAGGTCCGGTAGAACATGGCGCTAAACATGGCAAATTGCCTGAAACCTTGCTATATTTTTGTGGAGCGCCAATGAAAGCGCAACCTCGAGCCATGACGCCCGAAGTTTTAAAGCACATTGAGTACGCGTCGGGATATCTCGACCTGAAGATGTATGAGGACGCGGCAAGGGAAGCCGACGAAGCACTGGCGTTGGCTCCAAACAACCGGCAGGCCATCGCCATCAAGTCGGAAGTTTTGTGGCAGTCGAACCGGCTCAAAGAGGCGGAACCATTGATGGCGAAGCTGGCGGAACTCAATCCGCTGGATTCCGCAACGTGGATCAACCTGGCTTATATTCGCCGGCGCACCCAGTCGCTCGACGCCGCCGTGAGCACCCTCCAACGAGCGTTCGACGCCAATCCCCGTAACGCTTTGGCGCATTACAACATGGCCTGCTACCGGGCCGTGCAGCACCGCGAAGCCGAAGCGCTCGAACTCCTTAGGAACGCAGTCCATCTCGACCCGAAACTCAAGGCCATCGCCAAATCCGAGCCGGATTTCTCGCAGTTGCGCGAGATGCCGGCGTTCCAAAAACTCGTCAACGGTCGTCTCTGACGCTGCGCGCCAGCTCGATAAATTTCTTCCGCAAACCGTCTTTCGCCTTGTCATATCCCTTTGTTTTTGCGACTCTTCGGCCAATGAGTTGGGTCGGCGAGCCCAACGGAGGAACCAACTTGGAGGAAAAAATGGATAACAACGAAACCCCGCAGTCAGTCATTTCCAACGACATCGAGATTACCGGCACCATTAAAGGCTCCGGTTCTCTGCGCATCGACGGCAAGCTGGAGGGCGAATTACATTGCGGCGGCGACGCCATTATCGGCAAGTCCGCCCAAATCAAAGGCAATATCGTCGTCACTTCGGTCTCCATCGAAGGCTCGATCAACGGCAACGTCACCGCCAAAGACCGCATCGAGATGAAATCGACGGCGCGCGTCACCGGCGACATCCGCGCCAAACGGCTCAGCGTTGAGGACGGCGTCACGTTCATTGGCCGCTCGGAAGTCAATTCTTCCGGTTCGCCGATCAGCGGCGTTGCGCCCACCCTGAGCGAGACCACCGAGTCCGGCGACGACGATCGCACTGAGGCCGCCGCAACGGTCCGTTCCTACGCACGACGTTGACAAATGCGGTAACGGGCCGGTGGCGTCGATAATCAGGGGATGAGTTGTGCCCAAGCACCGCAAAGTCAATACACTCGACAGCTACGCGACCATTCGCGCTGTCGCGCGCGCAAAACCTGCGTCGGCACTACCCACAGGTCCGCCTGCTAGTGGTGAGCAAGCGGGCAGTGCCCCCGGCGAAGCACCAAAGACCGGCGCCCGCGTCGCGCGGACAGCGGTGCCGGTCAAGCATCAGATCGAGTGCTACGAGTGCAATTACAAATTCCAGACGCACGGACGGGTAACGAGCACGCATTGTCCCAAATGCCGGGCGTTGCTGGATCTGACCGACCACACCATCGACAGCGAGTGGGTTGATACCGTCAAGACTGCGGGCGTGATCCGGCTCACACCCACCGGCGTCCTCAAAAACGGTGATCTGATTGGCGCTGACGTAATTGTGGAAGGAATCATTGAAGGAGGACGAGCACGAGCGCTGCGGACGTTGGAGCTTGCGGCGGGCGCCATCTTTTCCGAAAAAGCGCTCTCGGCTCCCGATCTGCGCATTGGCCCCGGTGCGGAATTCAAGTTCAAGCAGACAGCCAAATACCGCAACATCGAGATCTGCGGTTCATTGAATGCGAATCTTGAAGCCAGTGGCCTCGTCACCGTGAGAGCCGGCGGCCTATTCGAAGGCGAAGTCCAAGCCGAGCATCTGGCTGTGGAAGACGGTGGCGGCCTGAAGGCTGAAGTACGGATTGCGCCGAAATCGGAAGCGGCTTCCGAACCCGAACTGTAGGCCGACTCTGCGAGTCGGTGAATGTTTTCCTTCGCCTCCGCCGCTTCGCAGAAGCGGCCTACAATCGGAAGCTTGTTACTCCCGATTCCCCTTCGTGTTCGCGTGATATTCCTGCAAAGGACGGACGGTCAGCCCTTTCTCTCGAAACTCTTTGATACCCAGCAACGCAGCGTTGGCGCTGGCCAAGGTGGTCATGATCGGAATCTTGTGTGCGACCGCCGCCGTGCGAATCCGAATGCCATCTGCATGCGGGCCGCTGCCGGACGCCGTGTTGACTATAAGTTGAATTTCTCCGTTTTTGATCAGGTCGAGTACGTTGGGCCGGCCCTCGGCTAGTTTGAACAGTGACTGCACATTCAAGCCAGACTCGGCCAAGACTTTTGCTGTCCCAGCCGTAGCGCAAATCTCAAATTTCAGGTCCGCAAACTGTCGCATCAACGACGTGACGTTCTTCTTGTCCGAATCACGTACGCTGATAAACACTTTCCCCGAAAGCGGCAAGGGTGGCGCCGCGGCCATTTGCGATTTGGCATAGGCCTCGCCCCAGTCTTCCGCAATCCCCATCACTTCGCCGGTCGAGCGCATCTCGGGGCCGAGCAAGATGTCCTGACCGGGGAACTTGTTGAACGGGAACACGGATTCCTTCACGGAGTAGTACTTGGGTCGGATTTCCTCCGCGAATCCGAGTTCCTTCAGTTTCTTGCCGGTCATCACTTTCGCCGCCAATTTCGCCAGCGGCCGACCGATCGCCTTGCTCACGAACGGCACGGTCCGCGAGGCGCGCGGGTTCACTTCCAACACCCACACCTTGTAGCCTTTCACGGCGAACTGCACGTTCATCAAACCCGCGACCTTCAGCTCGCGCGCCATTGCGTGCGTGTATTTCCGCATCGTCTCGATGTTTTCCGGCCAGATCGAATGCGGCGGCAACACCATCGCCGCGTCGCCGCTGTGGCAACCGGCAAACTCGATGTGCTCCAGCATTCCACCCACAACCACCGAGTCTCCGCCAACGCCAATGTCGGCAATGCAATCCACATCCACTTCCAGGGCTTCTTCAAGGAATTTATCGACCAAGACCGGCCGCTCGGGCGAGGCCTCGACAGCGAATTGCATGTAGTGACGGAGTTCGTCGTCGTCGTACACGATCTGCATCGCGCGACCACCCAGCACGAAAGACGGCCGCACCAGCACCGGGTAGCCAACTTTGTGCGCTGCGGCAAGCGCTTCGTCCGCGTTGGTGGCAAGACCATTCGGCGGTTGTGGAATGGCGAGTTTGTCGAGCATGGCCGCGAATAGTTTCCGGTCCTCGGCGATCTCGATGCTCTGCGGCGAGGTGCCGATGATGTTGACGCCGTTCTTCTGCAGACCGAGCGCGAGATTGAGTGGTGTCTGACCGCCGAACTGCGCAATCGCGCCCCAGCATTGTTCGCGTTCGTAGATGTGGAGCACGTCTTCCAGCGTCAGCGGCTCGAAGAACAGCTTGTCGCTCGTGTCGTAATCGGTCGAAACGGTCTCGGGATTCGAGTTCACCATGATCGTTTCGAGCCCGAGTTCTTTCAACGCAAACGCCGCGTGGACGCAACAGTAGTCGAACTCGATTCCCTGCCCGATCCGGTTCGGGCCACCGCCGAGAATCATCACCTTGCGCTTATCGGTCTTGCGGATCTCGTCGTCGCCGGTGTCGTAGGTGGAATAATAGTACGGCGTGTACGCCTCGAACTCCGCCGCGCACGTGTCCACCAGCCGGTAACTCGGCACAATGCCGAGTTTCTTCCGCAGCGCCCGCACCTCGTCCTCGGTTGACCCAACCAATGCCGCTATCTGCCGGTCGGAGAAACCAAGCGATTTGGCTTTGCGAAGTAAGGATTTCGTCGTTTGCGCCATCGCTGCGACCTTAGCGAAGCTCAACTGTTTTGACAAGTGGCTGAGTCACTTGCCTGCTTTGAGAGAAAAAACCAGCCGAATTACAAAACGCGCTTTTGGTTAATTCCCTCTACTCGCGGATGGCGCGTCATATCCTGCCCACGCGCCGATGAACCTGTCCGGATGGGTCGGTTTGACAAAATGGCTGTCGCTTGGATTGCTGAAGAGTTCAGGTCGGATTGGAATTAGCGCAAGCGGATTATGATAAAAGCACAACGACGGTGAAGCTGCGCCGGCCGGTTTGCTCAGGACCGCTAAAGCACTAACGTAGCGTCCGTTCATATCGCTCAACTTGCGATTTCCCCCGCGAACGTTTTGGGTATGATGTATGTCATACTCTTGTGTGAGATAAAATCGTTCCTGTTGGTCGCCGAACATGGCGGCGTCGATATCAAAGACAGGGTCAAGGTGATCCCCCATCGGCGTGTTGTTATAAATGACCGCCAAACATGCCAGACCTTCGCTCTTGCAGAGCCTGAATTTCTTCTGTGTATGTTCAAGCGCGTATCGTAGTCGCTTGCCGGGAATGGTTGCGTACATTGCGGTGTGCTTCGTATTCAAATATTTGACGATTCGATGATCGTCGTCGTTTAACCCGAGTTCCGCTACTTCGACGATAATCTTGAATCCTGAGGACTCGATTCTATAGTCTGCTGTCGGTTTTCCACTTTCTGGAATGCGTTCAAGGTAATATCCACGCTGACGACAGTATTCCTCAAAAAGTTCTTCCGATTTTGTTTTCCGGTTCATGGTAGGCAATGCCTCAAGCTAGCGCCTCCAGTTTTCCGGCCTTCACCAACTCTTCCTCCATGTCAACGATCTCTTTGATGTTGTGGAGGAACCAGCGGTCGATCTTGGTGAGCAAGTAAATGGCGTCGAGTTTGAAGCCGGCGCGGAAGGCGTGGCGGATATAGAAGATGCGTTCAGCACAGGGCGTGATGAGTTTGCGTTCGATTTCTTCGCGCGGCGGGATTTCGCGTCCGCCGCCCCATTTTCCGCCGCCGAGTCCGTGCGCGCCGATTTCGAGTCCGCGCAGCGCTTTCTGTAAACTTTCCTTGAACGTTCGACCGATGGCCATGACTTCGCCGACGCTCTTCATTGTCGTGGTCAAAGTCGGGTCGGACTTCGGGAATTTCTCGAAGGTGAACCGCGGAATCTTGACCACCACGTAATCAATCGCTGGCTCGAAACTGGCCGGCGTGTTCTTGGTGATGTCGTTGGGGATTTCGTCGAGTGAATAGCCGATGGCGAGTTTCGCGGCGATCTTGGCGATGGGAAATCCGGTGGCTTTCGACGCCAGCGCGCTCGAACGGCTAACACGCGGGTTCATTTCGATGACGCACATCCGGCCATTCTCGGGATTGACCGCGAACTGAATGTTCGAGCCGCCGGTCTCGACGCCGATCTCGCGGATGCAGGCAAAACTGGCGTCGCGCATGAGTTGCCATTCCTTGTCAGTGAGTGTCTGGATTGGCGCGACTGTGATCGAGTCGCCGGTGTGCACGCCCATCGGGTCGAAATTTTCGATAGAACAGACAATGACGCAATTGTCGTTCTTGTCGCGCATCACCTCGGTTTCGTATTCCTTCCAACCGATGAGCGATTCTTCGATGAGAATCTCGGTGACGGGCGACGCCTCTAGGCCATTTTGTGCCATCGCGTCAAACTCTTCGCGGTTATAGGCCACGCCGCCGCCCGTGCCGCCGAGCGTGTAGGCGGGACGAATGATGACCGGGAATTTTCCGATTTTATGCGTCACCTCGCGCGCTTCGTCGAGATTGTGCGCCACCCCACTGACCGGCACGTCCAACCCGATCTTCTGCATCGACTCCTTGAATTTGAGTCGGTCTTCGCCTTTCTCGATAGCGTCGGCTTTGGCCCCGATCATCTCCACGTTGTGCTTCTGCAAGACGCCGCTGCGCCACAACGCCATTGCGGTGTTGAGGCCGGTCTGGCCGCCAAGCGTCGGCAACAACGCGTCGGGCTTTTCGCGTTCGATGATCTTCTCGACCGCCTCGGGTGTGACCGGCTCGATGTAGGTCGCATCGGCGAACTCGGGATCGGTCATGATCGTCGCCGGATTGGAATTGACCAGCACCACCTTGTAGCCTTCTTCGCGTAATGCTTTGCAAGCTTGCGTGCCGGAGTAGTCGAACTCGCAGGCCTGGCCGATGACGATTGGCCCGCTGCCGATGATCAGGATTTTATGGATGTCAGTACGCTTCGGCATGGTTTCAGAGGATGATTATCCACGGATTACACGGATTGCACGGACTAAAACACCATCCGCTTCCATTCCAAAGAGCGGCGTCCGAAGTTCATGAGCAGGCCGACCTGGATGCCGGTCGCCTTCAAATAGTTCAACAGTTGCGATTCCTCGACCGCGCCGATGCGGTCGAGGGCCTTCAACTCGACAACCAACCGTTTCTCAATGAGCAAATCGGGTTGATAGGTCTTCGACAAGGTGTGATGCTTGTATTCGATCTCGATTGCTGGTTGTCGAGAGAAAGGTATTCCGCGCTCCGTCAGCTCAATTTCGAGCGCCTCCTGGCATACCCCTTCCAAGAATCCGCAGCCCAATACTCGGTGCACTTCCATCGCCGCGCCGATGACATTCTGCGTCAATTCCTCTTCGAGTAACTCCATCCGTGGAATCCGTGAAATCCGTGGATCAAAAGAGTTCGTTCTGGGTTTTTTCCTTCTTCGCACCCAGCTTCTTGAAAGCGAGGTCGGTTGGGACGCGGCCTTGCGGCGTGCGTTTCAGGTAGCCCTGCATGATCAGGAACGGTTCGTAAACTTCCTCGATGGTGTCGGGTTCTTCGCCTACGGCCACGGCGAGGGAGTTTATGCCAACAGGTTTGCCCGCAAACTTATGTACGAGCGTTTCCAGAATGCGTTTGTCCATTTCGTCGAGCCCGTGTTCGTCTATCTCCAGCATGACCAGAGCCTTATCTGCAAGAGCGGCAGTGACCAATGGGCATTCCGGCTTCTCCTCTTTCTTGGACTTCTTATCCTTCAGCTTCTTCTTCGATTTGTGATTTGCGCTCTTGCCGGCAGTAGATGGCCTATTTGTGTGGCCCTTGACCTGCGCATAATCACGAACGCGTTTCAGTAAATTATTGGCAATACGCGGAGTGCCACGCGACCTTCCGGCGATTTCCGTAGCCCCGTCGGCATCAATGTCCACGTTCAGGATCCGCGCGGACCGCGACACAATCGTCGCCAACTCTTCCGCGCTGTAATAATCCAGTCGTTCGGTCAGTCCGAATCGCGACCGCAAAGGCGACGTGAGGAGCCCGCTGCGCGTCGTGGCCCCGATGAGTGTGAACCTTGGAAGGTTTAGTCGATAACTGCGCGCATTGGGCCCTTGATCCACCACCATGTCGATTCGGAAGTCCTCCATGGCCGGATAAAGATATTCTTCAACAACTTTTTGGAGACGGTGGATTTCATCAATGAACAAAATGTCCCCGCTTTCGAGCTTACTGAGCAGGCCGGCAAGATTGGCGGCTTTTTCTAACGCCGGCCCACTGGTAACCACGATATTGACACCCATCGCTTTCGCAAGAATGTAGGCGAGCGTGGTTTTGCCGAGGCCCGGCGGACCGCTGAGCAGGATGTGGTCAAGGGATTCCTTGCGTTGCCGCGCGGCTTCAACGGCGAGTTCGAGCCGGTCCTTGACCTTGCGTTGCCCCGCGAAATCGGCAAAGACACTCGGACGCAGCGACACGTCCAGCGTTTTGTCGTGGATGGTTTCGGTGACGAACCGTTCCGCCATGGCGTCAAGATGCGCAACGCGCTGGAAAGAGGCAAGACGAAAAGCCTTGTCGGTGTTAGGATGCGGTTGGATGCGGTTTTCATCAAAGAACCTTTCAACGTTTTACTATCAGTTGGGCACGCTGGTTCAAGCGGGCCTGCCGATTCAAAACGCATTAAGGTCGATGCAGAAAAGCGCGCCGCGGCGTATGCGCTCAATAGTATCGATCCTGTCGACCTTGGTCGGCGAGGGAATGCCGCCCTCCGAGGCCATGGAACAGTGCGGCAAGAGCTTCGAGGCGCTGGACGTGCACACGATCAGCATGACTGAACGTAGTGGCGCGCTCGACGACGGCTTCCTGTCATTGAGCAAATACTACGAAACCCGGGCGTCTGCCCGCAGCAAACTCATTACCGGCTCGCTTTATCCGGCGTTTCTGCTAATTGCGACCGTCTTCATTATCCATTTTCAAGCGCTATTCCTCGGCGCCGTTGGTGGAAGACCGTACACGCTGCTCGACTACCTACGGGACACCGTGGGATTGCTGGTGGGACTGGTCGTGATCGCCTGGTTGATTTCGTTTCTGATACGACGGCTATTCACAGTACCAGGCCTGAATGTCGTGCTGGACCGTATGCTGCGGGCAATACCGGTCTTTGGACGGCTACGTTTCGACTACGCTATCAGCCAATGGGCATCGTCGATGCGCTTGATGTTGGCCGCCGGCATCGGCGTTATGGAGGCGCTTAAATCAGCCAGCAGCACAATCCACAGTCCGTTGATCGCCCACGCCTACGAGCAAGCCGAACCGCAAATCCGTGGCGGAGCGGAAATCAGTGAGGCGCTCGAATCCACGGGCGTGTTCCCTGATCTCCTTATCCAGTATTGGACGACGGGGGCAAAGAGCGGACGGCTGGATGACATGCTCGACCGGGTTGCCAAGTTTTACGAGGACCGCTGGCGACGCAGTCTCGACCAGTTCGTAACCTGGTTGCCGCGGCTGGCTTACGGGCTGATTGCCGCATTCATCATTTTCCAGATTTTCAAGTCCTTCAATACCTACCTGAACGTTTACAACACGTTTTTGGGGCAGTAAGGCGAATTGCCTCTTTCGGATTTTCCTGGAGGGACGCGTTCTGCCGCGTCAGTTTCTCGGGAAGATGGCCACGACGGCGCGTGACCCTCCAAGGAAATCACGCACTTCTCAAAGCTGTGCGCACCAACTCTTCAACGCCGGCCTTCGGGCCACACTTCTCGGCGGCGGCGACAATGGCTTTGTGGGCGTCCATTTGTTTGTAACCGAGAGAAACCAGCGCCAGCACCGCGTCGGTGAGCTTTTGTTCGTCAGCAGTTGCGGCTTGGCCTTTGGCTTCGAACGGCACCTCGGCACCCAGTTTGTCTTTGAGTTCCAGCACGAGTCGTTCGGCGGTTTTCTTGCCGATGCCGCGTAAGGCGGAGAGGGTCTTTGAATCGCCGCTGACGATGGCGGCGCGCAGAGTCGAAATGGCGGCGCTGCTGAGAATGTTGAGCGCCAGCTTGGGCCCGATGCCGCTGACGCTGATCAGCAACAGAAACATATTGCGTTCTTCGGCGGTAGCGAACCCGAACAGTTGTTGGGTGCCTTCGCGAGGAATGACGTGATGATACGTGAGCAGCTTCACGGCGCTGTCTTTGGCTGGCAGTTTATCGTAGCTGGAAAGCGGAATGAACGCCGTGTAACCGACTCCGTTGACATCCACGATCACATGGGTCGGGGTCGCCTCGGCCAGTTTGCCATGGAGAAAGGCAATCACGTGCGGCGAATCTATCCACGGAGCACACGGATTACACGGAAAAAATCCGTGAATTAGATCTGTTTGGGCGGATGGATTTGCACGCCGCGGCAGCACTGCGCGTGGCAGACGGCAACGGCCAACGCGTCGGCGGCGTCTGCCTGAGGCGGCTCGGGAAGGCCCAACAGCAATTTGACCATGCGCCCGACTTGCATCTTGCCCGCGCCACCCAAACCGGTGACTGCTTGTTTCACTTTGCGCGGAGCATACTCGTAAACGGCGAGTCCTCTCTCGGCGGCAGCGGCAATGGCAACTCCGCGGACCTGGCCAAGTGTGAGCGCGATCCTCGTGTTTTGGACGTATACCAGCCCTTCCACAGCCATGGCGTCGGGCTTATGTTGTTGAATCAGGTCGGCGAGCGCATTGCCAATGCGGACCAAACACCAGGACGGCAACAGGCTCGGCGGGTTTTTGACGTGCCCGTGGCAGATCGCCTTGCACTCCGAGCCGTTCGCCTCGATGACGGCGAAACCGGTGGAACGCAGGCTGGGATCAACACCGATAATTTTCATCGGTCAGTTCAGCGCGCACAGAGCGCCGCCGCGGTTAGGCAGCCGCCGCCGTAACTCTTTCCATGACGTCGTCAGGAATGTCGTAATTTGAATAAACGTTCTGAACGTCGTCGTTTTCTTCCAGCGCCTCGATCAGCGCGAGAACGGCCCGCGCCGATTTTTCATCCGGTACGGGCACGGGCGTAATGGGCAACTGGGTGACCTCGGCGGATTGTGGTTTGATGCCTTTGCCCTCGAGCGCCTTGTGAACTTCTTCAAATTGGTGCGGCTCGGTGGTGATTTCGTAGGCATCGGGATGAACGATCATATCTTCCGCGCCGGCATCCAACACGAGAGCCATCAGGTCGTCCTCGAGGATTTGTTCCTTGGCTACGAGAATCTGGCCCTTGCGATGGAACAGATGCTGCACGGCGTTGGCCCCGGCCATATGACCACCGTGTTTCGTGAAAATCGCACGGATTTCTGCAGCCGTCCGATTCTTGCTGTCGGTTAGCACTTCGACCAGCAAGGCGACGCCGCCGTGTGCGTAGCCTTCGTAAGTGGCCTCTTCATAGGTGATCCCCGGCAATTCGCCGGTCCCCTTCTTGATGGCCCGGTCGATGTTGTCAGCGGGCATGTTCACGGCGCGCGCCTTCATCAAGATGGTGCGCAAACGCGGATTGAAACCCGGGTCGCCGCCGCCGTGCTTGCAGGCGACAGTGATCTCCTTGGCAAGCTTGGAGAACAATTGCCCGCGTTTGGAGTCGACGACGCCCTTGGTGTGCTTGATCTTCGACCATTTGGAATGACCAGACATCGGGCGAATCTTAGCTTGCTGACGCCGCTCTTTCCATATAATTTATGCGCATTCGTCGAAGTGCGCGGGTGGTGGAATTGGCAGACACGTACGTTTGAGGGGCGTATGGCGAAAGCCGTGGGGGTTCAAGTCCCCCCCCGCGCACCATACGTTCATCCCAAATATCTGGCAGGAGAGGTGTAACAATGCGGGCTACGGTTTTCGCTGTTTTTATGTTGGCTATCGCCGTCTCTTCCACTGGTTGCGCTTCATTGTCAGCGGCCAAAGCAACGCCAGAACCGCCCAAGCCTGCTAGGCGAGCTACAAGAGAAAGCATTGCAGCGGGGGAAGTAATCAGCGACGAGAGCATCGGCTTTGCAATTCGTCGACGGCTCAATGAAGACCCGGGAGAGATGGCTGGAGTTATTGTCGAAGTTGACGATGGCAACGTTCTTCTACGAGGGTCAGCACCGAACTTGTCCGCCGCCTGGCGCGCAGAAGCTGCCGCCCGCTCTGTCAAAGGCGTCAAACAGGTGTCCAATCAGATTCTTGTCCCCGGTCGTCCTCTTGTATGGTGATCACGCGCCTGTTTCTGCTCTGGACCGCAATCCCAAAAAGCCCAGCAGGGAGCGTCGCCCGGAAGTCGGCCGGGGTTTAAGGTCTTCTTCTGCCGCCGAGAGTTCCTCGATGAGTTCATCATAGGAGCCATACCGGTCCTCGGGGTCCTTGGCCAGCATACAGGTAATTACCTGCATGGTGCGGTCGTGAACCGTCGGCGCGTACGTCCGCAGCAGAGCGGGTTGGGTGACGTGTTTGGTAATGACTTCGCCTGTTGTGGCCGCATCGAATGGTGGCCGGCCGGCCGCGGCGTGAAACAGGGTTGCCCCCAAGGAGTATATGTCGCTGCGAAAATCCTCGGGCTGACCGCGCAGTTTTTCGGGGGCGATGTAATAGGGTGTCCCCCAAACGTGTTCAAAACTCTCGCTGGTGCCCGCGGTGTCCTTGCCAAGGCTACGCGCCAAGCCGAAATCGACCAGCTTGGGAACTTCGCGTTCGTTAAAGAGAATATTGCCGGGTTTCACGTCGCGATGAAGCAGGCCGCGTCCCCAAGCGGCCCGAAGGGCGGAAGCGACCTGAGTGCCGATCGAGAGCACATCGGCTTCCGGGAGTTTGCCAAGTTTGGTAATCCGGTCGTCCAAGCTGCCATGTTCGAGCAATTCCATGGCGATGAAGTATTGGCCATCGCATTCGCCAAAGGTGTACACCTGCGCCACGTTTTGGTGGTTCACCGCGGCCGCACGGGCCTCCCGCGAGAAGTTGTTAACGGATTCCGGATTGGCGGAAAGCTTGCGCGGCAGGATCTTCAGCGCGACATAACGGTTCAACGGCAAATCGATGGCCTTATAGACCGTGCCAATCGATCCGCTCCCGATCGGACTGAGCAACAGAAAATCGCTGAATTGAAGAGGCACCACAGAAAGTGCTTCGCAGCGTTTACATTCGACGTGGGTAAAGCCGGTCTGGCCCGTCAAATCGATCAATGCACCGCAGGCGTGACAATTAATGGAGTCGGGAACTAGACCAGGAGCATCCATGACTGGATCAGGTTAGCACGTGCCGGAACGTGTCAGCAATGGGAAACGAATTGAGCAGTGTATCACCTCACTGCGCAATGACACACCGGTTTGGTTTTAATCAGCATGGGCAAATCACGCCAGCAAAGCTGCTTGTCGGTCATAAGATCAGTTCCTACCTTGACCATATAACACGCGCACACGCAAGTTGTTCTGAGATAATTTTGGGATGAGAAAAAAGTCGGTGGCATATCACGTGCTAAACTCCGGCTTGACCGGATGTACTGCCCCTTGGTGTGGTGGATTCGAGATATCGCCAGGCGCTTTTTCTGTTTACAGCCCTGCGGCGGTTCTCTAGTATTCGCAACCGCACTTGGGGAGAGAATCAATGAAGAAAATTGAAGCGATCATCAAACCGTTCAAGCTGGAAGACGTGAAGGAAGCTTTGGCAGGTGTAGGAGTGGAAGGCCTGACGGTCACCGAGGTGAAAGGTTTCGGGAGGCAGAAAGGCCATACCGAGATTTACCGCGGGAGTGAATACACTGTGGATTTTTTGCCCAAACTAAAGCTGGAAATCGTGTTGCCCGATGGCGCGGTAGAAGCTGCCGTGGGCGCGATTTTGAAGACGGCGAAGACGGGCAAAATTGGTGATGGCAAGATTTTTGTTTTGCCGATCGAGGAAGCAGTGCGCATCCGCACTGAGGAACGCGGGGATCAGGCTGTGTAACCCCGTCTGGACGCATTAACTACTACGCAGAAATTAAATCGGCCATTCTGGTGAAAACATCACCGCTTGGTCTGGAGGATACACATGACACCCAAAGAAGTTCTCGAGTTGTGTAAGAGCAAAAATGTGCAGTTGGTGGATCTCAAATTCTGCGATTCTCTGGGCACATGGCAGCATTTCTGTATGCCCATCGCGGAATTGGGGGAGGAAACCTTCGAAGCCGGCGTCGGCTTTGACGGTTCGTCGATTCGCGGCTGGAAATCCATCGAGGCCAGCGACATGCTACTGATGCTGGATCCGGCCACAGCTTTCATCGATCCGTTTCCGCAGGTCACCACGCTCAGCATTGTCGCCGACGCGATCGATCCGATCACGCGTGAACCATACGTCCGCGATCCCCGCAACATCGCTCGCAAAGCGGAGGCATACCTGAAGCAGACCGGTATAGCGGACACGGCCTATTTCGGGCCGGAAGCGGAGTTCTTCATTTTCGACGATGTCCGCTACGACCAAAACGCGCACAGCGGCTACTACTACGTCGACTCCAACGAAGGTATCTGGAACACCGGCCGCGAGGAGTTTCCCAACTTGGGCAATAAGATTCGACACAAAGAGGGCTACTTCCCGGTTCCGCCGAACGATACGCTGGTGGACGTCCGCAATGAAATGATCATGATCATGAAAGACTGCGGCCTGAGCGTGGAGAAGGAGCACCACGAAGTCGCGACCGCCGGGCAGGCCGAGATCGATTTGCGTTTTAACTCGTTGGTGGCCATGGCTGACGACATGATGCTTTACAAATACGTCGCGAAGAACGTGGCCAAGCGGCGCGGCAAAACTGTTACCTTCATGCCAAAGCCTCTTTTTGGCGACAACGGCTCGGGGATGCATACCCATCAGAGCCTTTGGAAGAAGGGTAAGCCTCTCTTCGCGGGGAAGGAATATGCCGGGTTGAGCCAGATTGCCCTCCATTATATCGGTGGTGTCCTCAAACACGCCAAGGCGCTTTGCGCGATCTGTAATCCGACCGTCAACAGTTACAAACGTTTGACGCCTGGGTTTGAGGCGCCGGTCAATCTGGCCTACTCAAGTCGCAACCGGTCGGCGGCAATTCGCATTCCGACTTATTCGCCCAGCCCGAAAGCCAAGCGCCTCGAGTATCGTCCGCCCGACCCCGCAGCGAATCCTTATCTGGCGTTCTCGGCTCTGCTGATGGCGGGTTTGGATGGTATTGAAAACCGGATCGATCCCGGGGAGCCGATGGACAAGAACCTCTACGATCTTTCGCCGCAGGAATTAAAGAAGGTTCCCCAGGTTCCTGCCAGCCTGAACGAGGCTTGTGATTATCTTGAGGATGACCATGACTTCTTGCTCAAAGGCGATGTGTTTACTCAGGACGTAATAGACACATGGCTCGAACTGAAGCGCAAGGAGCAAGATCAAGTGCGCCTCCGTCCGCATCCGTGGGAATTTCACATGTACTACGACGTGTAAAGTTTTGTACCACTACGCAAGGCTCGGAGTATCTGCAAACTCCGAGCCTTGTTTTTTTCTGTGCTGCGCGGGAATTTTTACGCTGGATGATTTTTTTCTTGAAGACACAGAGGCAACTGGCTATGCTGCGCGCGCCAAAGGTAAAGGCGAGGCCGAAATGGGGGATGTGAATAAGTTGTTAATAGCTTGTGCGCGCAGCCACGTTCGCTGAATGTAAAAGCGCCGGGCAGTTTAGATTTTTTTCTTCACTCCTCTCAAGCCTGCCACGAAAGTTGTCGGGGAATACGCAGCCGTACGTTGGTGTGAAAGCCAATTGGTCGTTTATTTCAGCGGTTGCGAAGTGGTTCGTAAATGATCCAAGGGAGGTCTGTGTCTTTGTCTCCTTGCCGTGCGTGGGCAGGCATTGTAGCCTGCTGCCCTCATCTCTGGCGTAGTAATCAGGCGAGGCCGAATAGGTATAGATGGTTAATACCCTGTGAATAACCAAGGCGTCGAAACGCTGGAGGAACGATGACGACGGGGCACGATCAAATGTGGAGAGACGCGAGTAAGATCCTGCAAGGAATGCTCAATCCAGAGCTTTTCAATCGCTGGTTTGCGCCCATCAAACCGCTGGAAACCAAGGATGGCACTCTGGTTCTTGGTGTCGCTAATGAGTTCCACCAGATTTGGTTACAAGACAATTTTCTGCCCCTGATTCGCGAAGCAGTCAATCAAACAACGAGTCACCCGGTTCAGGTACGATTTGCCGTGACGCCCGGCAAGGAGGGAGCCATCGATACCGTGATGAAACCTTTGGGTACTCTCAGAACTGCCTCCATCAAATTGGAAAAAGACTCCAAGCTGAACCCACGCTACACTTTCGACACGTTCGTTGTCGGACCCAACAGCAACTTTGCCCATGCCGCCGCCTTGGCTGTATCGCAATCCCCCGCAAAAGCTTACAATCCGTTATTTCTTTATGGTGGTGTCGGGCTGGGCAAGACGCATCTGATGCAGGCTATCGGCCATGCGGTGTCGCGTGAAGCAAAGGTGAGCCGGGTGTGTTACCTGACTTGCGAACAATTCACGAACGACTTCATTCAAGCCATCCAAAACAGCACCTTGGTCAAGTTTCGCAAAAAATATCGCCAAGTGGATGTCCTGCTGATCGACGATGTGCAATTCCTTGCCGACAAGGAGCGCATGCAGGAGGAGTTCTTCCACACGTTCAATACCCTTTTTGACGCACACAAGCAGATCGTGTTGTCCAGTGACCGGCCCGCTGGTGAAATCGCTAATCTCGAAACGCGTTTGGTTTCCCGATTTGAATGGGGTTTGGTAACAGAGCTGCAGCCTCCGGCTTTGGAGACGCGCATTGCCATCCTGAAGAAGAAGGCGGCCCTGATTGATGTGAAACTGTCGGACCAAGTGATTGAGTTTCTGGCTGAGAAGATTCGCACGAATATCCGCCGCCTTGAGGGGGCCTTGGTGCGCGTCGCCTCTTACGCCTCCTTAACGGGTAAAGAAATTACACGTGACGCCTTGGAGTCGCTCCTGCGGGATGCGTTACACGAGGAGGCCAGACGTACTATCACCGTCGAAGCCATCCAGAAAAAGGTGGCGGAACATTTCGACATTCGACTCGCAGATATGACCAGCCGCCGTCGTCCCCAAAGCGTTGCATTTCCACGCCAGATCGCCATGTATCTCAGCCGAACACTAACAGATCGGTCGCTGGCCAATATCGGCGAGTCTTTTGGCGGACGCGATCACGGCACGGTTCTGCACGCTTGTCGACTCATCGAAAAACAAGTAGCCAAGGATGCGCGGCTGCGGCAAACGGTCTCCTACATCGAGCAAGTTCTACAACGTCAATAACCTGGCAATAAGTTGTCAATTGCCCTCTAAGAAATAGGGATAGGTCAGGTGATGGTTCGAACTAGTGATGACCCGACACCGAAATCAAAAGTTGTGAGCACGTTCGGCAATGACGTAAGTGGCTGGTGTATCCTTGACAACGAAAGTTGTTTACGATATTCACAGCCCGAACGGTAACGACTGTTTCTTTTATTAAAACCTGATATTATTAAAACGATGGCGACCAAGTTCAAAGTTACCAAGGAATCAATTCTCGATGGCTTGCAGCGGGTGCAAAATGTCGTCAGCACGCGAACTACCCTACCGATTTTATCGAACGTGCTCCTGCAGGCGGGCAAGGGTGTTCTGAGTTTCACCACGACCGATTTGGATATTGCTGTTCGCTGCCATGTCGAGGCCGAGGTGGCTAAGGAAGGAGCAACCACGCTGCCAGCGCGCAAGCTTTTTTCCATTCTCAAGGAGGTGACGGCGGCTGAGATTGAAATGGACGTGGATGATCGCAATGCCGCTTCCATTCGCTGTGGATCCTCCTTCTATAAAATCATGGGGTTGCCCGAAGAAGAATTTCCAAAGTTTCCAGATGTCGGCTCTGGCAAGTCTCTCAAGATCGAACAGGCAGTTTTGCGTGAGATGTTCAAAAAAACCGCGTATGCGGTTTCGAATGATGAGACCCGGTATGTTCTCAATGGTGTGTTTATGGGATTCAAAGGCGACAAGCTGACGGTCGTGGCAACCGATGGACGTCGTTTGGCGCTGATCGAACATGATATCGAAACTCCTAAAGGCAGCGAGGCCGAACTAATTCTTCCGACCAAGGCGGTGGGGGAGCTGGAGCGCCTGTTGGGTGATAAAGGCGATGCGAAAGTCTCAATCGGTGAAAATCAGATGATCATCGAATCGGACAGCACTACCCTGGTTTCAAAATTGATCGAAGGTACCTATCCGAACTTTCGACAGGTGATTCCCACCGAAGCCAAGGAACGTGTGCCACTTGAGCGAGAACTGCTCCTGGCAGCTCTACACCGTGCCTCGATCTTGGCCAGCGAGAAGAGCCAATCGGTAAAACTGAACTTTGCCAAGAACACACTTACCATCACGGCCCTCACACCCGAGGTGGGCGAGGCAAAGGAAACGCTGTCTATCAACTACAAGGGCAAAGAACTCACGATTGCGTTCAATCCGCAGTACATGATGGATCCGTTGCGAAACCTGGATGCGGACGAAGTTTTTCTGGAATTGACCGACGAATTGAGCCCTGGCGTGATAAAAGTCAACGCCCCGTTCCTCTATGTCCTCATGCCGATGCGGCTTTCTTAGGCCATCGCCCAGTTGTGCGTCTTGACAGCCCTTTCACCGCATCCTACTCTTTTGCGCCAGCCGACTGCCTCGTGGTGTAATGGTAGCACAACTGACTCTGGATCAGTTTGTCTAGGTTCGAGTCCTAGCGAGGCAGCCAATTCTTAATCAGGGAGTTCCGCAAAATTCTGACCCTACTAATTGCCGATTAAATGGGTCTGTGATACCGAAAATGATACCAGTTGGCCAAATCCAAGGTTTCAGGGGCACGGACTGCTTCACCTATCCGGACGATACTTGTAGTCAACAAGGCAGGAACGGTAAACGAGGAGGCCCCTGTTTATTTCCTTGTTTCAGACGAAGCGGAGCGGAGTGAAACCGTGTGCTTTTCAAGCCAAGTCTCCAAATCGCAGTCGCGTATTCGCCGAGCGCCGCCAATGCGGATGAACCGCAGCCCGTGCTGGTTCATGAGTCGCCAAATGGTGGTTCGGCTCAGGTTGAGTCGGCTGCACACCTCTTGGATCGTCAAGAGCTTCTGACCGGCCCCGTCCATTGCGGGAATAGCCGGCCTGCATGCTACCGGTTCAGGTGCGGATGTAATCGGCAAAAGTGTTTCTCTCCTCAGACCCGGACGCCGCGCTGGAGCTTGTGCGACACGGCGCCGAGATCTTCGCCGAGCGATTCAGAGAACCCGAGGCGAGCGACTTTCTTGCACATACTGGCGATCTCGTTGACCACACGCCGCAAGTCCTGGTGCGGGAACCGCTCCGCGACCAGAAGCCGGACATTCGCGGTCATATCGTTGACCATGAGTTGCAGGGCCTCGCGCTCACTTCGCAGGTACTCGCGAAGCACCTGACGCGGATTGTCACCGGTGTGCAGAATATCTGCAGGCCCGCGCGATCGGGCGTAGGACGACCCAGCCGGGGAGTGGTCAATGACAGCGTATTCGAGCCCGTGTTCGCAAATCCGTTTGCACAGGAGCACTTCGTTTTGGTTCAACCGCATCAACGAGGTGCATGGCTCCCACGGGCTCCGGCCGTCTGCCATGTCGAGCAATTCTGGGTTGCTGTCATGTGTTTGGGAGTCCAACGGACCGAGGGACCGGGCTGCCGTCTCAACCTCACGCAGTTTGTCGCTGACCAAGCAGAGTGCCTGGTAATCGCTCTTGATTGCCCCCACGGCTTCACAATAGGCCGCATACTCAGCTTCGGACATTCTTTTCAAGCCGTGCGGCTTAATCCCTTCAATGCGTTGGCCTTTTCTCTTGATCATGCCCTTAGTCTCCCGTGTTCATTCGAGCTTCAAGAGTTTGAGCAATTCCGACCGAGGCACCAGCAGCTTGCCACGCAGCACCCGACACGCGCGCAGTTTTCCACGCTGGATCATCCGGTAGACGCTAAAGTAGTGGACGCCTAGTAGCTGTGCGGCCTCATCAACCGAGTACGCGAGCCGCTCTGAATCCGGCAGTGCTGGCGTTGAGGATTCCTGCACTGTCTTCGTTGTGCCATTGTTTGCTGACATTGCCGGCGACGATAGCAGGGGTTTTCGCAATGACTGTTCCCATTTGGGAACAAGGTGCGGCTATCTTGGATGGCCAGCGCCTGGTTGGATTCCGCCGCATCAATTCTGTCAGAACGTCGTGAATCCGCCTCGTTGGATCTATCTTGGGAAAGAGGTCAGCCAGTTCGGTACCGAAAACCTTGGCGAAATAGACCAGTTCGTAATCGTCCACGTGCACAAGCCGCGCTTCGATCTTGGCCACGCCCCCACGGTCGATGTCCCAGCCCAGCACTTGCAGCTTCGCCGCCAGAATGTTCTGCGACCAGCCCCGCACAAATCGCAATTTGCGAATCTGGGGACCGACTAGGTTTAGGCACTTCGTCATCTCGTGCGTCGGTTCTACCCCCGCGCACGAAGCCTGTCATGATAGGCAAAAGAAGATTCCCGTGTAGGTCAAAGGAATAGGTTCTGTATCTTTTATTTCTAGGCAGTAGAATTAGTAGGTCGCTTTTGTCTCCACTGCGCGATGGCTTCTTCTCGCTATCTCTGCGCGGACTCGGTGACTCGTTTGTGAACCTCAGCTAGTTTCGCCGACAAAGCATCATTGCAGGCTTTACAGACTTCGGCTGGAGCAGGGTCGGGAGCAGAGATTAGCACGTTTGTTTGTTCGCCACAGAGGTCGCAGATTTTCACACGTACTCATTCATTTCGAACCGCATCTGCTCCTGCATTCCTCTTTTGGGCTTATGTGGCGATTTGTGGCTGGGGTTACGTAAAGTGGCTGTCATGACCTCACCCGCCCATCACGGAAGGCACGGTGGTCGTTGTGTGCCCCAAGTGACGGGTTGGTGTGGCGAACCTCCACAACTGGCGGGTTGGCGCTAGAATGGCTGTTTCGCTCAACCCATCGTCGGCACGAGATTTGCATAAATTGGGTTGAACGAAAAACGCAAGAGGTTGTTCTCCCCATGAAGGAAATCGCACAACTGGACCAAAGCAGGTGGTACAAAGGCAAACGCCGCTTAACCCTTCAAGACGACGGAATCATCCGGATTTTTGATACTCAGGGTGGACGGCTCGTGCAACTGAACGTTGACGTCGCACAGCTCAACCCCGAACCAGTACATGAAAAGCGGCGTGCCAGCTCGATGATTGTCGGCATGGTGATCTTTGGACTTCCCGTGACGATGCTTGCGCTTACTGCCGCTTTGAACCACCCTCGAAAAGAGGACGTATATGCATATTTGGGATTTGCTGCATTCCTGTGCTTTCCTTTCCTGCTCTGTCTGTATGAGTATTTGAAACGCACTTACGACATCTTGGTGTTCTGTGGGTATAATGGTGGGCGAATCGTGCTGGATAACGGAGTGCCTTCGCCTGAAGCAGTCGCCTCATTCGTTGAGCGGCTTCGTTCTGAAATACGTTCCTGCAGAGAGAAGCTCCCGTCGTTCCCCAAATCGCTGACACAAGAGCTTGAAGCGTTGGGAAAGCTACGCGAAAGAGGTGTCTTGACTGAAGCGGAGTTCAGCACCGCAAAGGAGCAACTTATCAACAGCGGTAAGGCTCGGGCGTCGATCGGATTTGCGTGAAGGCTAAAGCATCACTGGCAATAATCTGATCCATAAGGACGGCGCAGCCAGAGCGTGGATAATGCGGACAAGGCGGCGTTCGATCACGGTAGACTTAACCGGACCCGATAGAATCGCTGGGTCAAACTTGCCGCACTCGGATCCGCCACAGACAGTATTTCTCCCGTCGCGGTGACATTCGTGCTTAGAGTCATCCAATTAGTCGAGGCAAGGTCATCGTTGTACTCGATGGAGTAGATCTTGCCGCTCACGGTGCCAAAACTGACCGTCATAGCCGATTCGCCAAAACTCAAAGTAGGGGAACGCAGAACCGTCCCTGCATCACTGTAAGCACCTTTATTACGAAACGTATTGAGGAAATGAGCCGATCCATTAATTACATCAATTGTTCCCGTGTTATCGACAGGGCCAAGAAACTCGATATCGGAACCGTTGATTGCTTGGATCACCGCAGTGTTGGTAACACCACCATTGATGGTCAAGGTGCCTCCAGCGCAGTCGATGACAATGGTTCCTGAGTTCCAAATCGTCGCGGAAATGGTGCCGCAACCCGTAATGAAACCTCCTGCCAAAACATTCAGGAAGCCTGCCGTAACAGAACCATTTGCCAATATGATCCCGCCGTGTTGCACCTGTCCGCTTCCGCCGTTTGTAATGTTCAGGGCACCGGCAACGATCACGAGATTGCTGCTTGCTGCGGCACCATTACCGATGATCAACTGCTTTGTATCAATGATCGCCGTACTCGAAATATAGACCTGGTTGCCGGTTACATCCCCGTTGCCAACCGTAAGACTCCCGCAATTCACATAGCCGCTGTTGCTGACCACTAGACTGCAGCCGTCGCTGGATTGGCCGACCGTGAATGAACCACTATCGCTAAGACGTGAACCGTTTCCCTGCACGACAATAGAATTGCTGCTTGCCCAAGTATTAAAGTCAGACCCAATCGATATGCTTGTGTTACTCCGCAGGATTGAGCCGCCTTCGATTGTCAGACAGTTACCCGTGCCGTTATAGCCAACAGTTAACGAACCCTGATTGTCCCACGTAGAACCGTCCGATATCAAAATACGACTTGCCACATTTGCATTTGGCGAACCATTGTCCGAGAAGATGGATTTGCTCGAGATATGTGCCTGGTTGGTGACGGTGACCTGGTTGCCAGAGTCCAGGACACCGAGCGAATTGATCTGCCAGCGCGAGTTCGGCCCAGTGATCTCAACGGTGTTATTGCTGAAAATAATCGCGGTGTTATTTGTAACTTGAGCACCATCGGAAATAACGAATCGATTTCCCCCGCCACCCGCGATCGTCAAAGAACCAGCGTTATTCCAGAGTGAATTGCTTCCTGTCACGACAACCTCGTTGCTGCCAGAGGTCGACTGATTCCCGATAACTGCGCCCACAGAATCCACTCGGCCACCATTGCTGACGACCAGACTGCAACCGCCACCGTCTGCACCAATCGTAATCGTCGCGCTGCCGCTAAGACGTGAACCGGTTCCCTGCACCATAATGAGATTGTTACTGGCCCACCTACTAAGATAGCCAACGGTAATGGTTGTGTTGCTCCGCAAGATGGAACCGCTTTCGGCAATCAAACAGTTGCCTGCACCGCCATATCCCACAACCAGCTCTCCTCGATTTTCCCAAGTGGAATTGTCGCTCACTTTGATGGAACTTCCGCGACTTGGGTCCTTCGATAAATTATCCAGACTCGCTACCCCGCTGGCAACGCAGGCTCCATTGGTGATGGTGATTTGGGTTTGCGGACCACCAACTCCCAAGAACGAAGTCATCTGCCAGCGGGAGTTTAAGCCGGTGATCAGGACGGTATTGTTGCTGGCAGAGGTCTCATGGCCGACCAAGCCGCTATCGCTCGATAATGCGCCACCGCTGTTGATCTCCAGATAATTGAATGAACCTGTGTCGCCGACGAAAACCGTCCCGCTGATGTTGGTGGAAATGCCACTGATGATATTTGTGGTGAAGCCATCCGCACGAACAGAAAAACTTAAACCGACAAGAGAGAAAATAAGCAGACCGATCCCCCGAAAGGCACTCCTCATTCGCTTCCTCCTTGTGGAGACCTGTAACGACTCTTCTCAGCGCGGTCAAGCCGAAACTGTGGCCGTCCTAACCGCTTTCCATGCGCCCGGGCAACTCATGGCTGCTCGTTACCCACTCGCCAGAATAGGCCAACCAACGACGAAGAATCTTGTCTGCTGAGCGATTGCTACTCGTTGGTCGGTGTGGAACTGGATTCGATCGATTCAGTGGGGGCCAGTTCCGGCTCTGCTGCGGTGGAATCCGTCCACAGTGTGGCGGCGCGAAGAACTTCAGGGGCAGACTGAACACCGAGCTTGGCCTTGATGCGCTGCCGGTATAGTTCAACGGTTTTGTGATCGAGAGAAAGTTGCGAAGCGATTTCCTTGATGTCCAATCCACGCCCCAACATCTCGAACACCTGCAATTCTCGCGGACTTAAGGTCCGTAACGGGTGACGTGGCTCAATCGTTTCCCGCGTCAGCGCGCAACGCGTAAACCATTTCAGCATTCGCGGGCTCAGATAGACATTACCTTCCAACACCGTTCGGATTGCGTGAACGATGGTTTGCACGTCTTCACCTTTGTTCATGTAACCCCGAGCTCCACACTCGAAGCACAACGGCGCGTATAGCTCTTCACTGTGAGCGGAATGGACGAACACCGGTAGAGACGGATAGCGACTGTGAAGGTCGCGAATCAAATCCAGACCGTGGGATTTCTTCAATGCGATGTCCACGATCGCAATGTCTGGACAGGTTTGCTCGGCCATTGCCAACGCGGGCTGTGCATCCTCGGCCTCGCCGCAAACCACCATGTCGGGTTCGCCGTTGATGACGAATCGCAGCGACATGCGTACGCTGGTATGATCATCGACTACCAGAACCTGCCGCTTGCGCGGTGCAGAACTACCGGGACTTTCGCGTTCCATACCCGATACCATATCCTCGCCCCCCGGCCCGTTTGCGCGACGTTATATGCTAATGCGCAGCCAGATGACCTGCAAGCCAAATAAACACTGACCTACATGTTCGATGTGATTCTTACACGGTTGGCTGTAATGCCTCGATTTCGGTGACTTTGATCCCATTGATGAACACTACGTCGGTGGTTACCGTTCTGGCGTATCGCTCTGGTAACCGCCGGATCCAATCGACGGCCAACTTCTGAAGTGCCAAGCCCAGCGGACGCAGATGCTTTCCCGTAATCTGAACCTCGTGCCTCGCGAAACGCACATGCAGAACATCGTTTTCGGCATTCTGATCGAATTTCACGAAACTGAGTTGGCAATAGGGAAACAGGTAAAAACCGCCATCCGCCAATTCCACTCGTAACATTCCGACTTGTGTGCCCTTGTTCCAACTCGCGTAATTCGGGAAGACGGACTCATTGCGCGGCTGATGGCCAATACGAATACTTTTCATGGTGTCATCTAAACTTGATAGGCATTGCCAATGCCTCGTGCTCTTCTGAACGCACTAGAGTTTGGTATCCCAACCCTTTGGACAAATCCTTCCGTTGTCAGATCCATCGCCAAAGGCCGGTCACCGGAACGGCAGATGTTCTCGCGCAACTGTTCCTTGTCGGTCGTGAAAATCTTGATCCCCCGGCGCCCTCGCGAAATCGTGACATACCACTGCTGTCGGTTCGTGGCCGGCTTGATGGCCGAATCGGAGAACAGTACATAATCCACCGTCTTGCCTTGCGATGCGTACGACGTGATCGCGAACCCTCGCACGAACTGACGATAATCCTTTTCAAGGACGCGTCCATCCCGCAGTTTCACGCGCTCGCCTGACAGAACCCGGTCCACGGTGACCAATTCCCCATTGGCCAAGCGCTGGCCATGCCTGGTGCGGCCATTGGCTTTCAATTGCAGACGGTCGCCCGATGCCACGGAGAGTTCTTTGCGTTGGCAGACGGTGAGCCGGTCCAAGAACCTGAAAGGAACTTTCCGTATTCTCTCGGCACTTTCCAATACCACCCCGGTTCGCGTGATGACCACAAGACGTGCCGTTTCGCCCTTCTTGAAACCGCCAGCATCCCGATTGATCACCACGACACTGTTTTCATCGTAGAAACGATTATCCCTCTTCTGCGCCGCTGTCAGGTCCACCGGCTCCAGCGCCGTCACTGCCGCATCCTCGCGACCGATCAGGCACCGAGATTTCAGCGCGCAGCGGACGTGCTCATTGACCCGATGAATCTCCGACCAGGTTTGCGAAACCACCACAACGGAGTGGTTCTTCTCCGCCAATTCGACGAATTCCCCCGCCAATCGCTCCTGCTGATCATCGGCCGAACATTCGACAATCGCGCCCTGAGCGTCCAACCGGTGGAATGAGTCGGCGATCTTGCCTTCCGATGCCTCTTTTACCGCTTCCCTGTATTGCGCAATGCGCACTTGTTCCGCCCGGGTTTTCGCACGAGCCGGGTCTTGCCGACGAATCATGTGGAGTTCAGCCGCCCGGAGACCCGAATACTTCTCAATCGCATGCAAGGCGTCCGAGGCCTCCACCGCCCCATGCTGGCGGGTGTCACCCGACAGGATGAGCCGGCCAGCGTTATCCCTGACGTACCGGAGGAGTTGCTGCATTTGCTTTGCGCCAATTTGACCGGCCTCGTCAACGATCACCACTGCGCCACCGGACATTTCGCGCTTGGTGAGGAATTCGCTCACGGTCTGAGCGCCCATCATTCCGCTTCGCTCCAAATCGATGACCTGCTGTCGTTGCGGGGCGATGACCCGGACGCCATGCCCTGCGCTGATCAACCCGTTTCTTACGTCCCGCAAGACGTAACTTTTCCCAGTGCCGGCACCCCCACGAAACAGAGTAACGAAGTCTTCCGAATTCAATATTTGTTCCACGGCCAAGCGTTGATCTTGGTCAAGGGAGCGATTCGAGGTGGACTGGCTCTCGGCCAATTTGGGAAACCGTGCGATCCCATCCTTCACCAACGATACGATGTCCCGTTCGCGCTCCAGAACAACACGCGTTGTGACTTGCAGAGGGCCACGTTCGCCACGGATGTAATCCCGATCACGCGTGGCTTGCTGAACGCCAGCCAGTGTGACGTTCTGTCCACGCGCACGCTCCAAAGCGTGCCGCCACAACTCATGTTCCGGGACCGCCGACCGCCGGTCGAACACGTGTTCCTCAGCCCAAATCACGGCGGCCAGCGCATCGCCTGACTTCGGGTCCTCGGGGGTGGACGGCGAACCATGCTTGAGCGCCACGATCGCGGCCCTCTCAGTCTCAGAAAGCTGACCTGCCCAAAGCGACCGCAACGTCTCCGATTGAACGTTTTTCAGTTTTGGCGCTCGGTGCTTTTGAGCGACGTTCTCGCGGATGTACGCGATGTTGCGATTCTCCAGTTCGGGATTCTGGGCCAGTAATTCGTGGGTCTTCTCGTCGATCTCGCGATGCCGTTTGGAGAACCGTTCACACAGTTCTTTCGGGACGCCCTGGATATCGAAATCGCCACGCGGATGGTTGATGATGTTGTACCCCCATTGTTTCAGGTCGCGGACCAATTCGTGGTAATACACGTTCTCGACGTATTTACGGGCGCGGAACACCTCATAGTTCTGCAATGCCTTCCAGCGGCTCTCGACGGGGTCATGAGTAGCATTGAACACGATGCAGTGGCTGTGCAGGTGCGGATCAAGCGCACGCGATGTATCGTGCCGGAATATGGCACAGACCATGTTTCCGGTGAGACGGTCAGTGATCCTATCTCCCGCATGAACCCGTGTTCCCACAAATCGCTCCAGTTCCCCCAGGGCCACCTTCACCGCCCGGTGGTGTGCTTCCAAAATGCGCGGGTCATGACCAATCAGAGCTGCAATCGAAACCGATTTGGGCGGTGAAAAAGTAAAGTCAAAGAAGATTCTGCGATTGGCCACTTCATAGGCTCGACCGTTACCATCGAGAACCGTCCGTGTGGTCTTGAGCCGTTGCGTCAATCGTTCTCCGGTCTGTGGGTGGAGATTGTCGCACAGGCGAAGGAACTCCTCTTGACCTACCCGACCCGACAGTCCTAATAGCTCGGCACCGGTTCCGATCCATTCCCCAAGAACGCGTTCCCTCTCGCTGTAGTAATCGCCAGCGCAGAGGTGTTCCTCAAAGTATTGTTTGGCGTTAATGAGGCTGTACTTGGTTTTCGGCGACAGCATGTCGGGGCTTTTATCACTGGCCACTACGAGAACTTGTTCCCAAACAGGAACAACATTCTCAGTCAGATGCGCTTCACTGCAGCGCATGAAAACAAAAGACGCCCATCCTCTAGCTCCCGCTAGAAGTTGTGTGCCACCGCATTGACCATCCGGTGTAGCAATGAATGAACCGTCCACGTCCGATCAGACGAACCACCGATTTGCCGAGGCCGTGCGGGCCTATGCCCCGCCAGCGCCACGGAAGTGGCAGAAACTTCTCACTCTCAAGCCAGGGATTGCCGAGCTTCGGCAAAAGGGTGCGTCGTATCGGGCCATCACGGAGATTCTACGTGCCGCCGACGTGCCAGTTTCGTGCAGGACTGTGGCGCGATTTTGCCACGATGTGCTACACCCGTGCCGTCCACGGAAGCGGGGCCGTCCTACTTCCAGAAACCGACTGGCTGGCCCGCAGCAACCCAGCGTGCCATCCGTGAACTCTGGCGGACCACGGATCGCCGACCCTCGAAGCATCTAGCCATGCAACGGCAGCTAAACCTGATTCTCAACGGTAAGGGCGGTATCGGCAAAAGTTTCTTTGCCGTCAACTTCGTCCAGTACCTCAAGGACCACCAACTCAAGCATGTCGCCATTGACACCGACAATGAGAACTCGACCCTGAAGCGGTTCCATCCAGAAACGGACTTTGTGAATCTGGCGAATCCTAGGGAACTCGACAAGCTCGTTGCCGCCGTCGAAACCGCGCCGTTGATTGTGGTGGATTGCCGAGCCGCATCTACAGATCTCTTCCTGACTTACTTCGCCGAATTGGCGGTTTTCGATGTCCTGAAGAGCAAGGACACCGTTCTAACGGTTGTGTCCCCGGTCAACCACGATCTCGACAGCGTGGAGCAAGTCAAGATCATCTCAAGGGCGTTCGACAGCCGATGCCGGTATCTGATTGTGAAGAACCGCGCGCTCACCGACCAATTTCGCATTTACGACGCCAGCGAGACGCGGAAGCGATTGCTGGAACAACTCGCTGCCAGGGAAATGACCATGCCGAAGCTCCAGGATTGGCTGGTTGCCGGTCTTCATCAACACACTCTGGCTGTTGGCCAAGCGGCTCAAAGTTCAAAGTTCACTCTCATGGACCGTCAGCGATTGAAGAATTGGCAACGACAGTTCGCCGACCAAATCGAATCGGTGCGAGAGGTGATTCTACCCACGTGAGTAACGAAGATCCCAAGCAGGCGCTGAAGAACGCCGTTCTGGAATGGCGGAAGAAGCACAACGTTCAAGACGGCGATCCGATGCTTGCTGCCGTCGAACTTTGGGAAATCTACTTCAGCCATGCGCAACTCAACGGTTTGACGAATCGGCTGCCGTCATTCGAGGAGTTTCGGAACACAATGGAACAGTGCGAACGTTTAAGTGGTGATCTAACCGGGCGAGCAACCGACATCATTCGAGAGTTGCGGGATGTTCCGAAAATCAGAACCGATCTGAATCAATTTCCGATATTCGCACTCGTATTCACTGCTGCGCTGGCGCTGTTGACTGGCATCTTGATCGGCAGGTTTGTCCTATGAGCAAGGCGCGGCTCATTGGATTCATAACCGCGACTGCGTCTTTCGCAACCGGAGCGGTTTTCTTCCTCTGGCAACGTCCGCCGGCCTCATGGATGCTGGCAGGGGCATTTGTAATTCTCGCCAGCTACGCGATGGCCGCTTCTGTCCGCACAAACCGTCGTCCGATTGTGCGACTAAAGGGGCTGAGCTGGTCGCGCGAGGATTTCTGCCGCGGCTGGCTGATTACTGGTGATACCGGCTCCGGCAAAACGCGCTCTGGAATCACACCGCTTTTGTACCAGGTATTCCAGAACGAACCGAACTGGGGCGGTCTGTGCATTGATGACAAGGGCATCTATTGGGAAACGCTGGTGGAGATGGCTTGTCACTTCAATCGACAGAACGATTTGATCTTGTTGCAAGTCCGACCGGACAACGCCCCGCTCGGCTGGCAGCCGGTTCACACCTACAATCTCACGTCCCATCCCGGCATCCCCTACAGAACCTTCGCAAAATTCGTCGTCGATACGGCCACAAGCCTCGGCCAGCAGGACGACAAAAGCTTCTTTAAGAGCCAGGCACAGACCCACATCGCTCATGCGCTGGAGACACTGTATGAGATTCAGGCGGACGTGACGCTGGAGAATGCCCACGAGCTACTGCTGAACGATGAGGAATTGGAGGACGCCATCGCCGAACTGGCGGACGGCTATCCGACCGAGCGACGCCACGCTCTGGTGGAGCATCTTCAGCATCGTTACCTCCACCAGCCGCCAGAACAAATGGGCGGCGTGAAAGAAACCATTGCCAATTACCTGCACAATTTCCTCACGGCTGACATTGCGCAGGTGTTTTGTCCTAGCAAGAACACATTCGAGTTCAGCGATATTGATCGCGGCAAGATTATCTGCGTCGCCATGCCGCAAAAATTCCAGACCGAACGACGTTACGTGAACACCTACCTCAAAATGCTGTTCTACACCCACGTTCTTCGTCGGTTCGATCACCCAAAGAACCAGCGCCAGCGCGACAACCTGTTAGTCTTGTGGGCCGACGAAGCGCAGCGATTCGTGACCGCCAACGAAGATGGCATGAGCGACTACAACTCCATCGACGTGATCCGCGAGGCCAACGCCACCATTGTCGCCGCGGCTCAATCGTCCACGTCGTTCCTGCCGGCACTGGGAAATCAGAAAGCGAAAGTGCTCGTGCTCAATCTCCGCAACCGGATCATCTTCAAAGCTGCCGACGAAGAATGCGCGCAACAGAGCGCCGATTTTCTTGGCAAAAAGCGCGTCGTCAAGAAAACGTGGGGTTTTTCCGCCGGCCAGCGCAATCGCAGTTATACCGAGCACGAGGAACACAAGATCAAGCCGCACATTCTCCGTGGCTTACCGAAACACACAGCGATCCTCGTTCATTGCGAGAGCGGCTACAAGCGCGCCGTCTTGCCGCCCATCGAACCCAACGGCCGGGTCTCGCCGTGGTTCCGAAGGCGGTTGTTCTGATTTGATTCAGCGTGTGATACGATTTGCAATTAATAGCGAGAGCGTGTGATGAGAGGGGCGAAAATGACATCGAAACTTTACCAGCGTATCCGGCAGATTCTGGAGTCCGCTCGTACTGGTGTAGCGCGGACGGTCAACACCACACAAGTGATGGCCAACTGGTTGATTGGCCGGGAGATTGTCCTAGAGGAGCAACACGGCAAGCGGCGGGCCGGATATGGCGAACGCTTGCTGGCAAAGCTATCAGTGCAGATCACCGCTGAGTATGGGAAGGGATATTCGGTCAACAACCTTGAACATTTCCGCGATTTCTTCCTGAGCTACCCAGATTTGGCGCCGCGATCAATATCCCACGCAGTGCGTGGGGAATTGGCCACGGTGGAGAAATCCCACGCAGCGCGTGCGAAATTGGCCATCAATGCCCCGATCATGTCCGCGATACGGTACGCATCGCGTACCGAATCTTGGCAGCCTGGACAACTGCACCCTAACCTGTCGTGGACGCATTACCGGACGTTGCTGCGGGTGGACAGCCCGGAAGCCCGCGCGTTCTACGAAATTGAAGCCATTCGCAACAACTGGTCAGCCCGGGAACTGGAGCGGCAAATCAACAGCCTGCTGTTTGAACGCTTGGCCAAGAGCAAAGACAAGACGGGCCTGATGAAGCTGGCTACGAAAGGCCATGAAGTTCAGCAGGCGGTAGATGTTTTCAAAGACCCCGTCGTGATCGAGTTCCTCGGCCTGCCGGAATCACCCCGTTTGGTGAAATCGGAATTGGAAGAGGCACTGATTAATCATCTACAGGCGTTCTTACTAGAACTGGGAAAAGGCTTCGCGTTTGTATCTCGGCAGGAACGGCTGACTATCGACGGGGATCATTTCTACATCGACCTCGTTTTTTACCACGCCATCCTCAAGTGCTACATCCTGATTGATTTGAAAATCGGGAAACTGATGCACCAAGACCTCGGCCAGCTTCAGTTGTACGTGAATTATTACGATCAGGAACGGAGAACTCTGGGTGACAGCCCGACGCTTGGACTGATCCTATGCACCGACAAGAACGATGCCGCGGTGCGTTACACACTTGGTCCGGACCAGCAACAGAAGATTTTCGCCAGCCGCTACAAACTCCACCTGCCCACTGAGGCCGAGCTGAAGACGGAACTGCAAAGAGAACTGAAGTTAATTGAGCGAACGACGGAAGGATAGAAACTCAATGATCGCCCAGCCGATGAAGAATCTACTACCAATCTACTACCGGCGCGGGGGAATCTACTAGCCACCAGCGTATCCCTGTTACGCACTCCGACAACGCGCAAACGCTCTAGTTCTGAGTACGGCCTCAATTCCCTTTCGGGCGAACTGCTTCCCGTCACGGAGCGCTGCTCACCGATCCTGTGGTAAAATCATGGAGTCTCAATTCCCTTTCGGGCGAACTGCTTCCCGTCACCATTATAGATTCGGTGAGCCATGAGTGGGAGGGCTGTCTCAATTCCCTTTCGGGCGAACTGCTTCCCGTCACAGTATCAGACACCCGTGATGCTGATGCTCAAAATTGACCCGTCTCAATTCCCTTTCGGGCGAACTGCTTCCCGTCACGCCATTCTGAACTGCGCGAGTTTCTGTCAACTGACCCATTGTCTCAATTCCCTTTCGGGCGAACTGCTTCCCGTCACTCCGATGCAGGCTAAGCCGAGTCGGCCACCCTGCGGTCTCAATTCCCTTTCGGGCGAACTGCTTCCCGTCACGCTCTCCGGGACGCGCAGGAGATGACCCGATGAACTCGTCTCAATTCCCTTTCGGGCGAACTGCTTCCCGTCACCGCGGTTTTGCACTGGATTGGGGAGCGATGCAATGGTCTCAATTCCCTTTCGGGCGAACTGCTTCCCGTCACAACAGCTATTATGCCGGGGGCGGCCTGATGGACGAGGGGTCTCAATTCCCTTTCGGGCGAACTGCTTCCCGTCACGACATACCGATCTTGAACATCGTGCTTTTGATCTGGGTCTCAATTCCCTTTCGGGCGAACTGCTTCCCGTCACCTGGAGCAACGGCTGGATCAGTTCCACCAGGAAAAGGAGTCTCAATTCCCTTTCGGGCGAACTGCTTCCCGTCACTTCGCGCCGACCACGCGAAAGCCAACGGTGGGAACCTGGTCTCAATTCCCTTTCGGGCGAACTGCTTCCCGTCACGCTCTACCAGAACATTTACATCGCCGAAACTGTCTACGTCTCAATTCCCTTTCGGGCGAACTGCTTCCCGTCACGGTCACCAAAGGCCAGATCCCCGATTGGCTTACCGGGTCTCAATTCCCTTTCGGGCGAACTGCTTCCCGTCACCAGATTCGCCGACGCGACCCGCCTCCTGCCATCCTCGTCTCAATTCCCTTTCGGGCGAACTGCTTCCCGTCACGCCGAATACGGCTTCATCGATTTTGAAGTGCATCGACGTCTCAATTCCCTTTCGGGCGAACTGCTTCCCGTCACGTGAACC